>JASJCI010000007.1 GCA_030066085.1 Gammaproteobacteria bacterium | reverse complement strand
CCCCGACCGGAACGTCGCCGTTCAGCGTCACGCGATAGAACTCGCGTTCGAAGTCGGTCTCGTAGACGTCGCGGATGGCCTGGTGCTGGGTCGCGCGGTTATCCCAGAACGCGATGCTGCCGGGCTCCCACTTGAAACGCACGCAAAACTCGGCGCGGATGCAGTGTTCCCACAGGAACTCGAGCAGCGCCGTGCTTTCGTGCGGCGTCATGCCGACGATATCGCGGGTAAACTCCTGGCTCGTGTAGAGCGCGCGTTTGCCCGTTTCCGGGTGCACGGTAACCAGCGGGTGTTCCGCCATCAGCGGGTTGCGGGCCACGCGCCGGTTGTAGGCATCGGCGTCCGCGTCGTCGGTCGCGGTCTTGAATCGATGGGTTGCTCGCAGCCCGTCGACCAGTGCGCGCATCGGCGCCGACAGGGCCGCGTAGGCCGCGGTGGTGTCGCACCAGTGGGTATCGCCGCCGTAGGGCGGCACCACCACCGCGCGCAGGATCGACGCGAACGGCGGATTGATCGCGGCGGTGACGTCGGTGTGCCAGTCGGTCCAGGCACGGGTTGCCTCCGGCCGGGCCGCGAATGCCGTGCGCTGCTTGCTGACCGGGTAGATTTCGGGATAGTCCGGATCGCCGCCGAACACGGCGTGCGCCGGCGTCGGCTCGCCGAAGCAGCGGGCAAACTCGATGTGCCGGGCATGGTCGAGGTGCTGGTCGCGAAAGAACACGACTTTCCACTCCAGCAAGGCCTGGCGGATGACGTCGATCTGCGCGGTGTTGAGCGGCCGGGTCAAATCCACGCCGCGGATTTCGGCGCCGATGTGCACCGTTTGCGGCAGGATTTCGATTGCGCTGGCTGTGTCGCCCATGGCGGATTCCGGGTCGGTTGCGACCGTCTTGTTACCCGATTGCATGCGATATACTGCGCCGAGTCAAGCGCCGCTGCGGCGAAGAGAGAGCCCCGAACATGAACAAGCCCGTTCCCGCCACGATGGCGGCTGTTTACCTGACCGGTCATGGCGGTACCGAAATGCTCGACTACCGCGAGGATGTACCGGTGCCGGTACCGGGTGCGGGCGAGGTCCTGATCCGCGTTGCCGCGGCCGGTATCAACAACACCGACATCAACACCCGTATCGGCTGGTACTCGAAAAAGGTCACCGACGCGACCAATACCGGCGGCGCCGGCGGCTTCGACAGTATCGACGACGACGATGCGTCCTGGTCGGGCGAAGCGCTGCGGTTCCCGCGCATCCAGGGTGCCGATTGCTGCGGCAGTATCGTGGCGGCAGGCGAGGGGGTCGATGGCGCGCGCATCGGCGAGCGCGTGCTGGTGCGCAACATGCTGCGCAGCTACGTCGATTATCGCCCTTACGAGTGCTGGACCTTTGGCTCGGAGTGTGACGGCGCGTTCGCGCAGTACGCGAAAGCGCCGGCGCGCGAGACCCATCGCGTCGACTGTGACTGGAGCGACGCGGAACTGGCATCGATTCCCTGTGCCTACTCGACCGCCGAAGGCATGCTGCACCGTGCGGGCGTCGCCGCCGAGCGTGTGCTGGTCACCGGCGCTTCGGGCGGCGTGGGTTCGGCCGCGGTGCAGCTTGCCAAACGACGCGGTGCCGAGGTGCTGGCGCTCGCCAGCGCGGCCAAGGCCGACGAGGTCGCCGCGCTCGGTGCCGACCGCGTGCTCGATCGCAACGCCGACCTGGTCGCCGAGCTGGATCGGGACAGCGTCGACGTGGTCGTCGACCTGGTCGCCGGCGAGGGCTGGCCGCCGTTGCTCGATGTGCTGCGCCGCGGCGGACGCTACGTGACCGCCGGCGCAATCGCGGGGCCGCTGGTCGAATTCGACGTGCGCACGCTCTACCTCAAGGACCTGACGCTGTTCGGCTGCACCTTCCAGGAAGACGAGGTGTTCGCCAACCTGGTGAGTTATATCGAGCGCGGCGAAATTCGCCCCGTGGTCGCGAAGACTTTCCCGCTGGCCGAAATCGTTGCCGCGCAGGAAGCGTTCCTGTCCAAGCAGTTCACCGGCAAGCTGGTGCTGATTCCGCCCGCGGATTGAGCGCCTGCGGGATTTGACTCGCCCCGGCCAGGTTGACCCGGCGCATAAATCGGCGCGGAAATCCTCGCGATTCGCTGGTATAGTTTCACTATCCAAAAGCGCCGGAATAGCTCAGGTGGTAGAGCAACGCATTCGTAATGCGTGGGTCGGAGGTTCGAGTCCTCTTTCCGGCACCACTTTTGGGCTGCGGCGCAACCGGTCCGCGTTGCGTTGTTCCCGCCTGTAAGCGATCGATCGTCCTTTCGATTTACCGCGAACAGGCGCCTTCATGTACAATGCGCCGCTGTTTTCGATTTCCGAGCCCCTTGATATGAGCCAACTCAAACTGTCGGTCCAGCTGGTCAGCCAGATGCACCAGTTCCTGATCCAGCACGACACGAATGCGCAGGATCCCGGTGTGGCCTCTCAATACATGTGCGCGGTGGTGGGCTGCCTGCTGGGAGAGCAGGACATGCCGGATACGCAAAAAGAGGAAATCCTGGAGCAACTGTTTGCGTTTACCCGCCACGTGGCCCAGGACATTGCGCAACAGGTACACGCGCCGCCGCCACGGGCCGAGGTCGGTATCTGGAAACCCGGCATGGGTTAGGCCATGCGAATCGAAGCCCGCACGCGACCCGTTGTTCGCGCTTGATCCCCAACAAAGAGGAAACACGACATGGCTACAGCCAGCGCACGCCACATCCTGGTGGCTTCCGAAGAAGAATGTAATGACCTGAAACAGCAAATCGTCGACGGTGCCGATTTTGCTGAAATGGCGGCAGCACATTCCCAGTGTCCCTCGGGACAGCGGGGCGGTGACCTGGGTTCTTTTTCGCCGGGACAGATGGTGCCCGAGTTCGATACCGTGGTTTTCAACGAAGCCGTCGGTGAAGTTCACGGCCCGGTGAAAACCCAGTTCGGTTATCACCTGGTCGAGATTACATCGCGGGATAGCTGAAGGCGATGATGTCGGGGCGCGGGCGGGAACAGGCTGCCCGCGTTGTTACGGCGAGATTACCGCGCAAACCTGGCCAGCAGCGACTGCAGCAGCGTGGGGGTTCGCCTGGTGCTTTCCATGTGCTCGCGCACGAGCTGTGCACGCAGTTCCCGGCGCCGGCGTTGAGCCCGTTTCCTGGTGGACAGGTTAGACAGCGTTACCGATACATCCGTCGTGTAGCGACGCTCGCTGTCATCGGTGACGTCAAGCCCGTCCCAGGACAGGCCGGTATTATCTCCACTCATATTTCATGATCCTGAGTGTTCATGCCTACGGATGGAAACTAACAGCGGCAAGCCGCCGGCACATCCCCCATTTTGGGTAAATTGACAATGGGCTCAGCGGTGTACCGCGGACTTGTCCGACGTTTGTTGGCGGGCACGGGTCGCCCGGTTGCGGCACCATTGCCGCGAAAACCGGGCGAGGAAGCCGGCTCTATGGAACCGGCAAAACGGCAGCAAGAGGCGTCCGGCTGATTCACCTGCTGGCCGAGATCAGCCCGAACCGGGGTTTCAGCCAGGTTTGAAGCGTTAAAGATTCGTCTTTATCATGTGGTCATGGAATCCCAGGCTCCATGTATCCGGTCGGTATACAGGTTGCTCGCGCTGGTATCGATGGCGGCACTCGTGCAGGGATGCGCGCTCACGGCACCGCCTGGCGGTTTGGGCGGTCTTGTTGCATTTTCCGCGTTATCCTATGCGCCCTCATTCCCGGCTAAATCCCGCACTCGAGTACCGGAGAGCCCGACAGGGCATGCGCTAGCGGCAGGATCGAGTACCGGCCCGGCGCATACGGTTGCTGCATTCGATCTGTCGGGCACCTACGTTTCCGAAATAACCGAGAGCGGCGGCAGAACCGTTTTTACGACCAGGCAGCGGAGCATGCAAATCACCCTGCAACAGGACGGCAGCACGATCACGGGTACGGATAGTTCGGGGAATATCAGGATCAATGGCAGGCGCGAGGGGAGTGTCGTCAGGTTCTACATCATCCGCGGCAACGAAATCAACGGAACCTGGGAAATCGGCGCCGATGCCGGCAGGCTCGAGGGCAAATGGCATACCAACGGCGGCGGTGGTGCATCGGGCAAGTGGAACCTGCTGCGAACCGGGCAACACCGCGCGCAAAGATATGCCGGCGAGGGGGTGGCCACCGGTAATCGATCATCCAGTCCGGCGAAACCGGCCGTAGATTCAGCAGAACCCGCTAGCGAGTCGGGCAAGGTCGATCTGTCCGGAACTTACATTTCGGAAATAACCAACAATCACCACTGGTACTTTACCCGGCGCTACCGGAACCTGATCCTGAAAGTGGAGCAGCGTGGCGACCGGATCAGCGCGACTGATAGCGCGGGTATGTTCCGTTTTACCGGAACCGTCGATGGCGAAAAGGTCAGGTTCGAGGTGTTTGGTGACGGGTCGGTGACTTACCCATTCGGAAACAAGGTATACGGTGAGTGGATGGTCGGGAACGGTGAACGCCTCGAGGGGAGCTGGTGGGCCGCCGGACATAATGCCGGGGGGGAATGGAACATCAGGAGGGTTGGCAACGAGAAAATCGAGCTCTTTACCATCGAAACCGGGCTGGAACGGCCGTTTAGCCTGGACCGAAGCGATGAATTGTTCGATATGCTTTTCCAGACGCGGGATAACCGCAGTATCGTTTTTTACATTCACGGCAGGGGGCAGAATTTCGAGTCGAATTTTGCGCCGGGGATGATTCCGTCCGTAGAATCCTACAGCGACACCGTCTTCGTGATGGTCCGCTGGCTATCCTGGGGCGACTCCAGCGTTCGCCCCTACCAGCACGCGATCAACTCGGCGGATGGGGTGTCACGGCTACTGCGTGATCTCGATGCATACCTGTCCCGCAATCCCGGCCCGGGTAAAGACAGAAATATCACGCTGATGGCGCACAGCATGGGGAATATACCGATAAAAATATTCCTCCAGGAGTTCTACGAGCCGGGCCAGCTTTCGAACAGCCTGTTTGACTCGGTAGTCCTGCATAGCGCGGACGTGCCCTGGGATGCGCACCGGGAGTGGGTCGAAAAAGTCGACTTCGCGGACAAGGTCTATATCCTGCAGCACCGTGGAGACCTGGTGCTGGGAGTTTCCAACATGTTTTTCAGAAAGGTCGGTGAAAAGCCGGGCCCCCGGCTGGGGACGGGCGTCGGCGCCGATTTTCACGCCGATGATCTCGCCGGCAATGCTCGATACCTTGACTTGACCCGCTTCAGCAATTCTGTGCATCGACATTTCAATTCACCCTCGACTCCCGAGGCCGCGCGGCTTTTCAAGCTGCTGTTGAACGGCGAGGAGTTCGATCATTCCGATCCGGGCATCGGGTTGATAAAGCGCACCGGCCAGGATCGAGTGCTGGTTTTTGATTCCGGTCATCACGGCAGTGAGTCTCGAAGGTAACGGGTAGGGTTAGCTAGCTGCCGGCAAACTGGCCAGGCGCAGAAGCCGGTGCAGGTCGAAGGACGACAGACTCCCGGCATCGAAATCGCATCGGTGTAGTGCGCCGGAACGTGCTTTGCGGGCGAAGCGAGCGGGGCCGCCGCAAATCGCTCGCCTCGCGGTTCGGATCAGAGATTTCTGCCTTTCCTGATTTGATTTACGCCGACGACGCGCTTGCCCTGGACCGTGGTAATCCTGCCGTTGTCATCGAGATAGTAATGGCAATTGCGTGCCGACCTCGCGGTTTGCAGGCTGTTGCCATCCGGGATATCGAGTTTCTGCCAGGCCGGGATTGTCCAGCACACGACCCCGTTGGCGGCAACTTCCCAGGATCCCTTGAACCTGGCCTTGCGCCATCGCAGCTCGAGTTCTCCGTCGGGCTTGTAGTACACGTTGCCTTCTTCCCAGATCTCGGTGTTGCCGGAAACATGGGCTCGCGTTTGTTCTCCGCCAATGCGCGTGGCGCCGCCGTTTATCAAATCCTGCGGGTCGGGACCGAGGAACTGTTTTTCCAGTTGTGAGCCGCAGGCTGCCAGGCCGGATACGGCGGCAATAAACAGTATGAGCCTGGCGCTGGTTGACAACATTGATTTCTCCTTGTGTCCGTAAGCTAAACGATCCTGATCAACACAACACGCATTATATGTCCATGGCTTTTTTGTGGGCAGTACATAAACAGTTCGCGACAGGTTTCTGCGCGAGCTGCCCGCTATCGCCCCCGGAGTGCTCGAACCTCGACCGGGCAGGGCGCTTGCTTTTGCTGCAGCAGGATGCTTTTGGATTCGCAGCCGTGCAATACTATGCAACAGTTGCTCGAACAAAAGCACCTTTCCCGCAGAGGCACCATGTCGAAACATCGGATAGTCCCGGCCCTCCTGGTTTTCCTGTGCCTTTGTCTTTCCGCGGGTTCCGCCAGGGCCTTCGATGATACCGAACCACTGATCGATATCGTTGAAGGGAACCGCGAAGTTATCGCCGTTGTCCGGGGTACAAAGGCCAAACCCGTAAGCCTGCAGCCGAGGGAAGAGGTGTTATGGCGTGATACCAGCGGCAAACTGGCTGCCTTTCTGACCGGTTCCCGGTTCCTCGTAATATCCACGTCCTCCCGCTCCTGGCACATATTGCGTTTGCAAACGGATGAACCCGACAAGGTAACCACCGCGCTGCTGTCTCCCTCCCTGGCCCTGCTGGTAACCGACAACCGTGCTGTCGGCTACAGTGCCCTCTCCAACAGGTTTATCGAAACCAGGCTGCCGGTGAGAGACGAACTGCTGGCGGTTAAATCGGGGGATTACGTCGCCGCGGTGATCACGCAAAGCCGGGCCTTCGGCCTCGCGGTCGGTGCAACGTCTTTTACGGAGGTGCGCATGCGGCCCGGCGAAACCGTGCAAGAGGTCAATGTAACCGCGAGCAAGGTGCTCGTGCATACCTCCGATCGATTGCTCGGTTTTACCGCGGGCGCATCCCGCTGGAGTGAATACAGGCTCGGCCTGGACTAGGTAACCGGTATTGCCCCTGGCTCATGCCGACGGTTTAGCGGGTTCTTGCCCGCGCTAATCCGTGACCGGCTCAGGCGACTTCCTCGGCCACCTCGTGCTTCATGTCCTGGATCTTGTCCCGGATTTCCTCGAAGCTGTACTGGTTTTCGTGCCGGGCCGCCGGGGTCAGGAAGGATTCCAGCCGTTTCACCAGGCGATAGGGATTTTGCTCGTAGCGAATGGCAATGACGCCATCCGTGATCAGCTTCTGAATCAGCAATTCGTTCTGGGTCTTCGAATGCAGGTTCTCCGCCATCGGCGTCAAAAAGAAGTTGCTCAACACGATACCGTACAGGGTCGAAGTCAGCGCGATGGGAATCGACTTCACGATTACGTCGGGATCGCCGATGCCCGATAACATCGCGATCAAGCCGATCACGCTGCCTGCCACGCCGAATGCGGGCGCCAGCCTGGCCGCGTGACGTATCAGCCGCTCGTGCTGTATGCGGCGCTGCTTGAAGTAATACATTTCGGTTTCGAGGATTTCGCGCATCTCCTCGATGCCGTAGTTATCGACCAGCAGGGACAGCGTGCGCTTGAGATAACTGATCGTGGTCGTCGCCTCGGTATCCTCGAGGGCGATCATGCCCTTGCTGCGTGAACGCACGGACAGCTCCATCAGCGCCTCGATGACCTTCTCGTGCGTTGGCAGATCGATACGGTAGGCATTCCACGCCACGCCGCAGGCAACGCCGATATTCCTGGCCGGGTAGCTCAGGAACATGGCGCCGAGCAGGCCCGAGAGAACGATTACCATGCCGAGCAGATTGAAGAAAAGGGCCGAGTTTTCGCCGAGGCTGAAACTGCCGACGAAAATCAATGCGAACAAAACGACGGCGAGCAGGTTACTCTTGATCATGGGTTGTCTCCAGCAGCAGCGGTGCTGATTTCCCGCGTGATTATGATTTCCACGCGCCGGTTCTGTGCCCGCGCGCTGTCATCGGTGTTGGGCAGCAGGGGATCGAACTCGGAGCGGCCCATAACGGTAAACCGGGTCGGGTCGACGCCTTCCTGCTCGACCAGGTAGCGCGCCACGCGGGCCGCGCGGGTAACCGACAGTTCCCAGTTGCTCGGAAATTCATCGGTATTGATCGGGTAGTCGTCGGTATGCCCGACCACGTTCACGTGGTAGGGCGTCTGCATGATAATCCTGGCGAGTTTCGACAGGAACTCGCGCATGTCACGGCGCAGATCGGCCTTGCCCAACTCGAAGAACATCGGCCCCTGGACGCTGACCTTCACCGACTGGTCCTCGAGTATCGCAATTTCCACGTTCTCGATCTCGGTCTCCCTGACTGCCTGCTGGCTGCGCTCGAACACGTTGATTCGCATCAGTGGTTCGAAGGTTAGCTGCTCGCTTTCGACAGGTTCGGGAACCGGCTCGGGCTCGATCTTTACGACTGGCGACGGCACCACGACTGGCGACGGCACCGGTTCGGGAACCCGGCGCTCCAGCGCCTGCGCGGTCAGCAATGCGGCGAACAGGACGAACATCACCATCATCAGGTCCGACCAGGGGACCGACCAGTGATCGCCACCCTGGTCGCCCGCGGGCCAGGCATCGCCGAACAGCTTGTCGTCGCCCATGAAGGGGGTTGCCCCGCCATAACCGGCCCGCACCGGTGAAAGATAGATAACCTGCGCGGTATCCGGCGATTCCGACTCCGACTCGGGGCTGTCCTGTTCTGTTTCCGGTTCTCGGTTCATCTGCTGTAAACGCGGACTTTCATACTTCCCTTGCCCGGTGCTTTTGCAGCGGGCGGTTGCCGCGGAAGTAACGTTCATGCGCGATCACTCGTTACTGGTAACTCCTTTATCGTCCGCTAACGAAAAACATTTATCGATTTCTTCGCAAACGCATCGATGTATCGCGGGAAAGCAACCTGGTCGGTCTCTCGGGCGAAATCACGGGGGGTTCAAACAAACAGACCTTAAAGAGAGCGGGTGATGATTTACAACCAGGAAGTTGATCGCGCGTCCGGAAAGAATTTATCCGCAGGGCGCGGCGGCGACAGAACCCTCGCTACATAACGTGAGATCGTGAGACAGCATCGCCTGTTTTGCGATTGCTCGTGAGCCGATTATTACCGTGGAGCCTATACGGATACGAGGCAGTACTTTTGATAACAGGCGCGCATGAATCGGGACGCGGAGACGGCTCTCGCTAATAGCTGACATTGGCAGGAGTTATCGACAAACAGGGTAAATCGCAGTTATTCTTTTTGCCATGCCGTTTCACAGATCTGCAAATTCAGGTTACAAGTCTGACTCTTTACGGCTACCTTAACGCGTCGAGCCGATTCAAAGCCGAGATACTTCAAGATGAATAGCGACTTGCCCCGAGCAATCACTTCTGTCGAAATTGCAACGTATCAGACTGAAGGTGTGGTGCTGCTACAAGAACTGTTCGACGCAGACTGGATTGAGTTACTGGCAAATGGCCTTGCCCAAAACTGCCGAAATCCAACCTATCGTTCAAGGGTCTGGGATAGAGATGCCGAAGGACGCACTATGTTTTGGGATAGTCAAGCGTGGCGGGCCATCGAGCAGTACAGGCGATATATCTTCGAATCACCTGCCGCGCAAATTGCGGCTGATTTGATGGGCTCGAATCACGTAAACTTTTTCTTCGATGCAGTTTTTGTGCGTTCTGCCGGTACTCAGTTCGCCACACCCTGGCATCAGGACGAACCCTACTGGTCGGTGGAAGGATACGATACCTGCACTATCTGGATGCCACTGGATCCGGTTAAAAGAGAAAGCGCACTGGCTTATGTGCCGGGCTCGCATCGGCACGCCCCGGTTTTTGATCAATACAATTTCGGGGAGTTGAATCCGGACGGTAAAACAGGTGTCGATCAGGTTGACTTCTCAGGTATTGCGGAACAAGCGCTTCCCGACATTGATGCCGATCCAGAACACTTTGGAGTCGTGAGCTGGGATATGCAACCGGGAGACTGCGTGGTCTTCAACAGTCGAATCATTCATGGCGGATCAGGTAAGCTGGACGGGGAACGTGGGCTTCGGGTATTTACCACCAAATGGCTGGGTGATGACGTCCGCATCAAGTTTCGTGAATGCGGAATGGACCCCGATCATAGTGCCATTATGACCGAGAATGGACTCATGCCGGGTGATCGCCCTGGTACGGACCTGTACCCGCGGGTATGGTCGCGAGCCTAGATTTGCCGATCGCCATCGGACAAAAATACAACCAGATTTACCGTTGTGTACTTGATACCAGACGCTGACGCGACTGTGCCGAGCTTTACAGAACAGCCAGTGCCGAACGCTCACTGTAACCTCGGCGCGCGGTGATTCAGGAGCCATTGTGATACGATTTGGCGCTTAACCCCTGACCAGGCTCTCCATGGACAAGGATCAACTATCGCGCAAGCTGGCGGTTATCCTTCATGCCGATGTGGTAGCTTCGACTAAGCTCGTGCGCCATGACGAGACTATCGCGCACCAGCGAATCCGGGATGCATTCCAGCGCTTTGCAGAAACGATAAAGGCTCATGATGGCGTAGCTCGCGAGATTAGGGGCGATGCCCTGATTGCCGAGTTTTCGAGGGCTTCGGATGCGGTCGCCGCGGCAATCGAGTTCCAGGGTGCAAATGAGGTTTACCTGCAAGAATTACCCGATCAGATACATCCCGTGCTTCGAATCGGCATTGCCATGGGCGAAGTGATCGTTGCCGACAATACCGTGACAGGAGAAGGTATAGTGCTGGCACAGCGTCTGGAGCAGTTGGCTGAGCCAGGGGGAATCCGTCTCCAGGGAGCCGTATACGAGACAGTACCCAGGCGATTGCCATTTGAGTTTGAAAACCTGGGGGAAAGGGAACTAAAAGGTTTCGACGAGCCGGTTCGGGTTTATGCGGTTGAACAGCAATCCCAGGCTCACGCCCAGGCTCGACCGAAAGTAACGACTGCGGGCTACGCGGATAAACCCTCTATTGCCCTGTTACCCCTCGGCAACATGAGTGGTGATCCGGAGCAGGAGTTTTTCAGCGACGGAATTACCGAGGACATCATCACCGAGCTTTCCCGCTTTTCCATGTTGAATGTCATTGCGCGACATTCGTCGTTTGCGTTCAAAGGCAAGGATGTGGATATAAAGGAAGTTGCTGCAAAACTCGGTGTGCAATACCTTGTTGAAGGCAGTGTTCGCCGGGCCGGGAACCAGGCCAGGATTACCGCGCAGCTGGTCGACGCTGAAAGCGGAAAACAAATCTGGGGTGAGCGCTATGACAGGGAACTGGACGATATCTTCGCGGTTCAGGACGAGGTAACGCGGGCCATTGTCGCCACCATTGCCGCGCAGTTGGGAAAGACTGTTTCGGAGAAAGCGGCAAGGAAACCCACCAACAGTATCAAATCGTACGAGTACCTCCTGCAGGCCAACCGTCAGTATTATCGCTTCAATCCAGATGACAATATCGCCGCGGCACGGTTATACCGGAAGGCAATTGAACGCGATCCGCAGTTTTCGAGAGCCTATGCAGGACTTGCTAACACCTATACCACGGACTATTTCCTGGGCTGGTTGCGTACCGAGAAACCTTTGCACAATGCTCTTGAATACTCTCAGAAAGCCCTGGAGTTCGACAATCATGACGCGTTGGCGCGAATAATCCTGGCATGGGCGCTGATCGGTAAAGGTCGCTGGGAGGAAGCTGAAAAGGAGCTTGACCGGGTATTGACGATGAAGCCGGGCGAGGCGGACATTTTGGCCGAAGCGGGAAACGGTTTCAAAGCAGTCGGTCGCCTTGATGTCGGGATTGCCCTGCTGGAAGAGGCGATTCGTCTCAATCCGCTGTTTCCCGATACCTACCAAAGGTGGCTCGGGCAGGCCTACTACCGTGCCGGACGGTATCAGGAAGCAATAGATACCTTGCGCGTCGTCCGCATGGATGGATGGGGTTATGGAGTTCTGGCGGCTTCCCTTGCGCGGGTGGGCCAACTCGAACATGCCCGTGATGCTTTGAACAAATTCATCGCACAACGACAAAAGGAACTTGAATCGGGGGGTGTGGCTGATGCCACTGCCGATCTACTGGGTAACTACAGAGACAATTTTCGAACCGAGGCGGACTGGCAACATTTACTCGAAGGCTTACACATGGCGGGACTCGGGTGTCATGGTGACGGTTAGCTTTTTCGAGATTCAGTCAACTGCCATCATAATTCTTCCGGCAACGGGCGCCCGGCAATGGTTCGACAGTATGTCGTCAGGGTAAAACGTTCTGCGCAGGCAGTTTGGCGGTGCCACCAATCGAAGAGACACGAAAAATGGAAAGGCTGTTTGTTTACGGAACCCTCGCACCGGGAAGGCCAAACCATGTTGTCCTGGAACAGATACCGGGTTATTGGGAGAAGGCAACACTAAAAGGAAATTTACTGGATGAAGGGTGGGGCTCCGAATTTGGTTGCCCTGGGATCGTGCCATCCGAGGATGGAGAGGAAGTCGAGGGTTACGTTTTCTCTTCGGATCACTTGCGGAACCACTGGCCAATGCTCGACGAATACGAGGGTACGGGTTACCGGCGAGTGCCTGTACTGGTCAAGGTCGAAAGTGGTGAAAAAATTGAAGCCTGTGTTTATGCGCTCAACCACGCCACATAACTGGCGCATACTGCCATACCAAAACTCTAGTTGCGCTGACGATTTCTTAAAAACAGGCGCTAGAATCAGCGCAAAGAATTCCTGATCAGGCTACTGGCAACTCTGAAAAAGAAAATGGAAAAGCGGCTCGGCCATCAGGCCGGATCGACCATGGCAATCGGCTAATGGTGCTGGTCCCGGAGATCGAAAAAACGACCGTAAATCCAGGTCGAGTTGACCACCCAACAAATTCGGAGTTGGATCTACGCTTCGGTGCCGGCGTTGATACCCATTCGCGCCAGTTCCCGCTGACGTTCCATGATGTATTGAGATATCTGTTTTTGCTGGGCGAGGAAAGGTTTGTCATCGTCCGGTGAGTCATCCTTGAATTCAGCGCCGCAATTCCAGGCGTTCCTGGTCTTCCACACTCCGGTTACGTTTGCCAGCAAATCGAGCTGGTAATCGGAATTGGGTAAACAGAACTTGATGCGAAGAGTTTCGCCAACACCCGGTGCCCCCTCCGAAGCAAAGCACAATTTGCTGCCCTTTAAAGAAATATCCAGCATCGTGGCGCTTACCGAACTTCCGCTCTGCATCGAGACCACCGAGACTTCGGTTTCATTTTGTCGCGGCATGCTGACCCGAAAGTGGCTGCGTCGATTAAAGCTGGTGGATATATTCGAGGGCAAGTGGCGGTGAAACTCATGCCAGTCTATCACCTCGAGAGCGAGGAAAAATTTCCCGTTTTCCTGGCGCACATTTTTTGCCACTGCAAGTACCTGGACCCGGGGATCTTCTCCAGGAATTTCAAAGTACAGGTCTAAATTGGTGCCCGGAGTCGGGAACTCTGGACTGGCAGCGAGTACAGCGACGGAAATCAAATGACTCGAAGGCGCCACGTTATCGAGACGTCCCTCGATGATATGGCCTCCTGCTAATTCAATCGAGATCTTGATTATGTCTAGTTCGCGTTTCATGGAAATTTCGAAATCACGCTCTTGAGATATCAATTATAGGCAGATTTGAGCGAAATTCGGACCTGAATAAACGCTGTGATGCGCAACAGGTTTACCAGGAAAACCTATGAATGGTGCGCATATGGCAGGTACGCGAAATAGTCGACTGGTAGTTGGGGATCGTGCTGGATTTGTCTGGCTAACCCAGCGGTCACGGTGGTTGAAAACCGCCGGGGCCATTGAAAACACCGGGATGGCCATTATCTTTTGAGCTTGGGAGAGGAACCTGAAATGAAGAACTATCAAAAATCAGCTGATGCCATCGCCAGTCTCGACGCCGAACAATACCGTGTGACGCAGGAAAACGGCACCGAGCTGCCGGGTACCGGGAATTATCTTTACAACCACGAACCTGGTATTTATGTCGATATCGTATCTGGCGAGCCGCTATTCGTGTCATCGGATAAGTTCGAATCCGGTTGCGGCTGGCCGAGCTTTACAAAACCCGTTGAGGCGGCCAACGTGAATGAACTGAGGGATAGCAGCCACGGTATGATCCGTACCGAGGTGCGCAGTACCCATGGCGACAGTCACCTGGGTCACGTGTTTCCCGACGGGCCCCGGGATCGTGGGGGATTGCGATACTGTATCAATTCGGCTTCCCTGCGTTTTGTACATCGCGACGAAATGGAAGCGGAAGGTTACGGCGATTATATTGACCAGGTGGAGGATATATAAATGGCACAAGAACGCGCGGTACTTGCTGGTGGTTGCTTCTGGGGTATGCAGGATTTAATCCGCAAGCTCCCGGGGATTGTTGCCACTCGCGTGGGTTACACGGGTGGTGACGTCGAAAATGCCACCTACCGGAATCACGGAACCCATGCGGAAGGCATAGAGATCCACTTCGATTCCGAGGTGATTTCCTATCGTGAACTTCTGGAATTCTTTTTCCAGATCCATGATCCATCGACACTCAATCGCCAGGGTAATGACCTGGGACCGTCTTACCGCTCGGCGATCTATTACCTGGACGACGAGCAACAAAAGGTTGCGCTCGACACCATTGCCGATGTCGATGCCAGCGGACTGTGGCCCGGCAAGGTTGTCACCGAGGTAGCGCCGGCTGGAGACTTTTGGGAAGCTGAACCTGAACACCAGGATTACCTGGAACGCATTCCCAACGGCTATACCTGTCACTTTCCGCGGCCTGACTGGGTGCTACCCAAACGTGACAGGGTTGCCTAGAAGGCGGGAATCAGTCGATTGACGAGCGGCCAGGTAGGAAGAATATCTTTTCCTTCGCTTTGCTGGTAAGCGGATTGTAACAACCGGATAAGGCGACGGGGCGCGATTGTCTGGTATGCCGGCGCAAGCCGGAATCCGTCGCGAGTCTTGATTCAGGATCGGTCGGCCGCCAGCCGCTCGCGAATGCGCGCGACCGTTTTCCTGAGTTCCTGCGCCGCGCGATCACGCACCAGTTTTGTTGGCACGAGGAAGCCAACGTCGACGTAAGACTCGTAGACGATCTCATGCAAGTCCTCGCGAGGACCCGGCAAGATCATCCATGCACCCGAAATAACGCGAAAATCCCCGCCGGTGCGTCGCCAGGTAATCAGCTCGTATGGTCTTACGTAATCCCTTTGCAGCGTATACTCGAAGGTGAGTATCCAGGCCTTGATTGTATAATGCACCCGCGCACCCTGTTCATCCTCATCGAGGATCTCGAGCCGGCGTAATCCCTTGAAGGTTTCCTGGAAACGATCGTAATCAGTCAATAGCGTCCAAATTTCGTCGCGCGAAGCCTGCAGGTTAAAGGTCGCGCGAAGTCCGTGAACACCCTGGCTACTGGTCACGTCCTCGATAAAGATCGACTCGTCCGTTACCGCAGCGGCGCCGTGCGCGAGCACAGAGCCGATGAAAAACAGAACAGGCAATAAACCGTAACGCTGTATCTTTTTGTTCACCCGATGCCCAGCCAGTAGTCGGGGCAGAGTATACCTTTTTTAAACTCTGGTCGGAGAGCTAGATTGTTGTGCTATGTTCAACATGCCACCGATCGATCGAGTCAGATCACCGGCGATTTGCAGACGAGACACTCGCGAAACCAAGGCATAGGACAAGCTACGGCCAGTAAGAGACACTCGCAAATGACACGATAATTTGTCGTCGAGGCAATAGCCTTATAATCTGGTTGATAGGCTTTCACAATTTGCTCGGTTACGGCTATGCGAGAAGATGATTATTTTCTCTATCATGTCTGGGGTAGTGGTGAGTTGGATATTTATCAGTCGGTTGAGGAGATTGCAGATTCTGTTGAATTACTCGATGTCACGGGCGGTTTACATCTATTTATTGATAATTGCGGGTATTTGTATGCGGTGGATAGCACGGTCCAGGCAGGACTCTATGGTTACACCCTGAGAAAAACAGGGGACACTTGGCCGGCCGCGCTTTCCATAATAAAGAAATATTCTAATCATCAAATACTGACAAGCGATGATATGAAGGCTCTGGGAATCGAAACTCTGGATCACCCACCGAGACCGGCAATGTCTCTTGCAACAAAGATATTCAGCATCTCATCTCTACTGGTTATTTTGATCCTCTTGCTACTAAATCTTTAAAAGAGGATGGAGGGGTAATAATCTAACTCCCCCATATCCAATTCCAGTATCAACTCGACAAAGCAATTGCGGAAACTACTGCGAGTGTATATCGGCCCGAGTGAAAAATAAGCGACCTGAAAACAGGTACGGCTGGCCCGAGACGAGTTGTTTTCTCGTTAGCAGACGCTGAAGGTAACGGTGTCAGATGCAATTTTCGGCCACTTCCCGCCGCCCAACGCCGTCATCCCCGCGCACGCGGGGATCTTGCAATGGCGGCGCGTTTCAAGATTCCCGCCTGCGCGGCGGTCCGCCGAAGCGGAATGACGCTTTATAGGTAGCGCGAGAGACGTATTCGGGTCGATCCTCGCCGCCCATCGAATCGATTTATGCGTCAGCACTCCCGATAATTGTCACTTATAGCTCAAGGGGTACAGGAGGCATTACCCGAATATTCGCCCAGGGGCCATCCGGGTTGTTTCGATAATACGAGTATTGCTACCCGGATGAGCGGCGGGCGTGTTTCCTAGCCGACAACGGCCTGGATGTGTATTTCGATCCGGCGGTTTTTCGCGCGGCCAGCGGGAGTCTTGTTCGAACTCGTCGGCGAGGACTCACCGTAACCAACGACTGCGATACGCTCGAATGCAATGCCCGCATCGGCGAAAAAACGCGCTACCGACATTGCGCGCCGCACCGATAGTTCCTGGTTGTAGGTTGCCTCGCCGGCATCATCCGTATGACCGTGCACGGTGATGTGTGTTTTATCGAATTCCTTGAGAATCGGCGCAATCAGCGACAGCTGTGCCTCGATGGCGGGACTGAAACGACTGCTGTTACTGGCAAAGCCGTCCCCGCCCGCCACGCTCAGGACAATCAGACCGGATTCGTGCCTGAGGCCGATATCGGTATCGTGCAGAATTTCACGCAATTGTGCTTTTTGTACATCCATGTAATAGCCGACTTCTTCGGCCGACAGAAATTGCCGACTGGACGCAAGCAACGCCTGCCTGTGCTCCGCCCGCTCGTTTTCGTAGTCGCTCCAGTCCAGCACCGCGATGCGCGGACCGGCCGCCGGAGCAGGTTCTGCGGTGGGCTGCGGCTCGGATTCGATCGAGGCCGTCGCCGGTTCGCTAGCTTGCGGGGAAGACGAACCCGACCGGGAATCCGGGCCCATCGATTCGCAGCCACCAAGCAGCACCAGCGCGAAAAACAGGGCAATACCCGTTTTCATAACACAGGTACCCCCTGCGGACAGCTTTGAGGTACTGACGGAATCTGCTGGTACTCGTTCGTCACGAGGCTTGCCACCGCCTTAGTTTTTGCCGGATTGGATAGACCCTGGAATCCTTCTGTCGGCGAAAGTATCGTCGGAAACCCCTGGCAGGCAAAGGTTTGCCGAACAGGTATCCCTGGCCCAGCAACACCCCTTGCTCCAGCAGCCACTCCACTTGTTGCGGCGTTTCTATTCCTTCCGCAACGGTCTCCAGGTCAAGAGACTTTGACAGTTCTATCACGTGGCCGATCACGTGACTGGTGACGGCATCCTTGTCAATTGCGTCGACGAACGACTTGTCGATTTTCAGGGTATCGATTTCGAAAGTCTCGAGATAGGAAAGGCTCGAATAACCGGTGCCAAAATCGTCGATGGCTACCTTGTGCCCCCGCGATCTGAAATTGCGAATCATGCCGCGCGACCGATCGCTATCGATGATGGCCCGTTCCGTTATTTCAAGCTTGATTTTCTCCGGCGCAATCCCGGCAAACTCGGTTTGCTCGGCGAGCGTGTAGGAAAACTCGTCGCTGGCAAGATCCTCCGGCGTAAGATTTATATTGATCGATATATCGGCGTTTTCCCGCAGCAGGTTTCCCAGGTCCCGGATCGTCGCGGACAAGACGGCCAGCGTAATTTTCGGTACCAGCCCCGCTTCCTCGGCAACCGGAAGAAACACCTCCGGATCGACAACCCGACCATCCTCGCGCACCCATCTCGCCAGGGCCTCGGCGCCGACGCATCTTCCGGACGCCAGGTCCAGTATTGGCTGGTAGTAAACTTCTACGTGCCCCCTGGCCAGGGCTTCTTTCAATTCGGTTGCCAGGCTCAACTGGTGACGCGAAAAGCGCAGAACGATATAAATCCAGACGGCAAAAAGCGCCAGCCCGAACGATATAGCAACCGTGATCATCGACGCGTACCTGTCCCAGAAGTGATGCAGTGGCTCGATCGCCACGACGTCGATGGGCAGAACCGCCCCCAGTGAAAAGCGGGACACCACCCGGTCGTTTTCACGATCGACGAACAGGCCGACCGGGAAACTATCCAGCGCGGGCATTTCGACCCCCCAGGGTGCGGTTGCCAGTGGCAGATTTTCGACCCACAGACCTGCCTGCCGGTCCTGTACCAGCTCGGTTTGCAAAAGCAACCGTGGATCGATGGCGATATCGTGTTTACCGAGGCGCATCAAGAACAGTCTGACTCCGCTGACCTCGGTCTGGGGGCTGGGCCACCAGGCGATGACGCCGGAATCATAGATCCGATCGGCCCTTGGCGGCTTGAGTTCTATGGCCTGGATGAATCCAACGCCGCAGATCCGACTGTCCGCACGCCAGTATCCAATTGCCCTGATATAAGGTCTCGCTACGGCCGCCTCCTGCATCACCCGGACATGCTCGGCCGAGCACGCGGACGCGGGCAAGCGATTCAATCGATCGAGCATGTCGCGTGCGTCAACGATTATTTGCTCGGTCTTTTGCCCCAGGGTTTCGGCCAGGTTCGCAACCCGCGCTTCCTCGGTTTTTACCGATTGCAGCCACAGTAGCCAGATCACGAGTGCAAACAGCAGGACCGCGCCGACGAAGGCGGCCAGCGAAAATCCGATGAGATATTGCTCCCGTCGCGACATCAGGTTAACACGATCTATTTTTTTGCCTTACCGGCCGCAACATGCGAATCGCTCCCGCTTGCCCGAATTCGATGAAACGAAGGGCTCTGTCGCCGGCTGATTATTTTCAGTGATGCAGGCATCGACCGGCCGCCCGGGCTTTTGCGCCGGAATCAGGCTCGCACTAAAATCGATCGGGTCGATAACAACCCGCCTGGCTCGACGGTCCATATATCCTCGTCTCGGGTTTACAGCGCCGATCTCAAACCGCCTGGTACCAGCCGGTCGGCGCCAGTCCTGCAGGTCTCCTGGTGCTTCTGATTATAGGACACTAAACCGATACGATTTCGGTCGTTTTTGGCGGAAAATACAAAATATTTCAATTGCATATGCGCATTGACCGGGGTATCGAGCCGAATCGTAAACTGGTCCGGTGCCGGTATGACTACCGACGGAGAAGATATAAGTGTGAGCGCTTCATTTGCCACTGGCGCAGGTGTTGCTGCAGGCGGGCATGCTTGTATGACAGCACTAACCTTTGGCCGTTAGCCTTTGCGATCGCTACTCATGTATCGAGATTATGCAGTTACTTCGATCCATGCTGCCCCTGTCAGCCCGTAATCAGGTCGGTAACATTCTCTGGCGTTACCACCCACAGGTGGCTCATTTCCCTGTAGATCACTCGCTTGTTCACGATATATTTATCGAGTGTCTGCTGGATGTTCTCGGGACTCGAATCGTCCCAGAAGCCGTCTTTCGTCGCTGCCATTACATGAGTTTCGAGCTCTATCGGCTGGCCGTCCTGTCGATAGGTATCGAGATTGTCCTGCAGCATTTTGCTAATGCAGTCCCAGGACGTGTAATCCCACAGCAGGCCAAAACAGGAAAACCTCGATTCCAGGTCGTTCTTGAAAAAAATCTTGCGCTGGGACTGGTACCGCCATTGCTTGTGCGTGCTGCATTCCGGGTTGAATAACTTCAGGATTTGTTGATTCGGGTAGGCGTACCACTTGTTGCCTTCATAGGTAAAGCCATTGAGGGCGTAGAACATTTTCTCCGTAAACGGAGGAGAAATCTGATCGGGTGCGCAGGAAATCCAGTACAGGATGTGCTCGCAGCCGGAACGTTTTACCTGCGCATGGACCGCGAGGAAATCATAGAAACCGGTACTCGAGGCGATAATCCTGATGCGTGGAAACCTGGCGGACATTTGCTCGAGGTCCTGGATGATTTTCTGTCGCCGCATCTGCAGGTGTCGCCCGCTGTACTTCATCCATGTCGGACGCTTGCTGGAGAATTCCTCGAGGTAAAGGCTTTTCAGGAATATGTCCTTGCCGTACCTTTTGGTCAGGCTGGGCAGGCCAAACCTGACCTGGCCCGGCGTGCCGTTGAAACCGGGGATGAAGTAAAAAACCTCCGTGCAGGTTTCGGGATTGCCAAACTGCTCCAGATCATCGTAAAAGCTTTTGTAGTAAAAAAGCGATTCGTGATAACCCTCGAGGAAGGCATTGGTCAGCAGCTGCCTGTCTTTGAATCTAGACCGGTATTCCGTGTTGCCGGCATAGAAATCGCGTAGTTCCTCGTCACTGGTGGGCACTATTCCGGGCATAGCGAGATCGTTCCGGGCGTTTGCCGTGTCGCCGGATTTCGGGCCGGTTGGGTTGATGCGGGTATCTGCCATCGCCTGTAAACCTAATCGGGCAGCGCTATACGAGTTTTGACCTGTATCAAACGGGCACTCTTCATCGCCTTGGCGCTAAAACTTCGACAGGTTTTGCCAGGTCGTCATCAGCGGCGGGTTAAAAATGCGCGCGGCATATACCACCGGCATTGTCCGGGTGGCGTGGACAGGAGGATCCGGGGCCAGGTCGGGTTCTTCAGCTTCGCGATTTCACCGATCCGGCCGATACCGCTAGCCGTGGTAGGTGGACCAGTAGGCGACCAGCGGCAGCAGCGCGATTGCGAGCGTGATCCCGATACCCGTTCGGCCGGGAAGGACCAGGAAACTCTTGCGCGGGTTGCGCGGATTGTAGAAGACACGGATGCCGCCGTCGGGCAGCCGCTGAATGGCGCCGATTTGCCACCTCAGCATGGCCCGCAGGTTGTGGCTCGCGACGATTAGCCACGGCGAGACGCGTTTGCCGGTGTACTCGACACCGGCGACGCGGTAGCGGTAACCGGCCCGGATGACGTACTCCTGGTTCGCGAGGGCCCACTCGGTGCCGCCGAATTTTACCAGCCCCGCGTCCAGCAAATCGCCCCGGACCTGTGGCCACGAGCGGACCCGGACCTGGTAAATCGCGGAATACAGGCAAATTGCGCAGGTGTAGATCGCCGCCCAGAACCAGATGCCGCGTTTTTCACCGTCGAGGGCGAGATCGAACATGGTTGCGAGGTAATTCAGCGGGTCCATGCGCCTAGATTCGCGGTACGCGGCGCGAGACGTTGCGCAGGTGCAGCGCGCGCGCGACGTAGATACCGCTGGCGCTGATCAGCAGAATGCCGGCCCAGGACAGCAGCGAGGGCAGGGTGCCGAAGAACAGGAAGCCGAGGATGACCGCGGCGATGATTTCGACATAGGTGAACGGCGCCAGCGTCGACGCGTCGGCGTAGACGAATGCGAGCACCAGCAGGGTCTGGTTGATCGTGCCCGACAGCACCAGCAGCGCGATCCACCCCCAGGCCGAAGCCGGCACCGCCTGCCACTGGCCGGGCAGCATCAGCGACAGCACGACCGTGGCGCAGACCGCGCCGGCGAAAGCCGTGATCAGTGGCGGCGCAACCTGGCCCAGCTTGCGGTTGAGCGCGAGCTGGATCGCGATCACGGCGGCACAGGCAAAAATCAGCAGGCTGCCGGTATTGATCTCGCCGAACTCGGGGCGCATGACCAGCAGTACGCCAGCGAAGCCGCCGATAACGCCGATCCAGACCGACCAGCCGGCCGATTCCTCGAGTAACACGGAGGCGACTATGACCAGCAGGAACGGGTAGGCGTAGAGGATGGCAATTGCGTCGGCGTAGTCGACCGTCTGCGAGCCCTTGACGAACAGCGTCGTTGCCGCCGCCAGCGTCAGGCCGCGCACGATCTGTACCAGCGGCCGCGCCGGCTGCAGCGCCGCGAGGCGATAGCGCCACAGCAGGAACGGCAGCAGCAACAGGCTCATGCCGGCAAATCGGAACCAGGCGACCTGCACCACCGAGATCTGGTTGCCGAGCAGTTTCATCAGCGCGCCGGAAAACGCGGCCAGCGACAGGCCGATACAGATGATGACTATGCCGCGGCCGAGTGATTCGGTGGCGGGCAGGGGAGCGACAGGATTCACCGCGCGATCATATACCACAACGATTGACCCCGAAAACGCAATGAGGCGATCGACGCCTTCGAGATTTGCGATGAGGGCGGCCAAATCCTGGCGCCAAATTCGGTTACACTGGCGGCTTTTCGGCTATTCGATCCATGCGCAAACTGCTCGACCGCATACACTGGGTGCTGCTCATCGTTTTGTGTCTGACGCTGGGCCTCGCGCCGTTCTTCCCCGAGCCTCACCTGTGGGAAAAACTGCGCATGCTGTTCGCCGGCCAGCTGGTCGAGCCCATCGATATCTTCGACCTGCTGATGCACGCAACCCCGTGGCTGTTGCTGATCCTGAAGGCGGTGTTCGCATTCGGCGGCGGTACGCCGGCCGGGGGCGAGCCGGAGACATGAGGCTCTCGAGCAGCCATCCGACCGACCACCATGGCTGGGCGGAGCTGTTGCCGCCGCGCGCACCGCGCGCACCGCTGCGGGGTAGCCACCGCTTGCCGTGGGTGATCGTCGGTGCGGGACTCACTGGGCTGGCCTGCGCGCGACGACTGGCCGAGCTGCACCCGAACGATCGCATCCTGTTGCTCGACGCGCGCGAGGTCGGGCAGGCCGCATCGGGCCGTAATTCCGGCTTTGTCGTCGCCACCAGCCATTTTCCGGGCGGCGTGGTCGAGGAGCACCTGGCGAACTACCGCCGCGTCAACCGCATCAACCTGGCCGGGCTGGAGCTGCTCGATGCGCAGGTCGCGGCCAACGCAATCGATTGCCTGTGGCAACGCGAGGGCTTTATCCATACCGCGACCGATACCGCCGCCCTGCGCGAACACGGCCATTTCGTCGATTACCTGCAGCGGCTGGAGGTCGAGCACAGCTTGCTGGCAGCGGAAGAGCTGGCCGGCCTGCTCGGTACGCGCCACTACCGGGCCGGGATTCGCATCGGCGATGGCGGGCTGGTGCAGCCGGCGGCGCTGGTGCGCGGTCTTGCGGATACCCTGCCGGCCAACGTCGACCTGCACGAAAACTGTGCGGTGGATTTCATCGAGTCCGGCCGCCCGGTGCGCCTGCTGCTGGAGGAGGCCGAAGTCCTGGCCGACAAGGTCGTGATTGCGGCCAATTACGAAGCGACGCGGCTGGGATTCCTGCGCGCCCGCATCGTCGGCAGCACGCTGGCCGGCAGCTTTACCCGGCCCCTGGTCGACGAGGAGCTCGACAGCCTCGGCAGCCTGCGCGAGTGGGGCGCGATTTCTTTGCATGGCGGCGGTGCCACCCTGCGCCTGACGCGCGACCGGCGCATCAGCATCCGCAATACCGCCGAGTACCACGGTTCGGCGCTGCTGACCGATGCCGAGCTGGCCCGGCGCCAGGCTATCCATCGCGCCGCCTTCGACAAGCGCTTTCCACGACTGGCCCGGGTCGAATTCGAGTTCGGCTGGTCCGGGGTCGAAGGCATCAGCCGCAACGGCACCAATTTTTTCGGTCGCCAGCGCGACGCTATCTATCTCGCCGGCGGGTACAACGGTTCCGGCGTCAGTCGCGGCACCGCCTTCGGCACGGCGATCGCCGATTACGCCAGCGGTGCAACCTCGCAACTGGTCAGCGACTGCCTGGCCTCGGCACCGGCGAGCTGGCTGCCGCCGCGGCCGCTGCTCGACCTTGCGGCCGCGCTCACGGTACGCAAGCGCTTCCGCGGCGTCGGCCTCGATCGCTGAGCGCAAGTATCGTCGCAACAGTCCTGGCGTCATCCCCTCCACCGGCCTGTCGAGTTGAAAATCGCCAGCACCCGTCATCCCGCGGCTTGACCGCGGGATCCAGCCGTCGAGGTTCCCGCTTACGCGGGAACGACGACCCAGGTCAGGTGCGGAAAAAGGGTATCCGGGGAATTCGACAGGTTCCGCCGCCGCGTGCGCCGGCCGGACGGGTTGGAAATCGCCGGAATTCGTCATCCCGCGGCTTGACCGCGGGATCCAGCCGTCGAGGTTCCCGCTTACGCGGGAACGACGACCTAGGTCAGGTGCCGCAGAAGGTCTGCTGCACGACTTCTTCCGCTCGTGGCGGGCGGGCAAAATCGATATCGCCCGCGCCGAAGTCAAACGGGTGGGCGAGGCGATCGGCGAGCCGGTGAAAGGGTTCGAAATCGCCCGCGTAACCGGCCTCGATCGCGGCCTCGACGAGGTGATTTCGCGGGATCAACGCCGGGTTGGTTGCCAGCATCCGCGCACCGCGCTCGGCGTCGGACGGCGATTCGCGCGCGCAGCGCGCGCGCCACTTGTCCAGCCAGTCGGTGTAGCCATCGTCGAAATCGAACAGCACCGCGATGTCTTTCCTTGCTGCCGGCAGTTCGGCCAGCCGGCGAAAAGCGAGGGTGAAATCGGCGCCGTTGCGCTCGAGCAGGTCGAGCCATTCCTGCACCAGTTCGGTGTCACTTTCCTCGGCCGTGATCAAGCCCAGCTTTGCGCGCATGCGGGTAAAAAAGGCTTCGAAAAACAGGTCGGGGAACTGGTTCAGCGCGTTTTGCGCTATCTCGGTCGCCTTCTCCTGGTCCGGATCGAGCAGCGGCAGCAGCGAGTTGCCGAGCGCGGCCAGGTTCCAGTGCGCGATCGCGGGCTGGTTGCGGTAGGCATAACGCCCGCCGTGGTCGATCGAGCTGAAGACCATGGCCGAGTCATAGCGGTCCATGAAGGCGCAGGGTCCGTAGTCGATGGTTTCGCCTGACAGCAACATGTTGTCGGTATTCATGACGCCGTGAATGAAACCGATGGACTGCCAGTGCGCGATCAGCTCCGCCTGGCTGCGGATGATGTTTTCGTACATAGCCAGCACGGGGGTGTCGGCATCGGCGGCCTCGGGGTAGTGACGCTCGATCACGTGGTCGACCAGCAGGCGGATGCCGTCGACGTCGCCGACCGACGCGAAGTACTGCAGGGTGCCCACCCGGATATGGCTTTTGGCGACACGCGCGAGGATAGCGCCGGCGAGCGGTTGCTCGCGGTAGACCTGCTCGCCGGTGGTTACCGCGGCGAGCGAACGGCTGGTCGGGATGCCGAGCGCGGCCATGGCCTCGCTGACGATATACTCGCGCAGTACCGGGCCCAGCGGTGCGCGGCCGTCGCCGTTGCGGGAATAGGGCGTGATGCCCGAGCCCTTGAGCTGGATATCGTAGCGCTCGCCGTCGCCGGCAATGACTTCGCCGAGCAGGATTGCGCGGCCGTCGCCGAGGCGCGGGTTCCAGCTGCCGAACTGGTGCCCGGCGTAAACCGTTGCGATCGGCTCCGCGCCTTCCGGCAGCTCGTTGCCTGCGACCACGCGTGTGCCCGTAGCCGAAGCCAGCCAGTCGGCATCGATGCCGAGCAGCTGCGCCAGTTCTCGATTGACCCGAATCGGTCCGGGGCTGCTGACCGGTACCGGCGACAGCCGGGTGTAAAAACGATCGGGCAGTTGCGCGTAGGAATTGTCGAATTGGAGCGGCATGGCGGCGTAAGTCCCGATGTTCAATGGCGATATAGTATGGGCATTACGGGCAAAAACCAGTCGGGACTACACCACCCGTGGGAGCCCGGATTTCAGCACGTCACAGAACTCGTTACCAATGCCAACGGTAAAAACCACTGCTTGTAGCCGCTTGTCTCGTGTCCGGTGCGCACTTGTAAATTCATGGTAACTGTTTAATGATGTTGCGCTGTTACAGGACCGAGGCTGTCACGCCAGACCCGTCGACAAGCCTGTAACCACATAAAACCAAAACCGTCATTTGAGAGGAGTCTCATGCTACAACCGAGTAAAGTGGCCATCCTGGCCTTGTTTTGCGGCAGTTTGCTTGCGACCGAGCTGCACGCGGCAACCGAGTGGAACGTCTCACTCTGGGGCAAGCGTCGTGCGTTTACCGAAAACGTCGAGAAACTTGCCGAGCTGGTGGAACAGAAAACCAACGGCGATTTCAAACTGAAAATTTCCTATGGCGGGCTGTCCAAGTCGAGGGAAAACCTGGATGGCATATCGTTCGGTGCGTTTGAAATGGCCCAGTTCTGCTCGTTCTACCACAGTGACAAGAATCCTACGATCACCGTGACCGAACTGCCTTTCACCAAGGATGTTTCACTGGCCCGGATCAGTGAAATTTATCGACAGGTGCATGAGCATCCGATCGTGGTCAAGGACCTCGCGCGCTGGAACGCAACCCTGTTGATGCCGACTCCCCTGCCGCAGTACAACATCGTCAGCAAAACCGATGCGCTCGAGAACCTCGCCGATTTCAAGGGTATGCGGGTTCGCGGTCCGGGCGGGATCATGGGCGTGCTGGGTAAACTGGGCGCGGTCAAAACCGGCGTGCCTTTCGCCGAGGTGCGCCAGTCGATGGATTCAGGTGTCATCGATGCCGCTTCTTTTGCCCCGCATGCACACCTGGCCACCGGTACCTACAAGGTGGGTCAATGGGCGACGACCAACCTGAACCTCGGCTCGGCCAATTGCCCGGTGGTGGTAAATACCGATGCGCTCAACGCGCTGAGTCCGAAACACCGTGAGGCGCTGCTCGGTTCGGTCGACGAAGCGATGGACTTCTATGTCGACAACTACAACAACAACACCACCGGCAAGTACGAACAGGCGGTTACCGACGCCGGGCTTACCCGGGTCACCTTTACCCCGCAGCAAACCGCCGAGCTGAACGAACTGGCTCAATCCGTGCGCCAGGACTGGATCAAGAAGTATGCGGACCAGTTCGACTCACAGACCCTGTTTGATTTCACTGCGGCGTTATTCGCTGAGTAATCAGGAAAAAACCCCGCGGTCGCGAATGACTGCGGGGGTTTTCTGACCTGGCCAGTAGCGTGTCCGGTTCCCACGCCGTTTTACAGGACGACAGCCGCCTAAGCCGTGCTGATCGGCTGTTTTTACGTTTCGAATCGATCCTCAACCTCGTCGGTGGCGTGGTTATCTTCCTGCTGGTCCTGCTCGCCACCACCAATGTGCTCGGGCGCTGGATTTTCACTCTGCCGATATCCGGCTACATCGACTGGGTCGAGCAGGCGATGGCGTTCTTTGCCTTCCTCGGTATTGCCTACACGCAGCGCGAGGGTGGCCATATCCGCATGGATATCTTGATCGGCCACCTGCATGGCCGCTGGCTGTGGTTTACCGAGCTGCTGTCGGTGGTGTTGATGTTCGCGGTAACCCTGGTGCTGATCTACGGCTCCTATGTGCATTTCCTGCGCGCCTACCAGATCGGCGATTCTTCGCTGGATATCAACCTGCCGACCTGGCCGGCCAAGCTGGTAGTGCCGTTTGCACTGACGGTACTGGCGCTGCGCCTGCTGCTGCATATCTGGGCCTACTCCCGCGCGCTGTGGCAGGGTGGTGAGCGTCCGGTTGCGGTACCGTTGATCGAGGATGCGGCCAGTGTTGCCGCGGCCGAGGCTGAATCGGTCATGGGTGAGGGTGCGGTCGATGACGAGCGGGATCGGCCATGAGCATCCTTGACAGCATGGCGCAGATGGACAGCATCAGCATCGGCCTGTGGGTGACCGGCTTCATGTTGCTGATGGTCTTGATCGGCATGCGTGTCGCTTTCGCCGCCGCGATTGCCGGTTTCGTGGGTTTGGTGTGGATATTTTCTGCGCGTATGGGCTTCGAAAGAGGCGTCGTCGTGGCGATGAAGATGGCCGGCACCATCCCGCACTCGAAGGTTTCGACCCTGGCGCTATCGTTGATTCCGACGTTTATCCTGATCGGTTTTCTCGCCTTTCATGCCGGGCTGACCCGTTCGTTGTTCGAGGCGGCCAAGCGCTGGGTGGGCTGGCTGCCCGGCGGCATGGGGGTTGCCACGGTATTCTCCGCGGCCGGTTTTGCCGCGGTGTCGGGGGCATCGGTCGCGACCTCGGCAGTTTTCGCGCGGATCGCGGTGCCGGAGATGCTGAACCTCGGTTACGACAAGCGTTTTGCCGCCGGGGTGGTCGCCGCGAGCGGCACGCTGGCCTCGTTGATCCCACCGTCGGCAATCCTCGTCATCTACGCGATTATCGTAGAGCAGGATGTCGGCGCGCTGTTGATGGCGGGTTTCATCCCCGGGGTGTTTTCCGCCCTGGTTTACGGCGGCCTGGTCATCGTGATGGCCAAGACGCGCAAGAATTTCGGACCCGCGGTCAGGGGCTACAGCTGGAAACAGCGGTTCGAATCCCTGCCGGGCTCGCTGCCGATCTTCCTCGTCGTCGGTATCATCGTGGTCTGTATTTACGGCGGAGTGGGTACCCCGACCGAGGCCGGTTCGCTGGGGGCTTTCGTGATCCTGTGCATGGCCCTGTACAAGGGTATGAAACTGCAGGAGCTGAAGGGCGCCCTGATAGAGACCGCCAAGCTGACGGTAATGATCTTCACGATCATCTGGGGTGTGTTGCTGTACGTGCGTTTTCTCGGTTTTGCCGACCTGCCGAGCGCCTTTTCCGACTGGATCACCGGTCTCGAGCAAAGCCCGATGTTGACCCTGGTGCTGATCCTGCTGGCCTACGCGGTGCTCGGTATGTTCATGGATGCGATCGGCATGCTGTTATTGACCCTGCCCGTGGTTTTTCCCGCGGTGATCGCACTCAATGGCGGTGAAGCCGTGACGGCGGCTGACTCCGCATTCGGGGTGTCCGCGGTCGGTTGCGCGATCTGGTTCGGCATCATCGTGGTCAAGATGGCCGAGTTCTGTCTGATCACGCCACCGATCGGCCTCAACTGTTTCGTTGTCGCCGGGGTGCGCCCGGAATGCTCGGTGCAGGATGTTTTCCGCGGCGTGATCCCGTTTTTTATCGCCGATGCCCTGACCATCGCGGCGCTGGTAGCGATGCCCGGGATCGTGTTGTGGCTACCGGGCAAGATGGGCTTCGCCTGATCGGGAGGTATGCCGCGAGCCCGGTGCGTCGATGCGCGGGAAGAATCGGGCGTAACCGAGGATGAACTCGACGAGGAAGGGTGACCTGGTTTAGACGCCATGGTTGGGGCGTGTCGATGGCTATTCACGGCAGCTTCATTTTCTCCACCCACCGGTGTACGCTCTGTTAGCCCGCAGCCCATATTACCTGCCTGACATAACGGTACCCGCGGGAAACCGAGCAGTGACGATATGACCGACAATCCCAGGCCGAACCTTGATCGTGACCCGCTGTTCCAGCCACTCACGATCAAGCACCTGACGCTGAAGAATCGCATCATGAGCACCAGCCATGCGTCCGGCATGGACGACGGCGGGCTGCCGGCCGAGCGTTACCAGCGTTATCACGAAGAGAAGGCAAAGGGCGGCCTGGCGCTGACCATGTTCGGCGGTTCGTCGAGCGTCGCGCCCGATTCGCTGTGGGTCGACGGCCAGCTGCGGCTGTACGACGACGGGGTCATCGAATACCTGCGTGAGTTCTCCGACCGTATCCACGCGCACGGTACCGCGCTGATGTGCCAGATCAGTCATCTCGGGCGCCGCGCCGACCCGGCAGCGGATACCTGGCTGCCAACCGTGGCGCCGACCGTCGTGCGTGAAACCCTGCATCGCAGCGTGCCGCGCGAAATCGACGAGGACGATATTCGACGTATCGTCAAGGCCTTCGGCGACACCGCGCGACGCTGTTACGAAGGGGGACTCGACGGGCTGGAGACACATGCGGGAGCCCACCTGATTGGCCAGTTTTTCGCGCCCGACGTGAATCGTCGTACGGACCGGTACGGCGGCAGTATCGAGAACCGCGCGCGCTTCGCGCTGATGGTGCACGAAGCGATCCGCAACAACGTCGGTGACGATTTTCTCGTCGGCATGCGCCTGTCGATCGACGAGGATCGCGGCGGCCTGTCGGCCGAGGATGCAATCGCGATCGCGCAGCTGCTCGAACGCGAGGGCGCGGTCGATTTTCTCAACTGCGTCGTCGGCCGCATGGATACCGAGCTCTACCTGGCCGAAAAGAACATGCCGGGCATGACGCAGCCGCTGGCGCCGTTCATGCCGCAGGTCAAGCGCATGAAGCAGGCCGTGTCGCTGCCGGTGTTTCACGCCGCGCGGATCACCGATGTGGCGACCGCGCGCCACGCGATTCGCGACGGCGTGCTCGACATGGTGGCGATGACGCGCGCGCACATCGCCGACCCGCAGATCGTCAACAAGATCCAGCGCGGCGAGGAGCACCGCATCAGGCCCTGTTTCGGATATTCCCACTGCATGCATCACCGGCCGCACTGCGTGCATAACCCGGCGGCGGGACGCGAGACGATATTTCCGCAGGTGATCGAAAAAACGACCGGGCGAACGAAGAAGGTCGTCGTGGTCGGCGGCGGTCCGGCCGGCATGGAGGCCGCGCGCGTGGCTGCCGAGCGCGGTCATGAAGTCGTGCTGTTCGAGGCAACGCCGCAGCTCGGCGGCCAGCTGTTGCTGGCGATGCGCGCGAGCTGGCGGCGCGACCTGGTCGCGGTGGTCGACTGGCGCCGTGGTGAACTCGAGCAGCTCGGCGTGAGCATCCGCTACAACACCTACGCCGAGGCCGGCGACGTGCTCGCGGAAACCCCGGACGCGGTGATCGTCGCCACCGGCGGCTTGCCGAACTTCGGCGATCTCCCCGGCGAAGACCTGTGCCACAGCACCTGGGATCTGCTTGCTGGCGACGTCGCGCCGGCCGGTGACGTGCTCGTGTACGACGGCACCGGCCGCCACGAAGCGCCGTCCTGTGCCGAGCAACTGGCGGAGCAGGGCGCCCGGGTAACGCTGGTAACGCTCGACGAGCAGGTGGGCGCGGAGCTGGGCTATGCCGAAAAGCCGGTGCATCGCAAGCAGCTATACCGGCTCGGTGTACCGCTGCATCACGACCTGATGCTGCTGGCGGTCGCAGGCGACGGCGATCGCCTGCGCGCGCAGTTTCGCAACGACCTGACCGACGCGAACGTCGAACTGCTGGCCGACCAGGTCGTGGTCGAACGCGGCACTTTTGCGCTGGACGAGGTTTACCACGCCTTGCGCGCCGAGTCGCGCAACCACGGCGTCACCGATCTCGACGCGGTTGTGAACTGCAGCCCGCAGGCGGATGCCGATGGCGAGGGATTTGCGCTCTACCGGGTCGGCGACGCGGTCAGCAGCCGCTCGCTGCACGCGGCCCTGTTCGATGCCTACCGCCTGGCGGTGACGCTGTAGCCCGTCCGCAGGCTGGAGGTTGGCTTGTCCCCGGCCAGGTAGGTTGCGATCGCGCGCAGGTCGTACTCGCTGAGGCGGCTGGTCGTGTTGTCGACCACCAGTCCCATCGAGCCGCCGACAAAATCGCCGTCGGGTAACATGCCGGTCTGCAGCGAAAACAGGATATCGTCCAGACTCCAGCCGGCAAATTCACTGTCCTGGTCGCGGCTCAGCGGCGGCACCGCTTCGCCCCCGGGGCCCCGCGGATTACCCTGCAGGTGCCGATCAGCATCCAGCGCGCCGAACAGGTTTCTCGGCGTATGGCACTCGACGCAGTGCCCGGGACCGTTGACGATGTAGTTGCCGCGATTCCACAGCGGGCTGCTCCGCGGTCGCTCCTCGATCACCCGGGGGTCGAAAAAAAGCCACTTCCACAACGACAGCAGCGCGCGCAAACCGTAGGGAAATTCCAGGTCGTGTTCCCGGTTGAGGCGCTGTATGGCGGGCCGGCTGTCGAGATAGCGCTTCAGGTCGAGCAGATCCTCGCGTGTCATGCCGGAGTAGGAGGTGTAGGGAAAGCTGGGATAGTAGTGGCTGCCGTCCGGTGCAATGCCCCGGGTCATCGCGGCGATGAACTCGGCGTCGCTCCAGCCACCGATGCCGGTCGCGGCATCCGGGGTGATGTTGGGCGGATAAAAATCGCCGAATTCGGTCGCCATTTTTCTGCCGCCGGCAAGCGGTTCGCCCCCGTCCTCGGTGTGACAGGACACGCAGCCGCCGAGATGCATCAGGTATTCGCCCCGCTGCAGCGCGGTATCCCCGGCTCCTGCCAGCGCCGGCTGTGCCCACAGCGGGCACAGGAGCAGCAGCGCAACGATCCGCATTGCCTGCTGCGTCAGTCTTTTTTCTGGCGGAAGTCGGTATGACAGCCGCGGCAGGTCTTGCCCAGCGCCGCGAATTGTTTCAGCGCAGCGCGCTGGTCGCTGTCGCGGGCAGCTTCACCGAGCTTCTCCGATTCGGTTTTCATGGCGTCGATCAGTTCCACGAAGCGCTCCCAGTTTTCCCAGATGGCCGGCAGGGCCTCGGATGGATGCTCGATGCTGCCCGCGGGGAAGCCGGACTCGACCTGGTCCGATATCCCGCGGATCTCGCCCGCGAGGCTGGCGACCCGCGTCGCATCGTACGCGCTCGAACTGCGCACCAGCGACTTCAGGGTTTTCATGCGTTTACCCAGCTGTTTCATCGTGTCCATGCGTTCCTTGACCACGCCGGTAGCTTCCTCGTGGGCGTAAACAGCCTGGCCCGCCGGGCAGGTCGCGGCGAGGGCTGTTACGAGCAGTAAAGCGCGACCGCGGGGGAACGACAGGATTGTTCTGGCTGACATTTTTCGACTCCGGTGGCTGCAACGATGGCCGCGTTTCCTCGCCCGGGCGCGATGCGGTGCATGACGCTGCGCCTCCCGCGCTCCGGCAAACCGGCGCTGCGCGCGGCTCGATTACGCGTCATGGTCACCGGTCGCGTTGGAACCCGCGGGATACGTAACCTACAATAATTCTATGTTCGAATTGCGCTCGCTAATCCGCTGCCTGCGGCTGCCGGCGCTCGCCGCCTGCCTTTATGGCAGCCCGATGGCCAGCGCTGCCGAATCGGTCGAGATTCCCCTCGAGCTGTCGCGTGGGCAGCTGCTGTACGAGAAGTATTGCAGCGGCTGTCATGGCAGCGGGCTGGACGGCAGCGACCAGGGCCCGCCGCTGGTGCATCACTATTACAAGCCTTCGCACCACGACGACGGTACGTTTTATCGCGCGGTTCTCGAAGGCGTGCGCCAGCATCACTGGAACTTTGGCGACATGCCGCCGGTCCCTGCCATGACACCCGGCAAAACGGAACGGGTGATAGCTTTTATCCGCTACTACCAGCAGCAGAAAGATCTTTATTGAAGGACCGCGAAATGAAACTAGCAAGGTTAGTTGGCACCTGTTTACTGTGCCTGACCCTGGCGCCTGCCGTAGCCAGCGAGCGCTGGTACAGCGACCAGCAGGTGCGTGCCGGTGAGCCGCTGTACCAGCGGAACTGCGCGGTTTGTCACGGCGTCAACGGCGAAGCCACGCCGGACTGGAAAACCCGTGACGCCAACGGTAACTACCCGCCGCCGCCGCTGAACGGCAGCGCGCATACCTGGCACCACGACATGGACGTCTTGCGGCGCACGATCCGCGAGGGGGGACAACAGCTCGGCGGCGTGATGCCGGGCTTCGAGGGTCGGCTGAACGGCGCGCAGATCGACAGCATCATCGCGTTTTTCCAGTCGCAGTGGCCGGACGAGATTTACGCTCGCTGGGCTAAAAATTTCGAGGTCACCACGCTGCCGTCGCTGACCGACGTGGTGGTCGCCAACGAGCGTCACCTGACGCGTCACCTGCGCAACCGCATCGGCGACGTGCCGTTCGACGACGTCAGCGAAATGCCGCTGGACGACGTCTGGCAGGTGCAGCTTGGCAACCAGTTCATCTACCTGCTCGGTGGCGGCAGGTATGCGCTGCGCGGCGACCTGATCGACCTCGAGGGCGGGCGCAACCTGACCGAGCTGTCGCGGCGCGTAACCGTGATCGATACGCTGGCGCAATTCGACGACGCCGAGGTGGTCGAATACGCGCCGGCCGGCGAGCGCCGGGCGACGCTGACCGTGTTTACCGATACGTCCTGCCCGTTTTGCCAGCAGCTGCATGCCGAGGTGCCGCAACTGCAGCAGGCCGGCATCGCGGTGCGTTACCTGCCGTTCCCGCGCGGGGGCGAGTCCGGGCCCGGTTATGCCACCCTGCGCTCGGTCTGGTGCGCCGATGACCGTCGGCAGGCGCTGACCGATGCCAAGAACGAGCGCTACGACAGCCTGCCGCCGGGTGACTGCGCGGCTGCGGCGCAGGTGGACGCGGGATACCGGGCCGGTAGCCGGCTCGGCATTGCCGGTACCCCGGCGCTGTTCCTGGAAAGCGGCGAGAAGATCGAAGGCTATCGGCCCGCGACCGAATTGATCCAGCTACTGCAGCGCTAGCCCGGGAGCTTAACGGCGGCCGCGGCGAAGGTTACAATAGTTATCCCCTGCAACGGACAGCCATGTTTTTCTCTCCCTGCCGATTCGACGCCAACCGCAACGGTCTGTCCGTACTGACCGTTTTGATCTGCCTGCTGGCCGCCATCGGCGTGGTACAGGCCGGCGACATCGAGCGTGCAAGCGATCGGGGTGTGCGCACAGCATCAGCCGGCTGGCTGGCGGACGACGATGCCGGCAATATGCTGCTGGCGGCGCTGGCCGAGCCGGAACGCGTGGATCTGAGTCTTGCCATCGCACCCGACGATCGGCGCGAGGTTTACGACGGCGAGTTCATATTCTTCTCGCTGTCGCTGGAGCGCGAGGGATACGTCTACCTGTTTTATCTCGATACCGAGGGCAACCTGCTGCAGATGTTACCCAACGCGGAGATGTCGAATCACTGGTTCCCGGCAGGCAGCGATATGCCGTTTCCGTCGCTCGAGGAACCGATGAGTTACGTGATCGTACCGCCCTTCGGCGACGAATTGCTGCTCGTCTTCGTCAGCGATAATGCGCAAATCGACCTGCCCGGCGAGTGGCGGGAAACCGGGGTGCGCGAGCTCGACATCGATCTCGATCGGGTCGAGGAGCTGATATTCGACGCGTCGAGCACGCTGTTCGGCCGCGCCGACCTGGCCTTCGTATCGCGACCGGTCGGCAACTGAGGCCGGTGCGCGGTTTCAGTCCGCTGGTGCAGGGTTACCGCGCAGCAGGTCCGCGGCGCGTTCGCCGATCATGAAACAGGGGGCGTTGATGTTGCCGTTGGTAATCGAGGGCATCACCGACGCATCGGCGACGCGCAGTCCGTCGATGCCGTGCACGCGCAGCTCGGGATCGACCACCGCCAGGTTATCGTTACCGATGCGGCAGCTGCCGCAGGGATGGTAGGCGCTGTTGGCGTTGGCGCGTACGTAGGCATCGAGCTCGACGTCGGAGCGTACCTCGGCTCCCGGCGAGACTTCCTCGCCGCGACAAAAATCGAACGCCGGCTGCGCGGCGATTTCCCGCGCCAGGCGAATACCCTGGCGAAACTCTTCGCGATCGCGCTCGGTCGACAGGCCGTTCAGCAACAGGCGTGGCGGATCGAGCGGATTCGCCGAGCGCAGCTTGACCCAGCCGCGGCTTTCGCTGCGCACCGGGCCGACATCGAAACAGTAGCCATCCTTGTGCGGTGGCGGTGACCAGCCCTCGAGAAAGTAGGGCCAGAAGTGATACTGCAGGTTCGGGTAGCCGGCCTTGTCGTCGCTGCGCAGGAAAGCGCCGACCCGGCTGTGGGTGGTGGCCGCGGCGCCGCGGCGAAACAGGAACCATTCGATGCCGGCGCGCAGCAGTCGATCCCGCCGCAGCAGGCCGTTTTTCGACAGGCCCCTCGCGCAACGGTAGTTGACGTGCACCTCGAGGTGATCATGCAGGTTCTGACCGACGCCGGGCAGGTCGAGGACTGGTTCGATACCGTGCTCGCGCAGGTGATCGGCGGGGCCGATACCCGACAGCATCAGGATTTGCGGTGACTGGAAGGCGCCCGCGCTGACGACGATTTCGCGCGCCGCGCGCACGCGCTCGACGCGACCGTGACGCAGGTACTCGACCCCGACTGCCCGGGTGCCGTCGAATTCGAGCCGCGTCACCTGTGCATCGGCACGCAGGGTGAAGTTGGGCCGCGCGCGGGCCGGGCGAATGCAGGCCGCGGCGCTGCCCGAGCGTTCGCCGGCGTCGATGTTGGCGTCGAACGCGGTGACGCCTTCCTGCCGCTCGCCGTTGTAGTCCTGCGTGCGCGCGAAGCCTCTCTGTTCCGCCGCGGCGAGAAACGCCTGCTCGATCGGGTGCAGGTCGCCGAGACGTTCGACCACGATCGGTCCGCGATCACCGCGAAATTCGCTGCGCCCGGAGCGCCAGGTTTCCATTTTCCTGAACCACGGCAGCAGGTCGGCGTAAGACCAGCCGGTGGCGCCCGCCTCGGCCCAGGCATCGTAGTCGCTGGCATGGCCGCGCACGAATACCATGCCGTTCAGCGACGACGAGCCGCCGACAACCTTGCCGCGCGGCTGGAACAGGCGGCGGTTGTCCATGAAGGGTTCCGGTTCGGTTTCGAAGCACCAGTTGCGCGGCCCGCCGGTGTAATTGTTGCGCGACGCCGCCGGCATGCGGATCGACCAGTGTTCGCGGCCGGTACCGGCCTCGATCAGCAGCACCCGCGTGCGTGGATCTTCCGTCAGCCGCATGGCCAGCAGGCCGCCGCTCGAACCGGCGCCGATCACGATATAGTCGTAGGTTTCCAAGATTTGCCCGGGTCCGTTCGATCGGTTCCCGATTGTGCCTCAAATTCGTCCGCCGGACAGCCATTCGAGACGCTGCGGGACGATTGACGCGCGTCGGGCGCGATGCTAGTTTCTGCCCATTCCCGCTTTCGAGAACGCCGGAACATGGTGCATTTTCTGCGGCGCGGCCGCCGCCACGACAAGTCCAACCTGGTCACCTGACTCGCGAGTTGCAGGCTGGGTCCAATCGGACCGGGGCCGGGACCTGCGTGATCCGCAAAAACCGGCATGACAGGCTCCCGGTGCGCTAGAACCGGCGGCGCAAGGCGCCGCGCATTCACCTCGAGACTTCCATGTCAGCACCCTCAAGACCACGGCTCGCCGTCGATATCGGCGGCACCTTTACCGACGTTGCCATCGAACGCGGTGACGAACTGCTTACCGCCAAGACCCTGACCACGCACGAGGACCCGGTGCGGGGTGTCCTGCGCGGCATCGAGTTTGCGACGACACGCTCCGGTCTCGCGGCGGCCGATTTCGGCGCCGTGATCCACGGCACCACGCTGGCCACCAACGCGTTGATCGAACGCCGCGGGGCGCGTGTCGGCGCGATTACCACCGAAGGCTTTCGCGACATTCTCGAAATCGGTTACGAGCGCCGTTACGACCAGTACGACATGTACCTGGAAAAACAGGACATGCTGGTGCCGCGCGATCGGGTACACGGCGTGCGCGAGCGCATCGACGTCGACGGTAACGAGCTCGACGTGCTCGACGAGGACTCGGTCGAAGGCGCGATCGACGCGTTGCTGGCGCAGCAGGTCGACAGCGTCGCGGTCTGCCTGCTGCATGCCTACAAGAACCCGGCGCATGAACGGCGGATCGAGGCCTTGATCCGGGCGCGTGCACCGGGTATGCCGGTGTCGCTGTCGTCCGAGGTATCGCCCGAGGTACGCGAGTTCGACCGCATGTGTACTACCGTCGCCAACGCCTACATCAAACCGCTGATGGCCGGTTACCTGCGTCGGCTCGAGGCCGCGCTGCGCAGCGACGGTTTTGCCTGCCCGCTGTACCTGATTACGTCGGGTGGCGGCATGACCACGCTCGATACGGCGATGCGATTCCCGGTCCGGCTGGTCGAATCCGGTCCCAGCGGCGGCGCGGTGCTTGCCGCCGGGATCGCGCGCCAGCGCGACCTTGACGACGTCGTGTCGTTCGACATGGGCGGCACCACGGCCAAGATCTGCCTGATCGAGGGGCAGACGCCGCGCAGTTCGCGCAGCTTCGAGATCGGCCGGGCCGAACGTTTCATCAAGGGCAGCGGATTACCGGTACGTATCCCGGTCATCGAAATGATCGAAATCGGCGCCGGTGGCGGCTCCATCGCCGGCGTCGACGAGCTCGGGCGCCTGCGCGTCGGGCCCAGGAGCGCGTCCTCGGAACCGGGTCCCGCCTGCTACGCGCGCGGCGGCACCGCGCCGACCGTGACCGATGCCGATGTCGCCATCGGCTATATCGATCCGTCGGCCTTCGCCGAGGGACGGGTGGCGCTGGATCCGGAGCTGGCCATGCACGCGATCGAAAGCTGCGTGGCCGGTCCGCTGGGTGACACGGTCCAGGCTGCCGCCGACGGTATCTCGCAAACGGTCGACGAGGCCATGGCCAACGCCGCGCGCATGCACGCGGTGGAGCAGGGCAAGCACCTCGGTGACTGCACCATGGTGGCGTTCGGCGGCAATGGCCCGCTGCACGCGACCCGGGTTGCGGAAAAGGTCGGTATCGAGCGCATCGTCGTGCCGGTGAACCCGAGCGTCGGCTCGGCGGTGGGGTTCCTGTCGGCGCCGGTGACCTACGAGATCGTGCGCAGCTTTTACGCGCTCGCGCAGCACATGCCGTTCGCCGATATCAACGCCCTGCTCGGGCAGATCGAGCGCGAGGCGCGGGCGATCGTCGAGCCGGGCGCGCCGGGGCTTGCGCTGCAGGTACGGCGCACCGCGTTCATGCGCTACGCCGGCCAGGGGCACGAGATCGAAATCGATATCGCGCCGGGCGAACTGTCGCCGGATTCTTTCGCGGCGCTGGTGGCGGCGTTCGAAGCCGAGTACATCCGGCTGTTCGGGCGGATCGTGCCGGACATGCAGATCGAGATCATGAACTGGTCGGTCGTGGTCGCGAGCGAACCGCCGGCAACGCGGCGGATCGTCGATCTGCAGCAAAAACAGCAGGCGCGGGCCAGCGGGCAACGGTTGCTGGTGCTCGGCCAGCAGGAGCAGCGCGTGGCCGCTGCCGTGTACCGGCGCGAGCAGCTGTCGCCTGGCGATACCTTCGACGGACCGGCGCTGGTGGTCGAGCCGCAAACCACGACCTGGGTGTCGCCGGCTTTCGCTGCCGAAATCGACGCCGCGGGCAACATCCTGCTGACGCGCCGTGCAAGCACAGCGGTTACGCAGCAGGTCGGCGCCGACCTGTCGCGCCTCGGGCTGCAGGTCATGTGGGACCGCCTGCTCGCGATCGTCGAGGAGCAGGGGCAGGTGCTGATGCGTACCGCGTTCAGCCCGATCGTGCGCGAATGTGGCGACATATCCGCTGGCATCTTCGACCTGCAGGGGCGCATGCTGGCGCAGGCGGTGAGCGGTACACCGGGACACATCAACACCATGGCGGCTTCGGTGGCGCTGATGCTGCAGCATTTTGCGCTGGCCGACATGTCGCCCGGTGACGTTTACCTGACCAATGATCCGTGGATCGGCTCGGGACACCTGAACGACGTGCTGCTGGTCGCGCCGATTTTTCACCAGGATCGCCTGGTGGCGCTGACCGCCTGCACTTCGCACGTGTACGATCTCGGCGGGCTCGGTATGGGTCCCGACGGCGGCGATGTTCACGACGAGGGCCTGTTCATTCCGCCACTGCGGCTGGTCGAGGCCGGCCATGTCAACACGCTGGTAATGGATATCATGAAGGCCAACTCGCGTTCGCCGATCTCGAACGAGGGTGATTTCTACGCGCTTATCGCCTGCTGCGATACCGCCGCGACGCGGCTGGCGGAGATGCTGCGTGAATTTGGTCTGGCCGATATCGAGGCGCTCGGCGCGCATATCCTCGACACCTCGCGGCGCGCGACCGAGGCGGCCATCGCCGAACTGCCGCGCGGTGAATTCGGTCACGACATGATGATCGACGGCTACGACTTCGAGATTCGCCTGCAGGCCAGGCTGCGCATTGGGCAAGGGCGAATCTTGACCGATTTCAGCGGCAGCTCGTCGCACTCGGAACGCGGCATCAACGTGCCGATCAACTACACCGCGGCCTACGCGGTGTTCGCGCTGCGCTGCCTGATCGGTGCCGATATCCCGAACAACGCGGGCTCGCTGGCGCCGTTCGAGTTCGTCGCCCCGGACGACTGCATACTCAACGCGCAACCGCCCGCGCCGGTGGCCTCGCGCCACATCGTTGGCCACATGGTCTCCGACCTGGTGCTCGGCTGCCTGCACCAGGCGGTTGATGCGCGTGCACCGGCGGAGGGAGCTTCGTGCCTGTGGGACCTGCCGATTCGCAGCGCGCCGTCGGCGGCGCGCGACGGCAAAACCGGGTTCGCGACCGAGTTCACCCACTCCGGCGGTACCGGCGCCCGCCCGGCGCAGGACGGCCTGTCGGCGACCGCGTATCCGAGCGGGGTCTACGGGACCCAGGTCGAAATCGCCGAATCCAGCGTGCCGGTGCGTATTCGCCGCCGCGAACTGATCCGCGACAGCGGTGGCAGCGGCCAGTACCGCGGCGGACTGGGACAGCTGATCGAACTCGAAAGCAGCGAAGAGGCACCGATCCTGCTGTTCGCCGGCGTCGAGCGCACGAAGTATCCCGCGCGTGGCCGCGCCGGCGGCGGCGAGGGGCGGCTCGGCCGGATCAACCTGCGGTCAGGGCCGCGTTTCGCCGGCAAGGGCCTGCAGGTGATCCCGGCCGGTGATCTGCTGCGGTTCGAGACACCGGGCGGCGGTGGTTACGGCGACCCGTTCACGCGCGATCCCGCGCGGGTGGCGGACGACGTGCGCCTGGGCCTGGTATCGCGCGCGCAGGCGGCCGCGGCCTACGGCGTCGTGCTCGATGCCGCCGGCGAGGTCGACCGCGACGCGACGGCGGCGCGGCGCGCGCGGGCCGATAACGAGCGCCTGGGCGAAGTCAGCAACGCGTAAAGCCTTGTCAGTGCCGGCCCTGCCGTTCACAATTCCGGGGCCATGTCCGATTCTCTACTCGATGAAATAGCTGCCGTGGTCGGCGCTGCCGGCCTGTTGACCGGCAGTGCGCTCGCAGGTCGCAGCGCGGGTATCTGGTCGGGCGAAGCGCTGCGTGCAAAGGCGCTGGTACGGCCTTGCAGCACGGCCGAGGTGGCCGCGGTCATGCGGCTGTGTCATGCAGCGGGGCAGAGCGTGATCCCGGTCGGCGGCATGACCGGCCTCGCCGGCGCGCACGAGTCCGGCCCGGACGATGTCGTGTTGTCGACCGAACGCATGCAGCGTATCGAGTCGATCGACGTCGACGGCCGCAGCATGACCGTGGAAGCCGGCGCCATCCTGCAGCAGGTACAGGACGCCGCCGCCGATGCCGGGCTGTACTTCGCGCTCGACCTGGGTGCGCGTGCCTCCTGTACGATCGGCGGTAACATCGCGACCAATGCCGGGGGTGTACGCGTCCTGCGCTACGGCATGATGCGCGAGCAGTTGCTCGGTGTCGAGGTGGTACTCGCCGACGGCAGCGTACTGTCGTCGATGTTCAACCTGCTGAAAAACAATACCGGCTACGACCTGCGCCAGTTTTTCGTCGGTTCCGAGGGTACCCTGGGGGTCGTCACGCGCGCGGTGCTGCGACTGCACGAGGCGCCGCCGCCGGTGCAGACCGCGCTGCTGGCGGTACCGGAATGGTCCCGCGTCATGTCGCTGCTGCGTTACTTCGACACGGGCGGGCTGGCTGCCTGCGAAGTCATGTGGCGCAACGATTACGAGCTGAATACCGGCGACTTTTCCGACATCGAGCCGCCGTTGACGACGGCCGCACCCTACTACCTGCTGATCGACGTATTCGCCGCGGATCGCGATGAGTTCGAGGATCGGTTGGCGGCCTGTTTCGAGCGCGGCGATGTCGTCGACGGCGTGCTGGCGTTGTCCGAGGCCGAACGCCAGGCGTTGTGGCGCATCCGCGAGGATTTCGAACCCGAGCAGCGCTGCTTCGAGCGGGTCTTCGGCTACGATATCAGCCTGCCGATACAGCGCATGGAAGAAGTCGTCGAGACGCTCGGCCGCGAGCTGCGCAAGCGCGATGCCGGTGCCGAGGTTTTTGCATACGGCCATATCGGTGACGGTAACCTGCATTACTCGATCTACCCGGGTAGCCTGTCGCGCGACGAAGTGGATGCACTGGTGTATCGCCCGCTCGCAGCGGTATCGGGTTCGGTTTCCGCCGAGCACGGCATCGGCATCGAGAAAAAAGCCTGGCTGCACTGTACCCGTAACACCGCCGAGATCGAGCTGATGCGCCGGGTCAAGCGCATGTTCGATCCCGATAACCTGCTCAACCCGGGCAAACTGTTCGATCTCTAGCCCGGGGTTATCCCGTTGCTACCAGATGAAGGAACACTCGGTCAGCAGGTAACGATCGAGCTGCAGCGTCGGTTGGCGCGCGAGCAGGACTTCGTAAAACGGATCGATGCGGTAACCGCCGGCGAGTAACCAGTCGACCGCGTGATGCGCTACCGCCGGCACGGTCAGCGTCAGTTCATCGCGCCCGGCCGCGAGCGCGCTCGCCTCGATCGCCTGTAACAGCAGCGGCAGGTCGGCCGGGTCCAGCGCCGCGGCCGGCCCGCAGTCGTGGTCGTTGCTGCCGAAGGCATAGCCGGTTACCCGGCCCTGCCGCCGCAAGAGATAAACCGGCTGCCGCTGCAGCAGGAATTCGAGGTCGACCGGGCGTTCGTAGCCGAGCACCCGGGCTTCGATACGCGATATTTCCTCGAGGGTTTTGCGGCCGGCCTCGGCGCGCTCGATACCCGGATACAGGTCGGCGCTCGTGTTGCGTGGAGCGCCGTACATGCAGAACCCCAGGCTTCGAAACGAGACGCCGTAGCGCAGGTACAGCGACAGTGCCGACGGATTGGTGGTCGCGAGCACCGAACGCTGGCCGTCCCCGCCGGGTGCAAATGCCCGGTCGAGCAGGGCGCGCCCGACACCCTGGCCCTGGGTCGAGGGAGCGACGAAAAAATGGGTGAGCTGCAGGTGGCCGGCACGTTCGACCGAGCGCGCCCAGCCGACGATGACGCCCCGGTCATCCTCCGCTATCCAGTCCTCGTACGCGGTCTGCTCGAGGTGCTGGTAGAAATCTCGCTGGCGTTCGAAGCTTGCATCGACCTCGTTGACATCGTCGGCTTCGACCAGGCCGCCGGCGGTCATGAAATCCCACAGGGATTCACGAAACAGCTGGTAGACAGGCTCGCGGTCCTGCGTTGTGAAACGGCGGTAGTTCATCTCCCGGAGCCCGTTCGCAAGCGGGCTGCCAGTGTAGCGTGAGCGGGACGACAATTCATCCGCGGCATCATCAGTCGTCGGGCAGGCGGTAGGCTTCGAGCTCGATCGAGAGCGCGCGCAGCCCGAGCAGCACGATGACACCCTGGTAACGCCGGTCGCCGACCGATGCGAACTCGAAATGATAGGTACGCCGCATTTGCCAGCGGCCATCTTGCGCGCGCACGGGCCAGATGCCGCGAATTACGACGCTCTGGTCGAGTAACTGCAGGTCGAGCTCGCGACAGTGGCGGGTGGCCAGCTCGCGTGCGCGGGTTCTGAACGGATCGCTGTGCCACAGGTAGAGCAACACCGCGGCGGGTAGCAGGAGCCAGGGCAGGATATCCAGGGCTTACTCCCGGGTTGGCGACAGTTGACGGACAGGCTGAGCATACAACCGATCGGCTGCTGTCGAAACGGCGGAAATCAGGATCCGCGTCCGCAGCAACGTTTGAACTTGGCGCCGCTGCCGCAGGGGCAGGCTTCGTTGCGCGCCGGCTTCCAGGGCACGAAGGTCGGCGGCAGCTGTTCGCCTTGCGTGTACCACCAGCGATCCTGTTCGAAGCAGAAACTGCTGCGTTCGTGCACCGCGTTTACCCTGCCGCCGGCAAGGTAGCGCGCTTCGAATTCCACCTGCGCGCTGCGCGTACCCGGTTTGCTGTCGATGACCGCCAGTTCCAGCCAGCGCGGCGAGTCGCCCTTGCCCGGGTCGGCGGGGCGAAAGTCGGCGTGCCAGGTCGCGTCGACGTAGTCCATGCGCTGCAGGGTAAAGGCGGTGTAGCGCGAACGCATCAGCTGCTCCGCGCTGGCCGGTAAAGCGCTGCCTTCGAGGAAAGGTTGGCAACAGTCGGCAAGATCCAGCTTGCTGCCGCAGGGGCATTTCATGTCGCGTTACGCGCAAGCCCGGCGACCACCTCGGCACCGGGCTGGGCGGCGAGTACTCGCGGGCTTACCCTGATCTTGCTGTGCCGGTTGCCGCCACCGAGCACGACATAGCTACAATCCATCACGGCCGCGTCGATCCAGATCGGCAGGCCCTCGGGCAGCGCCAGCGGCGTGACGCCGCCGATTTCCATACCGGTCATTTCGCGGGTTTCCTCGGCCGAGGCAAACGACACCTTGCGCGCGCCGAGTTTCTTGCGCACGGTGTGATTGCCGTCGAGCCGATCGACCGCGCGCAGCACGCACAGCGCATACTTGGGTGCGCCGGTCCTGGCCCGCACGAGGATCGCGTTGGCCGAGTTTTCCAGCGCAACGCCGTAGTGTTCGCAGTAGACCGCGGTGTCGGCGAGTTCGGGGTCGCAGGGCCAGATTTCGAAATCTTCGCCGCATTGCTCGAGGAAGGAACGGATATGCGGCAGGGTATCGCTCATGCGCTTTTTGTCTCCGGAAACGCCTTTACCGCACTGTTTATCACAGTCCGATGGTCGGCGGAAGCGTACCGGCAATGCTAATTTCGTATTGAAATATCGGGGTGAAGGCGTATATAGAGGGTTATGGATATTACAAGTACCCAGTTTTCGATCGGCCAGGTAGTGCGTCACCGCGTCTACCCTTTCCGCGGCGTTATCGTTGACGTGGACCCGGAATTCAGCAACACCGAGGAGTGGTGGGAAGCAATTCCGGAGGCGGTGCGGCCACGCAAGGATCAGCCTTTCTATCATTTGCTGGCCGAAAACGAGACGACCACCTACCACGCCTACGTGTCCGAGCAAAACCTGCTGCTCGACGATTCGGGCGAACCGGTCAATCACCCCGAAGTCGCCGAGGTGTTCGGCGAGTTCCACGGCGACAGCTACGAAATCCCCAATACCTACCGCAACTAGCTAAGCCGGCCTTCAGGCCGGCGGCTAGCGAAGTATGTTTCAACCCCTGTTTCGGGGACAGTTTACTTAATTATTTCGGGGACAGTTTACACGTTCCAGTCCTCGTGATTAACTTTGCGATCGAAGCCAACACGACTTCATGGAGGAAGGATATGGCGAGGATGGCGCGTCTGGTGGCTCCCGGATTCCCTCATCACGTGACGCAACGCGGCAATCGTCGCCACAGGGTCTTTTTCTCAGACCAGGATTTCAGGTTTTATCTCAGGCTTGTCCATGAGGCTCGTGACAGGGCTGACATCGATATCTGGGCTTACTGTTTGATGCCGAATCACGTCCATTTCGTGGTGGTGCCGCACAACGAAAGAAGCCTTGTAAATTTTTTCAGCGAAGCTCACCGGCGTTATTCTCGAGCCATAAATCAGCGCTTTGAATGGCGTGGACATCTTTGGCAGGAGCGTTTTCATTCGTCGGTGCTTGACGAGAAACATTTGCTGGCAGCTGTTCGCTATGTGGAACTCAATCCGGTAAGGGCCAACCTGTGTAGAAAAGCAGAGGAATGGCAATGGTCCAGCGTACATGCCCATATTCGAGGGAGCGATGACGATATTGTGTCGGTAAGTCCTATGCGATTGCTGGTTCCCGATTGGATGGGCTATCTCGATACCCTCGACGAGGAGAGAGAGGCTACGATACGTGCGTCGACAAAAACCGGAAGACCTTGCGGAGACGAGGCATTGATGGCTCGGGTCGAAGAGATAACTGGCCGAGATCCGCGACCGGCTCGAAGGGGTCCGAAGCCATCCCCGGATGGATAGCCAAGCTGTCCCCGAAATAATTAAGTAAACTGTCCCCGAAATATGAACTGGTGGGTGGAGAGACTAGTGAAACTGAGCGACTACAAGATTCTGACCTTCGATACCTACGGTACGCTGATCGACTGGGAAAGCGGTATTCACGACGCGCTGCAACCGCTGCTCGACAAGCTGCCGATCCGGCTCGAACGCGACGAGGTGCTGGAGCTGTTCGGCGAGTTCGAAATGCGCCAGCAGACCGAAAATCCGCGCCAGCTCTACCGGGACGTGCTGGCCGATGTAGCGCGCGCCATGGCGCACAAGTGGCAGATCAAGCTGAGCGACGAGGAAGCCGAAACCTTTGGCCGATCGGTCAAGCACTGGCCGGCATTCGACGACTCGCCCGCGACCCTGCAGTACCTGCGCCGGCACTACCGGATGGCGACGCTGACCAACTGCGACCGTATCAGTTACATGGGCAGCAATGCCCGTCTCGAAATCGAATGGGATGCCATTTATACCGCGCAGGATGTCGGCAGTTACAAGCCCGCCGCGCGCAACTTCGATTGCCTCTACGAATGGGTGCGGCGCGACTTCGGTATCCTGCCGCACGAGATCCTGCATGTCGCGCAGTCGCTGACCCATGACATGGTGCCGGCGACGCGCGCGGGCCTGCCCAAGGTCTGGATCAACCGGCGCCATGCGCAGGAAGGTCTCGGCGCCACCGCGCCGCCGCAGGGCGAATACAGTATCGAATGGGAATTCAACAGCATGGCGGATTTTGTCAGCGCCCATCGCGACGAGGTAGGATAGAGCGCTCCACCAGGAGTTGCGATGGCGAATTTCGAACAGGGCTGTGCCTGGGCCGAGGGCGAGTACATTCCGGTTGGCGAGGCGAAGATTTCGCTTTTCGATTGGGGATTCCTGCACTCGGACGCCACTTATGACGTCGCCCACGTCTGGCAGGGGCGATTTTTCCGGCTGGCCGATCACATCGCGCGCTTCGAGGCCAGCATGGCCGGCCTGCGAATGTCGATCGAGCAGGATCGCGCCGCGATCGAAACGATTCTGACCGAATGCGTGCGCAAGAGCGGCCTGCGCGATGCCTACGTCGAAATGATCTGTACCCGCGGGCTGCCGGCACCCGGCTCCCGCGATCCACGGACCTGTCGTAATCGTTTTTTCGCCTTCGCGATTCCGTTCATCTGGATTGCCGACCTCGAGCAGCAAAACGTCGGTTTACACCTGGCTATCAGTGAGCGCCAGCGGATCCCGCCGGAGGCGCTGGATCCCCGGATCAAGAACTACCACTGGCTCGATATGGTCATGGCGCAATATGACGCCTATGAAGAAGGCGCCGACAATGTCATCCTGGTCGATGCGCGCGGCAACCTGGTCGAGGGACCAGGTTTCAATGTGTTTGCGCTGCGCGACGGGACTATCTCGACGCCGGCGCGCGGCATGCTCGAGGGCGTCACGCGCCGCACCGCGATCGAGCTGGCCGAGCGGGTTCACTATGTCGTGGTGGAACGCGATATACCGATCGAACAGGCACGCGATGCCGACGAGATCTTTATCACCAGCACCGCCGGCGGCATCATGCCGGTGACCCGCCTCGATGGCAGGCCCGTGGGCAACGGTCTGCCTGGTGATGCGACCATGCAGCTGCGCGGCGCCTACTGGGACCTGCACCGCGATCCTGCGTATTCGAACGGAATCGACTATTGAAACCCGGGCGATCCGCCAAAACCGCGTTGACCGATGGATTAATCCGCGCTGCCGCTGCCCTGCTGTTGTGCGTTGTCCTGGGATTCGGCCTGCGCCTGTCGGATGCCGCGGCCCCCGGGCAGCTACTGACCGGCCCGGCCCTGCTGCAGGCCTTGCGTGACGGCGGGTTGAATATCTACTTTCGCCATGCCGCCACCGACTGGTCGCTGTCCGATCGCAGGACTGCAAACGACGATCGCTTCAGTTGCGATCCGACGGTGATGCGCCAGCTTTCCGCCGCCGGGCGAGAGGATTCACGCCGCATCGGCGAGGCCATGCGCACGCTGCAGCTGCCGGTCAGCGAAGTCCTGGCCAGCCCATATTGCCGCACCATGGAAACCGCGCGGCTGATGGGGCTTGGGGAGGTGCATGCTGCCGAGGCGGTCATGAACCTGCTCGCCGCCGACTATTACGGCGGACGTCCCGCGATCGTCAATCGTGCTCGTTTGCTGCTGGCATCGACGCCGCCCGGCAGCGGCAACCGCGTTATCGTCGCGCACGGCAACGTCGCGCGAGAATCGACGCCGGTTTATCCGGGCGAGGGGGAAGGGGTCGTGTTTCGACCTCTCGGCGCGGAAGGCTTCGAACTGATCGGACGTGTGCTACCAGGGGAGTGGGCGCAGCTGCAACCCTCCACGGATTAGGCTTTACCGGGTTTGCTGGCGCAGGATAAGTCCGAGCAGCGTGGCAACGATGCGGGCCGCCGCCAGCGCACCGCGACCGCCGACGTCGGCCGCCGGCATCAGTTCGACCAGGTTGGCGCCGACAATCCGTGCATGGCCGGCCACCGCCTGCAGGATTTCGACCAGCTGCCAGTAATCGAAGCCGCCCGGGGCCGGGCCGATCACGGCCGGCACCACCGTCGGGTCCATCACGTCGATGTCGAGCGCGATATACAGGTTGGCGTCCGCCGGAATAGCGTCGATCACGGCATCGATGCCGCGCCGGCGATACTCGCGCATCGGCAGCAGGCTGACACCCCAGTCGAGCGCCGCGTCGCGATCGGACGGACGCGCGCTGCCGTGTCCCCGCGCACCAACCTGCACGATGTTTTTCACCCAGGCCATTTCCGCTGCGCGGCGCATGTTGCTCGACAGGCCGAGCCGTTCACCACCGACCTCGTCGCGCCAGTCGATGTGGGCGTCGAACTGCAGGATCGTGAGCGGTCCCCGGTCACGGTAGGCCTGCAGCACCGGGATCGGCACGGAATCGTCGCCGCCGAGCACGAGCGGCACCGCGCCGATCGCGAGCGCCTGCTCGACACGGGCCGTGATCGCGGCGCGGTTGGCCGCGAAATCGGATTCGCTGTACTCGAGGTCGCCCCAGTCGCAGGCGGACGCGCCGTCGGGCAGCAGCCTGCCGCCGAGATCGAAGTCGTAATGGTCGAGTACACCGGGCCAGCCGAAGGCCTGCCGGATCGCGGCCGGCGCCGCGGCACAGTAGTTACCGACGCTGGTATAGGGGGTGGCCGCCGGCGCGCCGATCAGCACCGCGTCGGCGGTATCGGTGCAAGACGGGTCCTGGACGGGCAGGTCGAAAAAACCGCCCTGTGTCTGCCCGCCGAACATGGCTTTCATTCGTGGTGCTTCGTCGTTCATCGTCCCCGGCCTCTAGTTGTCACCGCTCAGGGTGAAAAGCTCGATCGTCGAACTCTGTCCGCGCACGCGGGTCTCGCCGATCGGCCGCAGTCCGCAGTCCGGCACCAGCGCGGCCGTTTGCGCGGATACCAGCAAGCGCGTACCGTAATCCTTGTTGCTGGATTCGAGACGCGCGGCGAGGTTGACCGCGTCGCCGTGTACCGTGTAGTTCAGGCGTCCCTCGGCGCCGATCGCGCCGGCAACCACCGGGCCGGTGTTGATGCCGATCCGGATCCTGACTTCCTCACCCTCGAATTTGCGGCTGGCGACGCAGGCCAGCATTTCGCGCGCGGCCTCGATCGCCTGGCGCGCGTGATCCGGGTCGGGAATCGGCACGTTGAATGTCGCCAGGATCGCGTCGCCCTGGAACTGGGTGACCACGCCGTCGTGGCGTTCGAGTATATCGACCATGGCGGAGAAGTAGGCGTTCAGCACCGCCACTATCTTGACCGGGCCGAGGCTCTCGGTCATGCGGGTGAAGGCCTCGATGTCGCAAAACAGGATGGTGGCCTCGGTTTGCTGAACTTCGAGTTCGCCGCCGCTGGCGAGCAGTGAGCCGGCAATCTTTTCCGGCACGAAACGGCCGAGCGTATCGAGTACCAGGCGGCGTTCGCGCAAGCCGCTGACCATGTGGTTGAACGCGTCGCTGGCGTCGTCGAGCTCGCGGATATGGCTGGTGCCGAGCGGCTCGATCGAATCGAGGTCGCCGGTCTCGACGCGACCCGCCGAGGCCACGAAAGTCTGGATCGGGATACTGACCCGTCGGCCGACGTAAACCGACGCGAACACCGCCAGTACCAGTACCACCAGGCCCGCCCAGGCCGCGCGGATGATACCGGCGGTCTGCTCGTCCGGAAGCAGGTCGGTATTCAGGTAGGCGCCGACGGTCCAGTCGGAGGGTCCGTAGGTTTCCACGTTGCGGTAGAGGAACAGGTAGTAGGTGTCGTCCAGTATCACTCCCCGGCCCTGGATGTCGGTGGTCGACTCGCGGATGAAACCGGGCTCCTCGTCCGGGGTCCAGATACGTTCGAGGATGACGTCACCCAGCTCGACGATACTCGACAACGGCTTCTGTTGGCTGCCTTCCGTGATCAACGGATGCGCCAGTACAAAATCGCGGTCGTAGAGCACGAAGGGTGTGATACCGGTATCGGTGTAGCGTGTCGCAATGAAGTTCGACAGCTCCTGCAGCGGCACGATTTGCGCAAAGATACCGATAAAGCTGCCGCTGGCGTCGTATAGCGGGGTGTCGTGCAGCAGGGTTGAAGTCTCGAACGTATCGGTGAAAATCGGTTCGCGCCAACCGGCCCGGCCCGCGCTTTCGACCAGTTCGATGTAGTCGTCGAACCAGTTCCGGTCGCTCCAGTTCTCGCTGATGGCTTCGCGGGCTTGCCGACCCCAGCGGCGCGACCTGCCATCCTCCGCGATGACGGCAATGCCGGCCACCTGGGGCGTCGCGGCCAGGGCTCCGAGCATGTAGGCATCGAGTTCCTCCATCGACGACAGGTCGTGGATATCCTCGGCCACCCACAGCGCCTGTTCGCGCACCGGCTGCAGTTGATCGCGCAGCCCGCGCTGCATGCTGTCGATCAGGCCCTCGGACTGCTCTGTCCAGAGATCGCGCGTGGTCTTGGCGGCCTGGCCGAAACCGAGAATCAACACCACGCCTACGGTTAAAACCAGCAGGCCGCTGGTCGCAAACACGGTGACGCCGGTTATGGGAATGCGATATCGGACCGCCATCGCGCGTGGCGACTCTCCACTGGTGGACTCGAAGCTTACACTGTGAGCCCTGGGCTCCCGCGGGTCAAGGTTTGTGAATGCCGAGGGCCGCCTCGCCGCTGGACCAGCGTTGCCACAATGTCTCGCGGGTCTGCCGGACCTGTTCTTCGGCGGCCTGCTTGACCGGGCCGAAGCCGCGCACCTTGAGCGGCAGCGACGCGATGGCTACCGCGGTCTCGAGCCGGGTTGCGTCGAGTCCTGCGAGCAGCGTGTCGATGTCTTTTTCGTAGGCCGTTATCGCGGCGCGCTCGCGGCGGCGTTCGGCGGTAAAACCGAACGGATCGAAGGCACTGCCACGCAGCCCCTTGCCGCGCGCGAGCAGGCGCATCAACGGTAGAATCCAGGCGCCGAACTCGCGTTTTTGCGGACGCCCGCTGTGCGGGTCGCGTCGCGCCAGCAGCGGTGGCGCGAGGTGAAAGCGCAGGCGATAGTCGCCTTCGAACTGGTCCTCCAGCTGGCGCCTGAAGCGGTCGTCGGTGTGCAGGCGGGCCACCTCGTACTCGTCCTTGTAGGCCAGCAGCTTGTAATAGCCGCGTGCCACTGCCTCGGTCAGCGACAGGTCCCCGCACTCGCAGCTGAGTGTACTTTCACGATTACGCACCCGTTCTATCAGCGCGCGATAGCGCTCGGCGTAGTTCCGGTCCTGGTAATCCACCAGGCGCGCGCATCGGTCGTCGATCAGGGTGTCGACATTCGCTTCGCCGACCTGCACTTCGGTGTCGGCACCGGCCGCGCGGCGGACCGCGCCGGGCTCGATGGCAAAACGCCGGCCCCAGTCAAAGGCGCGCTGGTTTTGCGCGACCGCAACACCGTTCATGTCGATCGCGCGCTCGATAGACGCTGCCTCGAGCGGCACCAGGCCTCGCTGGAAAGCAACCCCGAGCAGGAAAAAGTTGGCGAAGATGGCATCGCCGAGCAGGCGGGTTGCAAGCCCGGTTGCATCGACGAACCGATCGCGACCTTCGACCAGGGTTTCGCGAATCGCCTGCATCATATCGTGCTGCGGAAACAGCGCGTCGGCATTGCTGGTGAATTCCGCGGTCGGTGACAGGTGACTGTTGACCACCGCGTGGGAGCTTTCCCGGTTGAGCTTGGCCAGCGCGTCGTCGGACGCCGACACCGCGAGGTCGGCGCCCAGCAACAGGTGGGCTTCCCCGGCCGGAATGCGCATCGCGTGGATTTGCGCCTGCGTGGCGGCGATGCGCACGTGGCCGGTCACGGCGCCGAACTTTTGCGCCAGCCCGGTCTGGTTGAGTACCGATACGCCCTTACCCTCGACGTGCGCGGCCATGCCGAGGACCGCGGCGACGGTCAGGATGCCGGTGCCGCCGATGCCGGTGATCAGGATGTTGAACGGATCATCGAGCTCGATGCGCTCCGGCTCCGGCGGCGCCGCAAAAGCGCTTTCGCCGTCGACGGGCCGGCGCTTGCGCAGGCGGCCGCCGTGGACCGTGACGAAACTGGGGCAGAAGCCCCGGATACAGGAAAAGTCCTTGTTGCAGGCGCTCTGGTCGATGGCGCGTTTGCGCCCGAGCGGGGTCTCCAGCGGCAGGATGGACAGGCAGTTGGACTGCACGCCGCAGTCGCCGCAGCCCTCGCAGACTTCGGGGTTGATCAACACCCGTTTCGCCGGGTCCGGCATGATGCCTTGCTTGCGCCGGCGTCGCTTCTCGGCAGCGCAGGTCTGGGCGTAGATCAGCGCGCTACAGCCCGGCGTTTCCCGCAGTTCGCGCTGGATCGCATCCAGCCGCCTGCGGTGGTCGATAGTGACGCCGGTCTGACCGGCGAAGTCGGCGTGGCGGTACTCCTCGGGCAGGTCCGACACGATCGCGATGCGCTGTACGCCTTCGGCGCGCAATTGCGCGACGATCTGTGCCACCGACAGTGAACCGTCGACCGCCTGGCCGCCGGTCATCGCGACCGCGTCGTTGTACAGGATCTTGTAGGTAATGTTGACCCCGGCCGCCACCGCCGCGCGGATCGCCAGCAGGCCAGAATGGAAATAGGTGCCGTCGCCGAGGTTCTGAAACACGTGTTTCGACTCGGTAAACGGCGCCTGGCCGAGCCAGGTCGCGCCTTCGCCGCCCATCTGGGTGAAGGTCTCGGTGCCGCGATCCATCCAGGTCGCCATGTAATGACAGCCGATACCGCCGTAGGCGCGGCTGCCGTCGGGAACGCGCGTCGAGGTATTGTGCGGGCAACCCGAGCAAAACCAAGGTTTACGCTCGGCGCGCTGTCGTGGACGCGCCAGCGCGGCCTCCTTGGCTTCGAGAAAGGCGAGCCGTTCGCGTATACGCGAGCTGTCGTAAAAACGGGCGATGCGCGCGGCGATTACGCGCGCGATCATCGCCGGCGTCAGTTCGCCGAGGTTGGTGACCAGCAGGTTGCGATCCTCGTCGTATTCGCCGACCACGCGCGGTCGCCGCTCCACCGGCCAGTTATACAGCTGGCCGGTCAACTGGTCCTCGATCACGCTGCGCTTTTCCTCGATCACGAGGATTTCCTCGAGCCCCTCGGCGAACTCGTGGGTCGCGACCGGCTCCAGCGGCCAGCTCATGCCGACCTTGTACAGGCGAATGCCGATGATACCGGCCAGCTGCTCGTCGATGCCGAGATACTCCAGCGCCTGCAGCGTATCGAGGTAAGACTTGCCGGTGGTCAGGATACCCAGCCTCGCGTGATCGCTGTCGAGCACGATCCGATTGAGATTGTTGGCCCGCGCAAATGCGCGGGCCGCGTAAATCTTGTGCCGCTGCAGGCGTTCTTCCTGTGCCAGCGGCGTGTCCGGCCAGCGGATGTGCACGCCATCTTCGGGCAGTTCGTAGTCGTCCGGGATTTTGACCTGCACCCGTCCCGGATCGATCTCGGCCGAAATGGCCGCATCCATGTTTTCGGTGATCGCCTTGAGCCCGACCCAGCAGCCACTGTAGCGTGACAGCTCCCAGCCGAAGATGCCGAGGTCGAGGACTTCCTGCACGTTGGCCGGATTCAGCACCGGGCAGGTTGCGCCGATAAACATGTGATCGCTCTGGTGCGGCAGGGTCGACGACTTGCAGGCGTGGTCGTCGCCGACGACCGCGAGGACGCCGCCGTATTTCGCGGTGCCGAAAGCGTTGGCGTGCTTGAGGACGTCGATACTGCGGTCGAGCCCCGGCCCCTTGCCGTACCACATACCGAACACCCCGTCGTATTTTGCACCCTCGAACAGCCCGACCTGCTGGCTGCCCCAGACCGCCGTCATCGCGAGGTCCTCGTTGATCCCCGGCAGGAAGTGAATGTTATGCGGTTCGGTCCAGGCGCGAGCCTTCCACAACGCCTGGTCGAGCCCGCCGATCGGTGAACCGCGGTAGCCGGAAATGAAGCAGGCCGTGTCGAGGCCACGCTCCAGGTCACGCTGGTGTTGCAGGATGGGCAGGCGGACAAGAGCCTCGATGCCGGTCATGAAGGCTTTGCCCTGGTGGAGTGAGTACTTATCGTCGAGGGAGACTGACATGCTGGCGTCCGGGAGGGCGGGAAGTAGCTGGTAATTTTAGTCCCGAATCGGCGGCAATATTTTGCTAGTTATCGTATTTTGGTCGATAATACGCAAATATTTTCTAAGAATTATTATTTATTTGGGAAATATTTGCATGACTAACGAGCTGTCCGCGACCGATTTGCAGATTCTGGGCCTGCTACAGCGAGATGCCTCGCTGACCGCCGCCGAAATCGCCGAGCGGGTCAACCTGTCCCCCTCGCCCTGCTGGCGGCGCATCAACCGGCTGGAGCAGGGCGGTTACATCGAGCGTCGCGTTGCGTTACTGGATGGCGAAAAACTCGGGCTGGACCTGGTGGTGTTTTCACGCGTCAGCCTGGCGCGTAACGACGAGGAGGCACTGGTCAGCTTCGAGGACCGGGTGCGGCGTTTCCCCGAGGTCGTGGAGTGTTATACCGTGACCGGGTCGGCCGATTATTTCCTCAAGATCGTCACCCGTGATATCAAGCATTACGATCGGTTCCTGCGCCGCCAGTTGCTGCAGATCCCCGAGGTCGGCGATATCAGCTCCAATGTCGCGGTGACCCGGATCAAGTACACCACCGAGTTGCCGATCGAATCCCGGCTTTGACCGCCGGAACCTAGTCTCCGAACCCGTCGCAGGTCTCGCGCAGCCAGGTCTCGAAGCAATCGAGGTAGTCGCTTTTGAGGCCGTCCGCATGGCGCAGCAGGTAGTATCCGTGACTTGATGATAACGTCAGCGGCAAGGCCGGCACCAGGTGTGCGGCAGCAATGCGGTCGGCTGCGATCACGCGACTGCCGAGCGCAATGCCCTGGCCCAGCTCGGCGGCCTGCAGCGCCAGGCTCTGGCTGGAAAAATTGGGCCCCTCCACCGGGTTGGCAGCGGTCAGCCCGGCGGCGCGGAACCAGTCACCCCAGGTGACATCGCTTTCGTCGTGCAGCAAGTCGTGATCGAGCAGATCGCGCGGACCTGCTTCGGGCAGTGCGAGCAACGGGTGGCCCGGTGCGCACAGCGGCAGCCATTCATCGTCGAGCAAGCGCAGCGTTTCGAGATCGGGCCAGTCTCCGTTACCGGCGAGGATTGCGCAGTGTACCTCGGCGATATCGAGTTCCGGGGTACCGTCGCCGGTGTAGAGCCAGACGTCTACCTGCGGATGCCGGTGGCGAAAATCGGCCAGTCGGCTGACCAGCCAGCCGGCGGCAAAGTCCGCGCTGGTGCAGACGATCAACTGGTTCGGTTTCTTGTACTGTTCGAGTCGCCGCAGGCCCTTGTCGAGCCCGGCCAGGCAGGTCTCGGCGGTGTGCAGCAGGTCGCTACCGGCGTCGGTAAGCTGTACGCGGCGCTTGTGACGGATGAACAGCGGTTGACCGAGCCAGGACTCCAGCGTCTTGATCTGGTGGCTGACCGCGGACTGGGTCAGGTGCAGGGTCTCCGCGGCGGTCGAGAAACTGTTGCAGCGGGCCGCGGTGACGAAGCCGCGCAGGCAATTGAGCGGTGGCCAGCGGGAATCGCTATACATGAGAAAATTTAATCGAATTAAGCAAAATTACCCGTTTGAAATCGAATTATTTCATAGGATAGAGTATTAGCCAATTGAAAAGGCCCGTGAGATAGCCGTTGTTATGAACCAGAAAACCAACTTTGCCCAGTCTTGCCCGGCGGAACTGGGTTATGTCATGCCTGCCGAGTGGGCGCCGCATCGCGCCTGCTGGATGGCCTGGCCGAGCGCACACGTGCAGTGGGAAGATTTGCCGGCGGTAGAGCAGGGTTACGCCGACGTGGCCAATGCGATCGCGCGCTTCGAGCCGGTGGTCATGCTGGCCGATCCCCCCGCGGCCGAATCCGCACGCCGACTCTGTGCTGCGGGGGTCGAAGTGATGGAAATGCCGCTCGACGATTCCTGGGCGCGTGACACCGGGCCGAGTTTCGTGCGCCATGCCGGCAGCGGCGCGGTCGCCGGCATCGACTGGCGCTTCAATTGCTGGGGCGGTTTCACGCCGAAGTATCAGCAGGACGCACAAACCGCGATCCGGGTGCTCGACCATCTCGGCATGGCGGCGTATCACTCGAGCCTGACCCTCGAGGGCGGTGCGTTTCACGTCGACGGCGATGGCACGCTGATTACGACCGAGTCGGTGGTGTTGAACCCGAATCGCAACTGGGGCATCGACAAGCAACAGGCAGAAATCGAGCTTTGCCGCGCCACCGGCGCACAAAAAGTCGTCTGGCTGCCCGGTGACCCGGATGGCATCACCGGCGACATGACCGATGGTCACGTCGACGGTATCGCCTGTTTCATCGAACCCGGGGTTGCGCTGTTCGAACTCGACCGCACCGCGCCGCCGGACATCGCCGCGCTCGAGCGGGAAAACCGGCGTGCGCTCGAGCTGGCCACCGATGCCCGCGGACGCAAACTGGAAATCGTCGACCTCGTCAGCGAACACGAGGGCCTCGGCGGCGACCTCGACATGTTCTGCCGCAGCTATATCAATTATTATCTGGCCAATGGTGCCGTGATCATGCCGGCCTACGGTGTGCCGGGTGATGCCAGCGTGCGCGATGCGTTGCAGGCGATCTACCCGGAGCGCGAAGTCGTCATGGTTGATCTCAATGCGATCGCACCGGGCGGTGGCGGTATCCACTGCATCACCCAACAACAACCGGCCTGACCGGGTCCGCGGAGAATCGAATATGAGCAAGCTGACTGTCGCCGCCACGCAGATGGCGTGTAGCTGGGAGACCGAGGACAATGTCGCGCGTGCCGAGGCCATGGTGCGCGAAGCGGCCGGGCGCGGTGCACAGATCGTGCTGATCCAGGAGCTGTTCGAAACGCCGTATTTTTGTATCGAGCAGGAATTCAAACATCTCGACCTCGCGCGCCCCGCCGACGACAGTCCGCTGATCGAGCGCATGGCGAAACTGGCGGCCGAACTCGAAGTGGTTCTGCCGGTGAGTTTTTTCGAGCGCGCCGGCAACGCTTTTTTCAACTCGGCGGCGATCGTCGATGCCGACGGCAGCGTGCTTGGCGTGTATCGCAAGTCGCATATTCCGAACGCGATCGGTTACCAGGAAAAGCAGTACTTCAGTCCCGGCGATACCGGCTTTCGCGTGTGGGATACGCGCTATGCAAAAGTCGGCCTCGGCATTTGCTGGGACCAGTGGTTTCCGGAAGCGGCGCGCTGCATGGCGCTGATGGGTGCCGAGGTGCTGCTGTACCCGACCGCGATCGGCGACGAGCCCGGCGACCCGAGCGTCGACTCGATGATGCACTGGCAAAACACCATGTGTGGGCACGCGGCGGCCAATATCATGCCGCTCGTTGCGTCCAATCGTATCGGCACCGAGCAGGCAACGACCAGCGATACGCAGATGACCTTCTACGGCTCATCCTTCATCGCCGACCACTGCGGCAATCGCGTCGAAGTGGCCGACCGTGAAACCCAGGCCGTGCTTACGCACGAATTCGACCTCGACGAAGTGCGCGCGCATCGCGAGACCTGGGGCGTTTACCGCGATCGCCGGCCGGACCTTTACGCTGCACTCGCGACCTACGACGGCCGCGCCAGGTAGCGCCGGGCCTCGCCATGGTGGATCCGGAAAAGGCTTTTGCCATCCGGGTCCGGACAGTCTTCGCTGATAAGCCAACATTTCAGGGTTGGACGGGATTATCCGCTCCGGGTCATCGGCGAACATCCCCGGGGCGGGATGAAACCGTTGATTAAAGCCTTGTTACAAATGCTTGCAGATTAAATCGGTTGTAGGCTTAATACGCCCGTCCGCCCGGAATGCTGCTGTATTTCATTCATGATCAACAAGATCCTGGTGGCGACCGATGCGTCCACTGCTTCGGGACGCGCGGTCAGTTATGCCGCCCGATTGTCCGCCGTGCACGATTGCGAACTGCTGGTCCTGCACGTTATTCGCGATATGCAATTACCCGCCGAACTGAAGGAAGCGCCGGATTTCGAGTCGTTTTACGACGCGCGCGATCAAATTATGCGCGCGGCGGCGGATCGTATCCTCGGGGAGGCCAGGGACCTGGCTCGCAAAGACGGTGCTCCCCGGGTTCAGACCGCGATCGGTAGCGGCGATCCGGCTACCAGCATTGCGGGCTTCGCCAAGCGGCGCAAGGTCGACCTGATCGTGGTCGGAACCCGCGGCCTGAGCAAGGTCAAGGCCTCCTGGATGGGCAGCGTGTCGCGCAAACTGCTCGATCTGACCGACGTCAACTGCCTCGTCATCCGCTAGGTTGCTAGACGGCGAGGCAAAGGGAAACTGTCAGGATTCGGCGGTGAACGGCAGCAGCGAAAGCTCGACGCGGCGGTTTTGCGCGCGGCCGGTATCCGTGGCGTTATCCGCGATCGGCGCCTTCTCGCCGAAGCCGACCTCGTCGATGCGAGCTTCGACTACGCCCTGCTCACGCAGGTACTGCGCAACGGAGTGCGCGCGCCGCTCCGACAGTGCCTGGTTGTAGTCATCCGAACCGCGGCTGTCGGTATGGCCGGCGACCACGATCAGCGTCTGGTTGAATTCCTGCAGCACCAGTACCACCGAGTTCAGCACGCGGTAAAAGTCGGCGTTGAGATCGTGACCGGCGGTGACGAAGGTGATGTTGCCCGGCATGATCAGGTTGATGTTGTCGCCGTCGCGCTCGACGCGGACGCCGGTTGCGCGCAATTGCTTGCGCAGCTCGGCTTCCTGGCGATCCATGTAGTAGCCGATGCCGCCACCGGCCAGTGCGCCGATACCCGCCGCCTGCAGCACCTTGCGCTGCCTCGTCTTGCTACTCTCGTCCTTGTTTTTCATGTAGGCGAGTACCGCGGCGATGCCGGCGCCGATCCCCGCGCCCTTGGCGGTATTGGAGGTCTTCGATTCGCCGGTGTAGGGGTCGAAGGTTTCGCAGCCAGCGAGCGACAGGCAAGCCGCTGTCAACAGTATTGCCAGTTTTTTCATGACGGGTTCCGTAGTAAATCGTCGTCCAGGACAGGTCGAAAAGCGAGGGAATTATAGGCAATTTACCTGACCGCCGGCTGAACAATATTTCACAAAGCCGTCGCGCAGGCGTGACCCGATTCCTTGCGTGATGCTTTTCCCGCGGGGCCCGCGGAGAAACGAGTAATGAGATCGGTTAATTCACTAAAATAACCGGCCCGACCCCGCGTTCACCGCGAGCACTGCGGGAAACCAGCCACAGGAGTACCGGGGCTGGGAGCTATTCCGGGGGCGGGACGTCGCGCACGCGCGACTTGGTCGGGTCGTAGAACGGGAAGGCCACGACCTTCGCTGGCAGGCGTTTCTGCTTGCCGTCGAGCTTGCCGACCTCGACCTCGGTACCGACCTCGCTGTGCTCTACCTGGATGCGGCACAGGGCGAGGTTTTTACGCAGGATCGGCGAGCGCACCGCGCTGGTTATTTCACCGACCTGGTTGCGGCCGATGTCGACACAATCGCCGTTGGCGGCGAGTTCGTCGCCGGCGAGTTCCAGTCCGACCAGCACTCGCTGCGGATTCTCCTTGCGGCTGGTCAGCGCGGCCTTGCCGATGAAATCGTCTTGCTTGGTCTTGAGCGGCACGGTAAACGGAATACCGGCCTCGAACGGGTCGGTCTGGTCGCTGAACTCGTAGCCGGCGAATATCAGGCCGGCCTCGATGCGCAGCATGTCGAGCGCCTCGAGCCCCAGCGGCGCCAGCTCGAATTCGCGACCGGCTTCCCAGATCGCGTCCCAGACTTCCGGCGCGTGTTTGGGATGGCAAAAGACCTCGAAGCCGAGTTCGCCGGTATAACCGGTACGCGATACCACCAGCGGGATACCGTGCTCGTCGCCGATACGCGCGATCGAAAAACGGAACCAGCCGAGCTCGTCCACGTTGGCCTGGTCCGGGCGGGTCCAGATGATCTTGCGCAGGATGTCGCGGCTGTTCGGGCCCTGGACCTGCAGGTTGTGCAGCTGGTCGGTCGAATTGCGCACCCAGGCCTGCAGGCCGAGCGCTTTCGCCTGCTCGCGCAGCCACAGGCCGCTGTCGTCGCTGCCGCCGATCCAGCGGAAGTTGTCCTGGCCGAGCCGAAATACCGTGCCGTCGTCGATCATGCCGCCGTTTTCGTAGCACATCGCGGTGTAGACCACCTGGCCCGCGCCGAGGCGGCGCACATCGCGGGTCACGCAGGATTGCATCAGCAGCTCCGCGTCGGGGCCGGTCACTTCGTACTTGCGCAGGGGTGACAGGTCGATCACGGCGGCGCGTTCGCGACAGGCCCAGTACTCGTCGAGGGCGCCGTACTGCGTGTAGCTGTTGGCCAGCCAGTAACCGGCGTACTCGGTGAAGTTACGCGTGAGCCGGGACGTGCGGCCGTGGAAGCCCGTCTCGCGGGTCATCTGCTTGTCTGCGTCTGCTGTCATTCTGATTGCCGTCGCCTTGTTGAATGTGTGTTTGCCGGGGTAGATGCGCAGGTGAATATCGGTCGGATTCCAGCCGTTGGCGGCGTCGATATCGCAGGGACAGGCCGACGACACGCAAACCATGTCCTTCAGCGCACGCATCAGCACGTAGTCGCCCGGGCGCGACCAGGGTTCGTCGAAATACATCTGGTTGGCGTCGTCGACCCCGGTATTGAAGAACAGGTTGATCGCCATCCAGCCCTTGCGCGCCGGCACGCCGAACGGATCCAGCGCCTGGTTGAAATTGTCCGAACAGTTGACGTGGCCGGGATACCCCATATCGTCGTAATACTTCGCGGTACAGGCTACGCCGAAAGCGTCGTGGCGGCCGCAGGTGTCCTGGATGACCTCGACCATGGCTTCGAAATCCTGGTCGTAGAACTTCGAATAGAGACCCGGCGCCGGGTAGGCCGTGCCGACCACGTGACGGGTGCTGGTAACGTCGAGGCAGCGCTCGACGCCCTGTTGCAGGCGCGCCGAGTCGAAACACTGGAAGTCGGAGCACTCGCGGCCCTCGACGTCGATGATCTGGATATAGTCGCCGGCCCTCACCTCGTAGGCGTAGGCCGTGCGTGCCTCGATACGGGTATCCTCGAGCGGGTCGGCCAGCGGGTCGGGCAGCCGGGTCAGCTTTTCGGCGCCATCCTTCGCCTGGCGATGGACGAAAACGACCAGGTCGGTGAGCGTGTCCTGCGCGTGCGCGGACATGTCGTCGCCCGGTGCGGCGACGATACAGGTCAGGTTGGCCTCGGCGGTGTAGCGCACGGAGTCTCCGGCGGGTGACTCCTTGCCGAAGACCCGGCTCGCGCGCGCATCGTCGAGCGACAGGTTGCGCCGCTCGAGCGCATTGCGCAGGGCCTCGGCGCCGCTGGCGTTGCGCGCGAGCAGCAGGCGCAGGCCCTCGCCCCGGTTTGCCGTGGTTGCGCCGAGCAGTGCCGGGTCGCTGCGACCGTCGGCGCCGTAGGCGCAGACCTCGGCGACCTGCAGGCCTTCCGGGTTGACCAGCTCGAGCTGGTCGCCGGCAAACAGTTCGAGCGCGAGGCTGCCGCCGCCGCGCACGACGTAGCGCTCGATACCGGGCGGCAGCGCGTTCAAACCCGGTTCGCGCAAGCGGACCGGCGAAACGAACAGGGGGGTAGTCATGGGCGCGACGTCAGTCGGTTTCGAGCACGTCGTCGTGCACGCCGAACAGGTGATCCTTGATCAGCTTGACCGCGCTGGCGGTATCGCGGCTGACAATTGCCTCGTACAGTGCACGGTGCTGACGATTGTAGGCGTCGATCCGGGCGGGCGTCAGCAGCTTGGACTTCATGTGACGCCACTGCGAATGGTGACGAACCTCGCTGATGCGCTCGTACAGCCAGTACATCAGCTTGTTGCGCGAGCAGTGCGCCAGCGCCATGTGAAAGGCGTAGTCACCCTCGGCGAATTTTTCCGGGTCACCGCCGCAGCTTTCGCACATCTGCAGCGCGTCGCGCAGTTCGTCGAGTTCGCGCGCGCTGGCGTTGGCAATTGCGAGGCGAACCATTTGCGGCTCGATCGCGATGCGCACCTCGACCATCTCGAGCGGGCTGGTGACGCTCGAAATTTCCTGCTGGTTGGCAATCGTGCGGTGGGTGACATAGGTTCCGCTGCCCACTTGCCGGGTTACGAGATGCTGCTGCTCGAGGATCTGCAGCACCGAGCGGATGGTCCCGCGCGAGACGCTGTATTCTTCGGCCAGGCTGCGCTCGGCGGGCAGTCGTTCTTCGTAGGCGAACTCGCCCTCGAGAATGCGCCTGCGCAGCTGCGCGGCGACGCTGCCGGTGGTGACGCCGACCCGGTTTCCGCTCAAGCGGCGCCGCGCCGGCGTATCCAGGCCGGGGATTGCGTAAAGATTGCCGGGGCTGGGTTTAGCCAAATCGAACGCCTCCCGGGAGTGGTTTTATGGTACTTGTAATTGGTCCAATAATGCGCTTTTCGAGGGAGGAAATCAAGCCTGTATGCTCCCTTTTGCAGCTCTCGAAGGGTGGGGTTCGGAATTATTGGTATAAAATATTCCAGCCCCCAATTCTTCTGGAGAATACCCGCACCAAAATAGTGCTATTTCTTAAAGTACTGAAATATATAAATAAATAAAAACATATCGATTCAATTTATGATTTCGAGAACAGCCTTGTATTCATTATTGAGCCAAAAATATACCAATATTTAGAAAATTGGTACTTAATAATGATTATCAGCAGTCGAATTGTCTAAAAAAAACAGGCCGAGGTCTTGTTTTACTGGCGTTGATAGGTATACCATGACCTGCGCACAGGCGACTGATGCCTGTCCGACTCGACCGCAGGGGCATCAGGCGTCGAGGCATTACAAACAAAAGCAGGGCACGATCCGGAGCGTGACCCGTCTATGCGTCTCAACCCGCTGGAGGACAAACAATGACCGACTTAGAAGCATGTGTAGAAGCACCAGGGCGCGCGGAACTCGTCAAGCAGGTCCGCGAAAAAATAAACGAACTCGGCATTTCGTACATCTATTACCAGTTTATCTCGGTGACGGGCCGCATCGTCGGCAAGGGTATCCCGGCCGACCACTGGGAGCGCACCGCTGAAAAGGGTTTCCAGCTGGTTTACGGCTCGACCGCAAACCTGTTTATCGACCGTCATGGTGACTACATCGGTTACGGTCCGGAAGCCATGGAGCTGGTCGGCATCCCCGATCCGGAGACTTTTTGCCAGCTGCCCTGGGACAAGCGCGTCGCACGCGTTTTCTGTACCTGCTATCGCAACCGCGAAGAGCGCGAAAACCCGGGCGCGGCACTGACCTCCGACTGCCGCGGCAACCTGAAGCGTTTCCACAAGGAATTCCAGGACAAGTACAACATGGATTTCCGCGTCGGCACCGAGCCCGAGATGATGTGGCTCAAGCGCGGCGAGGACGGCAAGCCGGACGGCGGCTTCTCGAATCCCTACTGTTACCACATCGACCAGTTCGAATCCCTGCGGCCGGTATTCATGCAGGTTATCGAGTACTGCCACGCGATGGGACTCGACATGATCCAGGGCGACCACGAGGATGCGCCGGGTCAGCTCGAGCTGAACTGGACCTTCGACGATGTCGTGCGCAACTCGGACCGCCTGTCGACCTACCGCCAGATCTGCGCCCAGGTCGCGCGCGAGAACAACCTGATTGCCTGCTTCATGACCAAGCCGTTCATGGGTGTATCGGCATCGGGCTGTCATACCAACATCTCGCTGTGGAAAGGCGGCGACGAAAGCGTCAACGCGCTGCACAACGAAGTCCTGCCGGGCATGGACGACGTGTTCACCTACCGCAGCGGCGGCGAGAACACATTCATGCCCGATACCGACGATCCGCAGATGCCGGGCAAGATCGGCCTGCAGTGTGTCGGTGGCATCGTCAATCACCTCGGCGCGCTGACCGCGATCGGCTGTTCCACGGTGAACTCCTATCGCCGCCTGTGGGATACGGGTTTCTGGGCGCCGGTATTTGCCGACTGGGGTTACCAGAACCGCACCACCGGCCTGCGGATCTCGGCACCGGGCCGCTTCGAATACCGCGCGGTCGACTCGATGGTAAACCCGTACCTGATGGGATCGGCGCTGCTCAAGGCCTTCGAAGACGGTATCGACAACGATATCGACCCGGGCCAGCCGGAGAATCGCAACATTTACCAGGCGATGGAAGAAGGCAAGCAGGTCAAGAAGCTGCCGATGTCGCTCGGAGAAGCGCTCGATCGCCTGGCCAACGACGAGATCATCAAGTCGGCCATGCCGGACGAGATGTACAAGATTTTCCACTGGTACAAGAACGACGAGTGGGAAAAGTTCATGCACACCACTACCGAGTGGGATCTGGAGATGTATCTCGATTGCCTGCCGTAGGAATCTCCAAGGGTTGTTTCCCGGGTCGGTGATGATGGCCCGGGGACTTTTTTCATATTACGCGCGCCGCCGGAGCGTCGCGCAACACCTCAGCGAGGAATACTTATGTGTGGTATAGCTGGATTGATCTGGAAAGGCGGCGTCACCAGCGATATCGGTAGCGAGATGACGCAGATGCTTCAGGCGCTGAAGCACCGCGGTCCGGACTCGACCGGTTTCGCCCTGTACGGCAAAGGCGAGGAGGGTGTCTACGTGCTCCGTTTCAAGGTCGCCGAACAGGAAGACATGGCGAGCGGTTTCGACATTCACCGCCAGGTTATCGAGCGCAAGGCCGCGGTCGATACGCGCCTGGAGGAAATGGGTGCGGACGTCACCGCGCGCGAAGACGCGACCGAATATGCCTACCGCTATCACTTCAAGTTCGGCGGTGATCTGAAGCGACTGATCGACTACATCGAGGACATCGACGGCGTCGAAATCCTGTCGGTCGGCAAGGGGCTCGAACTGATCAAGGACCTGGGCGATGCCAGCGTGGTCTCCGGGCAGTACGGGCTGGAAGGTTTCGTCGGCACCCACGCCATCGGCCACACCCGCATGGCGACCGAGTCGGATGTCGACATCCGCAGCGCCCATCCCTACTGGGCTTACCCGTTCAACGACGTGTCGGTGGTACACAACGGCCAGCTGACCAACTACTGGACCAACCGCCGCGATCTCGAGCGCCGCGGCCACCGCTTTATGTCGAACTGCGATTCGGAGTTGATCGCGGTTTACGTGGCCGACCGCATCGATCGCGGCGACAACCTCGAGGCCGCGATGACGCGTTCGATCGACGAGCTGGACGGTGTGTTTACTTACCTGGTCGCAACCAGCGACCAGCTCGGCATGGCAAAGGACGTCATGGCGGCGAAACCGATGGTTTTATACGAGAGTGACGAATTCGTCGGCCTGGCTTCGGAAGAAGTGGCCATTCGCAGTATTTTCCCGCGTGAAATAGACACCTGGGATCCTTACCAAGGGGAGGTAAAAGTATGGGCGGCAGCGTGAGCACATCCCATGACATGGGGCTGCACGAAGAGCAGCTCCGGGGCCGTACGCAGCAGGTTTTCTTTTCGGCTGCCGAGGACGAAAACTTCGTTTACCCGTGGTCCTACGAGGTTGATTACGACAAGGCCGCCGACTTTGATGCGGCCGACCTGAGTATCGAGCAAATCAACGTCAAGATTCGCGAGCTGATGCAATCCGGTCACGGTTCGATTACGGTGAAAAACCCGCGCGCCAAGCATTCGCTGGGCGTTGGTATTCTCAATCGCCTCAACCTGACCTTCGAGGGCAGCCTCGGCTATTTTGGCTGCGGTCTGATCGACGGCCCCAACGTACGCATCACCGGCCGCGTCGGCTGGTCCTGCGCCGAGAACATGATGGCCGGCACGGTCGTGATCGAAAAGAACGCGGGCTCGCTGTTCGGCGCCGCGATTCGCGGCGGTGACCTGGTGTGCAAGGGCCAGGCGGGCGCACGTGTCGGCATCGACCAGAAGGGCGGCACCATTATCGTCGGCGAAAGCGTCGGCGCCTTTACCGGCTTCATGATGCAGCGCGGTCGCATGATCATCCTCGGCGATGCCGGCGATAACCTCGGCGACTCGATGTACGACGGTACCATCTACGTGGCCGGCAAGATTTCGAGCCTCGGCGTCGATTGCGTCGAAACCGAGCTGACCGATCTCGACCAGCGTTATCTGAAGGCCAAGCTTGATCAGTACGGCATGGAAGCGCCCAACGGTATCGACAAGATCGTCAAACTGACCTCGGGCAAGCAGTTGTGGAACTACGACAACCTCGAGCCCACCGAGAAGAAACTCGTGCTGTAAGCGCCGCCGAGAAAACTGGAGAAACAAGATGTCTAACGAATCCGATCGCTACAACCTCGGCAAAAGCTTTATCTTCCCGCCGGAGGTGATTAACGATATCCACGTCAAGTCGGAACTCGGCCGCTACCGCATGCGCGGTTTTTCGCTGTTCAAGAAAATCCCGACCTGGGACGACCTGACTTTTATGCCTGGCACGCTGACGCGTTTCGTCATCGAGGGCTACCGCGAGAAGTGCCTGACCAAGACCGTCATCGGTCCCGAGGCCAAGCGGCCGCTGGAGCTCGATATCCCGGTCTACGTCACCGGCATGTCGTTTGGCGCTTTGTCCTACGAAGCCAAGACCGCGCTCGCGCGCGGTGCCACCATGGCCGGTACCGCGACCTGCTCGGGCGAGGGCGGCATGATCCCTGACGAGCGCCGCTATTCGTCGAAATGGCTCTACCAGTGCATCCAGTCGCGCTACGGTTTCAACCCGAATCACCTGCGCCTCGCCGATGCCTGCGAATTTTTCATCGGCCAGGGCTGCAAGGTCGGTCTCGGCGGACACCTGATGGGACAGAAGGTGACCGACCAGGTCGCCGAGATGCGCTCGCTGCCGGCCGGTATCGACCAGCGCTCTCCCGCACGCCATCCGGACTGGATGGGGCCGGATGACCTCGCGCTCAAGATCCAGGAGATCCGCGAAGCCACCGACGGCCAGATTCCAATCCAGCTCAAGCTCGGCGCGGCGCGCGTCTACGATGACGTGCGCATGGCTGCAAAAACGGGGCCAGACTCGATTTACATGGACGGCATGGAAGGCGGCACCGGTGCCGGCCCGCACCTCGCGACCGAGGATACCGGTGTTCCCGGTATTGCTGCGATTCGCCAGGCGCGCCAGGCGCTGGACGACGTCGGCATGTCGGGCCGCATCTCGCTGGTTTATGCCGGCGGCATTCGCAACGGCGCCGACGTGGCCAAGGCGATTGCGCTCGGTGCCGACGCGGTGGCCATCGGTCACTCGGTGATGATGGCGCTGAACTGCAACAAGGATATTCCGGAAGCCGATTTTCCGAAGGAAATGGGTGTCGAAGCCGGCTACTGTTACCACTGCCATACCGGCCGTTGCCCGGTCGGTGTCGCCACCCAGGATCCGGAGCTGCGCAAGCGCCTCGACCCCGACGAGGCGGCGGAACGCGTCTACAACTTCCTGCACACGCTGACCATCGAGGCACAGCTCTTCGCTCGCGCCTGCGGCAAGACCAACATTCACTCGCTGGAGCCGGAAGACCTGGCGGCGCTGACGCTCGAGGCTTCGGCCTGTGCGCAGGTGCCGATGGCGGGCACGCAGTACACCGTCGGTCGCCCCGACATGAACCGTTTCTAAGGAGGATCGACCAATGGCTGAACAAGACATCAATCACTTCCTCGAAGGCGACGGGGTCGATACCGAGCGCGAAAAAATCATCGGTCAGCACATCGGTTATCGCTATGATGTAAACCTGGTTCCCGACATGGAGCGCTGCACGCCGTTTCTGCGCCAGTACATGGAGGTCATGGGCTGGCAGGACCTGAACTGGCTCGAAGACGTGCACATGGGCTACGAGGAAGGCCGCCCGGCCGTGTTCGACCGCAACATCAACGGCTGGGTGACGATTCCGCCGGATATCGAGCTGCCGGACAACCAGCAGGACCGCGACATGATTGCGCGCGAACTGCTGGTCAAGTTCCAGATGTCGTCATCGCACCCGATGGTCGACCTGCGCAAGGCCTACGAAAAGTTCGCCTGAACCGACGGCCGCAAGGCAAAACCAGCGAGGCTTGCCGGGTTACCGGCAAGCCTTTTTTTTGCCTGTCCTCCCCCATTTCGGGGCCCATTTCGGGGACAGTTTACTTTTCTATTTCAGGGACAGCCTGAATTTCGACCGTATACCAACGGCTTTTCACATCAGCGATGTTCGCCAGCATCAGTGCGCCGCGTTTTTAGCGGGTTTATCTACAGTGTCCCCGATTCTAATTAGTAAACTGTCCCCGTAATTTGATGCTCGAGTCGATTGGCTCGCGATATACGAAAAGTTCACCTGAAACCGGTGGTGGCGGAAGCCGGTGAAACAGGCTTACCGGGATACCGGCAAGCCTGTTTTTTTGCCCAAATTGGCACCAAAATAGCGCAATTACGTTGAAATTATTGTGGGTATTGGGTTATAAGTGGTGCATGATTTTCACTCATAATTGATATGTTTCTTGTGAGTGAAGATCAGCAACAAAAAATGCATCAAATGGGGGCTTGGTCGGTGCAACGCCGGTCAACGACAAGTTAAAACCATTCGAGGAGGTCAGAATGGATAATGAGTTAACGTCGCTCGGAATCATCTTTACCGAGTTCTATTACTGGGTCACCGTCGTGTTCATGTTCCTGATTCACGTCGGCTTCTGCATGTACGAGGTGGGCGCCTCGCGCTACAAAAACCACACCCACACGCTGATGAAGAACACCATGCTGATCCCGCTGGTAACGATTACCTTCTTTTTCTTCGGCTGGTGGATCTACTTCGCTTTCGTCAACGGCCCCTGGATCATCGGGCCGCTGGTCGACGCGCCCTGGGCCACGCCCTGGAGCGAGTTGATGGGTGCGCACATGGGCAACGGCGTGCACCAGGATACGCTGACGGTCGACGATACCGCTTACTGGGCGCGCATCAACGGCGTGTTCTGGGCGGCCTTCCTGCTGTTTTCATGGACCGCGGCGTCGATCGTCTCGGGCGCGGTAATCGAGCGGATCCGGCCGAGCGCTTTCTGGATCCTGGCGGTTGTAATCGGTTCCTTCACCTGGATCATCGACGCGTCCTGGGGCTGGTCGTGGAATGGCTGGATGGTGCAGAAGCTCGGTTACCACGATGCCTACGCGTCCGGTGTCATCCACGCGATTGCGGGCGGTTTCGCGCTCGGCGTGCTGCTGGTGCTGGGTCCGCGTATCGGCAAGTTTCGCGCCGACGGTACCCCGCGCAACATCAATCCCCATAACCCGTGGCTGGTCACCATTGGCCTGTTCCTGATCTACACCGGCTTCTGGGGATTCTACGTGGCCTGTAACATCCCGGTCATCGACGTCTACGGTTCGGCGATGCTCGATGTCGAGGGCAAGAGTTTCTTCAGCGCCACCAATATCTACCTGCAGCCCACCACGCTGTCCGCGATCACGTTCAACTTCCTGATGTCGCTGTCCGGCGGCCTGATGGTGGCTTACCTGGTGTCCGACGGCGATGCGTTCTGGACCTACTCGGGCGGGCTCGCGGGCGTGATCGGCGCATCCTCGGGTAACGACCTGTACCACCCCATCCAGGCCATGCTGATCGGCGGCGGCGGTGCGTTCATCGCCTACAAGATGCACTACTGGGTCGAAAACCGCTTCAAGATCGACGATGCGGTCGGCGCGGTCGCCGTACACGGTTACGCCGGTTTTTACGGCATGGTCATCGCCGGTTTCATGTTATGGGGCTATCCGTCGTCACCGTTCGAGGGTTATGCCTCGATATCGCCATGGGGCCAGTTCGCCGGTGCGATCATCATGTTCTTCGTGCTCGGTTTCGTGCCGGCCTGGATCGTATCCAAGATCCTGAACGGTATGGGCATGTTGCGTATACCGCGTGAAATCGAAATGGTCGGCCTGGACATCAATTACGAGTCGGCGCGTGCGGCGGATGCCGACGAAGTGGCGCAAGCCATCCGCGAGGAAGCAGAGCGCGGATCTGCGGCCTGATTTAACCATTAACTCACATTTACAAGGAGACGAATCATGGCTACAGGTAATGTCGATAACTGGCTCAACGTTGATGCCTTCGGCGCCATTTACCCCTTCGCCGGCACGGAAGTGCTGCTGGCAATCCTGGGGTACGCCTTCTGGCTGATCTGGCACTTCATCCAGATCAGGAAAGAGAACGCCGAGTTCCAGAAGGACATCGACAACATCCGCCAGCAGGGCGGCCCCGGCAAGGTGCTGGACGACGAGGCCAGGCGCGAAATCGAGGACCAGGTGGGGCAGTAAACGCCCCGCTGGTGCTTGCTCGCTCCACGCCTTAAAATCGAGACCCCTTCGCCAAGGCGGCGAAGGGGTTCCCGCTTTTTTTCCAGGCTGTAGTAACAGTGGCATTGATCAGGGATGCGCTTTCGGTTTTACCGGCGAAGCCGGCGGTGCTGGCGGCACCGGTCATCGTCGTTGTCGTGCTGGGACTCTATTACTGGGACCTGCGCGACAAGTGTGTCGATATCCGCAATACCCGCCAGCTACTGCACGACCGGCTGCGCTCGCTCGAGACCGGTGACAGCTTCCGCCTGGCGGATTTTTTCGAGTTCGACTGGAACCAGGTACGTATCGTCGCCAGGGTAGAAGCGGGGACGATCAGCGACGAATGCCTGCTCGACTGGAACTGGCCCGCCGGGGAACGCGAGTCGTTGATCGAAGCGGGTCAGCTGTCCGCGCTGGTTTTCGGTCACCGGGGCAGGGTCGTGGGCTACTACGAACTTCGTCGCGACCTGATCGCCTTCGATGAAATCGAAACCCAGCTGACCCCGGATTCGGCGCGGTTTCGGGTCGGTCGCGCGAGCGCCGGCGATGCGATCTCGCTGTCGGCAATTCCCGGGGGCGGATGACCCGATCTCGGGCGAAGTCAACACAGCGCCGCGCAGGTCCAGGCAAGCCCGATAAATCGCCCAGAAAAAGCAAAAAATTTGCCGACAGATCGGGCAGGAAGTGTTTGCCCTGTCTTGGTGCGAGTCCGCACCATTTTGATGCCGCCGATAAAAGCCAGTAAATACAGGCGTTTAGGCAGTTTTCCGGTTTGGCGAGTGGACCATTTTTGAACCAATAATCTTAATAAAAACAATATGATAGCTAATGCGGGTCGACTGGTTTAACATCCAGCGGGTGCGACTGTAGCAATAAGGTGCAGTCGGATAAAAATAACCTCCGGAAAACAACCGGGAGGTGCGCGTCCGAAGGACAGGACGGCACAGCCCAGGACGGCGCGATAAGTCGAATGGAGTTTTAACCTACGTATTTGGGGGAGCAATAATGACACCTGAAGAACTACAGGCCGCGATCGCTGCGGCCAACGAGATAAACCTCGAGGTTTATTATTACTGGTGTACGGCAATCATGATCCTGATCCACGCGGGCTTCATGATGTACGAGATGGGAGCATCGCGGGTCAAGCATACGCTGGCCGCCGGTACCAAGAACGTCCTCGCCTTCGCCTACATGATTCCGACCTTCTGGATGTTCGGCTGGTGGATCTACCTGGCGATGTACCAGGGTTTCACGCCGGACTTCGAAGCCGGCGCGGGCGGTGTGCCCTGGGGCGAAAACATGGGTCCGAACCTCGAAGATAATGCCACCGGTGTTTTCTGGGGCGCGTTCACGCTGTTTGCCTGTACCACGGCATCGATCATGTCGGGCGCGGTCATCGAGCGCATCCGCATGACGGCGTTCATTATTCTCGCCGTGATCCTCGGTTCGGTGGTCTGGATCCTGTCCGCGTCCTGGGGCTGGCATTACGCCGGCTGGATGGTCGTCGAATGGGGTTACCACGACTTCGGCGCATCCGGCGTCGTGCACATGATCTCGGGCTTCTTCGCGCTCGGCGTACTGATCCACCTCGGACCGCGCATCGGCAAGTTCAACGCCGACGGCTCGGCCAACGTGATCCGCGGCCACAGCATGCCGATGACGATGGTCGGCCTGATGCTGATCGTGGTCGGCTTCTTCGGCTTCCTCGGCGGCTGCGTGATCTTCCCGGGCACCGGGCTCAGCTGGTACGCCACTGAGTGGGCCAATATCTACGGCATGCCGACCACGCTGTCGACCATTGCGTTCAACACGCTGATGGCGGTTGCGGGCGGTATGATCGGCGCCTACACCAAGACCCGTGATCCGTTCTGGATGATGTCCGGCGCGCTGTGCGGCGTTATTTCGGCTGCTGCCGGTATGGACATGTACTACCCGGGTCTCGCGTTCATCCTCGCTTTCATCGGCGGTGTCATCGGCCCGATCTCGGCCCAGTTCGTCGAGAAGATGGGGATCGACGACGCGGTCGGCGCGGTCTCGGTACACGGTACCTGCGGTATCCTCGGTCTGTTGTTCGCCGGTATCTTCCTCGGCGGTTACCCGCAATTCGCGGCCAACGAGATTCCGCCGATTACCTTCATGGGCCAGTTCAAGGGCATGATTGTCATGCTGTTGCTCGGGTTCATTCCCGGATTTGTCTTCGGCTGGCTGTTCAAGGCCCTGGGCATTCTGCGCGCCAGCGATGGCGTCCAGGAAGTCGGCATGGACGTCGAGATCGAGGCCATGGCTTACCCCGAAGACATCAAGAGCTAGTTAGTGGAGGAATAACGATATGTTTAACTCAAGTCCTATCGAAACCTGGGAAGGCGCCAGCGTCTTCATGTCCTTCGGTGCCAACACGGGCATGACCCACTTGCTGTTCTGGCTCGCGGTTCTGCTGTGCATAGTACCGCTGTTCGTGACGCTCAAGACCGAGCAGCATCATGAAAAACAGCATACTTTTCACGAGGGTGACAGCGACAGCACCCACGGGGTAGAAAAGAAGTAGCGTCCCGTACAGGGCGATACCGCTCGGAAAAAACCCTGCCCGGCGACGGGCGGGGTTTTTTTTGCCCGTGATTCGAACGGATTTACACCGAATCGGTCGTTTATACGCAGATAGGTGACTTATCGGCATATAAACCGGCCGTGCAGTCGGGCTAAACTGCGTCCGCGGGCTATCCGCGACAACAACTATCTTGTGGAGACCAGAACGTGGCGACGATCATCGACGGCAAGGCCTTCGCGGCCAACCTGCGCAGCGAAATCGCGCGCAAGGTAGCGATCCTGAAACAACAGCATGACCTGGTCCCGGGGCTTGCGGTGGTCCTGGTCGGGGAAGATCCCGCGAGCCAGGTCTACGTGCGCAGCAAGGGCAAGCAGACCGTCGAGGCGGGCATGAACTCCTACGAGCACCGGCTCGACGCGGGAACCAGCCAGGCCGAACTGCTGGGGCTGATCGATCGGCTCAACGCCGATCCCGAGGTGCACGGTATCCTGGTGCAGCTGCCGCTGCCCGGCCATATCGACGAAGAGGCCGTGATCAACTCGATTTCGGTCGACAAGGACGTGGACGGCTTCCACCTGTCCAACGTCGGCAAGCTGTCGATCGGCGCGGACGGTATCGTACCCTGCACGCCGCTGGGTTCGCTGATGATGCTCAAGGACCATCTCGGTGACCTGTCCGGTAAAAAGGCGATCATCGTCGGCCGCTCCAACATCGTCGGCAAACCGATGGCGGCCCTGCTGCTGAAGGAGAGCTGCACGGTCACCATTGCGCACTCGCGTACGCAGGATCTGCCGGGCGAGTGCCGCGAGGCGGATATCCTGGTGGCGGCGGTCGGACGGCCGGAGATGATCAAGGGCGACTGGGTCAAGCCCGGCGCCACCGTGATCGATGTCGGTATCAATCGCATCGATAACGGCGAGGGCGGTACGCGCCTGGTCGGCGATGTCGAATTCGACAGCGCGGCCGCAGTCGCCGGCGCGATAACGCCGGTACCCGGCGGTGTCGGCCCGATGACGATTGCCTGCCTGCTGTACAACACGCTGCAGCAGGCCTGCCGCATCAACGACGTCGAGGTACCGGAATAGGATTCGGCATGCCCGCCGACCTGCCGGCTGTCGTTATTCCCACGCAGCGGGGTTGGCTGGTCGCCGCCGTGCTGCTCGTGGTCGGCGGCCTGCTCGCGACCGGCGCAGCCGCGCAAACCGATCCGTTTGTCGGTGAGTTTAGCGGCGACATCGACGGTACGGCGCATCGCCTGCTGATCTTCAGCGACAGTCCCGGCAACTACGACGGCGAACTGCTGGCCGAGGGTGTGCGTCTACCTGTCGTCGGGCGGCGCTACGGTGAGCACATGCTGGGCCAGATCGGTTTTCCCGACGATGCCTTTACGTTTCGCGCACGAGTGCAGGGTGCGCTGTTGCTGATCGAGCGGCAGGACGCACCGCCGCTGCGGTTTTACCGCTAACGGGCCAACCGCTCTCTTGCTAACAAAAAAAGGCGCGCGGATCTCTCCACGCGCCCTGTTGTTGTGCGCGACGATCGCCGCGCTGGGTCTCAGGTCTGCAGGTAACTCTCCAGCGAATCGTCGAGCGCATCCTTCCACGGCGTGTGGTGCGGTGGCGCCTTGTTACCCGTCATCGGCGACGTGTAACCGTGGTTACGGAAGGTCATTATGTTTTCCTTCTTGTGCTTCTTCCACTCGAAGAAAGCCTGGTTCGCGGCCTCGATGTCGAAGCTCGGGTAGTCGGTCTCGTCGATCAGCTCCTGGGTGTAGGCGCCCTGGTAGCGGATGCAGCCGTAGTCGTCCTCGAGCGCGTCTTCGGCATCCTCGCGCGCCTTGACGTCGGCCAGCAGCGCGGCCTTGTCCGCGGGTATGTCGATGCGGCCCAGGATGATGTCGCGCACGTACCAGGCCTGGGCATCGAACATGTTGAAGGTGTACCACTGGTCCTGCATGCCGAGGTAGAACAGCTTCGGGTTGTCGCAGAACACCACGCCCTTGTACAGGTTGGCCGCGGCCAGGCGATTGGCGGTACGCAGTTTCAGGCTTTCCTCCATGAACGGGAAGTGGTGCAGGTAGCCGGTGCAGAGGATGATCGCGTCGACCTCGGCGGTGGTACCGTCCTTGAAATAAGCGGTGTTCTTCTCGACCTTTTGCAGCAGCGGCACTTCTTTCCAGTTGTCCGGCCACTTGTAGCCCATCGGTGCCGTGCGGTGCGATACCGTGACCGACTTGCAGCCGTATTTCCAGCACTGCGAGCCGATGTCCTCGGCCGAGTAAGAGGTGCCGATGATCAGGATATCCTTGTCCTTGAACTCCATCGCGTCGCGGAAATCGTGCGCGTGCAGCACGCGGCCGTTGAAGCTTTCGAAACCGTCGAAGTGGGGTACGTTCGGGGTCGAGAAATGCCCGCTGGCGACCACCACGTGATCGAAATCCTCGCTGTACTCATGATCTTTCTCGAGGTCGTGCACCGTCACGGTGAACATGCCGCTGGCGTCGTCGTGGGTGACGTGGCGTACCGGTGAGCGGAAGCGGATCCACGGGCGCACGCCGGCTTTCTTGACCCGGCCCTCGATGTAGTCGAACAGGACGGCGCGCGGCGGGTAGGATGCGATCGGCTTGCCGAAGTGGTCCTCGAAATAGTAATCGGCGAATTCGAGGCCTTCTTTCGGGCCGTTGGACCAGAGGTAGCGATACATGCTGCCGTGGACCGGTTCGCCGAACTCGTCGAGGCCGGTGCGCCAGGTGTAGCGCCACAGGCCGCCCCAGTCTTCCTGCTTTTCGAAGCAGACGACCTCGGGAATCTCGGCGCCCTTCTCCTTCGCTGACTGAAACGCCCTCAACTGTGCAAGGCCGCTTGGACCGGCCCCGATGACTGCTACACGCTTTGACATGCTGTCCTCCAAATATTTGATTCTAATAGGGTTTTATTATCGGTCGTGGGTTGTAATCCAGCCTGTCAAGAGTAGGGAATTACTCCGCGACGGTCAACATGGCTGCCGCGTTTTATTGGTACAGTCCTGGTACGATCCGTCGACCGGTGGCGCTGAGCGATTTGCAATCGCGCGCCTGCTGGGTTCTGATAAAGCTTTGCGACGACCCTATTCTGGACATGGCCGACGCCGGTACAGACAACGCCAGTATCGAACCCGTTGCCGGACAGCACAGCGTCAAGGCGCTGGAGGTCGCGATCGGCAAGCAGGTACGCAGCCAGCGCAAGCGCCTCAACCTTACCGTGGCGATGCTGGCCAAGCAGGCGCGCCTGTCGACCGGCATGTTGTCCAAGATCGAAAACGGCCAGACCTCGCCGTCGCTGGCTACGCTGACCTCGCTCGCGGCCGCGCTGCAGGTCCCGGTGACCTCGTTTTTTCGAGGTTACGAAGAGCAGCGCGACGTGACCTACACGCCTGCTGGCGAGGGTCTGCAAATCGAGCGCCGGGGCTCGGGCGCCGGCCATCAGTACCAGTTGCTCGGGCACACGATCGGCAAACCCTACACGATCGAACCCTACCTGATCACGATTACCGACAAGTCCGAGGTGTTTCCTGTGTTTCAACACACCGGCATGGAGCTGATTTACATGCTCGAGGGGCAGGTTGCCTATCGGCATGCCAACAAAACCTACACGCTGGGTCCCGGTGATACCCTGTTTTTCGATGCCGAGGCTTCTCACGGGCCCGATCAGATCCAGGAACTGCCCTGTCGCTACCTGTCGATAATCGTTTCGGAGGCGACATCGAGCTGATTTTGTTTCCTGATAGGAAACAAAATTTCACATCAGTTGACCCTATCGCCTGCATGCAGTAAGCTCGCGCGCTTACCAGTCCGATCCGGGAGGATCCCCCCATGTGTGGAATTGCAGGCGTACTGTTCAAGACCCAGGGCGCGCATGAAATCGGCAAGACGCTGATCGAAATGCTCGACGGTTGCCAGCATCGCGGCCCCGACAGCACCGGCTTCGCGATGTACGGCGAAACCAGGGATTTGCTGCAGCTGCGTTTTATCGTGCCGACCGACGAGGCTGCGCGCAAGGACGCGGTCGACAACATCGCGAGCCTGCTGGCGCGCCACGATGCCGCTATCGAGAGCGAACAGTCCGTCGGTTGTTCCTACCAGATCGCGGTGCGCTTCGACGGTGACCTGCTCGAGTTTACCAAGGACATCGAGGAGCACGCCAAGCTGGTTTCGGTCGGGCATACGCTCGACATCATCAAGGACGACGGCACCGCGCACGAGCTTGATGACCTCTACAACGTCGGTGAATTCACCGGCACCCACGGCATCGGTCATGTCCGTCTCGCGACCGAATCCGCGGTGCGGCCCGAGGCGGCGCACCCTTTCTGGGCAACCGGCTTCGAAGACATCGCGATCGTGCACAACGGCCAGATCACCAATTACTGGAAAATGCGCCGCCGGCTCGAACGTCGCGGCTACAGCTTCCATACCGATAACGACAGCGAACTGGTCGCGGTCTACCTCGCCGACAAGCTGTCGCAGGGCGAAACGCTCGACAGCGTGCTCGAAACCGCGATCGAGGATCTCGACGGCACCTTTTCTTTCCTGGTCTCGACCAAAGACGAGATCGGTTATGCCAAGGACAACCTCGCGGCCAAGCCGATGGTGCTGTACGAAACCGATGACATGATCGCCATCGCCTCCGAGGAAGTCAGCCTCAACCGGCTGTTCCCGGGGCAATCCATCAATTCCACCGAACCGGCGCCCGGGACGCACCAGACATGGGCCAGATCGATTTAAGCCAGGTCGCGATTACCGCGGCCAATCAAAAAATCCACAGTCTTGCCGCCGACGGGCAGGACATCGAAATCGTCAATCCCGATGCGCGCCACAATATCGGTGTCGGGCTGGTCGTCGACAACCCCGTTACCGTGCGCGTGCGCGGGTCCGCCGGTTATTTCTGCGGTGGTCTGTCCGACGGCGCGCGCTTCGAAATCGAGCACAACGCGGGCTGGGCGGTTGGAGACAACATCTACAACGGTACCGTGGTGGTCGGCGGCAACGCCGGCGCGATTCCGGGCGTTGCCATCCGCGGCGCCGAAATCGTCGTGCGCGGCAATATGGGCAGCCGCGCCGGCCAGGTCATGAAGGCCGGCACGCTGTGCTGCGGCGGCAATGCCGCGTTCATGGCGGGCTACATGATGTACGGCGGGCGCATCATCATCCTCGGTGACGCCGCGGCCAAGGTCGGGCAGGACATGAGCGCCGGCGAGATTTTTGTCGGCGGCAAGATCGAGAGCCTCGGCAACGACACCATGATCGTCGACATGGACGCGCAGGAGCGCGACGAGATCAGGGAATTTCTCGACCGTTTCGAACTGAAATTCGATGGCGACTTCACCAAGGTCGTCAATGCCGGCAAAAAACTGCGTTACGCCAAGGCCGAGCCGCGGCATCGTCCGCAGCCGTTTTTCGTGTCGTCGAAATCGTCCAACTACTGGAACCCGAAGGTGCAGGAAGATATCTGGATCAAGGGTGAAGTCGGGCGTTACCGAATCCGTGGCTACGGCGCGTCCAAGCCGGTGCCGCACCTGAACGACATTGCCTTCGCGCGGGACATCTCGACCATCTCGCCGGATCCCGAGGAGCTGAAGGACATCAACCTGAAGACCACGGTCGGCGGGCGTTTCGGCGCCAAACCGATCAGCCTGTCGATGCCGGTCATGATCGCGCCGATGAGCTTCGGCGCGCTGTCGCGCAAGGTCAAGATCGCGCTCGCGCGCGCGTCGCGCCTGTCCGGCATCTCCGAGAATACCGGCGAGGGCGGCATGCTCGACGAGCAGCGCGCCGAAGCCGACCAGCTGATCTTCCAGTGCCTGTCGGGGCGGCTCGGCTGGAACGTCAAGGACATGCAGCGCGCCGACGCGATCGAGATCTACATCTCGCAAGGCGCCAAGCCGGGTCTCGGCGGGCAGCTGATGGCGAAGAAGGTTACACCGGAACTGGCCGCGATCCGCGGTATCCCGGTCGGCATCGACCTGCGCTCGCCGTCGCGTCACCCCGACGTGCTCGGCGCGGACGATCTCGTCATCAAGCTGCAGGAATTCCGTGAAGCGACCTTCCACAAGGTGCCGATCGGCATCAAGATGGGCGCCGGCCGGGTCAATGACGACATCAAGATCGCCTACAAGGACGGTTTCGACTTCGTCGAGCTCGACGGCCTGCAGGGCTCCACCGGCGCGGCCAGCACCGAGGTGCTCGAGAACGTCGGTATCCCGACCCTCGCGGCGGTACAGGAAGCGATCGACGGCCTGCGCGAGATCGACGCCGGCGACGACATGGACCTGGTGATGATGGGCGGACTCAAGGACGGTGTCGATATCGTCAAGATGCTTGCGCTCGGCGCCAGCTGCACCTCGGTCGGTACCGCGGCCATTATTGCCGGCGGCTGTATTGCCTGCATGCAGTGCCACGTCGGTACCTGCCCGGTCGGCATCGCAACCCAGGATCCCGAACACGAGGCGCGCTACGATCTCGACAAGCAGGCGATGAACATGCATCGCTACTTCGAGTCGCTGCGCTGGCAGATCGCCGCGATCACCAGGGCGCTCGGCCATGACGACGTGCACAAGGTGGGACGCGGCGACCTGGTGGCGCTGACCCCGGAAGCGGCGGATATCACCGGCCTGCCCTATCGGCCGGAACACAAGACCGATCACCGACCGCTGACCGGTCTCGAACTGCTCGATCGCAAGGCGGGTTGACGATGAAGATTTCCGACGCCGATTACCAGTTCTCGATCACGGCCACGCCGGACCTCGAGGACGATACCGCCGACATTCATTACGTGCCGGCGCCGTGCCAGGTGGCTTGTCCGATCGGTACCGATGCGCCGTCCTACATCGCCTACATCTGGGAAGGCAAGAACGAGGAAGCGCTCGAAGCGATCACCGCGACCAACCCGTTCAGCGCGATCTGCGGTCGCGTCTGCGACGCGCCCTGCGAACCCGCCTGCCGCCGCGCCGACAGCGACGGCGCGATTGCAATTCGTAACCTGAAGCGTTACGTGCTGGAGGCGCTGGGACCGGGTTACGCGCTGCCGCCAGTCGAAGTCAGCCAGCAAAAAACCGTTGCTATCGTGGGTGCAGGTCCCGCGGGAATGACCGCCGCGCACGACCTGGCCGAAGCCGGCTACGAGGTCCACCTGCACGAAGCGACCGACAAGCTCGGCGGCATGATGTACTGGGGTATCCCGCGCTTCCGCCTGCCGGAATCCGCGGTGCAGCAGGACATCGATCGCATGATGGCGCACTGCCCCGGGATCAAGGTGCATTTGAACAGTGCGCTCGGCCGTGACGTGTCGCTCGATGAACTGAAACAGCGACACGCCGCGGTGCTGCTGTCGATCGGTGCCTTCGTCGGTAAACCCATGGGCGTGCCCGACGAGTCCGAACCCTTCGTGCGCGACGGTGTTGGCTTTCTCTACGAGGTCAATGCCGGCGCGCGGCCGACGCTGCCCGAAACCGTGCTCGTCATCGGCGGCGGCGACGTCGCGATGGACGCCTGTCGCGTGGCCAAACGCCTGCCGGGCGTAAAAAACGTCAAGGTGGTTTACCGCCGTGACTACGAAGCCATGCCGGCACGTCGCGAGGAACTGCACGGTGCAATCGAGGAGGGCATCGAGATCGTTTACAACACGCAGCCGGTGGCCGTGGTCGACGGCGCGCTGCGCTGCGTGCGCACCGAGCTCGGCGAGCCCGACGAAGACGGCCGCCGTCGGCCGATTAACGTCGAGGGTTCGGAGCACGATATCGAATGCGGGCTGGTGATCGCCGCGGTCGGGCAGAAGGCCGAATGCGGCGAACTCGATGAACTCGGCCTGATGGACTGGGACCGGGTACGCACCCGTCTCGAGGGTATGCGCACCGATGATCCGCGGGTGTTCGCCGCCGGCGACGGCGCCTTCGGCGGTTCGACCATAGTCGAGGCGATGTACCAGGGCCACCGCGCGGCTTACTACATGAAAGCCTTCCTCGAAGGCAACGAAACCCCGCTGTCCTACCGTACACCTTACCGCACGCGGCGCGTCGCCATCTGCAATGATCCGGCCTGGGAACTGAACCCGCGCGTGGAACAGCCGTTTCACGGGCTCGGCGAGGTACCGGTCGAGTTCCCCGAGATCGAATCCACGTATACCGAAGCCGAGGCGAAGTTCGAGGCCGCGCGCTGTTTCCGCTGCGATGCCGAAACCGGTTCGGCCGACTACACGGTCGGCAGCCGCGAGTCGATTTTCGCGATGTCGCGCATCACGCCCAACCAGGTCGAGATCGAGGCCAGTATCCTGCAGGAGCGGTTGAACAACCGAGACAATCCGTTCGGCGAGGATCACGAGGCCACGCTCGACGACCTCGTGTTCCTGCCCGCCAACCTGTCGCGGCTGGTCATCGACCCCTACCGCGAGGACTGCGTCACGCGCACCGATCTCGGCGCGATCGAGAGCCTCAAGCTCGATATCCCGTTCCTGGTGACCGGGCTCGACGATGCGCCCGCCGAGATTCGCGCGGCCTACGCGAAGGCAATTGGCGACCATGGCGCCGCCTGTTTCGGCCGCCGAGCGCCAGGTGACGGCGCGCGCTGGATCCAGCTGGCCGACGATGCGGCGGATGCCGCGGCCGACGCGGTCGCATTCGGCGCCAGCGTGGCGATGCTCGCCGGCAAGGTGACGCGCGCGCGTGAAGATCAACCCGTTGGCCTGGTCGTCAATCACCGCAACCTGGCGCAGGCGATCCCGTTTGCGCTCGAGCAGGAACTCGACTTCCTCGTGCTCGATGCCGGCGACGGCCTGCCTGAAATCGGTGCGGAACTCGGCGGTGCGCCGGACCTGTCGATCCTGAATCACGCGGTCGGTCAGCTGCGCGCGCTCAACCGCGAGGAAGACATCGACCTGGTTTACTTCGGCGGCCTGCGCACCGGCACCGACAGCGCCAAGATGCTCGCGCTCGGCGCCAACGCGGTCGTCATCGGTGCCGCGGCGGCATTGGCGCTCGGCGCGGACGTCTCCAGCGGTACCCCCGAATATCATGCCGACCTCGACCAGGCCGAACGCGAGGAGCGCTGTTTCAACCTGCTGCAGGCCTTCAACGCGGAAGCCGCGATGATGGCGCGCTGCACCGGCAAGACCAACGTGCACAACCTCGAACCGGAAGACCTGCGCGCGATTACGCTCGCGGTATCGAAGGCGGCGGGCGTGCCGATGTCGGGCAGTTTGAATCGCCACTGAACTGGCTTAGAATGGCCGCCTGCGGCACAACCATAACAACCTTTGGGAGGGTATCACGTGGCTAAAGATCTCGAAGCGATCGCCAAGACCAAGAAGATCAAGTATTTCCTCGTCAGCTGGGTCGACCTGTTCGGCGTGCTGCGCGCCAAGCTGGTGCCGACGCGCGCGATCAAGGGCATGCAGAAAGACGGCGCGGGTTTCGCCGGCTTCGCCGCCTGGCTCGACATGACGCCGGCACATCCCGATATGTTTGCGATTCCCGATCCCGACAGCCTGATCCAGCTGCCGTGGAACCCGGAGATCGGCTGGGTTGCCGGTGACCTGTGGATGGACGGCAAGGAAGTCGAGGCTTCGCCGCGGGTCGCATTGAAGCGTCAGCTGGCCAAGGCACAGAAGAAGGGCTACCGCATGAAGACCGGTGTCGAATGCGAGTATTTCCTGACCAATCAAGACGGTACCGCGATCGCTGATACGCACGATACCCAGGCCAAGCCCTGTTACGACCAGCAGGCGCTGATGCGTCAGTACCCGGTGGTCAGCGAAATTTGCGACGTGATGATCAAGCTCGGCTGGAATCCGTACCAGAACGATCACGAGGACGCCAACGGCCAGTTCGAAATGAACTGGGATTACGACGACGCGCTGCGCACCGCCGACAAGCACGTGTTCTTCAAGTTCATGGTCAAGTCGATCGCCGAGAACCACGGCCTGCGCGCGACCTTCATGCCCAAGCCGTTTACCCACCTGACCGGCAACGGCTGTCACGCGCACGTTTCGCTGTGGGATCGCGCCGGCAAGAAAAACCTGTTCGCGACCGCGAAGAAGGATCCGCGTGGTCTTGGCCTGTCGCCACTGGCCTACCAGGCGCTGGGCGGCATCATGCATACCGCCAGTGACCTCGCGGCGATCTTCAACCCGACCGTCAACAGCTACAAGCGTATCAACGCGCCGCGCACCATGTCGGGCGCAACCTGGTCGCCGAACGCGGTGACCTATGCCGGCAACAACCGCACGCACATGATCCGCGTACCGGAAGACGGCCGTTTCGAGCTGCGCCTGATGGACGGCGCCGCCAATCCCTACCTGCTGCAGGCGGGCGTACTGATGGCGATGCTCGACGGTATCACCAACAAGCGCGATCCGGGCGAACCGACGCACCTGAACATGTACGAAGAAGGTCACCGCGCCAAGAGCGCGCGCAAGCTGCCGCTGTACCTGCTCGATGCGATCCGCCAGTTCGACAAGAACAAGGTGATCCGCGAAGGCTTCGGCGACGAGCTGGTCGATGCCTACGTCAAGCTCAAGATGCAGGCCTGGGACAGCTACACCACGCACCTGTCCAGCTGGGAACGCCAGAACACGCTCGACTGCTGAAGCCTGCCGGGCCAGTCATTGCGCGGCCCGAAGTGCCGCCAGCTACCCTGGGCCGTAATTCCTGCGATTCGGCAAGCCGATCGATGTCGCGTGGTTTGCCGAGGAATGCCGCGGGCCATGCGGGCGCTCGCGATGACGCGCTAACGTCCCCTCGCAGCCGGCCCGCAGTGCCGCGCTTCCGGCGCAGTCAGCGTTGCATTACATTAAGTGTCGCTTTCGCGATACTTTATGGGGGTATCAGCCCATATGATACGCCGTTCCAAGGTTTGCCGAGTCACGGGAAGCGGCAGTCATAATACGAGGCGCGCGCCAACGCCGTGACGCGCCCGAATCCAATCATGTGGAGTTGAAAATGGCGAAAAGCGATATCGAAATTGCGCGTGAAGCGACCCTGAAGCCGATCGGCGACATCGCGCAGAAACTCGAAATACCGGCCGACGGTCTCAAGCCCTTCGGTCACGACAAGGGCAAACTGACCCAGGAATTCATCGATTCGATCCAGGACCGTCCCGACGGCAAGCTGATCCTGGTTACCGCGATTTCACCGACGCCGGCGGGCGAGGGCAAGACCACCACGACCGTGGGCCTGGGCGATGGCCTCAATCGCATCGGCAAGAAGGCGGTCATGTGCCTGCGCGAACCCAGTCTCGGTCCCTGTTTCGGCATGAAGGGTGGTGCCGCTGGCGGCGGCTACGCCCAGGTGGTGCCGATGGAAGATATCAACCTGCACTTCACCGGCGACTTTCACGCGATCGGTACCGCGCATAACCTGCTGTCGGCGCTGGTCGACAACCATATCCAGTGGGAAAACCAGGCTGGCCTCGATCCGCGTCGCGTAACCTGGAAGCGCGTCATGGACATGAACGATCGCATGCTGCGCGACATCACCATCGGTCTCGGTGGTCCGGGTAACGGTACGCCGCGGCAAAGCGGCTTCGACATCACCGTCGCTTCCGAAATCATGGCGATCTTCTGCCTTGCGACCGATCTCGAGGATCTCGAGCGTCGCATCGGCAACATCGTGGTCGGTTACACCCGCGACCTCAAACCGGTTCACGCGCGCGACGTGCACGCACCGGGCGCGATGACCGTGCTGCTCAAGGACGCGTTCATGCCGAACCTGGTGCAAACGCTGGAAAACAATCCCGCCTTCATCCACGGCGGTCCGTTCGCCAACATCGCGCACGGCTGTAACTCGGTGATTGCAACCAGGACCGCGCTCAAACTGGCGGACTATGTCGTTACCGAGGCCGGCTTCGGCGCCGATCTCGGCGCGGAGAAGTTCTTCGATATCAAGTGCCGCAAGGCGGGCTTAAGCCCCGACGCGGTGGTACTGGTGGCAACCGCGCGCGCGCTGAAGATGCACGGCGGCGTGGCCAAGGACCAGCTGGGCAGCGAGGATATCGACGCGATCCGCAAGGGTTGCGAAAACCTCGGTCGTCACATCCGCAACCTCAAGCAGTTCGGCGTGCCGATCACGGTCGCGATCAACCGTTTTTCGGCCGATACCGATGGCGAGCTCGCCGCGATTCGCGAGTTTTGCGCCGAATTCGGCGTCAAGGCGTTCGATGCCACCCACTGGGCCGACGGCAGCGCCGGCACCGCCGAGCTCGCCGAGCACGTTGCCGCGGTGGCCGATTCCGGGCAGGCGCAGTTCCACACGCTGTACGACGACGACATGCCGCTGTGGAACAAGGCGCGCCACATCGCGCGCTCGCTGTACGGTGCCGACGACATCATTGCCGACAAGAAGGTGCGTGACCAGTTCGCCAGGTTCGAGGCGGACGGCTACGGGCACTTCCCGGTATGCATGGCCAAGACCCAGTACAGTTTCTCGACCGATCCCGCGTTGATCGGTGCACCGTCGGGTCACGAGGTGCCGATCCGCGAGGTACGCCTTTCGGCCGGCGCCGAGTTCATCGTCGCGGTCTGCGGCGATATCATGACCATGCCGGGCCTGCCGCGGGTGCCTTCGGCCGACAATATCCGCCTCAACGAACAGGGCCAGGTCGAGGGACTGTTCTGACGCCTGCCCGTCATTGCGAGCACCGGCATGTGCCGGGGCAGGGTTCACGTGGCAATTCCCGAGCCAGGCCTGATCGTCATCCCCGCGCAAGCGGGGATCTTGTGCGGATTCTCGGGAGGTCCCCGCGAACGCGGCGGTCCGCCGATGCGGGATGACGGTGTTTTTAAAGTTAAACTAATGCTGGCCTCGTTGCGTAATCAATCTCATGACTAGCACACAAGACTACGATGATTTCATCGCCTGGCAGTGTCGCCTGCGCAAGCACAGCATGCGCGAACTCGGCGGGCGCCCGACAACCGGCATGAGCGCGGGTATCCACTCGGTCAACGGCGGCGACGAGCAGGCCCGGCTCAGTTTCCTGATCCTGCACCGCGACCCGGCCGAGCGTACCGCGGAGTTCAGCCACATCGTGCGCAAGACCCAGGATCCGACGCAGTGGATCAAGAACGGGTTACGTATTCTCGCCGAACGTCACTACCAGGATGCCGAGCCCTTCGATCGGCGCCTGACCGCGTTGTTCAGCCTCGATTCCTCGGTGGCCTACGCGCTGCTCAAGGCCGGCGCCTGCCATCTCAAGTTCAGCGAAAAGAGCATCGGCCACGCGTTCGACTTCGACGTCGAGTCGCTCGACCGGGACGATCCGCTGTTCGCAGCGACCTACTGGCACAACCACCTGTTCAACCCGACGCTGCCGGGCCAGGTACGCGTACTCGCGTTTACGCCGCGCTTATAATATTTTCCTGAAGTTCTCGTAGAGCTGGCGCGACAGGGCATTCATGTCCGTCATGTGCCGGCGTGCTTGCTGGTCGAAAGACTCGAGCGCGTCGCCGCCGAGGCTCGCTTCCAGTGCGGACCTGTACTCCGGCACCTCGCCCCACAGCCTGACCGTATCCTCGCGTACCTCGACGTGGAATTGCACACCCCAGGCGTTTTGCCGGTAGCGGAAAATCTGGTAGCGCGTGGCCGGTGACGAGGCCAGCAGCGTGACGTCGGTGTTCAGGTCGAGCCCGTCTACCTCGTAGGAATGCCACTGCACGGCCTTGAGGCTGTCCGGGTAGTCGGCAAACAGCGGATCCTGCCTGGCCGCGGCCGCCATCTGGATGTCGAGCACGCCGATCTCGGACGGCTCCGAGCGCACGACCTGGCCACCAACCACCTCGCCGAGCAGCTGGCAGCCGAGGCAAAAACCGAGAAACGGCTTTTCCTCGTGCACTACCCAGTCGCGGATACGGCGCTTTTCCTCGACCAGCCACGGGTAATCGTCCTCCATCCAGGTGTCCATCGGGCCGCCCATGCACAGCATCGCGTCGAAACCGGACAGGTCCTCGGGGATGGGCTCGCCCTCGTCGAGCTCGATCTGCGTCAGGCGGCAGCCGTCGGCATCCATGAGGTCCTTGATGTAGCCGGGATCCTCGATCGCGATGTGTTGCAGTACCAGTATGTTCATGTCGTGATGCTCCCTTTCAGTAGACCAGGTCGAGCCAGTTGTCGAACAGCCGCGCGGCTGCCCGGTTGTGTTGCATGCGCTGCGCTTCTACCTCGCGGCTGAAGTCCTCGACCCCGCCGGGGCCGAGCAGCGAGACCAGCGCCTCGGGTATGCCGGGGATTTGCAGCCAGGCGGCAACGGTATGTTCGCAGACTTCGGGGTGAAACTGTACCGAGTAAGCCGCGTCGCCGACCTGCATGGCGTGGTTGGCGCAGAGCTCGGATTGCGCGAGTATCGTCGCCTCGGCCGGTGCGCGCGAAACCTCGGCGCGGTGCACGTTGACCCAGCGGGTCGGGCGGGGCAGCCGGGCCAGCAGCGCGTGCTCCACTCCTGCCGCGGTCGGGGTGACGTCGTGCACGCCGATTTCGAAATCCTCCGTCGCTCGCACCGCCCCGCCCAGCGCATCGGCCAGCAGCTGGTGGCCGAGGCAGATGCCGAAAAACGGCAGGCCGCGTTCGACCACGGCCTCGCGAATCAACTCTTTTTCCGCCCGCAGCCACGGATACTCGGCCTCGTCCCAGACGTTCATCGAGCCGCCCATGACCCACAGGCCGTCGAAACCGGCGGGGTCCGGCGATGTTTCTCCCGCGTGCAGGTCGACCTCGGTGAAAGCCACCCCGCGTGCCGCCGCCAGCTCGCGGAAGATGCCCGGGTTCTGGCTCGGCATATGTTCGAGCACGAGGATTTGCTTCACCGCGCGTCGCCGTAAATCGAGAGTTCGCTGACGTGGCGCTCCGCGTCGTGATCGTCGATCGATACCGTTGCCCGGATCGTCGCGACGTAGTGCTCGGGGAAACCGTGTTCGAGCGCGCCGCGCAGCACGTGTTCCTTGTACCAGTGGTAGGGTTGGCGCGCGTGATCGATGTCGGTGGCGTAATAGGTGAAGGCCTCGACGCTGTCGCCGGCGAGCGTCAGGACCTCGACCTGGCGGCGCTGGTAGCCGCTGCCGTGGCCCTCGATGCGGTCGAGCGCGTGGCGCTCGTCGAGCGTCATGTGGTAGATCACGCCGTAAACCCGGTCCGCGTGATGATCGCTGGGGTCGATCGCGCACTTGCCGGACAGGTCGCGGCCTTTCTTGTGCCAGCGCAGGCGGTGCTGCGCCAGGGTTGCAACACAGTGTACCCGCGCCGCCGGCAGGCGCTGCAGCAACCGCGCGCTCGACAGGTTGGAACCGAAGGCGAAGTAGTTCAGCCGCAATCCTCAACCCTCGTCGCGGAACTGGCTGCCCGGGTCCAGCTTCGCGTAGAGCTGGTTGACGTTCGGTTGAATAATCCACACCCCGAGCGGGAAGATGAACAGCAGGAAAAACATGCTGCTGAAGATCAGGAAGTCGGCGTCCTCGCTAACCAGCAGCGACTTGAACTGCTTGGCCGCGAACCAGAGGCCGTAGAAATATCCGGCCATCGACAGCATGTGCATCGGAAAAATCCACAGCGGCGGCTGGTCCGGTGGCGTGCCCGATTCGATCACGGGCAGTATCAGGATAATGTACAGCAGCACGTACACGATCGGCAGCACGAGGCCGGCGCTGAACAGCAGCAGGCCGCGGCGGCGCTCGGGCGGCAGCTGCGCGTTGCTCCAGGCGCCGATACTGAATATCCACGCGCACAGTACAATAAACAGGAACAGCGCGATGCTGGCGAGGATGAGACCCTCGAACGGTAACCCGAAAAGCAGGCACATCAGGGTCGGCAGGGCCAGCATCAGGAACAGTTCCCAGTGACGCAGGCGCAGGAAAAACGTCATCTTGTATTCATTCCCAGGAACAAGCCGGGATTATAAGCCGGCGCCGGGGCGAACAAAAGCCGCTTGCCGGGTATCAGGCGACGCGGCCGCGCGACGCGCGCTTGCGCTCGTGCTCCAGCAGGAATTTCTTGCGAATGCGGATACTGCTCGGCGTGACCTCGACCAGTTCGTCGTCGTCGATGAATTCCAGCGCCTGTTCCAGCGTCAGGCGGATTGGCCGCGTCAGGATCAGGTTTTCGTCGTTGCCGGCGGCGCGGATATTGGTCAACTGCTTGGCTTTCAAAGGGTTGACCACGAGGTCGTTGGCGCGGCTATGGATGCCGACCACCATGCCCTCGTAAACGGGTTCGCCGTGACCGATCATGAGCTTGCCGCGCTCCTGCAGGTTGAACAGCGCGTAGGCCAGCGCCTTGCCGGCAGCGGTCGAGATCAGTACGCCGTTCTGTCGCTGGCCGATGGCACCGTCGATCTTCGGCCCGTAGTGATCGAATACGTGGTATATCAAGCCGCTGCCGGAACTCAGGGTCATGAACTCGGCCTGGAAGCCGATCAGGCCGCGCGACGGCACGATATAGTCGACGCGCACGCGGCCGCGGCTATCCGGCAGGATGTCGCGCAGATCGGCCTTGCGCCGGCCCAGTGCTTCCATGACCGCGCCCTGGTGCGCCTCTTCGACATCGATCGTGAGCTGCTCGTAGGGTTCACAGACGACGCCGTCGATTTCGCGCAGGATCACCTCTGGCCGCGACACGGACAGCTCGAAGCCTTCGCGGCGCATGTTTTCGATCAGGATGCCGAGATGCAGTTCACCGCGCCCGCTGACGCGGAAGCGGTCGGCCTCGTCCAGCGCCTCGACGCGCAGCGCGACATTGTGGCGGCATTCGCGCCGCAGGCGCTCCTCGATCTGGCGCGAGGTCAGGAACTTGCCGTCCTGGCCGGAGAACGGGGACGAGTTGACGCCGAAGGTCATGCTCACGGTCGGCTCGTCGACCGTGAGCGGCGGCAGCGCCTCGACGTGGTTGCGATCGCACAGCGTGTCGGAAATCTGCAGGTCCTCGATACCGGAAAACACGACGATATCACCAGCCTCGGCGGTCTCGGTTTCGACCCGCTGCAGGCCATCGAAGCCGAACAGCTGCATCACGCGGCCGTCGCGTTCGCGACCGTCGCTAGCGACGATACGTACCGCGGTGTTGCGCTCGACCCGGCCACGACTGATTCGACCGATGCCGAGCAGGCCCTTGTAGGTATCGTAGTCGAGGCTCGACACCTGCAGCTGCAGCGGCCCATCGAGCAGGACGTCGGGCGCTGCCACCTGCTCGACGATGGTCTCGAACAGCGGCTGCATGTCGCCATCCCGCACCGAGTCATCGAGACTCGCGTAGCCGCCGAGCGCCGACGCGTAGACAATCGGAAAGTCGAGCTGTTGGTCGCTCGCGCCGAGGCGGTCGAACAGGTCGAAAACCTGGTCGATGACCCAGTCGGGGCGCGCACCGTCGCGGTCGATCTTGTTGACCACGACGATCGGTGTAAAACCCATCGCGAAAGCCTTTTGCGTGACGAAGCGGGTCTGCGGCATCGGTCCCTCGACCGCGTCGACCAGCAGCAGTACCGAGTCGACCATCGACAGGATACGCTCGACCTCGCCGCCGAAATCCGCGTGGCCCGGCGTGTCGACGATGTTGATGCGGTAATCCTGCCACTCGAGCGCGGTATTTTTCGACAGGATCGTGATCCCGCGCTCCTTTTCGAGGTCGTTGGAGTCCATCACCCGTTCGGTTTCGCCGGCGCGGGTATCGAGGCGACCGGACTGGCGCAGCAGCGCGTCGACCAGCGTGGTTTTACCGTGGTCGACATGCGCGATGATCGCGATGTTGCGCAGCTTGTCTCTGGACAGGGTCATGGATTGCCGGAGAGTGTTCGAGGCGCGGGATTATAGTGCCTGAACGCGCCGGCGCAAGTGCACGGCGCAAGTTAGCGAGCGGATTGGAGCCGGATCAGTTCAGGCCCTGAGCGATTTCGAGGATTTGCTCGGCGTGGCCCTTGGCCTTGACCTTGTAGTCGACGTGCACCAGCTGCCCGGATTTGTCGATCACGAAGGTCGAGCGCAGGATACCCATGGATTCGCGCCCCATGAATTTCTTCAGCGCCCAGGTGCCGTACAGCTCACACAGTTCGCCTTCGGTATCCGCCAGCAATTCGACCTGGAGTGCGTGCTTGGCGATAAACTTCTGGTGTTTGGCGCAGGTATCCTTGCTGACGCCGAGTACCACGGTATCGGCGGCCGCGAATTGGTCGATCAGCGCAGTGAACTCGAGTGCCTCGGTGGTGCAGCCCGGCGTGTCGTCTTTCGGGTAAAAATACAGCACGACGTTTTGTTTGCCCTTGTACTGGGTGAGACTCAGGGTTTCGCCGTCCTGGTTGACCGCGGAAAATTCCGGTGCAGCGGTGTTGACTTCGAGCATTCTGATTCGACTCCGACTATAAGTAAACGCATGATAAGAAAGCCCGGGACAAACATCAAAACAGCCCCGATGCCCCCCGGGTGTCGTGTATACGGACTCGATGCTGCGGGCGATCACCGCGCCTGGAAACATCTGCTTCGGCTGTCTGCGTGCCTGTTGCTCGGCCTTGCCCTGTGCCGGCCCGCGGCCGCGCAATGGGAGCGGCTGGCGGCGATGCCGACCGCGCGCTCGGCAACAGGCGCCGTGGTCTGGCAGGGCAGGATCTACGTCCCGGGCGGGCTCGGCGGCACGCGCGCATTCGAAGCTTTCGACGCCTTCGAAGAGCGCTGGCAAAGCCTGCCGCCATTGCCCGAGGGACGGCATCACGCCGCGGTAGCGACGAAGGGCGGCAGAATTTTCGTGTTCGGCGGTGCCGATTCGAACTGGCGCGCGCGCCGCTCGACCTTCGTCTACGATATCGAGCGCGAACGCTGGTCGCGCGCCACCGATATGCCGGCGGTGCGTTACGCCGCCACGGCGGTTGCGCTGGGGCCCTATATTTATGTCGTCGGCGGCGACGGTCCGGGCGGCAACCTGCTGCGTTACGAACCGGCGATCGACCGCTGGATCACGCTGGCGCCGAACCGCGCGCGGCGCGAGCACCTGGCCGCGGTTGCGGTCGGCGAGCGGATTCTTGCGATCGGCGGCCGCTGGAGCGGGGCCGGGGAGATTGCCGACAGCGAGTGGTTCGATCCAGAAACGGGCCGCTGGTCTCGCGGACCCGCGCTCAACGCCGCGCGTGCTGGTCTCGGCGCGATCAATCACCAGGGCAAGGTCTACGCTCTCGGCGGTGAAGTCACGATGAGCGGTGACGCTACCCTGGCCAGTGTCGAAACCCTGGTCGGTGATGCCTGGCAATTCGCGCGTGACCTCCCGCTGCCGCTGCACGGACTGCCGGTAGTCAGTTTTGGCGGTTACGTCTACCTGCTCGGCGGGTCACAGCAGGCCGGCGCGATCGCCAATGACGGCAGTACCTTTCGCTCCAACCGTTATTGATGCCGGTAGTCAGCGGCTGACGTCTTCGAGAAACTCGCTAAACAGCTTCCACGACTTGCGATCCGCGGTTTCCCGGTATCTCGGCGAGCCGAAAACCGTGAACGCATGCGGCGAGCCGCTGTAGGTCACCATTTCGTGGGCTACGCCGGCCGCTTCGAGTTCGTCCGCCAGCGCGGCGAAGTCCGACATCGGGATCACGCTGTCGGCGGTGCCGTGCATGATCAGCACCGGCGCGCTGGCTTTGCCCCAGTCCTGGCCGGCCGGGGTTTTGAGGCCGCCGTGAAAGCTGGCGAATCCTTTCAGGTCACTGCCCGAGCGAGCCAGCTCGAGCACCGCCGCGCCGCCGAAGCAGTAGCCCATCGCGACCGCGTTGGAGCGGTTGGCCCCAAGACTGGCGGCGGTGTCGAGCGCGCCATTCATCAGCGCGCGCATCTTTGCCCGGTCCTTGTACAGTTCACCGGTGTGCTGGCGCTTGTCGGCGACCTCGGTCGGGCGTACACCGGCGCCGAACAGGTCGGCGGCGAAAACCGCGTAACCCATCTCCGACAGCATGTTCGCACGCCGGACCTCGTAATCCGTCAGTCCGTCCCAGTCGTGAATCAGCAGCACCAGTGGCGCGTCGCCGCCGGGGCTGATGAAGTAACCTTCGTAGTCGATGCCATTCACCTGGTAGGTCAGGTTTTTGCCCGCCGCCCAGCTCGAGCCCGCCATCAGTAGCAGGACCAGCGTTACCAGTGTCTTCATCTCAAACCCCTCTTGTGCCGTATACAGGTTGAACTACGGCGCGAGCCAACGGTCAGATCACCGAAACGAGGATTGTTCATGAAACCCCTGTTGCTGAGCTTCACCCTGGGCTTTACCCTGCTGGCCGGTCTGCCGGCGCAGGCCGCCACCGCCGTGCTGGCGGGTGGCTGTTTCTGGTGCATGGAATCAGACTTCGAAAAACTCGAGGGTGTGACCGACGTGGTCTCCGGTTTCACCGGCGGGACCTATCCCGATCCAACCTACAAGGGGCGTCATGACGGTCATTACGAAGCGGTGCTGATCACCTACGATCCCGAGGTAATCGATTACCAGGGTATCCTCGATCACTTCTGGGTCAACATCGACCCGTTCGATGATGGCGGCCAGTTCTGCGACCGCGGCCACGAATACCTCGCCGCGATCTTCGTTGCCGGCGACGACGAACGCGCGCTTGCCGAGGCCTCCAAAACCCGCGTGGAACAGCGTTTCCCTGATCAGCAGGTCGTGATGCCGATTCTGCCGCTCACGACCTTCTTTCCGATCAAGGGTGACGAGTCCTACCACCAGGACTTCTACAAGAAATCGCCGGTGCGCTACAAGTACTATCGTTTCGGCTGTGGTCGCGATCGGCGCCTCGTCGACATCTGGGGCGACGACGCCACGGTCAAAAAGTAAGCCAGTCGCGCCTGCTCTGGCGGAAGGTAGCGGGACGCCGCCCCCGTGGTCGCTTCAGTCCCCCAGCGCCACTGCGATTTCGTCCCGTAGCGCGAGCAGGTGAGGTCCGGCATCCGTTTCGTCGAGCCGGATCACGAAGTCGATCGCGGGCGGCCTGGGCAGATCGAGTTCGATCATGTCGGCGCGCAGATGTCGGCGTGCAATCAGCGCTACCCCCATGCCGGCCGATACCGCGCTCAGCACACCCTCGTTGCTGGCGCATTCCAGCACGACCCGAAGTTCGCGCCCGTCACGCTCGCAGCGAGACCTCGCCCAGCGTCGATAAAAGCAGTTGTCGTCGAACGCGATAAACGGCAGTTCCACGCTATCGACGGGGTCGAGGTCTAGCGATCCTACCCAGACCAGCCGGTCGCTCTGCAGCACCAGGTCGGTCGACCGTCGTTCTGTCGCGAACACCTGCATTACCGCCATGTCTATCCGGCCTGCCTCGAGCCAGCGGTCGAGTACCAGGCTTTGCTCGACGCGGGTCTGTACCCGGATCGCCGGGTACAGCCGGGCAAAGCGGCCGAGTACCCGCGACAACCCGCTGCTGACGAGCTCCTCGGTGATGCCGAGCTGCACGCGCCCTTCGAGCGCGGGACGATGAATGCCGCGCCAGGCTTCGTCGTGGATCGCGAGGATTCGATTGGCATAGTCAACCAGCCGTCGGCCTTCGTCGGTAAAAATGGCGCCGCCGGGCCTGCGTCGCAGCAGGCGGCAGCCGGTGTTACGCTCGAAGCGCCGGATTTTGTGGCTGACCGCGGATTGCGACAGCGCAAGCCGGTCCGCCGCCCGGGTGATACCGCCGCAGTCGTCGATTGCCTTGAGCGTGCGCAGCACGTCGATTTCGAGTTTTTCAGCCACGATAAGCCCAACATGACAATTTGACATATATTATATGATTTAATGTCGCTAGTGTCATGAATAGATTTGCGTCATAGTGCACTCGTGCAACAAATCGAGGAGACTTGACGATGAAACTGGTACCCGAAAACACGCTGATCGATGGCCACCGCATCGCCTGGGGAGTACACGGCGAAGGCGCGCCGGTGGTACTGATCCACGGCACACCTTTCTACTCCCGCGTCTGGCGGCGAATCGTCCCCGGGCTGGTGGACGCCGGATACCGCGTTTACCTTTACGACCTGCTCGGTTTCGGTCACTCCGAGCGTCCGCGCGACCCGGATGTCGATACCTCGGTCAGCGGCCAGCTACCGGTGTTGCTCGGCCTGTTCGAACACTGGGGGCTCGATAGTGCCCACGTGGTCGGACACGACATCGGCGGTGCGATTGCGCAGCAACTCGGCGTGCTGCATGCCGCGCGGGTCGACAGCCTGACCCTGGTCGACTGTGTCAGCTACGACAGCTGGCCGTCACCGCGCACGCGCCAACAGCTGCAAACCGGTCTCGATAACCTGATTACGGCCGGCGACGCCGAGCACCGTGCACATTTCCGCGACTGGATGCTGTCGGCGGCGTTCGACCAGCAAGCGCTGGCCGCAGGGCCACTGGACGAATTCGTCGACATGGTGGCGGGACCGGTCGGGCAGGGCAGCCTGTTTCAGCACCAGATCATGCATTACGACCCGCGGCATACGCTGTCCGTCGCGGACCGATTGCAAGAACTCGGCAGCCTGCCGGTGCAGATCGTGTGGGGTGTCGACGATGCCTGGCAGGTCGTGGACTGGGCACATCGGCTGCATGCCGATATTCCCGGCTCGCGGCTGCAGTTGCTGGAAAACTGCGGCCATCTCGTGTCCGAGGATCAGCCGGAAAAGCTGCTGACGCTGATTCGAGAGTTTATCGGCAGCCAGGCCGCCAACGCGGCCTGAACTGTCGAGCGTCGCCGCGCGGTGCTAAACTGCAGGCCACGTTAACAGTCCGGGAACGGCCATGGGTTGCCAGTACTTTGATCCCTGCCAGGGCGGGGCCGATACGTTTACCGTCGCGATTCCGAAATACACCTTCGGACGCGGCTGCCTGGCCGAAGCCGGGTCTCGCGCCGCGGGGCTCGGCATGTCACGTGTAGCGCTGTTTACCGACCCGGGTCTGCGCAACGGTCCCTACGTCGCGACGGTGCTGGATTCGCTGCAATCCGCCGGGATCGACGTCGCGGTGTTCGACGAAATCACGATCGAGGCCGACGACCAGAGCGTCGAACGCGGCGCGGCCTTCATCGCGGACGGCAATTTCGACGGTGTCGTCTCGGTTGGTGGTGGTTCGGTGATGGACACGGCCAAGGCGTCGATGCTGTACGGTCTGCAGCCAGCGGGCGATTTTCTCGACTACTTCGCGCCGCCCCTCGGGGCCGGCAAGTCGATGCCACGCCAGCTGTTGCCGCACATCGCCTGCGCCACCACGTCCGGAACGGGTTCGGAATGCACGTCGATCTCGGTGCTCAGAATTACCGATCTCGAGACCAAGTTCGTCCTCGCCAACCCGGTGCTGCTGCCGCAGGAAGCGCTGGTCGACCCGGTCTGTGCCGCAAGCCTGCCGGCGATGGTGGTTGCCTCTACCGGTTTCGACCTGCTGTGCCACGCGCTCGAGTGTTATACCGCGAAAGCCTACACGCGTTGGGAAAAGCAGCCGGACCCGCGCAAGCGACCGCTGATCCAGGGAGCCAATCCGTGGAGTGACCTGGCCGCACAAAAGGCGCTCGAGATTGCCGGTGCCTACCTCGAGCGCGGCGTTGCCAGTGCCGATGATCACGAGGCACGCGATCAATTGATGTGGGGTGCTTCCCTCGCCGGCATGGCCTTCGGCAATACCGGTACTCACCTGGGGCACGCGTTGTCCTATGGCGTAACGCACCTGATGCGGGATATCACCACCGATGGTTATGCCGTGGAATCGCCATTCGTGCCGCACGGTATCAGTGTCATCGTGTCGGCGCCGTCGATTTTCCGTTACACCGCCGAGGCAGCACCCGAGCGGCACTTCGAGGCGGCCGCCTTGCTCGACTGCGATTTACGCGATGCGGGTGCGCCGGATTCCGGCGAACTGCTGGCCGAGCGAATTATCGGGTTGATGCGTAGTACCGGAGCGCCGAACGGACTTGCTGGCGTCGGATTTGGTCGCGAAGATATTCCGGCACTGGCGCAGTCGTCGGCGCGGCAGGCGCGGGCAATAAAAAACGCGCCGCGCGACACCAACCTCGTGGATATCGAAAATATCTATGCAGCCGCGCTAAGTTACTGAGCCAGCCGGCCTCGGCCGCCAGCGGTACCAGGAACACGAAGCAGGCTAGCAGGAAAAACAGCCCGCCGAGCAAGCCGAGCGGATCGCCTGCACGCAGGCTGGTGGCGATGAAGAACAGCGCCGAGACGATAAACAGGATCCAGCCCCAGAGTTGCCATGCGTGTTGTCTTTTGCGGGTCATCGAAATCTCCCGGTAACGATTAACGCATCGTAAATGCTTATTCAAATACCTGTAAAACAATGAATTTCAGGGATTTTGAATAAGTTTTAATTATGCGAGCTTAAATGGGCTGGCTCGATCTCAGCGCGTCGGCGAGCACTTCGACGATTTGCGGGCGCGCGCTGTCGATCGGGCTGACGAGCACGATCCTGCGGGCGTAGCGATCCTCGTCGATGATATCCGCCTCGAGTCCGGCTTGCGCCAGGTCCAGCCCTGACCACAGCGGCACCAGCGACACCCCCATGCCCTGCAACACGAGCTTTTCGATGGCCTCGAGCGCATCCAGTTCGTAGAAAGGTTCTATGCGGATGTGCCGGTCACGCAGGAACTGGCTGGCACGCAGACCACCCCAGGATTCGGCGTCGTAGCAGATATAGGGGTTTTGTTCGAGCTTCGCGCGCAGGTTGTCGCCTGTCGCATTACTCGATAACAGCACCAGTGGCTCCTCGCGCAGCAATTCGGCCTGGACGCCGCGCGGCAGAGCCCAGGGCGGCAGCGCGATTATCGCCGCGTCGATGCGGCGCTCGCTCAGATCGGCAAACAGCGAATTGGATGTCCCGGGCTTGATCTGCAGCGCGAGTTTCGGCGCAACCCCGGCGAGGTAGCGGATGGTGCCGGGCAGCATCCCGGTCAGCGCCGTCGAGATCGCGCCAAGCACGAACCGGCCGGCGAGTCCTGACGGTTCGATATGCGCGCTCATCGCCCGGAATTCGCTGACGATCTGGCGTGCGCTGGGCAGCAGGTTGAGACAGTTTTCGGTCGGCGACGCCTTGTGCGCGTTGCGATTCAGCAGCTGCACGTTGAAGTATTTTTCGAGGGTCGCGATGCGCTGGCCGACGGCGGCGGGGGTCAGGTTCTGCGCCCGCGCCGCGCGTGCGATCGAACCCATTTCCACGGTCTGGATCAGGCTTTCCAGGTAGCGTATGTCCATGTCGAAACCGGCCGGTCATTCATAAAGAATTAATTTATAACATGTAAAAGATAATGCGTTATCTTTTTATTATTACGGGTGCTAGGCTTTAGTCTGCCAGGCGACGGCGGCATCCGCCGCCGACACGATCCACAAGCAAACAGACACCGGGAAGCACCATGTTCGACGAATCCTTGCAGCAACAGGTCCGTGACCGTTTCATGTACGTGGACACCTGTCCCTATCAGGGTTCGCGTATCTTTTTCGAGAACGCCGGCGGTGCGCTGACGCTCAAGTCGGTGGTCGAGGTCAATACCGAGCTTGCCGGCATCCCGGACAACCAGGGCCGCGACAACCCGGCCTCGCACGAGCTGGTGCGCATCATCAGCGAAGCGCGCGACAACATGCGCATCTTCCTCGGCGTGTCCGGCGGACCCGTGTTCACCGGCGAGAGCGGTACCGAGCTGATTTTCCGCATGGTGCGTGCCGCCGCGCTCGGATCCGCGCCCGCTGGCAACATGGTCGGCAGTACGCTGGAGCATCCCGCCACCGCGAGCGCGAGCCGGCGCTGGGCCGAGATCGCCGGCAAGGAGTACCGCGCCGCGGTGCATGACAACGATCGCGCCGCGATAACCCCCGAGGATTACGCCAGGGTGGTCGACGCCGACACGCGGGTGGCGACGCTGATCCATACCAGCCCGGTGACCGGCATGACCGCTGATGTCGAGGCAATCGTCAGGACCATCCGCGCGGTGTCGCCGGACTGCATCATCATCCTCGACGGCATCCAGCACGCCGCGCACGGCGGACTGGCGCTCGATGATTACGATATCGACGGCTACGCGGTATCAGCCTACAAGGTTTTTTCACGCCACAACTACGGTTTCGCGTGGCTGTCACCGCGGCTCGCGACGCTGCCGCACGATCATCTCGACGGCACCCCCGACGACTTCTGGGAAATGGGAACGCGCGATACTTCGGCATTCGCCTGCACGAGCAAGGTAATCGAGTACTTCGACTGGCTCGGCTCGCAGTTCACCGATTCGAGCGACCGACGCGAACGTATTCTCGCCGCGGGTGAAGCCATTCACGATCACGAGCACGACCTCGTGCGCCTGATGATCGATGGCGACGGCACGCAAAAGGGTTTGCGCGACATGCCCGAGGTGTACCTGATCGGTGGACATGACAACCCGGCCCGCGAGGGCCTGTGCTCGATCATCGTCGAGGGTAAACCCTGCGCCGAGGTGGTCGCCGAGCTCAACGCGCGCGGCATCCGCACGCACGTGCGCAAGGCGGATTACTTCTCCGGCAACATTCTCGAGCCGCTCGGTCGGCCAACCTGCATCCGGGTGTCGATGTGCCATTACAACACCCCCGCCGAGGTACTCACTTTCCTGCGTGAACTCGAGGACATCGTGCGCATGCACGCGGAGGCGAACGCGGCCTGACGCTGCTGTCGATGTCGCCGCAAGGGTTACGCGTGTACCTCGATTGGCCTCGCCAGCAATTCTGCGCTGGTCCCGCGCGAGTGTTGCGGAGATGACCTGGTGAAGGTTGTTTGCAGGTGAGGGATTGCGAGCTCCAGGTGATCGGCACCGGGCCGGCGGGAATCGGGCTGGTGCTCGCCCTGTGCAATCGAATAGCCGCCGCCGACGGCGCCGCATGCCCCGAGCAACGGCTGCTCGACGACAGTATTTTCTTCGAGGCGGCGGATCGCCCGGGCGGCCAGATGAGTGATTACCGCATCAACGCCAACACCAGCGCGCATGACGTGATCGAGGGGATTGCCGACGGTACGCCTTTCACGCGCGTGCGCGACGCTTACGTTGCGCTGCCGGAGACGCAGCAACGCCTGATCGCGCTGCCGCGCATCGGTGCGCTGCTGGTCGAGCCGCTGGCCGATGCGCTGACCGGGTTGCTCGGTGACAGGCTCGTCACCGGTACGCGTATCGTGCGGGTCGCCCTGCGCCCGGACGGGTATCACACGTTCGACGCGCGGGATCGGCCGCTGGGCCGCAGCCGCCAGCTGCTGTTCTGCTGCGGCGGCGACGACGCGATCCTGCCCGAACTCGAGCCCTTCGCTGGTTGCTGGGAAGGCTCGGCGCGATTCCTGATGCGCGCGAATCTCGATGGTCTGCCGCAAAACCGTCGACCGATCGTGATCGTCGGCGGCTCCCACAGCGCCTTTTCATGCGCCTGGCGACTGCTGCACGATCCGCTGTTCGCCGAGTTTGCCGCCGCGCGCGAGATCGTGATCCTGCATCGGCGCGAACAGTTCAAGCTGCGCTGTACGCCCGCGTTCGCGCGCGAGCATCGAATCGAGTTCGACCCCGCAAGCGATGTCTGTCCCAGGACCAACACGGTGTTTTTCAACGCCGGCCTGCGCAAGGATGCCAAGTTTCTCTATCTCGATATCCGCGATGGTCGCGAGACGCGAGCGCGCCTGCAGCCTATGGGCGAGCTGTCCGAACAGCAGGATTTGCTTGCCGGGGCGGGCCTGATCCTGCAGGGCACTGGATTTGCACCCCGCCTGCCGCCGGTCGAGCGCGATGGTCATGCGCTGCGGCTGGGCGCGCCGACCGCGGCCGGTCGCCTGCGCGATCTCGATAGCGGCGAGATCGTGCCGGGCTGTTTCGGCATGGGGCTCGGCTTCAATATTCTTCCCGCGCGCAGATCCGCGGGTGAACCCAGTTTCGCCGGCGGCCTGCACGGCTTGCAGTCCTATCCGCTGGCGGTGGCGCCACCTATAATCGAACAGATGCTGGCGGCTATGCCGGCAGCGGAGCCGGTGCATTGAAAGCGACACCGCGGGCGTCGTCCCTGGAATCGCGGCGCGATTACCCGGGAACTCGTGAATCCAGTGCCATTAGTGGTGAGTCAATCAAATGAAAACGCATGCACAAGCAGTAGTCATCGGCGGCGGCCTGGTCGGCGCGTCTATCCTGTATCACCTGACCAAGCTCGGCTGGACCGACGTCATGCTGCTCGAACGCGACGAACTGACCTCGGGCTCGACCTGGCACGCGGCAGCCGGCATCCACGGCCTGCATGACAACAACAATATCTCCAGGCTGCAGTACTACACGATGCAGCTCTACGAAGAGCTCGAGCGCGAAACCGGGCAGGGCTGCGGCATCACCCAGCCGGGTACGCTGTATCTTGCGCAGAGCGAGGATCGTGAATACCAGCTGCGCATGCAGGCCGCCAAGGCGCGTTACTTCCAGGTCGATTTCCACGAGTTGAGCCGCGCCGAGGCCGAGGCCATGCATCCGCTGGTCAACCTCGACGGTATCCGCTGCATCATGTACGAACCCGATGGCGGTCACGTCGACCCTTCAGGCGTAACCTACGCCTACATCAAGGGCGCGCGCCAGCGTGGCGCCGAGGTGCATCGCTTCACGCCGGTGCTCGGTACCCATCCGCGCGCGGATGGCGGCTGGGATGTCGAAACCGACAAGGGCACGATTCACGCGGATGTCGTTGTCAATGCTGCCGGCCTGTGGGCGCGCGAGGTGGCGGCGATGGCCGGTATCCAGCTGCCGCTGATCCCGATGGAGCACCAGTACTTCGTCACCGAGGCGATCCCGGAAATCGAGGCGCGCGAGGAACGCCTGCCGCTGATCGCCGATCGCGACGGCGAGTACTACCTGCGCCAGGAAGGGCAGGGGCTGCTGGTCGGCGCCTACGAAAAGGACGGGCGCTACTGGGCGGAGCAGGGTACGCCGATGGATTTCGGCCACGAGCTGCTCGACGAAGACCTGGAGCGTATCGAGGAAAATGTCATGCGCGCGGTCGATCGTATTCCGCTGCTCGGCGAGGCCGGCATCAAGCGCGTGATCAACGGGCCGATGATCTGGTCGCCCGACAGCTCGGCACTGATCGGCCCGGTGCCCGAACTGAAAAACTACTTCTGCTGCTGCGGCATCATCCCGGGCTTTTCGCAATCGGGCGGTCTCGGTACCACCATGGCGCAGTGGATCGTCGAGGGTGAACCGGTCATGGACCTGTTCGGCTGGGATCTCGCGCGCTTCGGTGACTGGGCCAATACCGAGTTCACCAAAGCGCGGGCGCTGGACCAGTATTCGCATCGTTTCAAGATCCATTTTCCCTACGAAGAGCGCGCGGCCGGGCGGCCGATCAAGACCCGCCCGGTGTACGAAAAACAGAAATCCATGGGTGCCGTGTTCGGCCTCAGTTACGGCTACGAACACCCGCTGTGGTACGCGCCAGTCGGCATGCAGCCGGTCGAGACCTACGGTTTTGCGCGGCAGAACTGGTTCGAACCGGCAGCGGCCGAGTGCCGAGCGCTGCGCGAAGCGGTCGGTATCATCGATATCTCCAACTTCGCCAAGTACCGCGTCCGCGGCGCCGGCGCGGCCGATTATCTCGACCGCCTGGTCGCCAACCGCGTGCCGGTCGAGACCGGGCGCTCCTGCCTGACGCCGATGATCGGTCTGCGCGGCGGCATCGCCGGCGACTTTACCATCACCAGGCTCGATGACGAGGATTTCCTGATGATCGGCTCGGGCATCGCCGAGCGCTATCACCAGCGATATTTCGACATGGTGGAAAAAGCCGACACGGTCTCCTTCGTAAGCCTGACCGAGGCCTGGGCCGGGTTCAACGTTGCCGGACCGAAGGCGCGCGAACTGCTGTCGCAGCTGACGGATGCCGACCTGTCGAACGAAGCCTTCGGTTTCATGCGCAATCGAAAAATCACCGTTGCCGGAATCGACGCGGTCGCGATTCGCGTCTCCTTCAGCGGCGATCTCGGCTGGGAAATCTACGTGCCGATCGAACAGCAGGCCGCGCTCTACGACGCGCTGTTCGAAGCCGGTGCGCCGCTCGGCGTGCGCCCGGTCGGCGGCCGCGCGCTGCTGTCACTGCGGGTGGAGAAAGGTTACGGCAGCTGGAGCCGCGAGTATTCGCCGGAGTACTGGCCGCAGGAAGTTGGCCTCGACCGGCTGATCAAGCTCGACAAGCCGGAATTTCTCGGCCGTGATGCCTACCTCGCGATCAAGGACAAGCCGCCGCGCGAAAAGCTCGTCATCGTGCAGGTCGAAGCCGACAAGGCCGACGCCAACGGCGGCGAACCGGTGTTCCTGACCGACGGTACACCGGTCGGCCGGGTCAGTTCCGGCGCCTACGGACATTCGGTGGGCGCGTCACTGGCGTTATGTTTCGTCACCAGCGAACACGCCGCGCCCGGCACCGCGCTCGAGGTCGCGATTCTCGGCCAGCCGCACGCCGGCGTCATTCTCGAACAACCGCCGTTCGACGCGAGCGGCAGCAGGCTCAGGAGCTGACATGGCGACCAACCCGCATTCGATCCCCGATCCCAAGGTCAACCCGGCGCGCCGCCCGGCAATGCGGCCGGACAACACGCCCGACGACAACGATCGTATCGAGATCGGCCCGACGCCGCTGGCTTATGCCGAATGGCAAGCCGCCGGGCTCGAATGCCCGGACCTGCCGCGCATGCGCCAGTACCGGCTCGAGCGGATCGTCGCCGGCCTGCACCAGCGCGATCTCGACGGCGTGCTGCTGTTCGACCCGCTGTCGATTCGCTACGCCACCGATACCACCCACATGCAGCTGTGGAACGCGCACAACCCGTTTCGCGCGGTGCTGGTCACCGCCGACGGCCACATGGTGCTGTGGGAGTATGGCGGTTATGCCTACCTGTCGGACTACAACCCGCTGGTGCGCGAAGTGCGCGCGGGCGCGTCGTTCTTCTATTTCGCCACCGGACAGCGCACCGAGGAGAAGGCGGAAAAATTTGTCGGCCAGGTCGACGAAGTCCTGCAGGCGCGCGTCGGCAAGGGTCGCCGGGTGGCGGTCGACAAGATCCAGATTGCCGGTCTGCGCGCGCTCGACGCAGCGGGCATCGAGGTCATGGACGGCGAAGAGCTGATGGAGCGCGTGCGTTCGATCAAGGGCCCGGACGAGATCCTGGCGATGCGTTGCGCGATCCACGCCTGCGAGGCGTCGATTGCCGAGATGCGCGAACTGACCCGGCCCGGCATGACCGAAAACGACGTCTGGGCCGAGCTGCACAAGTCCAACATTCGCCGCGGCGGCGAATGGATCGAAACGCGCATCCTGTCCACCGGCCAGCGCACCAATCCCTGGTTCCAGGAATGCGGTCCGCGCATCCTCGGCAACAACGAGATTCTCGCCTTCGACACCGACCTGATCGGCTGTTACGGCATGTGTACCGATATCTCGCGCACCTGGTTTATCGGCGACGGCCGGCCGACGCAGCGGCAGAAAGACCTGCATTCGATTGCCTACGAGCACATCATGACCAATGCCGAACTGGTACGGCCCGGCATCAGTTTCCAGGAACTGACCGAGGGCGGTCACCACCTGCCGGAGGAATTTATCCCGCAGCGCTACGGTTCCAAGTTCCATGGCGTCGGCCTGTGCGACGAATGGCCCGCGATCAAGTACCCGATCGACTGGCAAGAGCGCGGTTATTCGGGTGTGCTCGAGCCCGGCATGATGCTGTGTGTCGAAGCCTATGTGGGCGAGGTCGGCGGACCGGACGGGATCAAGCTCGAGGACCAGTTGCTGGTTACCGAGGACGGCTGCGAAAACATGGTGAACTGTCCGTTCGATCCGCTGTTGATGAGCTGATCGATTGTGGCTATGGCCGCCATCGAAAAATTGTCATTTTCGCTCCAGGACGTTTTCGCTAGGATAGGCGCAGGCCGCCGCCGGCGGGTAACGGAACGGTTGTCGAAGTCATGAACATTCTATTCATTACCGCGGACCAGTGGCGCGCGGAATGCCTGTCGCTACTCGGTCATCCCTTCGTGCAAACCCCGAACCTCGATGCACTCGCGCGGGACGGTGTCTTGTTCGAAAACCATTACGCGCAGGCAGCGCCCTGCGCGCCCAGCCGCAGCTCGCTGCATACCGGCATGTACATGCAGAATCACCGCTGCGTGACCAACGGCGCACCGCTGGACAGTCGTTTCGACAACTGGGCATTGTGCGTGCGCGCCGCCGGTTACGATCCGTCGCTGTTCGGTTATACCGATTCCGCCATCGATCCGCGCGGTCTCGACGACAACGATCCGCGCCTGCGCCACTACAGCGAGCCGCTGCCGGGCATCGGCACCTATACACCGATGGTCGACGAGGTGTCGGCGGACTGGGTTGATTACATGCGCGAGCGGGGTTACCCGATTCCCGAGCGTCCCTGGGGCCTGTACTCGATGCGCGAGGATGCAGCTGACTGGGGGCAGGGTGGTGCGCAGGTGCTGCCGCTGGCGATGGATCGTGAAGATCACGAAACGCATTTCATGACGGAACGCTGTATCGAGTGGATCGAAGCGCAGGATGGACCCTGGATTACCCACCTGTCGCTGCTGCGGCCGCACCCACCGTTTCATGCGCCCGATCCCTACCACGCGATGTACGAGCCGGGCGATATGCCGTTGCCGCAGCGCTGTAAAACTCCTGCCGAGGAAGCCCTGCAGCATCCGCTGCTGGATTATTTCCTCAATCACAGCCGGTATCGCGCGCCGGACGATATACGGGAGACGCAGCAGGACATGGTTAACTACTTCGGCCTGATCCACGAAGTCGATGAAAACCTGGGCCGCCTGTTTGCGATGTTGAAAGCCTGCGACCAGTGGGATGAAACACTGATTATTGTGACCACCGATCACGGCGAGCAGATGGGTGACCACTGGCTGATGTCCAAGCTCGGTTACTTCGATCAGTCCTACCACATCCCGTTGATCGTGCGCGATCCGTCCGCCGCGGCCAATGCCACGCGCGGGACACGGGTACAGGCGTTTACCGAGAGCGTCGATGTCATGCCGACCATGCTTGACTGGCTCGGCCTCGACCAGCCCAGCCAGTGTGACGGCTTTTCCCTGCTGCCGGCATTACGTAACGGTGAAATGCCGTCGGGCTGGCGCGATGCCGCGTTCTGGGAATACGATTTTCGCAACGTACGCGATGACGCCATCGAGCGTCACCTGGGATTAACGCTGCACCAGTGCGGGATCTCGGTGTTGCGCGATCACGACTACAAGTACGTGCATTTTGCCGCCCTGCCGCCGCTGTTCTTCGATTTGCGCGAGGATCCGGGTGAATATGTCAATCGGGCCGACGATCCGCGTTATCACGGGCGCGTACTGGAGTACGCGCAGAAACTCCTGTCGCTGAAGATGAACCACACCGACCGCGGCCTGAGCGAGACCATGCTGGGCGAGGGCGGTGCGGTCACCCGCCGCGCATCGCCGCGCCGGCTGGCTTCCTGAGGGGGATCGCATATGAGCACGCCTGAAACCCTGCATCCGGTCGACCACCGCAGCGCCTGGCGCGCCGATCTTCACTCGCGTGACAGTTTTACCGTGTCACTGCAAAGCCGCCATATCGAAGCTTTCGAGGCCGCGGTCGCGGCTGCCCGGACGCAGGTCGACGCTGCCGAATCGATTACGCGCGATCTGTTCGCGCTGGAAGCGATTGCCGACGACATTGCCGGGTGGCGCGACGAGGTCATGCACGGCAGCGGCCTGGTAATTCTGAGCCGGCTGCCGGTGGAGCGGCTGGACAAGGACGAGCTCGGCATGATTCATTTTGGCCTCGGCACGTACCTTGGCACCGCGATGTCGCAAAGCGTGATGGGTGATCGACTCGGCCACGTGGTTGACGTCGGCGGCAAGGACCCGCGCGAGCGGGCCTACCGCAACAGTACCGAACTCGACATGCATACCGACGCCTGCGATCTGGTCGCAATGATGTGTTTGCAGAAGGCGCGCTCGGGCGGTCTCAGCGGCTACGTCAGCGCGATCAGCATCTACAATGAAATCCTGTCTCGCCGGCCGGACCTGATGCCGGCACTGATGGCGGGATTTCGCTACCATCGCTTTGGTGAACAAGCCCCGGGCGAAGCGCCCGTCACCGAGGACCCGATTCCGGTATTCAGCTTCCGCGACGATATCCTGAGCGTGAACTACCTGCGCTCCTACATCGAGATGGGTGCGGAAGAACTGGGCCAGCAGCTGACCGCGCAACAGGTTGAGGCGCTCGACCTGGTCGACGAGATTGCAACCGATCCGAAGCTCGCGCTGCAGTTTGTTACCGAGCCCGGTGAAATCGTGATCTTCAATAACCTGACGGTGCTGCACAATCGCACCGCGTTCGAAGATGCACCGGAGCCGGAACTGAAACGCCACTTGCTGCGCCTGTGGCTGGTGGCGCACGATCCTCGGCCGGTGGCCGATACGCTGCGCATCTACGAGGGACGGGGTATTGCCGAACAGGCCGGCAAGTCGACCTATTTCGAAGGTAACCTCGCCTACAGTCGCTTCGACGATGACGACGACGTCCGCATGTGACGCGCAGTCAAGCTCGCCTGAACCCGACCACGGGCCGTCGCAGGGTGGTTGCTTCCCGCGGAGCTCGCGGGGAGCGCGGGGGCGGTCCGGGCGGCTAACGGTACCCGATCGGCGCCAACACAGCCGCGTGTTGGTTCGACTGTAAATCACCGCGATCCACAGCGGTCTCAGCGGTCTCAGCGGTCCCGGCGGGAAACCTCCCGGTCCGATTAGCGGGGCGCAATAAACGCTCGTTTGCCCGGCTCGTTCGGCCGGAGATCATGCCAGTTCAGTGAGGCTGAGCATTCGCGGGGAGCGCGCAGGTCGTCGCAGGGTATTTGTTTCCCGCGGAGCTCGCGGGGAGCGCGGGGGCGGTCCGGGCGGCTCACGGCGTCGCCCGATCGGCGTCGACACAGCCGCGTGTTGGTTCGACTGTAAATCACCGCGATCCACTGCGTTCTCAGCGATCCCGGCGGGAAACCTCCCGGTCCGATTAGAGGGGCGCAATAAACGCTCGTTTGCCCGGCCTGTTCGGCCGGATGCGATATACGATCAGTTCAGGGCGGAGAATTCGCCGGCATAGCGCCTGATCCATTCGCGCGCGGCCTGTTCGGTGCTCAGCTGCAGGCCATCGTTCTGTTCGGCTTCGCGCCGATAGGATTCGATCTGCGAGATATACTCGATCAACTGCATGTGCTCGACCCGTTCGGGATCGTCGAATTCGAGCCCGACCTCGTAACCACGCGCGGTCTTGTTGCACCAGACCACGCGGCCGTCGATCTGGTTGTCGCGCGCGAGAATCGGGATCCGCACCTGCGCGGTTTCGCCCGGATCGAGCCGGTCGCTGGCGACAAAACACAGGCCGCCGGCACTGATGTTGGTGACGGCATCCTCCGCCGCGTAATGGGTATGACGGTAATCGAGCGTGATTTCGATCGGAATGCCGGTTACCAGGCGGACGTGGCGCCGAATCGCGGTGGTATCTTCTTGCAAGGCTGGTCTCGAAACTGTTGCGACAGCAGTCTATATAGTCGCGGTTACGGCCGAAGTGAAGCGGATCAGCCGTCGAGATTACGCACCACGGTGGCGAGTACTTCGTTGCCCGGTCCGAGGTATTCGAGATCGTCGAAGCTCGACAGCCGGGCCACCGCGATCCCCCGGCCGTGCGGATCGAAGGCCCGGTTCGGATCGAAATCCATGTAGGGTGTCCAGTCGAATCCCTTGCCCTGGTCGCGGATGCGAATCTGCACGTTGTTGGCGTTGACGCGAAACTCGAGCTCGACGAAGGTGCCGAGGTTTTCGCTCGCCTGCAGGCGGCGTTCGATTTCCACCTGCCACATGCCGCGGCGCATCAACTCGGTTTTTTCCTCGTAGCCGATCTTGAGATTGCCGTGTTCGAGCGCGTTGATCAACAGCTCCGAGATGCCGGTGACGACCCGGTGCGGCTGCGGGCACAGGTGCGCAACCTGCGATGCCACCAGGTTGCATTCGCGCAGGTTGTGCACGCGGAAGCAGCCGAAGGTCATCAGGTCGAAAATACGCCGCCCTTCGCGCAGCGATTCGCGCAGAGATTTTTCGTGCAGCCGGTCGTTGACCGCGCTGCGCACGATGGTCTTGAGCACGTCGCCATCGTAAGGCTTGGTCAGGTAATAGTAGGCGCCGGCCTTCAACCCCTCGAGCACTTCCTGGGTTTCGGCCTTGGCGGTCTGCATGATGACCGGGATTTGCTCGGTAGCCTCGTTCTGCTTCATGCGCGCCAGCACCTTGATACCGTCCATGCCGGGCATCATGCGATCGAGAATAATGGTTGCGTAGCGGTGGGGATCGGCCTCGAGCAGGGTCCAGGCTTCCTCGCCGTTGGCAGCGGTGACGAGGTCGTAATCGTCGTCCTCGAGATGGGCGCAAATGATCTCGAGGTTGATCGGTTCGTCGTCGACGATCAGGATAGTGATGTCATTGTTGTGCAAACCAGTCCGCTCCAGGATTGCCGACCAGCTCGGGTCGTGCTATCCGCCACATTCCGGGATTAAATCCGGCTGTAATTTCAGGTATCTTTCGACTGCCAGGAATGCGGGCCGGTCAGGTTCAGGGCCCCGGCGGTCGAGTTACCGCAAGTATAGCCAACAATTAACGTAATAATACGCACTAGCGCACGAAATCGATCACCCAGCCGTCATGCAGTACGAATTTTGCAGCCCCCGATTTATCGCCCGGCCATACTGGTGGGGCCAGACTCCACCGGACGAAGAGGCCGATGATCCGTTTTTGGCGGACGTAGACGTGCTGATCGTCGGCTCCGGCTACACCGGCCTGCACTGTGCGCTGCAAACCGCATCGGCGGGGCTGTCGACGCAGGTAGTCGATGCCGGTGTAATCGGCGGGGGCTGCAGCACGCGTAACGGCGGCCAGATCAGTGGTGAAATCAAGCCGGGCCTGGCCGAGCTCGGCCGACGTTTTGGCGCGGAAGAGGCACGCGCGATGGTGCTCGAAGCCCGCGCCGCGCTGGAGTGGCTGGGCGACTTCGTTGCCGACAACGGAATCGAATGCGAATACCGTCGCTGCGGCCGCTTTCTCGCGGCGCACAGCCCGCGCCAGTTTCGCCAGTTATGCGCACAGGCGCGCAACCAGCCGCGCGGGCTGGAGCGATCGTTGCAGCCGGTTGGACCCGGCGAACAGCGCAACGAGATCGCCAGCGATTATTATCATGGCGGCCTGCTGATCGAAGATCATTGCAGCGTTGACCCGGCCCGATATCATCGTGGCCTGCTCGATCTTGCGCGTGCGCGCGGAGCGGCGGTGATCGGGAGTTGCCGTGCCGGCGCCATCGAGCGCCAGCAAGACGGATTCCGTGTGCTGACCGAGCGCGGCGCGGTTACCTGTCGACGCCTGCTGATTGCGACCAATGGTTACACCGATGGAGTCGCGCCCTGGCAACGGCGCCGCGTGATCCCGATCGGCAGCTACATGCTGGCTACCGAGCCACTGGCTGAGGGCCTGGCCGAACGACTGTTGCCCGGTCAGCGGGTCTACAGCGATACGCGCAGGGTGGTGGTTTACTTTCGCCGCTCGCCCGACGGGCAGCGTATCCTGTTCGGCGGCCGTGTTTCGGTATTCGAAGCCGACCCGGTCATGGCCCTGCCGGCGCTGCGCGAAGAGTTGTTGCGCCTGTTTCCCGAGCTGGAAAACACGCCGATAAGCCATGCCTGGATGGGATTTGTTGCCTACACCTTCGATCACCTGCCGCACCTGGGCCGCGAGGACGGCATCGATTACGCCATGGGTTATTGCGGTTCCGGGGTTTCGCTGGCGAGCCATTTCGGCCATCGGGTCGGCCGCGCAATTGTCGCGGGCAGCGAGATCGACAGTGCCTTTACCCGGGGCCGATTCCAGACCCGACCGCTGTATCGCGGCAAGCCCTGGTTTCTTGCGCCCGCGGTGAGCTATTACCAGTGGCGCGACCGCTTTTCCTGACGGCACCGGAAAAGTGCAGTCCGGGTGGACCCTGGTCGCCGATGGGGCAAAAACAGAATTTGCCTGACAAGCGCCCTGTTTAGCGTTATTTTGATCCTCTTTGCTCCAGGGAGATTGCGATGAAACTGGTTGCTGCGATCATCAAACCCTACCGGCTCGACGACGTGCGCGAGGCGCTTTCCGAAATCGGGGTCACGGGAATGACCGTTTACGAGGTCAAGGGATTCGGACGTCAGAAAGGGCACACCGAACTCTACCGGGGCGCCGAGTACGTGGTCGATTACATTCCCAAGGTCAAGCTCGAGATCGCGATCGCCGACGACCAGGTCGATGCGGTGGTCGATGCCATTGTCGAATCCGCCAAGACCGGCAAGATCGGCGACGGCAAGATTTTCGTGACGCCGCTGGAAAGCGTCGTGCGGGTACGCACCGGCGAAACCGGCGACAGCGCGCTCTAGCCGGGAGACTCGTCCCCGCTGGCCGCTTGCGCCGCGGGCGGATAAAGCAGCGGGAATTCGTCCGCAATCATCGGTTGGCCGGGTTGCAGGCGCTGCTCCAGGCCCGGGAAGGGCGGCGAGACCTCGCCCGATCTCTGCGCGTACACGGCATCATCACCCAGCAGGCGCAGCGCGAAGCCTCGGCGGCGGTGTTTTGCGGACAGGTTGGCCGGGGCTCCGTGCACGGTCATGAAGTGAAACGCAATCGCGTCGCCGGGCTGCAGCGACCAGCTGCGGATGTCGTAGTCGTCGCGGTCCGCATCGATGTCCGGCATCGTCTGCAAACGCGGGTCACTGTGGTCGTAGTCGATACCGCTGAACTTGCGCGGCAGAAACCATTTGCCCCAGTTATGCGAACCGGCGATGAATTCGGGACAGGTCGACCGCGGCACCGGATCGAGCGGAATCCAGAAGCTGACCACCTGGCGGCCGTCGACGCAGTAGTAGGGCTGATCGTGGTGCCAGGGGGTAATCTTGTCGGTGCCCGGTTCCTTGACCAGCACGTGCTCGTGGAACAGGCGCACGCTGCTGGATGCCATCAGCGCGGCGGCAATCTCCGCCGCCGGCGAATCGAATACAAACCGTCGGTAGGGTTCGATGCGTTGCCAGTTGCAATAGTCGCCGAAGAAGCGCCCGCCCTCGCCGTCACCGAGGTAGTCGCGCCCCCAGGGGCCGGGATCCCGCATGTTGGCCTCGACCCCGCTGCGCAGCAGCTCGATCCAGTCGCTGAAAACACCCTCGAGCAACACGACGCCGTCGCGCGCGAACTGTTCTGTCTCGACGGGGGCGGGACGAGTCATCACCACGGTCCTCAGTTGCCTTCGACCACGATGATGTCGCGCTCCGAGGCATCCCTGGCAAATTCGTAGGCTTCGCGGTATTGCGCCGAGTTGTAACAGCGTTCGGCGTCTTCGACGCTGGGAAAACGGACCAGCACGTTACGCGCGCGCATCTCGCCCTCGAGGCAGACGGTGCGCGATGCACGCGCAAGGAACTCGCCGCCATGGGCTTCGATCGCGGCGGTCGCACGTTTGGCGTACTCGGCATAGGCATCGGGGTCGGTAACGGTTACGCGTGCGATCCAGTAGGCTGCCATGATTTGCTCCAGGGTCGGGCCGGTGATTTGACTGTTATGTTAATCCGGATACGGTATGAAGAAAACTACTGACGCTGGCGGAACCCCCATGCCTTTTTTGCCAACAGATCAATTCGCCGTAACGGGGCGGGCGCGCGGTGAGTAACCTCGACGCCGCGCGCATTCGCCGTGATCTCGACCGGCTTGCCCGGCGCGATCCCGATCTGCGCGTCGCGCTGCGCAGCCATGGTTATCCGCCGCCGCGCGTGCGCGATCCGGGATTCGCTACGCTGCTGGCGACCATCGTCTCGCAGCAGATATCGACCGCGGCCGCGGCCGCGATCATGACCCGACTGCAGATACTGCTGCCGTCGATGTCGGCGCCGGCCCTGCTGAAGCTGCCGGCGGACAGCCTGCGTGCGGCCGGGCTGTCGCGGCGCAAGGTGGAGTATGCCGAGGCGCTGGCGCGGGCAATCGTCGACGGGCAGTTCGATCCCGCCGGACTCGAACGACTCGACGACGAGCAGGCAATTGCCGCCATTACCGGGTTGCGCGGCTTCGGCCGCTGGAGCGCCGAGATATACCTGATGTTCAGCCTGCAGCGTGGTGATGTTTTTCCGGCCGGTGATCTCGCGTTACGCGTTGCGCTGCAGAAACTCAAGGGTCGCGACCAGCCCCTGGATGAGCGTGCGGCCCGCGCGCTGCTCGAACCCTGGGCACCCTGGCGCAGCGCCGGCAGCCTGTTCCTGTGGCACTACTATCGGGGCGCTCCCACCTGATCCGGCGAGTCGGATTTTATAGCCATGAAACCGGCGTTTGCAGCGTGCAAAAAGAAGCCGCGGCCATCCAGTTCCGGGGACAGTTTACCAATTAGTTTTGGGGACACTGTTTCTAAGACCGCGGTTTATCTGCATATCGCGTGAGCGTCCTAGCACCCCCGAAAACGAAAACCGCTTGCTTTCGGGCTAACTCTAAACCGTCCCCGAAAAAGAAAAGTAAACTGTCCCCGAAATATTAGGGCGGCAATTTGCAGCAGGCAAAAAAAAGCCGCGGCGAGGGGCCGCGGCCAAATGGGATGATATCCCCGTGGAGGTAATGCCAGAATTCAGCAGTGGTAACCGAACCAGCTCTTCTTTGCGTTCGGGTTTTTCTTCGGATCGCAAGTTTGACCACCGGTCCAGCCAGCCAGGTAAGTGTTCGGGTTCATGTAGACCATGTAGTTGGCCGGGTTCATGGTCTCGGTGTACATGGCCGGATCCATCGCGTGCATGTAGCTGGCCGGGTTCATCCAGTGGGTCATGGTTTGCGGATCCCACATGACGGCATACTGGTTGAAGTCCATCCAGGCCATCATGTTCTCGGGCTTCATGAATTCGAAGTAGAACTGCGGCTGCACGAACTGCGCGTAGGTTGCCGGGTTGGCGAACATCATGTGCATCTGGGTATGGGTTTTTGGATCGACCCACTTCATCCAGTCCGCCGGATGCGCGGCGTTGAACTTCAGTGCCGCCGTGGTCGCGCCGGTGCCGGGGACAAAACCACTCATCCACGCGTTCGGATCGAACGGGTTGAAGGTACCGATTGGCGCGGGCTCGGCCGCCTGGGTCGCGGGCTGGTTGGCCTGCGCAGTAATGCTCAGCGTTAGCATGAGGCCAGTGAGTACTGCGATCAGTTTTTTCGACATGAGGAAGTCCTCCGCTTCTGATTTTTGATAAAGGTCTGAAAAACTGAAGGGGAGTATCCGGTATATAAGTAAAAACTAATATACTTATGAAGGGTAGGCGATATATCCCCAAAGGCAGGGGTCCCGGTTTCAGGCCGGGCGCGGACTCGTGAACAGGTAGAAGCGCCAGGTCAGCAGGATCGACGCCACCGCGAGGCCCGCGGCCAGCCCCCACCACAGGCCCGCGCCCTGCATTTCGTAACGGAATGCGAGCAGGGAACCACCGCCGATACCGAGAATCCAGTAGCCGAAGCCGGCGATCCACAGCGGTACGATGTTGTCTTTCATGCCGCGCAGCGCGCGCGCGGCGGCGGCCTGTAGCGCGTCGAACACCATGAACAGCGCGCCGATGAACAGGAATTGTGTCGCCAGCCGCGACACCTCGTCGAAGCCCGGGTCATCGGTGGCGATGAAAATGCGAATGATCTGCTCGTGAAACAGCAGCGGCACGAGGACCAGCGTCGATACCACCGCGACGACCAGGATCATGCCCATGAAGCCGGCGGTGCGCGCCTGCGCCATCGAATCGCGGCCGATCGCGTGCGCGACCCGGATCATCGTTGCCTCGGCCATGCCGAACGCGATCACGAACGGAATGCCGACCCAGGCGATGGTGATCTGGTAGGCCGCCAGCGTCTTGGCGCCGATGATGCCCGACAGCACCGCGACCGCGACGAACAGACCGGCCTCGAGGAAGGCGAGCCCGGCCACCGGCGTACCCAGCGTCAGGATTTCGCGGCAGGTTACCCAGTGCAGGCGCCAGCGCCGGGTAAAAATACCGAAACCGCGGAACAGCGGCTTGCGATAGACGTGCCAGAACATCGCCAGGAACATGAACCAGTGCACCAGCCCGGTAGCAACCCCCGCGCCGAACAGCCCCTGCGGCGAAAGACCGAGGCCGCCGTGTACGAACCACAGGGTCAGCAGGTAATTCAGCACTACCGCGATCACCGTGATGACCAGTACCGAGAGGGTCTTCGCCAGGACCGCGACAAAATTACGCAAAATCGAGAACCAGAGCACCGGCAATACCGCGGCCGACAGGCCCTTGAGATAATCCCCGGCGAGTTCGACCACGATCGGGTCCTGGTCGAAAGCGCGCAGCACCGGTTGCAGGTTCCACACCAGCGTGGTACCCGCTATGCCGAGACCGGTGGCGACGAAGAATCCCTGCTTGACCGAGTGGCCGAGCTCCTCCTGCTTGCCGGCGCCGTAGGCCTGCGCGGCCAGTACCCCGACCACCGACAGTAAAGCCATCATGACTACCAGGATTTCGAACGACAGGTCGGCGGCAATACCGACCGCGGCCAGCGAGTGATAACCCAGCTTGCCCACCACCGCCTTGGTGGTCAGAAACATCGCGAACTCGGCCAGGTAGGCGGCCGACAGCGGGATGGCGATGACGAAGAACTGCTTCAGGTCATCGCGCAGACTGGATTCGTAATGGCTCATATCAGGGGAATTTTGCGCAGGTCGTACTCTAGTCGAAAGCGGCTGTCGCCGGTAGGGGGACCTCCGGGTTTCAAACAAAATCAGACCGCGTGATCGCGGGGGATTTTTTTGACAATGCCGCGGGGCCTTATAATAATGTCCGTCCCTGACAGCAAGGAACCGGCCGCGCGGGATTTGCCGAGGTCCCGGACGGCCCCAAACAACAAGAATCGGCACATCAATCGAAGGAGATAACTATGAAACTCATTGGCAAGATTGCGTTCGTGTCGCTGGTTGCCGCTTCCATGGGCAGCGGCAGCGCGATCGCGGCGGACCAGCAATTCATCTCGATCGGCACCGGTGGCGTCACCGGCGTTTACTACCCGACCGGTGGCGCGATCTGTCGCCTGGTCAACAAGGACCGCAAGGAGCACGGCATTCGTTGCTCGGCTGAGTCTACCGGCGGTTCGATCTACAACATCAACACGATCAAGGCCGGCGAACTCGAGTTCGGTGTTGCCCAGTCAGACTGGCAGTACCACGCCTACAACGGTACCTCGAAGTTCGCGGACAGCGGTGCCTTCAAGAAGCTGCGCGCGGTATTCTCGGTACATCCCGAGCCGGTTACCGTCATCGCGCGCGCCGATGCCGGCATCGACGAACTGGCCGACGTCAAGGGCAAGCGCCTCAACATCGGCAACCCCGGCTCCGGTACCCGCGGCACCTGGGAAGTAATCGAGGAAGCACTCGGCTGGAGTCGCAGCGATCTGAAACTGGCTGCCGAAATGAAATCGGCCGAAACCGGCCAGGCCGTCTGCGATGGCAAGATCGACGCCTATTTCTGGCTGGTTGGCCACCCGTCGGCGCTGACCCAGGAATCGCTCGCGACCTGCGATGCCAAGCTGGTTCACGTCAAGGGCAAGGCGATCGACAAGCTGGTCTCGGATAACTCCTACTATCGTACCGCGACCATTCCGGCCAACATGTACAACAACAAGGAAGACATCCAGACCTTCGGTGTCGGCGCCACCTTCGTTTCCAGCACGGATGTGCCGGATAACGTCGTCTACACCGTGGTCAAGGCCGTGTTCGAGAACTTCGATTCGTTCAAGAAGCTGCACCCGGCCTTCGCCAACCTGAAGGAAGAGGAAATGATTTCCGATTCCCTGTCCGCACCGCTGCATCCCGGCGCGGCCAAGTACTACAAGGAACGCGGCTGGATGTAACCGGCTGACGGAGTCCGGCAAGCGGGTCTCCACGGCGGCCCGTTTGTTGCTGTATACCGGACCAACGGGGACGGATCGATCGATCTGTCCCCGCTGTCGCTTCCGGTAAAACTATAAAAACAGGGGGAAGGGGCATGTCGGATAAGTCCGAGTCAAGCGTACAGGACGACCTGGTTGCCCAGGTCGATACCGGCGCGCGTAATCCGCTCGGCTGGCAGAGCAAGTTCATTGCCGGCACCGCGTTCGTCTGGGCGCTGTTCCAGCTTTACATCGCATCCAACCTGCCGTTCTGGTTGACCGACGTCACCGGCATCAGCATGGTTGTCACCAACTCCAACGCGCGCCTGATCCACCTCGCTTTCGGCCTGCTGCTCGCGGCGATGGCGTTTCCGCTGTTCAAACACAGTCCGCGCGATCGCATCCCCTGGTACGACTGGATGCTCGCCATCGTCGGTGTTTCCTGCTGTCTTTATATCGTGGTCCTGCGTAACGAAATTGCCGTGCGCGCCGGCCTGCCGACCCAGGGTGACCTGGTCGCGTCGACCGTCGGCATGCTGGTTCTCGGCGTCACGGTATACCGCGCGCTCGGCCTGCCGCTGCTGATCGTCGCCAGCGTGTTCGTGTTCTATGTATTTTTCGGCCACCTCGATTTCATGCCGGAAGCCATCCAGTGGAAGGGCGCCTCCTACGGCAAGGCCATGTGGCACTACTGGATGCAAAACGAGGGTGTATTCGGCGTTGCGCTGGGCGTTTCGGCGTCGCTGATATTCCTGTTCGTGCTGTTCGGCTCGATCCTGGAAAAGGCCGGCGCGGGCAACTATTTCATCAAGATCGCGTTTGCGCTGCTCGGCCACCTGCGCGGTGGGCCGGCCAAGGCCGCGGTAGTCGCGTCGGCGATGAGCGGGCTCTACTCGGGGTCGTCGATCGCCAACACGGTGACCACCGGTACCTTTACTATCCCGCTGATGAAACGTACGGGTTTTACCCCGGAAAAGGCCGGCGCGGTCGAGGTCGCGTCGTCGACCAACGGTCAGCTGACGCCGCCGGTCATGGGTGCCGCGGCCTTCCTGATCGCCGAGTTCACCGGCATCAGCTATACCCAGATCCTGAAACACGCGCTGGTACCGGCGCTGGTTTCCTACATCGCGCTGGTTTACATCGTGCACCTCGAAGCGATGAAGCTGAACCTGAAAGGCCTGCCGAAGCCGCCTTCGACCCTGACTTTCGCCAACAAGCTGATCGGCTTCCTCAGCGGTTTCATCGGCATCGGCCTGCTCGGGGTCGTGGTCTACTTCGGTCTCGGCTGGATCAAGGACGTGATCCCGGAATTTGCCTTTGCCATCGTTTCGGTCGGCTGCGCGGCAGCTTATCTCTATCTCATATGGCTCGCGTCGAAACAGCCGGACCTGGTGGTCGATGATCCGGACGCGCCGATTACCGAGCTGCCGCGAGCCGGTGCGACCGCGATCACCGGGCTGTATTACATCCTGCCGATCGTGATCCTGATCTGGTGCATCATCGTCGAGCGCCTGTCGCCGGCACTGTCGGCCTTCTGGGCGACCATCGCGATGATCATCGTGATCCTGACCCAGGATGCCCTCAAGGCCTTTTTCCGCGGCACGGGCAACTACGCCGAGGCTTTCAAGATCGGGTTCGGGCACTGGGTCGAGGGCATGATCGCCGGTTCGCGCAACATGATCAGTATCGCCGTTGCAACCGGTGCCGCCGGCATCATCGTCGGCACCATTTCGCTGACCGGCGCGCACCAGGTGGTGGGCGAGTTCGTCGAATTCCTGTCCGGCGGCAGCCTGATCGTGATGCTGATCCTGGTCGCGATCATGAGCCTGATCCTCGGCATGGGCCTGCCGACCACGGCCAACTACATCGTCGTATCGTCGCTGATGGCGCCGGTCATCATCACCCTCGGCGCCAAGAGCGGCCTGATCGTGCCGCTGATCGCGGTGCACCTGTTCGTGTTCTACTTCGGTATCCTCGCCGACGATACGCCGCCGGTGGGTCTCGCGGCCTTTGCCGCCGCGGCCATTTCCAAGGGTGACCCGATCATGACCGGCGTGCAGGGTTTTGCCTACGACATCCGCACCGCGCTGCTGCCGTTCCTGTTCATTTTCAACACCGAGCTGCTGCTGATCGACGTATCGGTACCGAAGGCGTTTTTCGTGTTTTTCGTGGCGGTAATAGCGATGATGCTGTTTGCGTCGGCCACCCAGGGTTTCATGTTCACGCGTAACAAGATCTGGGAGTCGGCGCTGCTGTTGCTGATCGCGTTTACCCTGTTCCGGCCGGGCTACTGGCTCGACCGCGTGCAGCCGCCGTTCGACGTGTTGCCATCGGCGGAGGTGTACGAGGTCGTCGACGGTATGCAGCCGGGCAGCGTGTTGAGCCTGGTCGTCAGCGGGCCCGACTTCGATTCCGGCGAGATCGAGTCGACCACGATCCTGGTCGAGCTGGGCGAAGCCGGCGACGCGGCCGACCGCCTGAACAAGGCCGGCCTGGGCGTCATGCTGGACGGCGAGCGGGCGGTGATCGAGGAACCCTTTCCCGGCACACCCTTCTTCGAGGGTATCGGCAAGTCGTTCGATTTTTACGGCGATGAGCCGGTGCAGATCGCGGAACTGCGCCAGCCGGTGGAGCGCATGCCCAAGGAAGTGTTTTACATTCCGGCGGTAATTTTGCTGGCGCTGGTTATCCTGCTGCAGAAGCGGCGCGCGCGCGAGGAGCGGGAGTCAGGAGCACCGGCTGCTGCCTGATGCGCGGCTGAACGCGGTCGTGGGGCGGTATGTTTGCCGCGCACGGCCGTCGCCCGGGGGTGATCGATGACGCCGGCCATCGCCGCGATCGTGCTGCTTGCGGCGCTGCTGCATGCGAGCTGGAACGCGATGGCCAAGTCGGGCGGCTCGCCGCTCTACAGCGTGGCGTCGTACCGGCTGTTCTGCGGCCTGGTCTGCCTGCCGCTGCTGTTCCTGGTACCCCTGCCGCTGGCCGAGAGCTGGCCGATGCTATTGGCATCGACAGTGATTCACACGGCCTATTACTACACCCTGGCGCGGTCCTACCAGGCCGGCGACCTGTCGCAGGTTTACCCGTTGTTTCGCGGCCTGGCGCCGATGCTGGTATTTCTCGGCGCGCTGCTGGTAGCCGGCGAACAACTGTCGAGCGGTGCGATCCTCGGCATCGGCCTGGTCAGTGCGGGATTGATCAGCATCACTTTCAGCGGCGGTGCGCTCGGGCGAATATCGGCGCCGGCGCTCGGCTGGGGGCTCGCGACCTCGGTGCTGATCGCCGCCTACACGGTCGCCGACGGCATGGGCGTGCGGGTCGCCGGCAACCCGTTCAGTTACATCCTGTGGCTGTTCGTGTTCGAGCCGATACCGGTCGGCCTGTGGTTGCTGTATCGCGATCGTGCCGGCTGGGCGCGGTATATCCGTGCCAAGCCTGGCAAGATCTCGCTGGGCGCCACCGCCGCCGCCACCGCCTACGCGCTGGTGATCTACGCCATGAGCGTAGCGCCGATGGCGCTGGTTTCGTCACTGCGCGAAACCAGTGTAATATTCGCTGCCCTGATCGGTACCCTGTTGTTCCGGGAACCCTTCGGCAAACAGCGCATCGTCGCCGCGGTCCTTGTGTGCCTCGGCGTGATGTTGATGAAATTACTGGGCGACGGGGCCTGAAACATGTCACTTACAGACAATTTTCCGCGTTTCGATCTGACCCATCGGCCGACGCCGCTGGAAAAACTGAATAACGTCAGCGCTGCCTTCGGCGTCGATGTCTGGATCAAGCGCGACGACTGTACCGGGCTCGCTTTCGGCGGCAACAAGAGCCGCCAGCTCGAGTTTTACCTGGGCCAGGCGCTGGCGCAGGGCGCCGACACGCTGCTTACCACCGGCGCGGTGCAGTCCAACCACGTGCGCATGACCGTGGCCGCCGCGCGCAAGGCGGGACTGGAAGTAGAAGTCCAGCTGGAGCATCGTGTCGAGCGCGAACAGCCGGAGTACCACCAGTCCGGAAATCCTTACCTGGTGCGCCTGATGGGGGCGCGGATTCACTATTACCCGGTTGGCGAAGACGAGGACGGTGCCGATGCAGCGCTCGAAACCCGGGCCGCCGAGCTGGCGGGGGAAGGGCGCAAGGCTTACGTGATCCCGCTGTCCAATGCGCATACTCCCTACGGTGCGCTGGGCTACGTCGACGGTGCCGAGGAGACCGTCGCCCAGCTGCGCGCACTGCAAATCGATCCGGCCTGCTTTATCGTCCCCACCGGTTCCGCCTCCACCCACGCCGGTTTCCTGGTCGGCGTGCGAGCCTCGGGGCTGGCGACGCCGGTGCACGGTGTCTGCGTGCGTCGCGACAGCGAGAGCCAGCAGCGGCGCATGCGCGCCAAGATCGACTCGGTGATCGCGACCCTGGGAGTCGATCTCGAGATTACCGATGACGATATTGTCTGCGACGACTCGATGCTGGCGCCGGGTTACGGGCTCCCCGGGGAGGCGACGGTGGAGGCAATTCGCTACCTCGCGCGCGCGGAGGGTATCCTGCTGGATCCGACCTATTCCGGCAAGAGTTTCGCGGTGCTGCTGCAGATGCTGCGTACGGGCCGTTTCGTGCCCGGACAGGCGGTCGTGTTCCTGCACACCGGCGGTACGCCGTCGCTGTTCGGCTACCCCGAACTGGTCACGCAGCAATCGGCCTGACCCGCCAACGTTGCGGCGCGGGAGACAGGTCACGCGATCGCATCGAGGCTAGTTTCCGCGCGTCGCTGCGATTAGAATGCGGCGATTTCGCGCCCGACGATTGAACGATTCGACAGGAGAGAATTATGTCCAGACCCAAGATTATAGTAACGCGCCGCTGGCACCCCGAGGTCGAGGCGGTTTTGACCGAACGCTTCGACACCACGCTCAACGAGGACGATCATTCCATGTCGGTGGCCGAGCTGCAGGATGCGCTGCAAAGCGCCGACGCGGTGCTGCCGACGGTGTGCGACAAGGTGAATGCCGAGGTACTCGGCGCGGATAACATTCGCGCGAAAATCCTCGGCAGCAACGGGGTTGGCTTCAACCACATTGACCTGGATGCCGCCAGGGCAGCGGGGCTGACCGTGACCAACACGCCCGAGGTGCTGACCGACTGTACCGCGGACCTGGCGCTGACGCTGCTGCTGATGGTCGCGCGCCGCGCGGGCGAGGGCGAGCGCCACCTGCGTAACGGCGAATGGACCGGCTGGCGGCCGACCCACATGATGGGCACCAGCGTGACCGGCAAGACGCTCGGGCTGGTCGGCATGGGCCGTATCGCACGCGCGGTCGCGGCGCGCGCCGCGCACGGCTTCGGCATGAAGATCGTGTTTCACGACCCGTTCCCGCCGCGCGCCGAGGACATCGAAGGGCTCGACGCGACCCAGTGCGGCTCGCCCGAGGAAGTTTTCGCGCGCTCCGATTTTGTCTCGCTGCACTGCCCGGGCGGTGCCGACACCTATCACCTGATCGGCGCCGATGCGTTCGCCGCGATGAAACCGGGCGCCTTCCTGATCAACACCGCGCGCGGTGACGTGGTCGACGAGGCGGCGCTGGTGACGGCGCTGCAGAACGGCGACATCGCGGGTGCCGGCCTCGACGTGTTCGAGCAAGAGCCGTCGGTCAGCCCCGCGCTGCTGGAGATGGAAAACGTGGTCCTGCTGCCGCACCTGGGTTCAGCGACGCAGGAGACGCGCAAGGCCATGGGCATGCGCGTGGTCGAGAATATCGAAGCATTCTTCAGCGGCGAAACGCCGCGCGACAAGCTCGTATAGGGTCGCGGTCGACCTCGGTTCCCAGGGAACACCACCCCGTGCGGGGTGGTGTCCAGGTTACTTGACGCAGGTCAAGAGTTCGCGCGGGCATCTCGCATATACAGTCCCCCGAGGAGGACAATAATATGCGCAACACCATGCCTGACAGCCTGGAAGATCGCCCCATAACCCTGACCGTGTGGCTGCTGGGTGGCTCGATCGTCGCCTTCATCATCGCGTTGATGGCCTGATATAAAACCGCCGTCGTCGGCACAGCGGCTCGACAGCGGTTCCGAATACAGAATAAAAACGGCCACCCGGTCGTTTCGCCGGGCAGGCAGGGCGCCTTGTCGTCGGCGTCAATTCACCCGTGAATTTGTTACCGCGACCCGTACGCGCGGATCAGAGGCAGGCCTCGTAGAGCGCTCGCGTGTTGGCGGCGGTCATCTCCACCGGGTTGCCGCCGACACTCGGATCCTTGAGCGCGGATGTGACCAGCCAGTCCATGTCGGGAGCGCTGACGCCGAGTTCGGTCAGGTTTGCGGGAATGCCGAGCGAGCGGTTCAGCTCGACCACGTAGCGCAGGAATCCGTCGAAGCCGCCGTCGATCCCCAGGTAGGCAGCGAGCGCGTCGATGCGTGATTCGATGGCCGCGCGGTTGAACTCCAGCACCGGCGCCATGACCACCGCGTTGGTGGTGCCGTGATGGGTGTTATAAAACGCGCCGACCGGATGCGACAGTGCGTGGATTGCTCCCAGTCCTTTCTGAAACGCGGTGGCGCCCATGGCCGCGGCTGACATCATGTGCGCGCGGGCCTCGATGTCGTCGCCGTTGCTGAATGCGCGCGGCAGGTTTTCCTTCACCAGGCGCATGCCCTCGACCGCGATACCCTGGCTCATCGGGTGGTAATGCGGCGAGCAGTAAGCTTCGAGGCAGTGCGCGAATGCATCCATGCCGGTACCGGCGGTAATCGCCGCGGGCATACCCACGGTGAGCTCCGGATCGCAAATCACGATCGCCGGCAGGATCTTCGGATGGAAGATGATCTTCTTTTCGTGCGTCTCCGAGTTGGAGACGACGCCGGCGCGGCCGACCTCGGAGCCGGTACCGGCAGTGGTGGGTACCGCGATGATCGGCGCGATCGCATCCGCGTCGGCGCGTGTCCACCAGTCGCCGATATCCTCGAAATCCCACACCGGTCGATCCTGGCCACACATGAAGGCGACGATCTTGCCGAGGTCGAGCCCGGAGCCACCGCCGAAGGCGATGACGCCGTCGTGGCCGCCGCTGTTGTAAGCCTCGATGCCGGCGGCGAGATTGTGTTCGTTCGGATTGGGATCCACATCGCTGAACAGGCCGTCACCGAGACCGGCCGCGGCGAGCAAATCCAGCGTTGCGCGCGTAATTGGCAGTTCGGCGAGGCCGCGGTCCGTGACCAAAAGCGGTTTGCGCATGCCGGCCGCCTTGCAGGCGTCGGCAATCTCGGCGATACGGCCGGCGCCGAAGCGGATCGAAGTAGGGTAAGACCAGTTGCCTGTCGGTGACATTTTTGACTCTCGCGTTGTTTGAATGCTCAGGCGCGCTCGAAACCGCGGCTGACTTCGTAGTCGGTGACCTTGCTGAAAAAGTCCTCGAGTTCCCATTCGCCGCAGCGCACGTAGTGGTCGACGACGTCGGAACCCATTGCATCGCGCAGCATGGTCGATTTTTTCAGTGCGGTCACGGCTTCACCGAGCGTGCGCGGGATTTCGCGTGCGCGCCGCGCCTGGTAGGCGTCACCCTTGAACTCCTTTTCCAGCTCGTAGCCGTTTTCGATCCCGGCGATGCCGGCGGCAAGCTGCGCCGCGATCGCGAGGTAGGGATTGAGATCGCTGCCGCCGACACGACACTCGATGCGAACGTTGGGGGTGCCGTCTGCCACTACTCGGTAGCCGGCGGTGCGGTTATCCAGCGACCAGATTGCCCGCGTCGGCGCGAAAGTACCGGCCATGAAACGCTTGTATGAGTTGACGTAGGGGGCCAGGAAAAACGTGTTTTCACTGGCGTGTTTCAGCAAACCGGCCAGGTAGTGGCGCATGGTGGCGGACATGCCGTACTCGGCCGTTTCGTCCCGGAATACCGGTTCCCCGGCGGCGTCGCGCAGCGACTGGTGGATGTGACAGGAAGAACCCGCGGCATCGTGATGCCACTTGGCGAGAAAGGTCACCGCGCGGTCTTGCTGGAATGCGATCTCCTTGATCGCGTTCTTGGTGAGCACGTGGTTGTCGGCCATTTCCAGCGCGTCGCCGTAGCGGACGTTGATCTCGGCCTGGCCGGGGTCGGCCTCGCCCTTGGTATTTTCGACCTGTACGCCGGCACCCTGCAGACCGTTGCGGATTGCACGCATCAGGTGCTCTTCCTTGCTGGTCTGGAAGATGTGGTAATCCTCGTTGTACGGGCTGATCGTCGTCATGTCGCGATAACCCTTGTCGCGCAGTTCCTCGAAACTCTCGCGGAAAACGAAAAACTCTAGCTCGGTGGCGACCGCCGAGGTCAGGCCGAGGTTCCGCAACCGGTTCAGCTGGTGCTTGAGCACCGCGCGCGGTGCGTGCGGCACCAGTTCGTGGCTGTGGTGATCGACCAGGTCGCACAGCACCAGGGCGGTGCCCTCGAGCCACGGCAGCAGGCGCAGGGTATCGAGATCGGGCCGCATTATGTAGTCGCCGTAGCCGGCCGACCAGCTGGTGGCGCGGTAGCCGTCGACGGTGTACATCTCGAGATCGGTTGCAACGAGGTAGTTACAGCAGTGGGTTTCTTGCCAGGCGCTGTCGACGAAAAACTCGGCCTGGAAGCGTTTGCCCATCAGGCGACCCTGCATGTCGGGGATGGCCGTGATCACCGTATCGATCCGGCCCGCGGCGATCATTTCGCGTAACGCTTCGAGTGTTATGTTTCCCGGCATGACGTTGTTTTTTATCGGCTGGCAAGGGCGCATAGAATACGCTGCCCGCGAGCCCCGGATCAACCGCTTAAACATGCGCACGCGCCAAAGCGGCCGGCAATGAGAGCCGGCCGGATTGCGCCTGGTCCTGGTTCGGCGGGAGCGGGCCTAGAAGCCTTTCAGCAGGTTACGGAAGGACTGGGTAAAGGTTTTTTCGAGTTCCTGCCGGCGCTCGTTTTTTTCCTGCTCGAGTTTTTCGCGCAGGCTGATGCGGATGCGCTCGTGACCGCGATCGCCAACCGCACAGCTCGCTACCTGGGTAAAGTCGGTAATCGTCTTGCCGCCGGTGGCATCGGTAATGTCAGATTCTTCCCTGGCACCAAATTTTATGTCGTCACTCATCGGTAAACTCTTTGTATACTGTCGTTTGATACTGCTGCAAACGCCGCGAACGACGTTTCGACACTGCAAGACTATAGTCCAGCCGGGTTTGCCGCGATGTGAGTTATGTCTCTCGCCAGGCGCCGATTTTTGCCAACTGGATCAAGTTTTTTGCAGCTGGCCGCGACAAAATGTGACCCAGTCGAATAAATGGACGCGCCGCCGGGCAGGACCGGTTTCACGGGCGCCAGATCCCGCCAGGACGGGCCCGAGGCGATGCGGCTTGCCTGCAAAATGTATACAACTTAGAATTCCGGCAGCAAGAATATAAAAAAACCGTGGCAATCACGGGTTTACGGAGGAGTAAAATGAAAAAACTATCCCTGCTTTCCGTCCTGGTGGCAGCGTTCTCGCTTTCGTTTTCGCCGGCCGGCTTCGCCGACGGCCACTGCGAAGAACTGCATCTCGGCTCGGCTATTTCGCTGACCGGCAAATACGCGACCAACGGTATCCACGCCAAGAACGGCTACGAATTCGCGATCCAGAAAATCGACGAAAACGGCGGCGTCAAGATCGGCGACAAGTGTTACAACTTCAAGGTGACCTACTACGACGACGAGTCCAAGGGTGACCGCGGCGCAACCCTGGCCGAGCGCCTGATCAACCAAGACAAGGTGCAGTACATGCTCGGGCCGTATTCATCCGGCCTGACCAAGGCGATCGCGCCGGTTACCGAGAAGTACCGGATTCCGATGGTCGAAGCGGAGGGTGCCTCCCGCTCGCTGTTCAACAAGGGTTACAAGTACCTGTTCGCGGTGCTGTCGACTTCCGAGCAGTACCTCGCATCGGCGGTTACGCTGGCTGCTGAAATGGCGGAGAAGAACGGCAAGAGTCCGTCGTCGGTCAAGGTGGCCATCGCGGTCGAGAACGATCCTTTCTCGCTCGATATCCGCGCGGGTGTCTCCGAGGACGCGGCGAAATACGGCATGAACATCATCATCGACGAAAAGCTGCCGCGTGACCTGTCCGACATGAGCGCAATCCTGACCAAGGTCAAGCTGCTCAAGCCCGACCTGCTGATTGTCAGCGGCCACTCCAAGGGTGCGGCCACCGCGGTACGCCAGATCGGCGAGCAGAACATCAAGGTGCCGATGATTGCGCTGACGCACTGCGAAGCCGCCGACGTTACCGGCAAGTTCGGCGATGCCGCCAACGACATCCTGTGCTCGACCCAGTGGGCCGAGACCCTGTCCTACGAGGACCCGATTTTCGGCACCGCGGCCAACTACGAACAGGAGTTCAAGGCAGCCTTCCCCGAGTACAAGAACAAGTCGGTTCCGTACCAGACCGCGCAGGCCTCGGCCGCGGTATACGTGTTCAAGGATGCCTTCGAGCGTGCCGGTACGCTGGACAAGGAAGCTGTGCGCGACGCGCTGACCAAGACCGACATGATGACCTTCTACGGCGGTATCCGCTTCGCGCCGGAGGGCAACAACATTGCCAAGCCGATGGTGCTGCGCCAGATCCAGGACGGCAAGTACAACGTGGTAGCGCCATCCGCATTTGCCTCGCACCAGCTGAACTGGCCGCGTAACTAAAAAAGACCGATCGACAGGGCGCCGCAAGGCGCCCTGTCCGGTTATACAATCACCAAAGGGCTATGGACCAGATACTCAGCAATATCGGGCTGTTGTTCCAGTTCCCGATCGTCAATCTGAAAATTATCATCGACGGGATCATGATCGGCGCCCTGTTCGCGCTGGCCGCCTATGGCCTCGCGCTGGTGTGGGGTGTCATGAACGTGAAGAATCTCGCCCAGGGCGACTTCGTCATCGCCGGCGGTTACGTCGCCTGGTGGTTGACGCAGCAGGGATTTCCACCGCTGCTCGGCGTACCGGCCGCGTTCGTGATCATGGCCGGCATCGGCTGGGTCGCGTACAAGCTGGTGATTACGCGCGTGATCGAGCGTGACCTGTTCACCTCGCTGCTGGCGACCTTCGGCATGGCGATCATGATGGCGCAGATCATGAACCTGCTGTTCGGCTCGGACACGCAGAGTGTCGACCTGGGTTACGACACGCTATACCTGGCCGATGGCCTGATCGATATTCCGATCGCGAAACTGATCGGCGTCGGCATGGCCACGGTGCTCGCCGCCGGTGTCATCCTGTTCATGAAAAACAGCCGCATGGGGCAGGCGATCCGTGCCACCGCGCAGGATGCGCGCGCCGCGCGCGTGCTGGGTATCGATACCGAGAAGGTCTACGCTTTCACCTTTTCCCTGAACGCGGCGATCTGCGGTGCTGCCGGCGCAATCATCGTCATGGTCTGGGTTATTCAGCCGTTCTACGGCATCACCCACTCGGTGCGCGCTTTCGTGATCGTGACCGCGGCCGGGCTCGGTAACCTGCCGGGCGTCATCGCCGCCGGGCTCGGTATCGGCGCGCTCGAACAGTACGGCGGCCACATCTTCGGTATCGGTTACCAGCAGGCGATCGCGGTCATGCTGCTGTTGCTGGTGCTGCTGATCCGCCTGCTGCAGCAGCTGCGGCACCGCCAGGTGCTGAAATAAATGAAGCAGAAAAAAGTCATACTGTACACGGGTGCACTGTTGCTGACGCTGGTGCTGCCGTTCGTGATGCCGGATTTCCGCTCCCAGCTGGCGACGCTGTGGCTGATGATTATCGTTGCGCTGACCTGGGACATGACCGGTGGCCAGATGGGCTACAACTCGCTGGGCAATATCTTCTTTTACGGCACCGGTATGTACGTCGCCGCGGTGGTGACCATTGGCATGGTTTACGATGTCGGCGAATACACCTCCGCGCACGGCGGCGGCATCACCAATTTCACCGATGAACAGTATTTCACCGGCATGTTCGTCGGCATCATAGCGGCCGGCTTTTTCTGCTCGGCCTGCGCGCTGGTCATCGGCTGGCTGACTTTTGGCCTGCGCGGGCCTTACTTCGCGATCGGTACGCTGGGTGTCGCGATCGCGGCCGGTGAACTGGTTTCCAACTGGGACTGGATCGGCGGCGGCCAGGGTATTTCACTGCCGGTGTTCCCGGGCGATCTCGAGATCGGCAAGATTTATTTCTATTTCATGTTCGCCGGCACCGGCGTCCTGCTGTTTATTTTCCTCAGCTGGTTTTACCGCACGCGTTTCGGCGCCGCGATCAACGCGATTCGCGACGACGAGGAAAAGGCCGACGCGATGGGGATCCATACGCTGCGTTACAAGCTCGTGACCTGGTCCATCGCCGCGTTTTTTGTCGGTGTCGCCGGCGGTATCACCGCGTTTCAGCTGATCCACTTCGAGCCACTGGAGACCGCTTACCAGACGATCAATCTCGGCATATTCATGGTGGTCTGCGTGCTGCTCGGCGGTAAGGGTACCCTGTGGGGGCCGGTGATCGGCGCGATCCTGTTTCACCTGTTCAAGGAAGTGACGTGGAATTACCTGCTCGGCTGGCAATGGGTTGCGCTGGGCGCATTGATCATCGTCACCGTGGTGTATTTCAAGGACGGCGTCATGGGTTACCTCATGCACACCAGGCCCGAGTGGTTCGGCATCCGGGTCGAGCAAAAGGCCGCCAGGGAGGAGACCACATGAGCGACGTCATCATCGACGTGCAAAACGTCTCCAAGGCTTTTGGCGGGGTCAAGGCCAATACCGACGTGTCGATGCAGGTCCGGCGCGGCGGCATCACCGGGCTGATCGGGCCTAACGGTTCCGGCAAAACCACGCTGTTCAACTCGATCGTCGGTTACCACCCGATCGACGGCGGCTCGATCCGCTTCGAGGGCCAGGAAATCTCGCGCATGAAAGTACAGCAGATCGCGCGTCTCGGCCTGCTGCGCACGTTTCAGCAAACCCGCATCTACGGCGCGATGAACTGCGTCGAGAACATGCTGATTTCGCTGCCGCACCGCAAGATGAGCCTGTGGGATGCGCTCAAAACCAATACCCGGGAGGATTACGAAAAAGCCGACCAGTTACTGGACTTCGTCGGCCTCTACGAAAAACGTTACCTCATGAGCGGCGACCTGTCTTTCGGTCAGCAAAAGCTGCTCGAATTCGCGATGGCGCTGATGAACGAGCCCACCTGCCTGTTGCTCGACGAACCGACGGCCGGCATCAACCCGACGCTGATCAACGGCCTGATCGATCGCCTCAAGCGCGCCAACGAGGAATTCGGCATCACGCTGTTCGTCATCGAGCACAACATGCGCGTGATCATGAACCTGGCCGAATCCATCTACTGCCTGGCGCACGGCCAGATGCTCGCCCATGGATCGCCGGACGACATTCAGAACAACCAGGACGTCATCGACGCCTATCTCGGTGCGCACTGACATGAGCGAACAGCAGAACAACACCGACGAGGACAAAAAGAAGGCCAGCGGTTACCACGGCGGCGGGGTCGAGACGGTAATCTCGGTCGACGAGGTGACCCGCCAGGCGGCGGCAATCGCCGAGGAAATCACGCTGGATCAGCTCGACGCGCTGGCGCATAACGAGCCCCACGTGCAGATCAACAACCTGGTGGCCGGTTACGGCCAGATGGAAATCCTGCACAACCTCAACTTGCGCGTCGGCCGCGCGCAGTCGCTGTGCCTGATCGGTCCCAACGGTGCCGGCAAGTCGACCATCCTGCACGCGATTTTCGGCTTCAACCGGATCTTCTCCGGCAGTATCGAGATCGGCAGTGGCAGTGACCGGCGTGATATCACGGGCCTGACGCCGAATCAGAAGCTGGCGCAGGCGGGCATCGCCTATATCCTGCAGGACAAGTCGATCTTCCCCGGGATGACGGTCGAGGAAAACCTGTGGATGGGCGGTTTCCTCAAGGATCGCCCGCAGGAAGCGAAAGAGGCCGCGGAGCGGGTGTTCGACAAGTACGACCGCCTGGCCGCGCGGCGCAAGCACAAGGCCGGTGTCCTGTCCGGTGGTGAACGCCGCCTGCTCGAGATATCGCGCGCGCTGGTGATGAACCCGGAAGTCCTGCTGGTGGACGAGCCGTCGATCGGCCTCGAGCCGCGCTTCATCGACATGGTGTTCGAGATTCTCGACGACCTGCAGAACCAGGAGGGCAAGACCATCATCATGGTCGAGCAGAACGCGAAGAAGGGCCTCGAGTTTGCCGACATCGGTTACGTACTCGTGTCCGGCGAACTCGCGATCGCCGGCAGGGGTGACGACCTGCTGCAAAACCCGAAGGTGGGTGAGCTGTTTCTCGGCGGCTAGATGACATCGCCGACTCCTGTTCCTGTCATAGCGCGGTGCAACCGCGTTATCCATTCCTGTACGAGCGCACCGGCGCGCGGCCGGTGCGGTACGAGCTAACCGCGGGGTGAACGAAAAGTGACGAGCGTAACCAGCTACCGGATCGCGTCGATTCCCGGCGACGGCATCGGCAACGAGGTAGTGCCCGAGGGTATCAAGGTGCTCGAAAGCGTGGGCCAGCGTTGCGGCATAAATTTCGAGTTCACCCACTTCGACTGGAGTTGCGAGCGTTACCTCGAGACCGGCGCGATGATGCCCGCCGACGGGATCGAGCAGTTAGCCGCGTTCGACGCGATTTTTCTCGGCGCGGTGGGTTTTCCGACCGTGCTCGATCACGTTTCCCTGTGGGGCCTGCTGATCCCGATTCGGCGCGAGTTCAGGCAATACGTCAACCTGCGCCCGGTGCGACTGTTCGAGGGTATGCGCTGTCCGCTGGCTGGCCGTCAGCCCGGCGATATCGATTTTTACGTCGTGCGCGAAAACAACGAGGGTGAATACTCCAACGTCGGCGGGCGCCTGTTTGCCGGCACCGACGACGAAATGGCGATGCAGCAGTCGATATTCACGCGCAAGGGCACCGATCGTATCCTGCGTTATGCCTTCGAACTGGCGCAGTCGCGCCCGCGCAAGCGCCTGACCTCGGCCACCAAGTCCAACGGCATCATACATACCATGCCGTTCTGGGACGAGCGGGTCGAGGCGATGGCGGCAAACTATCCCGAAATCGAGGTCGACAAGTACCACATCGATATCCTCGTGTCGCATTTCGTCAACCGCCCGGAGATTTTCGACGTCGTCGTCGGTTCCAACCTGTTCGGAGACATCCTGTCCGATCTCGGCCCCGGCGTGACCGGCACCATCGGTATCGCGCCGTCGGCCAATATCAACCCGGAACGTGAATTCCCGTCGATGTTCGAGCCGGTACACGGGTCGGCGCCCGACATCGCGGGGCAGGGCATCGCCAACCCGATCGGGCAGATCTGGACCGCGGCGATGATGCTGGCCCATCTCGGCCAGCGCGATGCGCACGACCTAGTCCTCGATGCGATCGAGCGGACCATTCGCGACCGCGATCGACTGACGCGTGACATGGGCGGCAGCGCGAGTTGCGCCGAGTGCGGCGACGCCATCGCCGCCGCGGTCGCCTGACAGTCGCCCCCGCTTGCTGCCTGAAATCCAGGCGTGTCGTCTTTCCCCGGGCAGCAATTGCTGCCGATGGCCGTGACGCCAGGCCCGGACTGTCAGCCCGGGATCATTCCCGGGTGAACTGGTCGGGATGGGCGGCCTGGTCGGGGAAGAATACGCGCAGGCTGTCGCCCGGCGTAATCCGGCCTTCGCGTTCGACCCAGGCAGTCAGCCCCCGTCGGTGCATTGCTGCCTTGATGAAGCGCCGCCCCTTGCCGGGATAGTGCTGCTCGATCACCCGCGCGGGGTAGGCGCAGGGGCGGTTTTCGATATCCACCACCAGCGTGGCGCCGCTGCTGAACACCAGTCGCGAAGACGGCGGCAGCAGCGTCAGCGACGGAATGCCCGCCAGTTCGATGTTGGCGCCGAGCCATCCCGCCAGCACCTGTTCGATTTCCATCGTCGTCGCGATTGCGGCCAGTTCCTCGCTCGACACCAGGGTCAGCTGGCGCGTGTTGCGTATCTCGGTGCCCTCCGCGTACAGCTCGGGGAAGCGCACGCAGGCGGAGCGCGTCAGGCCACTGTGGGTATCGCCGGGAATGCCGGCGTAGTCGAGATCGATGTGTTGCAGCGATTCACTGACGATCGAGCTGGCGCTGTCCTCGCAGGCCAGCAGCGCGACGACTTCTCCGGTCCAGGGCATCTTGCGGTAACTTTTGGACATGCGGCATTCCGGTGGTTTTCCTGTCCGGCTGCAGGGTTGGGCTGCCGGGATGCCGGCGACTATAGAAAAACGCGGGCACCGATACAAGTCGACCGCGCAATCAGTGCAGCAGGATAATCAGGATCGCGGCGCTGATCAGGATGATGCCGAGGATTTCGGCGCGGGTGATTTTTTCGCGGAAAAACAGCACGGTCGCGATGAAGGTGAACAACAGTTCGATTTGTCCCAATGCACGCACGTGGGTGGCGTTTTCGAGCGTAAACGCGCTGAACCAGCCGATCGACGCGAGCCCGCCACTGATGCCGACCAGCGCGGCCGGGCGCCAGTGGCGCAGCACCAGGGACAGCTGGCCCGGTTCGCGCCAGGCGATGATCAGGCCCATCAATGCCGTCTGCAGGATCAGCACCACGGACAGGGTGAAGGCCGCCGCGACCATGAACCCGTCGAGCCCCAGCGACAGCGACGCCGCGCGAAACAGCACCACGCTCATGCCGAGCCAGGCGGCGCAGGCGAGGCCGACCAGGGTCGGGAACCGCAGCAGGCCGTACAGCAGGCTGGCGACATTCATTCGTTCCTGCCCGGCGCCGAGAAACAGCAGTCCGGCGCTGCTCATGATGATGGCGATGATTACCGGATCGCTCAACGGGTCGCCGAGCAGCAGCAGGCCGAAGATTGCCACCATCACGGTTTCCAGCTTGGATAGCGTGGTGCCGACGGCGAAGTTATGCAACGAGAACAGCCACAGCAGGAACACGGTGAACATGATCTGGCAGATTCCGCCGAGCAGCGCATAGGTCAGAAAATCGTAGCCGAAAGCCGGCGCTGGTTGCCGGCTGGTGGACAGCACGACGATGCAAAACACCAGCGCGACCGGCAGCCCGTAGACGAAACGCACGTAAGCCGCGCCCAGCGTCGACAAGCGGCCCCGCAGGTGTTTTTGCATCATCGATCGCAGGTTCTGCAGGAACGCCGCCGCGATCGTCAGGGGAATCCATAACTCCATGGGCGGCAGTGTAGCGGAAAAGGCCCCACCCGGCCTTCGCCTGGCGCCGGCGACGGTTTGAAGCGGCCAGGTATCCGGGATATGATCGGCGGGAATTTTTTGCAGCGCGCCCGCGGTCGCGGCCCGTTCAACGGGAAATGTCGGAAATGAGCATGTGGCGAACAATCCTGCTGGCAATCGTGTTGACTGTATCGAGCCAGGGCCTGCAGGCCGTGGACCTGCAGGGGCACCGGGGTGCGCGCGGCCTGCTGCCGGAAAACACCCTGCCGGGATTTGCCGGCGCGCTCGCGATCGGCGTTTCCACCCTCGAACTCGACCTGGCGATGACCGCCGACCGGCAGCTGCTGGTCATGCACGATCCGGTGTTCGAGCCGAAACTCGCGCGCGACCCGGACGGCGACTGGCTGGCAGGCGACAGCGCAACCGTACGCTCGATGACGCTGGCGCAGGCGCAGCGTTACGACGTGGGTCGCCTGAATCCTTCGCACCGCTATGCCCGGCGTTTTCCCGAGCAGGTTGCGGTCGACGGCACGCCGGCGCCGACCCTGGCGCAGGTTTTCGACCTGGTCGAGCGCGCCAACAATCGGCGGGTAAGGTTCAACGTCGAAATCAAGCTGCGACCGGATGCGCCCGATGCCACCTGGCCGCCGCGCGAGTTTGCCGCCGCGGTGGTCGAGCTGGTAAGGGCTCGGGGCCTCGGCGAGCGCGTTACCGTGCAGTCTTTCGACTGGCGCGCGCTCGCGGCGATCCAGCAACTCGCGCCCGAAATCGAGACCGCTTACCTGAGTGTCGACCAGGACTGGCTCAGCAACCTGCAAACCGGGCGGGGCGGCGCCTCCCCGTGGCTCGGTGGCCTCGACATCGACGACTTCGGCGGCAGCGCCGCGCGCGCCGTGCGCGAGGCCGGCGGCAGCATCTGGTCGCCGTACCACCTCGAGGTTGATGCGCGCAGGATTGCCGAGGCGCGGGCGCTCGGCCTGCGGGTTATCGTCTGGACCGTAAACGAGCGCGAACGCATGCGCGAACTGGTTGCGATGGGTGTCGACGGCATCATCACCGATTATCCCGATCGGCTGCGGCTGGTGCTGGCCGAGCTCGGAGTCGAGCTGCCGCCGCCGACACCGGTGGACTGATATTGCCGCCGGAGCCGCCGGCTTGACTGCCACTCGAATCTCGACCAAGCTCTGGGCCTGTTGCCGAATACCTCCGCCAGGCGCATGGCCGACCACCACCTAGCCCAGCTCAATATCGCGCGCATGAAATACGCGTTCGATGCGCCCGCAATGGCCGACTTCGTCGCCCGCCTCGAAGACATCAACGCGCTGGCCGACGAGTCGCCGGGTTTCGTCTGGCGCCTGCAGACCGACGAGGGTGACGCTACCGCGATCGATTTTTTCGGCCCGGACCTGCTGGTCAACCTGAGCGTCTGGCGGGATGTCGAGTCGCTGCGCGATTACGCGTTTCGCTCGGCCCACAGGGAAGTGCTGGCGCAGCGCCATCGCTGGTTCGAGCGCATGCAGGAAGCTTACGCGGTGCTCTGGTGGATCCCGGCCGGCAGTATCCCGACGCTCGAGGAGGCCGCCGAACGACTCGATTACCTGCGACGCGACGGCCCTGGTCCTGGTGCGTTTACTTTCAGCAAGCAATTTGCGCCGGAGTAGGCTGCAGCCGCGATGATCCTGTCGCGTAACCTGCTGGTTGCACTGATAGCGACGGTTATTTCGTTCAGCACGCTGTACGTACCGCAACCCATGCTGCCGCTGCTGGCGCAAACCTTCGACGTGTCCGCCGGCAAGGCAGGCCTGCTGATGACCGTGGCGATGCTGCCGCTCGCCATTGCCCCGATCGTCTATGGCTATATTTTGCAGGCGGTGCCGGCAAAGCTCATGCTGATCGTGGCGCTGTCGCTGCTCGCGCTGGACCAGGTCTGTTTTTATTTCGCCAGCGAGTTCTGGCACCTGGTCGCGCTGCGCCTGGCGCAGGGCCTGCTGCTGCCCGCAATTTTTACCGCCCTGATGACCTATTGCGCGAGCATGGCACCGGCCAACGGGGTAAGGCGGGTCATGGGATATTATATCGGGGCCACCATCCTCGGCGGTTTCGCCGGCCGCCTGGTCGGTGGCGTGATCGCGAGCGCTTTCGACTGGCACAGCGCCTTTGTCGTTATCGGCCTGGCGCAGCTGCTGCCGCTGCTGTTGCTGTTGCGCGTCGACGCGGACACCGATATCAATTTCAGTCGCATCGATTCCCGCAGCGCGCTGCGCGTACTGGGGAATCCCAACTACCGACTCATGTTTGTAGCGCTGGCCAGCGTGTTTTTCGTTTTCTCGGGCATTTTGAATATCGTGCCGTTCCACCTGCGTGACCTAGATCCCGGGGCTACGCCGCTGCTGATATCACTGCTATACCTGGGTTACCTGGTCGGCGCACCGGTCTCTTTCGCCAGCGAAGCGATCAGCCGGCGATTACGCGATGAACGCAGCGGGCTGTTCATTGGCCTCGCGCTACATGCGTTCGGCCTGGTCATGCTGCTGCTGGTGGCCTACCGCGGGCTGATCGTGATGATGTTTTTTCTCGCCGCGGGGTTTTTCCTGATCCACGCGCTGCTGTCCGGACTCGCCAACCACCTCGCGCGGGAACACAAGGGTGTGGTCAACGGCTTGTATGTCTCGATTTACTACTTCAGCGGTGCCCTCGGATCCTGGCTGCCGGGCTATCTCTACGACGGGCTGCAATGGCAGGGCATGATCATCGTGTTCCTGCTGATTCTCGGCCTGGCCGCCGCGAGCATCCGGTGCTTTCGCCCCGGGTAACGCGGGTCAGGGTGATGCCTGCTGCCCGGCATCAGATCGCCGACGTTTCCAGCGTGTAGGACCCGGTCTGGCGCGTGAAGGAGTTCGCGCCGATTCCAGGCCCGGTCGCCCGGCATCGGCGGTAGTTGGCGATCAGGCGCGGCGGGTTTACCATAGCGGCAAATCACCGGACGCGTGCCATGCCGCATATCGTGCTCGAGTACTCGCAAAACCTGCCCGAACTGCCGGATTTCCGCGCGCTGTTCGACGACATTCACCAGGTCCTGCACCGGGTCGGGGGTATTCGCCTCGACAACTGCAAGAGCCGTGCACGACCTGCCGAGCACGTGTACATCGGCGACGGTGACCCGGACAGCGCCTTCATTCACGTCGATATCGAGTTTCTCGCCGGTCGTAGTCTCGAGATCCGCCAGGCCATCGGTCGCGAATGCCTCGACCTGGTGAAACGTTACTACCACCTGCACCTGTCGGATGCGCTGCAGATCACCGTGCGTGTCGGGGAAGTGGCGCGCGATACCTATTTCAAGGATCCCACCGGCAGCCTCAACTACCAGTGAAGAAGAGCACCACCAGACCGCCCATGCCACCCCCCGACTACGGCCGGTCGCTGACCAGCTTCAGCATCAACCTGCTGAGCGCCGACCTTGCGCGCGCGCTGGTGTTTCAGCGCGACGTGCTGGGCGCCGCGTTGCTGCATGCCGATGAAGACCTGCTGATCGTGGCCGGCTGCGGCAGCCAGTGGATGCTGCATGCGGACCATACTTACGACGCGCATCCGCTGCTCGGCGATACCCGCGCTGCGGGCCGCCGCGGGGCGGGGGCGGAACTGCGCCTGCACGGTTGCGATCCCGACGCGGTTGCCGCGCGTGCCGCCGAATTCGGCTTTCGCGTGCTCGACGGCCCGCGTGACCAGCCCGATCACGGCCTGCGCGAGGCGCACGTCATCGATGACGACGGTTACGTCTGGGTGCCCGACGTACCGTTGCCCTGAGCCGCGGTGATCGAAGCGAACCAGGAGCGAATCTTCTTTGCGCTGTGGCCCGACGAGTCCACGCGCGCCGCGCTGCAGCGCGCCTGCCAGCAGGTCACCATCGAGCGCCCGGCGCGCCGGGTACCCGCTTACAACCTGCACCTGACGCTGCATTTCATTGGCAACGTGGCGCGCGACGCAATGCGGGAAATGCTCTTCGCCGCGCGCTCGGTGCGCGCGGATTCGTTCGAACTGAAAATGAACCGCGTCGGTTTCTTTGCGCCGCCGCGGGTGGGCTGGCTGGGGCCCGAATCCACGCCAACGGCGCTTGCCGGGCTGCACGCGGCGCTGGCGGGAGTGCTGGCGCCCTGCGGCTATCGCGCGGAGCGTCGTCGCTTCAGGCCGCACCTGACGTTCGCGCGCAAGCTGAACGCGGCCCCCCCGGTGACCGAACTCGCCCCGGTGCGCTGGCGGGTCGACGATTTTGTCCTGCTGCGCTCTCGCACCGTCGGCCATGGCGTACAATACGAGGTTGCTGAAACCTACCCGCTGACATGAACGCAAAATCCGCCAGGCTCCCGGCCGATGTCCTGCAGCGCCTCGCGCGGCGCTCGAACGCCCGTGGACTGCTGCAGCTCGGCGCGCACCTGCTGCTGTTGCTGCTGGCCGGCCTGGCGCTCGCCGCGAGTTCGGGGCTGCTGCTGTTGCCGGCGCTGCTGATCTACGGTGCGCTGCTGACATTCCTGTTCGCGCCGCTGCACGAAACCATTCACCGTACCGCGTTTCGCAGCCGCTGGCTCAACGACTGGACCGCCGCGCCGATCGGCTTCCTGCTGCTGATCCCGGCGCGCTGGTTTCGCGCGTTTCACTATGCCCATCACCGTCACACCCAGGATCCTGAACGTGATCCGGAGCTGATCGGACAGCCGCCGCTGACCCGTGGCGGCTACTGGTACCGGGTTTCCGGCATACCCTTGTGGAAGGAAAACGTTCGCCTGCTGCTGCAGCATGCCGGCGGGCGGGTCGACGAAGCCTATATCGATCCGGCGAAACATCCCGGCATCGTGCTCGAAGCGCGTATCCACGTCGCCGCTTACGCGGCGCTGCTGGTGCTGAGCCTGGTGACCTCGAATGGCGCGATCTGGTGGTACTGGATCCTGCCCGCGTTGCTGACCCAGCCGCTGCTGCGGCTGTTCCTGATGGCGGAACATCGAGGCTGTGACCACGGTGACGACATGCTCGCCAACTCGCGTACCACCTACACCACGCCATGGCTGAACTTCCTGGCCTGGAACATGCCCTACCACGCCGAGCACCATTACCTGGCGTCGATTCCGTTTCATGCGCTGCCGGCGCTGCACGCCTACACCGGTCAGCGGGTCAGCCACCGCGGTGACGGCTACTGCAACGTCAACCGGGAGATCTACGCCCGGCTGTGAGCGCGGATGAAGCCGGCGATCTCGGCCAGCGAGGTCTCGGCCTCGGGAATCGGGTAGAACTCGAACACGTGCCACAGGCCTTCCCACACGCGCAGGTCGCAGTCGTTACCGGCCGCGCGCAGGCGTTGCGCGAGGCGCAGGCACTGGCTGAGCAGCAGGTCGCGTGAACCGGTGGTGATCATGATCGGCGGCAGGCCTTCGAGGTTGCCGTGCAGCGGCGAGATGCCGGGGTCTGCGAGCGGGTGACCGCCGGCGTGCAGGCGCGCGGCCAGGTCGACCCAGTGATTACTCAGCGACGGGTCGCGGCCGTCGTTGAACGCGTGGCTGTCACCGCTGTTGCCCAGGTCGCACCAGGGTGACAGCAGCGCGGCACAGCGGGGCATGGCCATGCCCCTGTCGCGCAGGTGCAGCAAGAGCCCGAGTACCTGGTTGCCGCCCGCCGATTCGCCGCACAGCGCGATGCGCTCGACAGCGTATTCCTCGACCAGCGCGCCATACGCCTGCTGCATATCCTGTTGTGGCCGGGGATAGGGGTGTTCCGGCGACAGGCGATAGTCGACCATGATGATGCGTGCGCCGCTCGCGCGCGCGAGCGGCAGCGCAACCAGCAGGTCTTCGAACGGGCTGCCGCTGACGTAGCCCCCGCCGTAGGCGTACTGGATCACGGGGTCGTCCTCGCGCCAGCCGGTCGGGGTCACCTGTTTGCAGGCGACTTCACCCGCGGCTGTATCCTCGATGCTGCCGTCGAAGGCGTCGATCGCGGCGCGTACCGCGGGTTCGTAACCGGCACGCGTGGCGGCGCGAAACTGCGCCAGGTTTTCGGCCCGCGGCAGCGCGAGACCCTGGCGGTACATGTCGGCCAGGATCCCGGCGGCGGCCGCGCTGATGTCTGCCTCGTCGTCCGCCATCACAGCACCCGCGCGAGATCGTCGATCAGGTCGGCGGCATCCTCCAGCCCGATCGACAGGCGGAAGATGCCGTCGCCGGCAAGCTCGCGGTAACGTGCGAGTTCGCTGCCCTCGAGCCGGTAAGAAGACCCGATCAGGTCCTCGGTCGACATCAGGTAAACCAGGCTGCGGTGGTGGCCGAGCGAAACCGCGTAGTGGATGACCTCGAGTCGTTCCATCATGCGTGCCGCCAGCGCGCGCGGATCCGCGCAGCGAAAGCAGAGCATGCCGCCGAAGTTGTCCATCTGCGCGCGCGCCAGCGCATGTTGGGGATGCGATTCGAGACCCGGGTAACGGCACATTTCCACCCGCGGGTGCTGCTCGAGAAAGCGCGCAACCTCGAGCGCATTTTGTTGGTGGCAGGCCATGCGCAGCGGCAGCGTCGCCATGCCGCGCATGATCAGCCAGGCGTTGAACGGACTGATGACGCCACCGTAGTGCACCAGCGCTTCGCCGCGCAGCGCGCCGATCAGCGCCTGTTCGCCACAGACCGCGCCACCCATCGCGTCGCCGTGACCGCCGATGTACTTGGTTAGCGAGTGCACGACCAGGTCGGCGCCGAGCTCCAGCGGGCGCGTGGCCACCGGCGAGGCAAAGGTCGAATCGACCACCAGCAGTGCGTCCTGTGCCTGCGTAATGGATGCCGCCTCGCGGATGTCGGCCAGTCGCAGCAGCGGGTTGGACGGAGTTTCCAGCCAGACCATGCGGGTGTTATCGCGCATCGCCGCACGAATCTGCGCCGGTTCCGAGGTATCGACCGGGGTGACCTCGACGCCGAGCCGCGTCAGGGTTGCGCGCGCCAGCTCCGCGGTACCGGGATAGTTGGTATTGCTGAGCACGAGATGATCACCCGGATTCAGGTGCGCCAGCATGACCGCGCAGCTGGCGGCCATGCCGGAGGCGAAGGCGAGACAGGCCTCGGCGTTTTCCAGCAGTGCGAGCTTGGTTTCCAGCTGGCGCGTGGTCGGGTTGTCCCAGCGGGTATAGACGTACGGCGTTTCCGCGGTCATGTTATTGGCCGAGAAACTGACTTCCTCGTCGACCACGAAAGTACTGGACATCACGAGGTTCGGGGAAGACGCGCCGGTGACCGGGTCCGGCCCCTCGCCGGCGTGGATCGCGCGGGTCTGCAGGCCCTTGTCGGCGGGATTTTTCAATGCCATGCCGGTTCCTCGTCGCAAAGCGTTATTAGTAAGCATCGCGCAGGCGGATGTCAATCGGCCGCTGGATCGAAAAACCCGAGGCGGCGATTCAGGATTACGCAATTTATCGTCGGCGTGGATTTGGTTATAGTCCGCGCATTTACCGGAGCCGACATGCTGTACCTGGATGACGAACGGGTCGCGCAATTCGAGCGCGACGGATTCCTGCTGGTCGAAAACGCGGTCGAGGAGCACGCGCTGGCCTCGATGCGGGCACAATTTGCCGAGTGGGTCGAAACCAGTCGCTCGCACGAGCGCGCCTGGGGCGAAACCGTCGACGGCCGGGCGCGTTTCGATCTCGAACCCGGGCACCGGCGCGAGCGGCCGGCGCTGCGCCGGGTCAACGCACCGACCGACGTTGCCGATATTTTTCTCGAGGTCGTGCGTGACAGCCGCATGACCGACGCGGTTGCCGACCTGATCGGGCCGAACGTCAAGTTTCACCACAGCAAGATCAACTCGAAGCTGCCGGGGGCGGCTACCGCGGTCAAGTGGCACCAGGACTTTCCGTTCACGCCGCACAGCAACGACGACCTGGTTACGGCGCTGTTGATGCTCGACGAGGTTACCGACGACAATGGCCCGCTGCGGGTGGTACCGGGGTCGCATCGTGGCAGGATTCACGACCTTTGGCATGATGGTGTGTTCACCGGTGCGGTCGATGATGAAGTAGCCCGGGAATGCGAGGCCGCCGCGGTCGCCTGCACCGGGCCGGCGGGTTCGGTCTGCCTGATGCATACCCGCCTGCTGCACGGCTCGGCGCCGAACCGCTCGCGGCAACCGCGCACGCTGTTCATCGCGGTTTACTCGGCCGAGGATGCGGTGCCCTGTTCACCGAACCCGGTCCCCAATCGAAACCAGGGCGAGCTCGTCAGGGGAGTGTCGACCCATCGCATTCGCTGCGGGGATTTCGATATCCCGCTGCCGCAGATGCCGGAGTCGGCATCGTTCTTCGATCAGCAGGCGAAAGCCTGATCCTGCCGCGCGGCCGCCGGCCCGGGTTCAGGCGCTGCGGGCGAGGAAATTCTCCAGGTTGCGCGCGGGATCGAAGATGTCGCCCGCCGGCGGCGAGAATTGCCGGTGGCGGTAACCGTTACTGCCGATCGGCTCGTACTGTGACTTGATCTCGTCGCGCCGCGCCACCAGGTCCCTGACCGCGGCGACCAGCGCTTCGAGGTCCGCCCGGGTCGTGTACAGGCCGAGGCTGGCGCGTGCCATGCCGCGCTTGCGCTCGATGTCGCCCTCGGCGTTGGGCGCGTCGGGGTCGATGTCCATTTCCCACAGTTCCTTTTTGAGCAGTTCGCGCACGTAAGGGTGGGCGCAGAAACAGCCGTTGCGCACCTGGATGTTGTGATAGTCGTTCAGCGCCGCGGCGGTCAGGCCGTGGTCGAAACCGCGGATGTTGAAGGTCAGCGTGCCGGTGCGCGCTACCTCGGCCGGGTCGGGTCCGTACAGGGTAACGCCGTCGATTGCCGACAGCTCTTTCCAGGCGTAGTCGATCAGCGCGATTTCCTTTTCGCGTACCTTGTCCATGCCGACGCGCGTCAGCAGGTCCAGTACCGCGCCGAGGGTAATCGCGCCGACGATATTGGGTGTGCCGGCTTCCTCGCGGTCCGGCAGCGTCGCGGTCGGCATGTACTCGGCGATGTAGACGTCGTCGACCATGCCACCGCCGAGCTCGGCGGGCTTGATTTCGCCGAGCACGGATTTTTTCGCGATAACGGCGCCGGGCGATCCGGGTGCGTAAATCTTGTGCCCCGAGAACACCAGCACGTCGACGTCCGCCGCGTCCATGTCGGCGGGCGCATGCGCGATCATCTGCGACGCATCGACGATCAGGTAGGCGCCGACGGCGTGGGCCAGCGCGGCTACCTCGGCCAGCGGGGTAATAGCACCCGATACGTTACTCGCACCGGTCACCGCGATGTAGTTGACGCGCTCGCCGTACTGATCGAAGGTTGCCCGCAGGCTTTCCATGTCGAGCCCGCCGTAGCGTTCGAACTCGCCCTCGCAGGGAATGTGTACGACCTCCGCGTTGTGATGACGATGCGGCAGATCGTTGGAATGGTGCTCCATTTCCGATACCAGCACCACGTCGCGCCCGGGCCGCGCCCGCGCGAGGCTCGCCGCCATGCGGTTGAAGCCGGCGGTGGCGCCGCTGCCGGCAAAGAAGCAGCAGTAGTTCGCGGGATCGGCGCCGACGAATTCCAGGACCTTGTCGTGCGCCCACTCGAACGCGTGCGAGGCGCCGCGCGCGGCGTAGTGCAGGTCGGAATGGGTGCTGGCGTAGTGCTCCAGGAATTCGTGCCCGACGTCGTAGGCGGGTCCCATCATTAGCGTGGAAGCAGCCGAATCGAGGTAAATGCGCGGCCCGCGCTTGCCGTCGACGGTCGGATACTCGGTATCGCGGCCGATGAAGCTGTTCTGCAGGCTGGCGAGAAGATCTGTCGTGCTCATCGTGCTCTGGGGGTCGTGCAAAAACCCGATTGTCGCATAATCCCGCCGCTTGGCAACCGCCCGGATTGAATAGGTCGGCTAACGTTGAAGGTGCTCAGGCGGCGGGATTCGGGTAGTTGTCCGCCCAGTAGCGCGCGAGATCGTTGCGTCGGCAAATCCACACGCGGTCGTGCCCGAGCAGGTAGTCGAGAAAGCGATGCAGGCTGGCGATGCGCCCGGGACGGCCGATCAGGCGTGCGTGCAGGCCCACGGTCATCATTTTGGGGCTGGTTTCACCCTCGGCGTAGAGAATGTCGAAACTATCCTTGAGATAAGTGAAAAATTCGTCGCCGAGCTGGTAGTCGCTCTCGGCGCGGCCGAACTTGGAGTCGTTGGTGTCGAGCGAGTAGGGGATCAGCAGCAGTTGCGGGTAATCCTGCGACCAGTAGGGCAGGTCGTCGTTGTAAACGTCGGAATCGTAGAGAAAGTTGCCCGCCTCGGCGACCAGCCGGCGGGTGTTCAGCGACGGCAGGCCGGCGTAGTAGCCGAGCGGGGCTTCACCGGTGAGTTCGCGCACCTGCTCGATGCTGTTGCGGATATATTCGCGTTCGTCTGCTTCGGTGACGTCATGATAGTCGATCCAGCGCCAGCCGTGCGGTTGCAGGTCGAAACCGGCGTCGATCATCGCCTGCAGCGCGCGTGGATTCTGCCAGCCGGCCAGGCCGACCAGGTTGACCGTGGCCTGCAGGCCGCGAGCGGTGAACGCACGCAGCAGGCGCCAGTAACCGACCCGTGCGCCGTATTCGTAGCTGGACTCGATGTTGAGATCGCGCGAACCCATGCGTGCCGTGACCGCAACGTCCGACAGGCGGACCTCGGAGCGATCGTCGCCGTTGAGGACGCAGAGTTCGCCGCCTTCCTCGTAGTTGATACAGAAGTTGATCGCGATCCGGGCCTCGTCGGGCCAGACCACCTCGGGCGGCTGATCGGCGTAGCCGATGAAGTCGCGTACGGGCTTGTTGTCATCGTGCATCCTGGTTCGGGCTCCTGCGGGCACGGGTTACGGCACTTTCACCGCCTGCGGCGGTCCGATGCTACACTGTTTGTGTGCATTGTAGGTACAGCGAGATGAATGATCCAGCCAACCGCAAACGCCGACGCCTGCTGCTCGGCCTCGTCAGCCTGCCGGTAGCCGGTGCGGTGGCGGCCGCCGAGCTGACGCCGGCAGCAAGCGAGGGACCTTTCTACCCGACCGGCGACATGCGTTTCGACGACGTCGACAACGACCTGGTCAGGATAGACGGCCGGGTCGAGCAGGCCGGTGGCGAAATCGTGCGCCTCGGTGGCCGCGTGCTCGATGCCTCTGGCCGGCCGCTGGCGGGAGCCCGGGTCGAGATCTGGCAGTGTGACGTGCGCGGACGTTACCTGCACCGCGGCGATTTCGGCTGGACTGCGCGCGATGCCGGTTTCCAGGGATTCGGTCACGACCTGACCGGCAGCGACGGGCGCTACCAGTTCCGCACCATCAAGCCGGTGCCTTACACGGGGCGCACGCCGCACATTCACGTCAAGGTGCTGGTCGACGGGCGCGAACGCCTGACCACCCAGTTTTACCTGCCCGATCATCCGGACAATGCACGCGATTTTCTCTACCGGCGCATCCCGGCCGCCCTGCGCGAAAGCGTGACCATGCACTTTCGCCCGGCGCAGTCGACAGCGCTGGCCGAACCCGTGGCCGAGCTCGATATCATCGTTTAGCTGCCTGCTTTGCCCGGGGTTGCCGTTTTTGCGGGGATACCGCGCGGATTGCCGGTAAAACCTGGCCGGGAGCCCCGTTCAGTACCAGAAGTAGTAGTCGTCGGGATCGCCGGGGTCGCTTGACAGCACGATCACGACCGCGAGCAGGATCAGCAGCGCGGCGATTGCCGCCAGCAGCAACTGCCAGCTGCGTCGATGGCGAGAACCCGGCGGTGGGCCCTCGCCGCCGAAGTAGCGATACAGCCGAAACCACGCAAGCACTGACGCAACCAGCAGCGTAAACAGCAGTAGTACGCCGAAGTGTACCCAGTCGGTCAATTCGATTCCGCCAGCAGGTGGTCGAGCACGTCGATCGCAAACGACTCGTAACCCGTTGCCGACAACGCTGGCGGGCGCACCCGCCGCACCTCGGCGATCGCATCGCGCGGTGCATAGCGTTCCGCCCGGCACAGGTAGTAAGCCATGGTCAGGCCGGTGCGGTCCTTGCCCGCGGTGCAGTGAATCAGCACGCGCCGAGCGCGCGCCAGCTGGACGCTAATGAATTCATAGGCTGCCGGTAAAACTTCCACGCAGCGTTCGAAATCGCCGTCGCGCGGCGGGGCATTGTCCTCCATCGGCAGGCTGGCATATTCGATGCCGGCGGCGACCAGGTCGTCCGGGTAAACCGAGCGGCCGTCGTTGACGCTCAGGATCGCGCCGATGCCGCCGGCCGCGAGTTCCATCGGCTGCCACGGTGCCACCGTCGGTCCCGCGCGGCCCGCGATTCGATCCGGGCGCAGCCAGAACAGCTGTTTCACCGGCGCGACACGCCGTGCACCGCGCTGCGCGCGGCCGCGATGTCAGGCCGGGGCATGGCAGACCGCCTCGATATTGTGCCCGTCCGGGTCGAGCACGAAGGCGCCGTAGTAGTCGGGATGATAGATTGCGCGGACCCCGGGGGGACCGTTGTCCAGTCCGCCGGCCTCGAGCGCAGCGCGGTAAAAGGAATCCACCGTCGCGCGATCGCGGGCGCTGAAGGCGATATGCATCGGCCGCTGCGGCGCGGCTTCGGGGCCGAACCAGAACTCGGCCTTGCCGTCGCGGCCGAGGCCGGCCCAGCCCTCGATTTCAACGATCAGCTCGACACCGAGCGGTGCCAGCGCGCGGCGGTAGAAGTCGAGGCTGCGGGCGTAGTCGGATACGCCGAGCCCGATGTGATCGATGATCATGCACTTTCTCCAGGGTCGATGTAGTTGGATATCTCGATCAGGTTGCCGTCCGGATTGCGGAAGTAGAGCGAGCGGATCGCGCCGGTGGCGCCGGTCCGCGTTAGCGGGCCTTCGATCGGCTCGATGCCGGCCGCTACGAGTTCGGCAACGGCATCGGCGACCGGCGTATCGACGATCAGGCAAAGATCTGCACTGCCCGGGGTGGCCCGACCGGCCCTGGGCTCGAACTCGCGGCCGGCCTGGTGCTGGTTGATCTTTTGCCGGCCGAAGGCGAGCGCCACGCGGCCCTCGCCGAAATCGACCCGCCGCATGCCCGGTAGCGCGCGGTAGAACTCCACCGTGGTCTCGATATCGGCGACGGTCAGGACGAGGTGATCGAGGCGGTCGACTCGCATTGGCGGCGCTGGCTCGCTCAGGAAACCACGGAAAAACTGAACTGGCCGTTGACGCGGCCGGCCTCGTCGCTGTTGACCCGGCACGGATGCAGGAGATTGGCCCGGAGCATGGTACTCACCCTGCGGGAGGTGCGGGCGGCCGCGGCTGGTTGGCACAACGCTTCACGCCGAATAGCATAAGCCCTCGGGCACGCCGGTGAAAGAACAAAATGATCGCCGCGATCGCCGGTCCGGGAGCGTAGCGGCGGACGGGATTGCGCGCATGCCTGCCCGCGCACCCCGGCGTCCTCGCCGTGCGATACCTGTCTGCCCGCGCGAGCCTGCGGTTTACCGCCCGGTCCGCGATCGGCTAAGATTCGCCATCGGTTTTGCCCCGGCAAAGCCGGCATTTGCCCCGGAGACCCGAACATGGCCCTGTTGATCGACATCAAGCACCCGGACTGGATGACCGACGATGAGTTGCGCGCGGAGCTGCTGCGGCGGATTCCGGACGCCGATATTCGCACCGGGGCCGAGCCCGGGGACCCGGCCGAGATCGAGATGCTGACGGTCAGCACTTACCTGCCCGGCGAGGCGCTGCGTTATCCGAATCTCAGGCTGGTGCAAAAGACCGGGGCGGGTGTCAACGCGATCCTGGCGGATGAAAACCTGCCCGCCGAGGTGCGGGTCACGCGTCTTCAGACCAGCACCTCCGGGGCCGAGATGGCCGAGTACGCGCTGGCTTACGTGCTGCAGGAACAGCGTCATCTGCGCCAGTACCACGCGCAGCAGGCGCGCGCCGAGTGGCAGGCTTATCCGCCCCGCAAGGCCGCTGAAACCCGCGTCGCGGTACTCGGGCTGGGGCGAATCGGTAACCTCGTGGCGCAACGCTTCCTGGCCAACGGTTTCGTCGTCAGCGGCTGGAGTCGCAGCCCGAAACAGTTACCCGGGATCGACTGTTTTGCCGGCCAGGCGAAATTTGCCGAGGCCGTCGCCGGCGCGGACTATGTCGTCAGCGTGCTGCCGTCGACGCCCGCTACGCGCGCACTGTTCGACTACGATCGCTTTGCCGACTTCGAGTCGCGGGCGCTGTTCATCAACATGGGTCGCGGCGACCTGGTCGACGAAGACGGCCTGATCGCGGCACTGGACCAGGGACGGTTGAGCGGCGCGGTGCTCGACGTGATGTCCGCGGAACCGCTGCCGGCCGAACATCCGCTGTGGTCGCATCCGCGCGTACAGCTGACCCCGCACGTATCCGGTTACCATCTCGGCGATGCGATTTTCGATATCGCCGAAAACTACCGACGACTGCGCGCCGGTGAATCCCTGCTGAATCTCGTCGATCGCGCACTGGGGTATTGATATGGATGCGGCCGAATCACTCGAGACCCGGATACGACAGCACATCCCGCTCAGCGCGGCGATGGATTTTCGCATCCGGGAACTGGCGGCGGAATCGATCCGGGTGGTGGCGCCGCTGGAACCCAACGTCAATATCCACGGCACGGGTTTCGCCGGCAGCATCTACTCTGTCGGCATCCTGACCGGGTGGGCGCTGGCCACGCACATGCTCGATGCGATCGACAGCGAGGCCCAGCTGGTGGTGGCACGCGCCGAGATCCGTTATCGCAGCCCCGTGGTCGGACCCCTGGAGTGCCGCTGTGCCGCGAGCGATGCGCAACGTCGCGACTTTGTTACCGGTCTCAACGAGCATGGCAAGGGTGTCATCGATCTCGAGGTTCGTATCGGCGACAAGGCGAACGCGATACTGAAAGTTCGGTTCGGCGCGATCGCCTGAGGCCGGCTTACAGCCAGCGCCGGACCTGTCTGCGGTAGTCGCGGTACGGCTCGCCGAATTTCGCCTCCAGGTATGCTTCCTCGCGCGCGATCACCAGGCGCTGCAGCAGCAGCACCAGGGGCGGCAGTCCGAGCAGGATCCAGGCGTTGTTCAGCCACAGGCCGGCGCCGGCGGTGGCAATGCAGAAGCTCAGGTAAATGGGATTGCGGCTATAGCGAAACAGGCCGTGACGAATCACGGTGGAAGTCGGGTGCCAGGGCTCGACGTGGGTGCGCGCGCGCAGGAACTGCAGCAGCGAGATCATTGCGACCAGTGCCGCGATCGCCAGCAGCAGCATGCCGACGCGAGCGAGCCAGGCGGTGTTGCCCAGCGCGAGCGGGAAGACATGGTGCAAACCCCAGCCTGCCGCGATCACCGCGAGCGGCAGCAGGGGTGGCGGAAAGCGGAGTCCCGGGCCGCGTTTATCCTGTTCCATCCGGGGCCTGTCAGCAACTGCGAGATGCCAGTATAACCCCTGGCCCGGAGATCGCCCCGGGTTTCGCCGATATGACGACCGCGGAGTGCGTGCAGCTGTCGCCGGGAGCCGGTTAGCTGCCGCGCGGGCGCCCCTTGGGCAATTGTACCGCCCGTCGCCCACCGAGTTTCTCGATCCGCCTGATGAATTTACTGTCGCCGATGGCCCAGCCCTTGCGGGTCTTTTCGTGGATATCGGCGACGATCACGGGATCGAGTTTTTGCTTGATCAGCGCGCGGTAGGCGTCGGCGCGTTCGGCACTGCTCTTGCCGAGGCGCAGGTATTCGCGATGCGGCGTGATCATCGGGTCGATCTTGCCGCGCGCATTATGCGCGTAGCTGCTCCAGCGCCAGGCCCGCGGCCCCTTGACCAGTCCGGCGCGTACCGGCGCGGTTTCGACGAAGCGGCTGCAGGCGAGCAGGTACTGGCGTTCGTCGATGACGGTCGCACGGTAACGTCCCTGCCACAGGGTTCCGCTGCCGTTGTAACTCTCGTTGAAGTACTGCACGTAGTTGCGACCGATCGACTGCATGGTGCGCGATACGCTGTCGGCCTGTCCCGGGCTGGCCAGCAGGAAAACCTCGCCAGGGGTCAGCGCGAAAGCATGAACCTTGAGACGATAGTTGTACGCGGCCGCATCGAGACAGTCGTGAAAGTACTGGTAATCCTGGTCTTCGCGAAACGCCGAGGTGCCGTTTTTGACGGGTAAAATGATGTTCTGCGGTTGGTTTATTATTGTGTAGCGGGGTAATCTGGCCATATTAATGCTCGGAAAGTGCCAAAATTTTGACGATTTTAGCACTTTGCGACATTGACCCCCAATAGTAAATTACAATCGGCGAGCGGACCGACGGTGTTGTTTTGCGCGTCTACATGTGGTCGCGCGGTATCGCGATTTCGTCCCAGACACGCTCGTGGAACAGTTCCTCGCCTTCGAAGGCCCGTACGCTGGCACTTATGAAGAAATGGGTCGCATCACAGCGGAATGTACTTTCCGCCTCGGTGCGAATCGACCAGTCACCGCGATGCATGTGACTGACGTGCCGGATCGTGGCGCGATTGCTGAGCGGATTGTCGGCTGCAATCGTCCAGCGCTCGTCGCGCTCGACGCGAAAACACATACCGTGGCCCGGTACCTCGGTTTCGCCGCTGTCATCGAGTATCCGGTAGTGCGATTCACCGGTCTGGAAATTGCGCTCGATCCAGCGACGATGCCGATCGGGCGTGTTTTGCGGGTAATCGGGCAACGGCGACTCGTCCTTGGGCTCGGGCATGTCGTAGATATCGACTCCCGCGCGCACCGGCAGCGTGATGCCGGCATCCGGACCGAGCCGGATAGTGGCGGTAATCACCTCGGGTGGCGGCGAAATCATCGGCCAGTAGGCGGTGGAAATGGACACTCGCATCTTGTGCCCGCGCATGAAGCGGTAACCGCATTCGTTCAGTTCGATTTCGACCGACACGAATTCACCGGGTACCATCGGTTGCGGCCATTCGTTGCCGTTGCGATGCGCGAGGTTGAGTACCCCCCAGCTGACGCGGGTTACCGCGCCGCCCGGGTTGATGTCGCTCAGGCGTACCGCGATATTGCCAAACGGTTTATCGATAGAAATTTTCAACCGCAGTTTGGGGCGGCCGAGAATCTCCACCGGTTGATGCAGGGTACTGCTATCGAATACCAGCGAACCCGAATCGTCGCGGCGCTGGTCGGTGGCCATCTCGCCGTCCGGGCGCACGGTAAAAAACTCGCCGCAGCTGCTGCCGGTGTCCTGCGGTGACGCCAGCGTCTTTTCGTTGGTACGGCCGGGAATATCGAGCAGCTGGCGATTGGGAGCAAGGTAGTAATTACGCAGGCGCGTATCCGGCGCGGGTAACTCGGTCTCGCTGACCCAGCGTCCGGGGTCGCGCTCGCGGCGCAGCAGGGGCTCGATGTTTTCCAGGATGTAGGCACGGTAGGCCGGCAGGTCTTCGACCCCGTTTTGCTTGCCCTTGAGCCAGCGATCCCACCAGCTGGTTGCTTCGCGCAGAAAATCCATGCGCGGGTGCGGGAAGGCAAAATGCGGATACTTGTGAATCCAGGGGCCGTTGATGGCCTTGGCCTGTTGCAGGTTGGTTGCCGCCGCCGGCGGTGCGTTGATGTAACCGTCGGCCCAGCCGGAAATAACCAGCGCCGGAATCTCGATCGCGGCGTAATCCTCGCCGACCGAACCGTGTTTCCAGTAGTCGTCCCGGCGCTGGTGCGCCAGCCAGGTCGCGAGCGGAAACGGCTGCGACTGCAGGCGTTTGCGCCAGCTATCGCGCCAGCCGTCCCCCACCAGTTCCGGGTCGGGTGGGCGCGACGCATTCATCAGCATCACGTTGGACCAGTAGAAATTGGAATTGAGCAGGCAGCCGTTCTTGTAGTGAATGTCGTCGTTGTAGCGATCAACGGTCGTACCGATCGCGATCACCGCCTTGAGCGGTTCGGGCCGCAGGGCGGCTATCTGCAGGCTGTTGAATCCGCCCCATGAAATGCCCATCATCCCGACCTTGCCGTCACACCAGGGTTGCCCGGCGATCCAGTGGATGACTTCGACACCGTCATCGAGTTCGCGGCGCGAATACTCGTCGTCCCAGTCCCCGTCGGATTCGCCGTTGCCGGATGTATCGACCCGCACGCCGACGTAACCGGCCGCGGCGAAGCCGGGGTAGGTGCTGTCGTCGCGCTGCGCGGTGGCATCGCGCTTGCGGTAGGGGATGTACTCGAGGATAGCCGGCGCCGGTTTTTCTTTCGTACCGTCGGGCAGCCAGACGCGGGCCGCGAGGCGGCGCCCGTCCGACAGCGGTATCCACTCGTTTTCGAGAATCCTGTAGCCCTTTTTTTTCATTTGCCCTCCCGCCGGTGACGACGGTTCTCGCCGTCTGCCGGTCAAGCCACTTTGTACCCTGCGACTCGCGTCAGCGCAAGCCGGGGTGGCGCGTGGGGTCTAGAGCTGCGGGCCGAAGGCGACCAGTGCGCGGCCGGCCTCGTTGTCGGTGTACTGGTCGAAGTTGTCGATGAAAAGCCCGGCGAGTTTGCGCGCCCGGGTTTCCCATTCCGCGGGATCGGCATAACTGCTGCGCGGGTCGAGCACGCCGGCGTCGACCCCCGGCAGTCCGACCGGGACCTGCAGGCCGAACAGCGGCAACGTGACGGCGTCGGCGTCGTCGATCGAACCGTCCAGGATCGAGTCGATGATCGCGCGCGTGGCCTTGATCGAAATCCGCTTGCCGCTGCCGTCCCAGCCGGTATTGACGAGGTAGGCGTGGCTGCCGTGTTCGACCATGCGCGCTTTCAGTACCTCGGCGTAGCGAGTCGGGTGCAGGCTCAGGAATGCCTTGCCGAAACAGGCCGAGAAGGTGGGTGTGGGCTCATCGATTCCGCGCTCGGTGCCGGCCAGCTTGGCAGTGAAGCCCGACAGGAAGTAATACTCGGCCTGTTCGGGGCTGAGGCGCGACACCGGCGGCAGCACGCCGAAGGCATCGGCGGTCAGGAAGATCACGTGCCTGGCGTGCCCGGCGCGGGAAACCGGCTTGACGATGTTGTCGATGTGATAAATCGGGTACGAGACGCGGGTATTCTCGGTCTTGGAACCGTCCGCGTAGTCGATCCTGCCATCGTCGTCGACCACCACGTTCTCGAGCAGCGCGTCGCGGCGGATGGCCTTGTAGATGTCGGGCTCGTCGTCGGCGCTGAGATCGATCGTCTTGGCGTAACAGCCACCCTCGAAATTGAAGATACCGTCCTCGTCCCAGCCGTGTTCGTCGTCACCGATCAGGCGCCGTTTCGGATCGGTGGAAAGGGTAGTCTTGCCGGTACCGGACAGGCCGAAGAAAATCGCGGCACTGCCGTCTTCGCCGACGTTCGCCGAACAGTGCATCGACGGAATGCCGCGCAGCGGCAACAGGTAGTTCATCATCGAGAACATACCCTTTTTCATTTCGCCGCCGTACCAGGTCCCGCCGATGATCTGCATGCCCTCGGTCATGTTGAAGGCGACGAAGTTTTCCGAGTTCAGGCCCATCCGCGCGTAATCCGGATTGCTGGTCTTGGAGCCGTTCAGCACGACAAAATCGGGTTCGTAGCCGGCCAGTTCATCGCGCGCCGGGCGAATGAACATGTTGGTGACGAAATGCGCCTGCCACGCGACCTCGGTAACGAAGCGCACCTTGAGGCGGGTATCGGGGTTGGCGCCGCAGAAGGTATCGACCACGAACAGGCGCTTGCCGGACAGTTGCCGGGTCACGATGTCGCGCAGGCTGGACCAGGTCGCGGTATCGATCGGCTTGTTGTCGTTGTCGCCCTGGTCGGACCACCACACGGTGTCGCGGGTGCTGTCGTCGCGCACCAGGTACTTGTCCTTCGGCGAACGGCCGGTAAAAATTCCGGTGTCCACCGCAACCGCGCCCGACTCGGTTACCCGGCCGACCTCGTAACCCTCGAGACCCGGCGCGGTCTCCTCGGCGAACAGCGTTTCGTAGTCCGGGTTGTAAACGATTTCGGTGGTGTCGTGGATGCCGTAGCGAGACAGATCGGGTGCTTGGGACATGGTTTCGTTCGGGTTATGGGCGACGCTGGTCGTCGAATCGACGATGGTACCGTAAAGGGTCAAGTATAAAAGATAACCGCGATCACAAAAACACGACTTATCTATAAACATATAACCCGACGGATTGCTCGCCTTAATTGCGGCAATACACAAGACTAGCGAGACTGCCTGGTCGAGCCTGCGGGAATGCCTTCCGCAAACGCTCCGCTCGTGGCTTTGCCACGAGCGGCACATCCATGTGCCGCTCTCGCCGGGCCGTCCCTGGCCCGGCTAGGTTGTTCCAGGCATTCCCGCA
>JASJCI010000066.1 GCA_030066085.1 Gammaproteobacteria bacterium | reverse complement strand
GGTCCAAGCCGCGGGGCGACAATTTGAAGCCACCCCGTCACCCCGCGACCTGACCCTTCCACTGTCATCCCGCGACTTGATCGCGGGATCCACAACAACCTGCAGGCCACCCCGGATCAGACCAAAACAAGCACTCCCAGCCACCCATATTTGCAGAAGACGACCCGCATTCATGGTGCTAGAATACGCCGCCTATGTGGGCCTGTAGCTCAGTTGGTTAGAGCAGGGGACTCATAATCCCTTGGTCGCTGGTTCGAGTCCAGCCGGGCCCACCACCCCTCCCCCTCGAAATCCAGAACCAGATTCTTATTCACCAATGAAACTGGAGCCGGCTGATTCCCGGGTCGCTTTCCGGGGTGCGCTGGCCGTCTCCAGTGACTTGTGGCAATCCTTACGGGCGGATACGCAGGCAGCATTAGTTAAAAGCAATTAGAAAGTCAGTTTTCTTTGGGGCAAACTAAAAATGGAACTGACTGACATGTCGCAATTAATCAGCACCAAAAAGGCCATGCAAATCCTCGGCGTTGCATCCACCACGATAGAGCGCTGGGCTGACGAAGACAGGCTGCCTTCCGTTCAAACCGCCGAGGGGCAACGATCTTTCAGGCTGACCGACGTGGTGGCGTTGCTGCAGGGGCAGGCCCGCGAAATGCCCGGCGATTTGCTCAGCGTCGACAACTGGGTAGAACACTTGACCGCCGGCATCGATACCGCGGTCGTGCGCAGGACCCTGGTCGAATTACACGGTCGGCTCGGCGACTGGTTCCAGGTGGCGGATTTCCTCGGCAACGTGCTCGAGGAAGTCGGCGATCGCTGGTGCACCGGGAAAATTTCGACCATCGAGGAACATATCGCGTCCGGCCTGCTCGAGCATGCGCTGACGGCCGTGGTTACGTCGATGCCAACTGCGGCAGGTGCACCCGCCTGCCTGTTTGCAACGCTGACCGGCGAACAACATACGCTGGGCCTGTCGCTCGCGCGCCTGTGCATTAAATCGTCCGCTTATAAATGCCTGTGGGCCGGTGCCGAAACACCCGTGGCCGAGATAACCGGGGCAATCGGTGATATTCGTCCTGCCGCCGTTGCGCTGTCCGCATCCGTCTGGTCGACGGATGCGGGGTCATTGTCCAGTGCCTGCCGCGAGATCGAATCGGCCTGCCGCGAGCACCGCGCCAGTCTTATACTCGGCGGCAGGGGCGCCTGGCCGCAAGACACCGGTGACTACTCTTATCGCTGCCAACGCTTCGAGGATCTACGCGCGGTGCTCGAAAAAATCAACACGGCGTGATAACGCTGCCCGGCCTCCGACACCGGTTTATCGAGTGCATTGTCCGGCCGGAAACCTGTGCTGGATCCAGTCTTGATTCCAGGAACAGCATATCTGTCATTTTGATCCCTGGTTGACAAGCACACCGATTATTATGAATCCTCGCGAAGCCGCATAGACAATGGGCTCTTGTCGCGGATTATCCGCTTACCGTTAATTTGAATACTGTTCCTGAATAGCGGATATAGCTATCTACTGCAACGGATACTGGCAAGCTGGCAAAGCGATTATCAATGGTGGGATGGCTCAGCCACCCATGTCTTGCCACCAGGTTTTTCCTGGAGCTGTACTGCCGCTCATTGCTATCCTGACCATGTCCGGCACTGGCGTCGAATTGGCCGCCGTCTCTGTCTTCTTGACGCCTCGCATCGGCGGCCTGGCCGTAGGCCAGGTCTCACTGCATGGGCTTGTTATGCGCGTGCTTAGGATTCAAGTTCAACGGTTACCTTAAGGCGCGATTGAATACAGTGTTAACAAAGGTTTATAGAATCCGATTCGTGGACCCGGGTGGACTGAGGTAGTGAGGTTTCTGCTACTGCGCCTGACGCGGGAACCAAAGATAGGTTATATACCACCGCCCCTTTAGATGAACTAAACAATAATCATCCGCATTTAAATCAGCATTTTCGCAGGATTTGGGTTCGGGGGCCTTATAGTACCTGTTCAGCTGAGCTTCGATAAATGCACCGGACTTTCCTGCTGTCGAAACCGTGATAGAGGTACGGTCAACTTCCCGGTAAACATCAATCCTGGGTAACTGAATAATTCGTTTCCGATAATCAAGGTATTTTTTCGTGTGCTTACCGGGATATTTAATCTCTGCCCCGCCATCCTCCATCATAATCGTGAGTTTGTTATTCGAGCCAAATTTCAGGGCGTAGATATACTGCTCCGTTTCGAAAAGATCGAAGTACTCAGACATCACTGATTCAATTTCTGGGAAAGTGTCCTCTATGTATCCCAGAAAAGGCATATCACTTGCCCGCACATGTGTGGACAGGATTGACAACAGGAAAATCAGAAAAAGTCGAGTCACAAAATTTCCGTATCGTTATGCATAACGCCCGGCATCAACGGCCAGAAAACTTGCGTAGCGAGTGGGCTGGACTGGTCCGATTGCATGCGCTTGTTATAGTGATTGGTCTGCATCAAGGCGCTTTTTCATGTGAAATAAAACTGAACCTAGCGGCCTGTCTTCCAACTGGCCATAAACTTTATAGCCTTGCTTTATGTAAAACTCTTTGGCATCAACAGTCTTGAGAAATGCTATCACGGCACCATTGCTCCGGGCATACTCTTCGGCCTCTTCAAGTAACTTCTTTGCAATACCTCTCCCGCGATAGTTTTCATTTACCCAAAGCACGTCAATTTCCAATCCATTCCAGTAGACGTTCCCGGCAATGCCTCCCAGGAAAACAGAACTCTCGGATACCGAAAAAAGGAACTTTTTATCCTCGGTTTCATGAGGCAGGGCGGGAAGCTGGCTTAAAACATAATTCCAGAAGCTTTCACCAAGCTCTGATAACTCGAGGTTCGACGGAGAAAAAATCTTTTCGATTTTCATGGATCGCTATAACGTCTAGCATCAGCGGCTTTTTTGATGGCGCAGCCGGCAAAAAAATCCGACTGCATGCGCTTGTTAGCGTCGCTTTTGTTCCGCCACATACTCATCCAGTAATTGCCTTATTATTTTCTGGTATTGCATATGATGCTTTTTTGCAATTCCTTTGAAGTAGGCAACACTCTCGGTGCTAAGCGAAATCGTTACTTTTGTATTTTCGTTTTTCAGGGCCAGCTCTTCGGGCGAAGGCAAGAAGTCCGCTACGATTTTCAGTTTGCCAATTGGCTTGTCACTGTATTGAATTGGTTTGCTCATATATCTTTTTACCTTTACGCCAATAACCGGCTCCGTAAATACGTATTTGATCTCCTCGCCAAGTGAATCTAACCGTAAGAATTCCAGTTCTGTCCTGATTTAGACCAAAAACAGTAATATCTTTGCTCATCGTCGCTGTGTTCCAGGTTTTCGGCGATTACTCGGTTATCATCCAGGAAGGCATGTTGGGCCTCGGAAAACGAGACGCCATGTTTTTGAATACTAACCTGGTCTTTTTCGTCGTCCCACTCGAAACCCGGTTTGGCCATTGAGTGAGCCTAACAAAAGTATGGCTAAATAGCCATATCAATTAAGCGCGCTAACAGCCGGATTATAGGGTTTTTGACCCGATAACAAATTATCGGGTCATTTGTGAGTGCACGTTATTGGCGATCCCCGGCCCTGATCTCAGATTTCCCGACGCCCGCTCATGACAGGAAAAACGGCACCAATGATTGGTGGTTTTTGTACCTGGCAGTGATTCAGGAACTGGCATGCCGGACCCGGATCCGCCTGCCGGCCAGCGCAGCCTGTCAGCGCTACCTAGCGTCCGAGCAGCGTATCCTTGGCGAGGTTGATCTTGGCCGCGAGGTAGGCGGAGCCACCGCGGTCGGGATGCACCTTCTGCATCAGTCGCCGATGGGCCTCGATAATCTCTTCCTCGTTGGCGTCAGCTGACAGCCCCAGGATCTGCAGCGCCTCCTCGCGGTTCATCTGCTGCGACGGACTCGGCTGCTGACGCTGCTCTTCCGCGCCGGCCTGCTGCCGCCAGTCTTCGCCGTGTACGCGATCGAGGTACGCCTGCAGCAGGGCCATTGATTCCTCGTCGTCGCCGCACTCCCGCAGCAGGGCGAGCAAGTCATCGAGGCTCAACTGGTCCAGCGTCCTGCCCGCGAACCGCCCGCTCAGCACTTCGCCGGCAAGGTCACCCGAATCGTGATCCAGGGTCATGCGAACGTACTTGCCCTGCACGGTCGACGTCTGGCCGGCTCCCGGTGGCGCAGCGGTTCTGCCAGCCCCCCGCGTGCGCAGCAGGCGTCGCAGCTGCGGGAACCACTGGATCAGCAGCAGCGCAAAGGTTCGGATAAACGGCAGGGCCGCCGCGAAAAACGCCGTCAGCCAGTGTGCCCGGCCGGTCACGACCATTGCCAGCAGGCCGAGCGCAACCAGGATGGCGAACGATTGCCAGAATACGCGCGGCGGCTGGCGCATCATCCAGCGGAACAGCAGGAACAGCGCGACCGCCAGGCCGAGCAGCAGCAATATCCGCGGCACGGATCAGTCCTTGCCCAGCTGGCGCGTAATTCGCTGCACGAGTTCGCCGCGCCTGTTGCCGAAATCCCGCAGCGCGGCGCGGCCACCGGCGGCATACACCGCAACCGCCTGCAGCAGGTCGCGCAGCTGGTCGGCGCTCGACGCATCAAAAGCGCAGTAGGCACCGCGGGTCAGCTGCGCGATCTGTTTGAAGGCCTGTTGCGCCACGGCGTCGTCGCCCTCGTGAAACAGGAACACCGGCACGCCGAGCAGACCGAGTTCGCCCGCGAGGTGGCACAGCCGGTCGACGTCTTCCTCCATGCAGTCGCCGACGAACACCAGCGCCTGGACTTTTTTCTGCCGGGTCTGCGCGATCGCCTGGCGCAGTACCTTTTCGATCTGCGTGTGTCCGCCGCGACAGGACACGCTGGTCATGCGGCGCAGCAGGTCGTTCGACGAGGTCAGCCACGGGCTGGCTTCGAATTCACCGAAACCGCGGTAGTAGCACAGCTGGATCTCGAGCCCGCCGAGTGCCGCGGTCTCGCGAAACATTTCTCCCTGCAGCTGGCAGGCCTGGTCCCAGGTGGGTTCGCGGCTCGCGGTCGCGTCCATCGCGAACATCAGCCGGCCGCGCTCACCGGCCGGCTTTGCCGCCGGTGTCGCGCGCACCCGGTCGAGAAACGAATCGACCGCGGCCCTGCTCGATTTTTGCGGTAGATCTTTGTCGGAGCCTGTCATAGTGTCGTCAACAATACTGACCAGGCCTATATGGGGCCGGTTGCGACCAAAGTATACCTGTTTTCAGCGGGCTGGTTTGCACCCGCGGGAGCGGCTTGCGGCAAGTCCCGGTCCTTGCTTTATGCTACTGTTGGGGCTTACCTGTTTCGCGGCCTTGCGGCCGGATCCAGTTTTCTCGCCAGTTCGATGAGCATGGTTACCCCGGCCGATGATCCTGCACGCCACGCATACGCATCTGTACCCGGGCCAGCGCGGAACGATTTCCGCTATCGATGCCCTGTCCGACCTGCCCTCGAACACGAAATGCCTGGTGGAATTCGGCGACGGCAGCGCGGCTAACGCAACCATATCACGCCACGATGGCGACTGGCGGCTACACACGTCGTCCTACCGCACCGCGGCCGGCACCGATATCCCAAACAGGCGCTGGCTCGTGCGTATCGAACAGGACGCCGGGCGCTTACGCTTTCGCATCCTGCGCAAGCTATCCGCGACGGACGCCGGCTAGCCCCGACCATTGCCGATCGGGACAGCTTCGAAACAGTCAGCTCGCTTCAGGCCGCCGCGCGACAGTTCACCACCAGCGGCACGAAAAACGCCGCGGCAAATTCGACCGCCGATTGCAGGTCGAAAACCTCGCGCGTAGCGGGCGATTCGTCCAGCCACTGGTTGGCGATAGTCTCGTCGGCGAGGAACATCATTTCGAGACACAGCGACTCGGCACAGACGGCATCACCAACCGCCGCACCCCAGTCGATACCGAAACGGGCGTTCAGGGTGCCGCTGGCGAAGTGGGTGCCGTTCTGCTCGATGTGAATGCCGGCACCGGTGACACGACATTTCGAATCGATCACCGTGGGACGTTCGAACATCGGGCTGACGGCGAGCGCATCCAGCGCGCACATGCAGTGCGCGTTTATGCCGTTGATACGCACCCGGTGTTCGCGTGGCTGGGAGGTGAAAGGATAAGCCCCTTCCGGTTCTCCAGCTGCATCCAGCACGATCAGCTTGCTGCGCAGGATATTGTCGAGCGACTGCGCGGGCTCGGCAACGAAGCTCGCTACCTCTTCGCGCGTCAGGGTTCGACCCTGTTCGACGTAGCTGGCGAGCAGTTTGCAGTAGAGCGCGGCATCCTCGGCGCTCAGCGCGCGCAGCCCTGCCTGCAGCGGTAAAATGGCATCCAGCCGCTGCAGCGCGGCGCTAACCTTACCGTTCATGACTCCCCCGGACGTCTGCAAAAATACGTACCCGGCCTGTTAGGTGACGGGCAAGATATCGTGTGAAAAGCTATCGTCACGCGACCAGCGGGGAAATGACCTGGATCAGCTCGACCGCCGATTGGAGCGCGCTCGCGTCAATCCAGTTGACAATCCTGTTCCAGCGTCTGGCAGATGAACGCGCGCGAGATGCCCAGCCGGTCGGCAAGATCGTTCAGTACTACGCGCTCGGCTTCGCTGGCCCCGCCATCGGCCATCGACACCAGGCAGATATCGCGCATAACCTGCATCCGCTGAGTCGAGCTGGCGTGTTGGTTGGCGGCCTCGATACGATCGGCCAGGGTGGCGACGATACGCTCGAGATCCAGCGCGTCGCGGAACTCGCCCTTGCCGAAAAACTTTTCGAACACCTCGATCTCGCTGTCGCTGATACCCGCGTCGGCGCTGGCCACCGCGATCGCGCCCGAGAACAGCAGCCGGCGCATGGCAATCGCCGTGTCGGTCCTGGCCTCGAGGTAGCTCGGCTCCATCAGGCTCAGCAGGCGCTGCACGCCAACCTCGAGATACTCGTACGCATCGCCACCGGCGGTCATCAGCTCCGACTGCTGGAACAGCTGCAGCGCCTTGACCCTGAGCGGGCTGAACGGGTGAGTCGAGAACCAGTCCTCCTTGGGCGCGCCCTGCCCCGGTTCGGCATCCTCGACCTGCATTTCGTCGACCTGCTTGAGAAACTCGTCGAGATCGAAGCGAATCACCTTGTCGCCGAGCCCCGAAGCCAGCTTGAACAGTGCACGGCCGACGCCGTCAAGGTCAGCGGCACAAAACGCACCGGCGCGATCGGCCGATACTTCGGCGTTTCGCGACCAGGCGAACAGGTCGAGCGCGAGACGCGGGTCGGGGCGCTGTTGGCCGCGCAGCAGGTAACCGATCGGGATCTCGTGATGCCGGTAGACGTGGTGACCGAATTCGTGGCCGATCACGAACTTGAGCTCGCTGCCGTCGAACTTTTCCAGCAGGCTGGAAGAAAACATGACGAACAGCTTGCCCGCCTCCGGTTTGAAACAGGCGGCATTGAATTGCGGGCTGGAGTAAACATAGAGCTCGTGCGGGATAGTCATTTCGAGTTTTTCGATACAGGCATCGGCCAGCGCGTGCACCTCGGGCGCCATCGATCGGCTGAGCCGCACCGACGTCGCCAGCAGGTGTCGGCGAGTGCCCAGGGGCCCCTCTTGCTGCATTTTTTCGAGCTGCTCGTTGACGCGCACGACATCGGGATGCTCGAGCAACTCCGCCGCCATCTCGCGATCGTTCTGGTAACGAATGGTCTCCCGCTTCATGCCTGCCGCCCTCGACGAAAAAACCAAGCCTAGCACCTCCCCCGCACCGTTGGAATGCAATGCCTCCGGTTGCAGGATCAACGGTTGCGCCGGTGTCGCCTTCGGGTTAACTTTTGCGTTGATCGGCCGACTAACGAAAAACGGTGGTCGACAAAAGAAGCCAGTCCTCTGTTCGTTGTCGACCCGTGTTAATGTAACTCTCGTTCCCCATTTTTGCGGGCCCGTTTATTCGCATGGATATACTCTGGATTCTGTTTGCTTTTGCCTGCGGCTTCGGCGTCAAGCAGCTCGGCCTGCCGCCGCTGATCGGCTATCTCGCCGCCGGTTTCCTGCTGAATCTGTACGGCGTGCGCATGACCGATGGCCTGCAGGAGATTGCCGACATCGGCGTCACGCTGATGCTGTTCACGATCGGCCTCAAGCTGAATATTCGCGATCTGCTCAAGCCGGAGATCTGGGGCGGCACGGTTTCCTTTGCCAGCCTGTGGACGCTGCTGTTCACCGGCCTGGCGTTGTTCGTCGGTACCTTGTCGGCACCCTTCTTCAGCGAACTGAGCCTGCAGTCTGCGGCCCTGCTGGCGTTCGCGCTCAGCTTCTCGAGCACGGTCTGCGTGATCAAGATGCTCGAGGAAGCCGGCGAAATGAGCACCCGTCACGGCCGCTTCTCGATCGGCATCCTGGTCATGCAGGACGTCATCGCGGTGGTATTCCTGGTGCTTGCGGAAGGCGCGGTACCATCGCCGTGGGCACTGTTGCTGCCCGGCCTGCTGCTGCTGCGGCCGCTGTTCGGCCGCATACTGACCATGAGCGGACACGGCGAACTGCTGATCCTGTCGGGATTCATGTTCGCGCTCGGCGCCTACGAACTGTTTTATCTCGTCAACATCAAGGGTGACCTCGGCGCGCTGCTGTTCGGCGTTTTACTCGCGCGGCACGAAAAAGCCGTCGAGCTGTCCCGCTCGCTGCTGAACTTCAAGGATATTTTCCTGGTCGGCTTCTTCCTGTCGATCGGCCTGGTCGCCCTGCCCGACCTGTCGATGATCGTGACCGCGGTGTTGCTGGTACCGCTGCTGCTGTTCAAGCTGGTCGTGTTCTACCTGATTTTCCTGCGCTTCCACCTGCGCGCGCGCACCGCGAGCCTGTCATCGTTACTGCTGTCGAACTACAGTGAGTTCGGCCTGATCGTGATGGTGGTCGGCGTCAACCTGGGCCTGATCGGCAAGGAATGGCTGGTGATCCTCGCGCTCGCGATTTCGCTGTCGTTCGTCATCACCTGCGCCTACTACCACCGGGCGCACACGACCTATGCCCGCTTCAAGGAACCGCTGCATCGTTACGAGAGCGATCACCTGCTGGCCGAGGATACCTTCGAACAACCCGAAAGCGCGGAAATCCTGATCGTCGGCACCGGTCGTATCGGGCTCGGCGCCTACCGCGCGCTGTACGACGAGCTGGGTGACCGCGTCTGGGCCATGGACGCGAATCACGACCGCATCGAGCAGCAGCTTGCACAGGGTATGCACGTATTCGTCGGCGACGGCGAAAGTGCGGACCTGTGGGACAAGATGGACGTATCCCGCCTGCGCCTGGTGCTGATTGCAACCCCCGCCACGGAAGACGTGCGCAACATTACCGAGCAGCTCCATTTTGCCGGTTACGAGGGCAAGATTGCCGCCATCGCGCGCTTCGAGGACGATCGCGAAACCCTGCTGGGCTACGGCATCGACAAGGTGTTCAACTTTTTCGTCGAGGCCGGCGTCGGTTTCGCCGAAGACAGCCTGACCCTGATCGCCGACGACAAGCGCAGCTGAATGGCGCCTGACGCGCCGGCACTGCCCGTCGAGGATTGCCTCGAGGAACTGAAGCAAAGACTGCACGAGCGTGACGAGGTGCTGCTGCAGGCACCGCCCGGCGCCGGCAAAACCACGCTGGTGCCGCTCGCGCTGCTGGCTGAACCCTGGCTCGACGGGCGCAGGATCCTGCTGCTGGAACCGCGCCGCATCGCCACCCGCTCGGCCGCGTGGCGCATGGCCGAGCTGCTCGGCGAGCGGGTGGGTCAGACCGTCGGCTACCGCATGCGCCTCGAGTCGAAAACCGGACCGCGAACGCGCATCGAAATCGTCACCGAGGGGGTCATGAACCGCATGCTGCAGCAGGACCCTTCGCTCGACGGTGTCGGGCTGGTCATATTCGACGAATTCCACGAGCGCCACCTCGACTCGGACCTCGCGCTGGCGCTGTGCCTGCAAGGACGCGAACTGTTTCGCGACGCGGACAGCGACGCGCTCAAGCTGCTGGTCATGTCGGCCACGCTCGATAGTCAAAAGGTAGCCGAGCTTTTACGGGATGCACCGATCGTCGACAGCGCCGGCAGGTTGTACCCGGTCGATATCGTCTATGGCCGAGCACGCAAGGCTGACGATCGAGTCGTCGAGCGGATGGTCTCGACTATCCGCGAGGCGCTGACGGATAACCCAAACAGCAGCCTGCTGGCGTTCCTGCCCGGCCAGGGCGAAATTCGCCGCACCGCCGATGCGCTGGCCGACTGGTTGCGCACGCGGCAAATTGGCGACGTGCACCTGTATCCCCTCTACGGCAACCTGTCACAGGACGAGCAGCAGCAAGCTATCGCGCCGCTATCCGGCCGGATGGCGGAGGACCGCAAGGTTGTACTCGCGACCAATATCGCCGAAACCAGCCTGACGATCGAGGGCGTCGACGTCGTGATCGATTCCGGTCTCGCGCGCGTCGCCCGCCTCAACCCGGCAACGGGTATGACCGGATTGCACACGGTCAGGATCTCGGACGCCTCGAGTACCCAGCGTGCCGGCCGCGCGGGGCGCCTGCGACCGGGCAAGTGTTATCGCCTGTGGTCGCGGGAACAGCAAAAGCAGCTCGCCCGCCATACCGCGCCCGAAATCCTGCAGGCCGACCTGGCGCCGCTGGCGCTGCAGTTACTCGACTGGGGCGTGCGCGATCCCGGCGAGCTCGCCTGGCTCGATCCGCCGCCCCGCGCTCACTGGCGCCAGGCACTCGACCTGCTCGACCTGCTCGGCGCCCTGCAGGATGGCCCTGCCGACCCGGTACTGAATCCGCATGGTCGCGCGATGGCGGCGCTGCCGGTGCACCCGCGGCTCGCGCATCTGCTGCTGCGCGGCGCCAGCAGCGGCTACCTTGCGGAGGCCGCGCTGCTCGCGAGCCTGCTGTCGGAACGCGACCCGCTGGCCGACGCCAGTCCCGATCTCGGCGCACGCCTCGAGCTGCTTGGAGGTGAAGCCGCGTGCCCGGCGCAACATCGAGGCTGGCTCGAGCGCACCCGGCAGCTGGCGCACAGGCTGGAAAGGCAGGCAGCGCGCATGAAATTCGACCAGCGCAAGGTTCGGCCGCTGATCAGCGGCGCACAGCTGGCGGGCTATCTGCTTGCCTGCGCCTACCCGGATCGGGTTGCCCGCCGCCGACACTCCGGCGGCTACCAGCTGGCCAATGGCCGCAGCGCGGGCTTCGCCGACACGCACTCGCTCGGCCAGCAGCGCTGGCTGGCGGTGGCCGAGGTTGGCGGCATCGCGGCAGGCAGAAACGAGACCATTCGCTCGGCCGCCGCGCTCGACGAATCCCTGTTCGAAACCGCGCTCGCCGAACTCGTGCGTGACGAGACAGTGACCGACTGGGACGACAAGAGCGGGCGTTTCATCGCCGAGCGGCAGCGCAGGATCGGCGCGCTGGTGCTGCAGGCAAGTCGACTCGAGGCGGTTCCGCCCGAGGCCAGGCGCACGGCGCTGCTGCGCAGGCTGCGCGACGAGGGACTCGGCATGTTGCCGTGGAAGGCCGAACAGCAGCAGTGGCGCGGTCGCGTCAACCTGCTGCGCGCGGCAGACGACGCCGCCGGCTGGCCCGATGTCAGCGATGCCGCCCTGCTCGACACGCTGGAACAGTGGCTTGCGCCCTGGCTCGACGAGATCGACTCACTGCAGGCACTAAAAAAGCTCGACCTGGCGAAAATCCTGGCGGCCACCCTCGACTGGGAGCAACAACAACGGCTCGAGCAACTGGCGCCGCGGCGCCTGCGGGTACCATCGGGTTCTTCGATCGCGATCGATTACACCCGCAATCCACCGGTGCTCGCGGTCAAGCTGCAGGAAATGTTCGGCTGCCAGCAAACCCCGACGGTGGTAGCGGGCAAGGTCAAACTGGTGGTTCACCTGCTGTCACCCGCCGGCCGGCCGTTACAGGTCACGCAGGACCTCGCCGGCTTCTGGCGGTCTTCCTACCACGAGGTCAAAAAAGAAATGAAAGGCCGCTACCCGAAACACCCCTGGCCGGACGATCCGCTGGCCGCGACAGCAACCCGTAAGACGCGCCACTCCAGGTAATCCCGGGCGCGGCCCGGCGCCTTGCCTGCGCTCATCGGCTCGATCGGTGTCGTTTCGTGGACTCACGCGCAAAGCCGGCAAACACGCGGCATACCAGTGGCTCAGGAAATTACCCGGGCTGCCGATAATCTGTCTGATTGGCGGTAACTCGCCGCGCCTGGCGCTGCGCAACCGCGGTTTTTTTAGATCGGGATCCTGCCTTGAGCAATGCCATCGTCCTCAAACGCAGCAAGGAAGAGTACATCCTGCTGACTCTGTGCGCGGCCGGTTTCGCGGGTATCCTGCCGTTCACGATCCTGCGCCTGCTGAATGGTCACCTGTTGCTGGCAACCATCGATGCCAGCCTGATGGCCGGCGTATCCCTGATCGCCGCCTA
>JASJCI010000006.1 GCA_030066085.1 Gammaproteobacteria bacterium | reverse complement strand
CCGGTCAATGGGCACTGTATCGTGTGACAGCCCATGGGGGCTATCGGGTAAGCTCGCAGGCCAATGCTCAGATCCAGAAAGGAAAGGGTGGAGCGAGCCAGCTCGAGGCCATTCAGTTCGGTGCTAAACGGTAACCACTTTGAGAATAGATCAATGCGGGCTTCGGTGAAGAGGCGGGACAGTACCTGACGTGTTTCATCCAAATCAGTGCCTGCATATATCGGATAGTTACTCAGTGGCGTGGAATCCATGCCATTCATCCAGTTTTGCCCCTTTTATTGTACCCAACGATCATGCTGATTTTCGGATTTATTGGGATCTCCCGGCTCCAACAGCTAGCAAAAATAACCGGAATAACATCATTAATCGGATAGAGTAACATCATTAATCGGATATTCGACGTGAAAACCGATCGGTAGTATGGCTATAGCAAAGCGATGATGTAGGAAGCAACGCTCCACGATTCAACTTGATGGACTAATAGTGTTAGAAAAAACCCCGATCATAAACGCCGAGTCCGGGGATCAGCGCGATTCGGCTACTGCCCCGCGGCGCAAGCTCGACCGCGAGCTGCAACAGGCCTTCGAGGATCAGCTTGATGGACTATTGTTAATAACGCAACTTTCGGCAACTTTTATCAATATCGACGCCGCAATCCTGCATGATGCAATCCAGACGGCACTCGAAAAGGTCACACGGTTTGTTGGCGGAGAGCTGGCCACATTCATTGTCACCGAACCCAAAAGTGGTGTTTTGCAGCACAGCCACCAATGGCTTGCACCCGGGTTCGATTTCGATATCGATTTCACCGAGTTCGACCTGAATGAAACAAACGCACCCTGGCTCTCGTCAAAACTCAAGGAAGGCGATCCCGTCGTCATTCACCGGCGCAGCGACTTTCCCGAAGAAGCCGTTGCGGAAAAGGCTGTGTTCGATGAATCGGGAGCCAAATCGGTGCTGTGGGTGCCGTTTCGGCTGGAAGGCCAGGTAGCAGGATCGATCGCCATGAATACGTTCACCCGTGAAGTCGAATGGTCTGATTTACTGATTCTGCAATTGAAGCTGATCGGCGAGGTATTCGCCAACGCGCTCAAGCGACGGGAGTCGGAGCAACAGTTGCAAGTATCGTTCGACGAAATCAAGCGACTCAATAATGAACTGAAATTGGAAAACACCTATTTGCTGCGTGAAATCGACATCCATAGCGGTTATGGTGATTTCGTCGGTTCGACCCCGCCAATCAAGCGCCTGCTAACCCAGGTCGAGCAAGTGGCGCCACTGAATTCAACGGTGCTAATCCAGGGGCCTACCGGCACCGGTAAGGAACTGGTGGCAAATCTGGTCCATCGGCTTAGCCAGCGCGTCGATAATAAATTGATCAGCGTCAACTGCGCGGCTCTGCCCGAAGGTTTGATCGAAGCCGAACTCTTCGGTCGTGAGAAGGGGGCTTTTACCGGCGCCCTGTCAAAACAGATCGGGCGCTTCGAGCTGGCTGACAACTCGACGCTATTTCTCGACGAAGTCAGCGAACTTCCGCTGGAGCTCCAGGCCAAACTGTTGCGTGTCCTGCAGAACGGCGAATTCGAAAAACTGGGGAGTAACGAGACCATCAGGGTCGATGTGCGCATTATCGCGGCAACCAATCGCGATCTTGCCGAGCAAGTGGCGAGCGGACGGTTTCGCGAGGATTTATATTATCGCCTCAATGTATTTCCCATCGAGGTGCCGCCGTTAAAACTGCGTCGCGATGATATACCGGCGCTTGCCTGGTCGTTTGTCCGCGAATTCGGCGAAACCATGGGAAAAACCGTTACCCGAATCAGCAAGCAAACGATGAAACAACTGCAGGCATACGACTGGCCAGGCAACGTGCGCGAATTGCGCAATGTAATCGAACGTTCGATGATTTTGACCCAGGGTGACGCATTGGTGGTGAACATCACTTCCCCGGAAAAATTACGCATCAGCAGTCAGACCATGGTCGAAGTGGAAAGGGAGCACATCAGATCCGTTCTTGAGCAGACAGGCTGGCGAGTAAGGGGCGACGGCGGCGCGGCTGAAATCCTCGACCTGAAACCGACCACACTCGATGCCCGAATCAAAAAGCTGAACCTGCAAAAACCGCGCAACTAAATCCGGCGCTTGGATCACAAAGTTATCGTCCGATCATAACCACGTCTTAATCCGCTCCGGCGATTGCTGGCGGGTAATTACACAGCGAAAAATATCTCGAAACCCGTCCTCGTCTACAAACATCGGCCGATCGGGATACGGCATCGAAATTCTCTAATATGTTGGATGATATCCAAAATATTAGAGTTTCGGCATCGGTCCGCTTCCCGCCCGCAGACGCTCACTCTGTGATTAATTTTACTGAATTCAAATAGTTACATCACCGCCCATGCCATGGATTTCGATTGGCACGAAACGTGAAAGCAGTAAAGTCAAAGCCCATTATAAAGAAATAAGTCAAATGAACGAATCGAGAGAGTGTCTGCAAATAACCGTCGGAGTAGTTGCGAAGCGAGGGGCGAGCGAGATGGTCAAATCATCTATCTTGCCATTGCTCGGCTCGATCAGGACAAGTGAAGGATGTATCAGTTGTCGACTGTTCCAGAATTCCGAGCGGCCCGAAGAATTGACCCTTTTCGAAGAATGGAACAACGAGCAGGCACTGGCCAAACATATTCACTCGAAGCATTACCCCCACATCCTCGAGTGGATGGAACTGTCGGTAAAAAAACCAAAGATTGAAATCTGTAAAACGCCCGATCGCGACGGCATCAAATTTATCGAAAAGGTATTGAAGCGAGGTTAACCATGAATTTCCATTTCAGTAGTAACACGATACCAGGAAAACTGGCATTTATATTCACTCTGCTCGGCTTGGTATCGCCGGGTGCTTTTGCCGCCGACGAATCGGATGAGGAACCGGTATCCGAGGAATGCCTGAAGTTTGCCGCCGACTTGGACGCGGACCTCGGCGAGGTGCTCAGGGCGGGTTGCGAACCAACCCTGGCGCAAATGTCTGCGCTGATGGACAACCCGTTGGGAAACGTGGCGATGCTGTTTACCCAGTTCGACTACACCAAGATGGAGAATCCGGAAAACGATAAAACGGGGTACAGGACCGTCTACACGGGTATTTTTCAGTTCCCCAAAAAGCTTAACGATGACTGGAATTTGATCAACCGAGTGGTCTGGACCGTGCCGAGTATGCCGCTGGATCAGGACAAGATCGATGACTTCCAACTTTCGCCCGATCCCGACGATCTTGGCACCAATCCCGGCGGGGGCCTGAATCCTGGGGACTTTCCAGCGCCACTCGACCTGTTCAGCGGGCGTGAGACCGGCTTCGGCGATATGTATTACAACGGCCTGTTCGCCCCCAACGAAGGTATCGAGCTCGACGGCGGTGCCCGCTTCCTGTGGGGCGTTGGTTTCGATCTGGGTATACCGACGGCGCAGGAAGACATTCTCGGCACCGGAAAATGGCTGGCCGGGCCCTCGGCGCTCGGTGTTTACATGGGTCCCAAATGGAAAATCGGTGGTCTGCTGCAGCACTACGAGGATTTCGAGGGTGACGACGATCGCGAAGACGTTAGCCTGACCAACCTGCAGTACTTTGTGTTTTACTCACTCGACGAAACCAGCTCGATCGGCGCCGCACCCAACATTATCTGTGACTGGGAAGCGTCCAGCGATAACGAATGCACCATCCCGGTCGGAATCGGTTACAGCGAGACCGTACAGATCGGCAAGGTGCCGGTGCGTTTCGGCCTCGAATTCCACTATAACGTCGAAAACCCGGACGACGATGTCGGCGACGAATGGAACGTACGTTTCTATATCATTCCCGCCGCACCATCCGCGTTGTTCGAGTGGATGGGTTAGACGACCATGACCCGGCGTTTCGAGGCAGCGGGCCTCGGCAGGGCATGCCATCGGCTACCATATCTGGACCTGGCATGATCTCTACGCTGAGACCATCGAAGCCGTGCGCGAAACCTATGACGGCCCGTTGACGCTGGCGACCGACATGCAGGTGTGGAACGTGACCGATGAGCAGGTGGTGGTGCGTGAGGTTTTCGAGGATGAAAACGTGGCGCCGACGGGAACCACGGCGGCATATCGCAGCGCCGAGCGCGAGCCGCCCAACGTTGTCGAAACCTGGATGTCCCCGGATATTATCGGCGGCAAGTGGGAAGGTTACGAGCCGCCACCGATTCCGCGACCCTAGCCGGAGATAACCTGATTTACGAACAGCATCTCGCGATGCCACGATACTTAACCAGGAGGGATTTTATGAAATTTTTAATTCGCTTAGGCATGATGACACTAATCGGCGCCTTGCTGGGCGGCACCGCCCATGCCCAGGGAGCTCCCGTATCTCCAGTTAAAGCACTATCGGAAAGAGACGTGTACTACCCCGGCACCGAGGACCTGGCACCGGACGAAATGCGAGTCATCGCGCTGGGCACGGGACAGCCCACGGTCCGCCCCAAGCAGGCCGCCGCCAGCTTCCTGGTGGAGCTCGGTAACGGTGACAAGTTCCTGTTCGATCTCGGTTATGGATCGATGCAGCGGCTTGCTGCGATGAAGATCCCAATGGACTACCTCGACAAGGTCTTCATCGGTCACCTGCACATGGACCATATGGGGGACCTGGATGCGTTATGGATCGGTGGCTTGAAGATGAATCGTACCTACCCGCTGCGGGTCTGGGGACCGAGCGGCGCCACGCCCGAGATGGGGATGAAACACGCCGTGGAAGGCCTGAAACAGTTCCTCCACTGGGACGCGGTGACCGTGGCGGGACTGATCGATACCCGCGGCCAGCAACTCGAGGTGAACGAGTTCGACTACCGTGGCGTGAACGAAATCATCTACCAGGAAAACGGTGTTACCATCCGTTCCATCCCGGCCATCCATGTGACCGACGGCGCCGTCAGCTTCATCCTCGAATGGAACGGCCTGAAGTTCGCCTACAGCAGCGATACCTTCCCCAACAAGTGGTGGATGGAGCACACCAAGGGCGCGGATATTTCGATTCACGAGTGCTTCGCATCGCCGCAGATCCTGCTCGAGAAACAAAAGTATCCACCACCGCTTGCGCTGGCCCTGTCCGTGTTCAAGCACACCTCGCCGCAGCAGTTCGGCAAGGTCATGGCCATGACTGAACCGCGGCTCGCGGTTGGCTACCACTTCTACAACGACCATGACACGCTGCCAGTGATTCTGGAACAGGTGCGTCGGACCTACGACGGCCCCCTGGCGATGGCCTCGGACTACATGGTCTTTAACGTTACCAAGGACGATATCCGGGTGCGCATGGCCGCTGTAGACACTGAAATCTGGCCCAGCCTCTCGACCCGTCCCACCAAGCGTAATCCCCCCAAGGGTAGTCTGTTCTCTGACTTTACCGAGAGTGGTATGGAGCCGATGCCGGCGCTGATCAAGGGGATTTACGATGCTTTCAACGAGCGAAATGGAACCAACGTTCCTGTTCCTGCTCCGAAGTGAAACTCGGCGGATGAGGTCTGGAGTAATCAGGTAGTGTGGCCATACATGCTCTTTAAGGAGAGCGGGTGCGGCTTTTGATTGAAATCGACGACGCACCGGCTGATTTGTCTCTCGTAAGATCAGCTGGCCCGGGCCGATGTCAAGGCCCGGGCCGATGTCAAGGTGTGCCGTATGTTGCCAGCTTCCCTCCCGCTCAGCGTAAGCGCGAACTGCCACCGACGCAGCTGGATTCTGCTTTTGCTGTTGCTCGGCGGTTGCGCCAGCCTGCCGCAAAACACGAACCGTACGGAATCGTTTACGTTGCGCAATACGGCGACCACGCGAATTGGCCAGATGGTTCAGGCGGATCTGCGCGAACATCCGGGCAAATCCGGCTTTTACCTGCTCCCCAAGGGCCTCGATGCGTTCGTCGCGCGCGCTCGGCTAGCCATGCTGGCGCAACGAAGCATCGATGTACAAACCTACCTGCTGCATCGCGATATGGTCGGGCGTCTGTTCATCAAATTATTGCTCGAAGCGGCTGATCGCGGGGTCCGCGTATGTCTGCTGGCCGACGACATGACTCTGAACAGAAGCATCGACATTGACGCCGCCGAGCTCGCCACCCGTCCGAAAATCGAAGTGCGCGTTTTCAATCCGTTCGGCCGAAAGACTCCGCGCCTGCTGCAATATGTGCCCCGGCGCATGCACAACAAGTCGTTTATCGTCAATGAGACCGCGGATTGTGGTAATGAAAGTGGCAACTATTGGTCCCAGTTCGACGCCAGCAGTATCGCCATCATCAGTCACAGCATGGGCAGCCGTATCAGCATCGACGCACTGCAAACTGGCGTTGCCCGGTTGTCGTAACGTGCCGACCCGCAAGAAATCATCGAAAAAGCGCGTTCCAAGCCAATCTACCTCTACATGCTGTCCAACCAGTTACCGCTGCTGTAACTCGGACAGCCGCTACCCGAGGCGAACAATCAGGTTCCGTCATACTGCGGTGCCGATGGTTAAAATTACGATCGCCGGTTTTTCGAAAATTTGCAGATCGTTGCCTTCAGCGATCCCAACGACTTGTTCAGTTATGCGGTTACCCCCGAATACGTCAAACGATATGTCGATTCGCGGCTTTGCCCGAGCGTGACCAACGTGCAAATCCAGATTGCCACGATCACTAATATTCTCGGTCGGCGCGAAATCGCCAATCCCGAGACCGCGCATGTGGATTACGAAATCGACAGCCGGGTGCTAAAGATGATCGTATCTGGATTTAGTAGCGACCACGGTCAGGAAGAAGTCAGGGAGCGTTGTGACTTTATCGAAAAAATCCCGGTCTACTGAGTTGGCAGAATTGAAGGGTTCGCTTGACTAGATTGCTGCACAGGGTTTTTGTCGGTCTTGCCCTGCTGGGCCTGCTGCTATTTATCGCCTGGTGCCTGATGGCGCTGCATTTCGATGCCGGCAGCGCCTATGCGTTGTCGCTGGCCGCGGTTTGCGTGTTCGCGATCATCATGCTGCGAAACACAGGACGTGTAGCTTTAACCGTGCTGGTCTGCTGCCTGTTGACGCTGGGCTGGTGGTTCAGCCAGCAACCGTCGAACGATCGCGTCTGGGGCGCCGACGTGGCTCGCTTGCCGAGCGCGACCATCGAAGGCTCCCGGGTCACGATCAATAACTTGCGCAATTTCAACTATCGTTCCACCACCGATTACGACGAAAACTGGGAGACGCGCAGTTTGGATCTCGACCAGCTGGTCGGCGCCGATCTCTACCTCAGCTTCTGGGGGCTGGAGCACATCGCGCACACCATCGCCAGCTGGCGTTTCGCCGACGGCAGCCACATCGCCATATCGATCGAAACGCGCAAGGAGAGCCACGAGGAGTACTCGGCGGTCAAGGGTTTTTTCCGCCAGTTCGAAATCTACTACGTCGTCGCCGACGAGCGCGACCTGATCAAGCTGCGCACGAATCACCGCGGGGAAGAGGTCTACCTGTACAAGCTCGGTTTTCCGCTCGAGGAATCGCGCGCTGTATTGCTCGACTATCTGCGCGAGATCAATCGGTTGGAAGGGGAAGCACGCTGGTACAACGCGCTGACGCATAATTGCACCACCGCAATACGCTTTCACAGCAAGCAGGTCGGCGCGGCCGGGCCGCTCGACTGGCGCCTGTTCCTGAACGGCCACCTGCCAGAGCTCGGCTACCGGCGCGGGGTTCTGGATCAGTCCCTGCCATTGGATCAGCTGGTCGCGGCCAGCTTCATCAGCGACAAGGCGAAAACACTGCCCGACGACGTCGACTTCGCCCGGGCTATTCGACAGGGATTACCCGGGTTTGGCGAATAACGCGTTGTGACAGTTCAAAAGGCACGTTGCAACTGCCTGAGGTTGGCCTGCATCACGCTCAGGAAATCGCCTTGCTCAGGTGTGTTGGCGCAGGGATCGAAAACGAGCGATTTAATACCCAATTGCGCGAGTCGTTCAACCGACCTGGCAAGCGGCTCGCCTTCCCCAAGCATCCTGGTAACCGTGTGTGCCCTGGCCAGACTGGCGAGATCGTTCCACTGGGACTCGTCAGGGAACGTATCGGGCTCCCACAGTACGCTGTGAAGGTCGAGCTGGTAAGCCCTTTCGAGGTACTGATAAACGGGGTGCGACGCCAGCAGCGCCTGGCCGCGCGCGTTCGACAGAATTTCTTGCAACTGCAAATCGAGTGCCCCTAGATCCTGTTCCAGTAGTGCGAAATTACGCTCGAATTCGGTCTTTGCCTCAGGTTTTTTTTGCTCAAAGCCTGCAGGATCGCCCGTGCCTGCAATATCGCCTGCTGTGGATCGAGCCAGGTAGTGAAGGCAGTACCGGTATGCAAGTGGTCGTCGCCGCTGCCATGGCTATGGGCAACTCCGCTGTCAGTGCTGATGAGCCGATCCGCGAACCCGGCCGATGGTTGCCGTATCGGACTTCCAGAATGCCGGGTCGATGTCGCCGGGCGCGGGAAAAAGTACTTCGGCATGGTCGCCAGCGATGCGCTCGGAAAAGTACTGCAACGGGTAATTGACCGTATAGATCGTCATTCGTTCGGCGGCAGCCGAGTTCGACCCCACTAGCCACAACAACAGGCCGATTATACTGACAGCGAATTTCATTGAGCTCTTATTCCTCCGTCAGGGTTGCCATGCCTGAATTCGAAGTATTTCACCGGTAAGCGGGTTGACCTGAAGTCGCAGTCCGCGTACGCCGATAGCCAGGGGCCGAGGCATGGACGTACGCAGTACAACTTCGTCATCGTCGATAAAGACCAATCTGGTTACCACGCCAAAATTGTCGTTCAACCCCTGCGCTTCGAGAATTTTATTGATCGCCAACGCCCGGGTAAACGCGTTCGTTTCCTGGACGACGGTGATTTCATTGTCCGCCGAGGAATCGGATTCAACCCTGACTTGATCCGGATCAGCCGCTGCCTGGCCATAGACCGGCTCACCGTCTTCTCCGTTGTCGTCGGCTTCAGCCATGTCTGCCGTGATGCTCGCTTCGACATTTTCGGGCAAGTCCAGATCCAGCTCTCCGCTGAGCCTGATATCCAGGCTTTGCATGTACAGGATTTCACTGACGACGTGCAGCCAGACAGCCTGCTTGCCGCTACTCGGCACGGCGCTGAGATTGCGCCAGTATTCTTGCTTTAATCGGGTGACGCCTATGTCGTCGGCATCGTCGGCCTTAAGCCAGTTCAGAATATCCTGCAGGGGCTGGCTTTCGATACGGCCAGCGGTGGGACGAATCTGAAACGAGCCTGTTTTACTCGAAATATTCGACGGCACGATATCGATCAGATCGCTTTCGATTCTGCTACCGACCGCAACGAAGGGCAGGTTGATATGGTCGAGCAGGCTGTGTCGGGCGGCCGCGGCTGCGGGTACGATACTGCTTTCCCAGAGCTGGCGTTTTACCATGCGTTGCAGACGCTCTTGCGCCGCTTCAGCGGGTTTATAATCCCAGGTCAGATAGATATCGCCCACTTTGACATCGCTGCGCACCGGAAGCACGGCGACAAAATTGATTCGCGCCAGGCTTTCGTACCAGTCCACCATCGATGCATCCAGATCCGCTGCCAGCGGCGATTCGAAGGCTTCGCCAGCGTCGTTGGTCTCCTGCACGTCCGAGGTTTTGACCACGGCGCAGCCAGCGAGGCCGAACATGAATAAAGGCAAGCTTATGAACAGATAACGCATGCAATCCTCCTATTTTTTTCTCGTGACATTTTCGTTTTTTTCGATATTTTCTACTTCGCCATCTTCGGCCGAGAGAGGCTCGGTCGCCTCCCAATGCTGTGATTTCGAAGGATCGGCATCAGGCGAGCCCCGCGGGGGATAATCGAGCGTGTCTGCAAGCTGCTCTATCTTCGAAGCCGGCAGGTTAGGGAACGGCATCTCGCCTGACCTGCGCCAGGATTGCAGCTGCTGTTTTGCCGCATCGCTGAGCTCCTCGTCCAGTCCATCATCGCGGCGAAGATACAGGGTCTGCGACGGGAACGCGAAACCGGTGCCGGACTGTTCGACGATCTCGTTGACTCGCAGAAACACATCTTCCCGGATGGCATAGAACTCGTTCCATTCCCGGGTCAATGCGTAAACCCTGATATCGACATCGAGCGACGATGCACCGTAACCCGCAAAACGCACCCGTACCGTGCCGGAGTCTATCTTCGGGTGCGCGTGCAGCATTTCGCGCAGCTTTGTGAGAACGTAGCGCATTTGATCGGGTTCGGTTTCGTAGCGAAGCCCGATCATGTTTCGAATCAACATCCGGTCGCATTTGGCCCAGTTAATAATCTCCATATCGACGAAAATTGAGTTGGGTATCGAGACCATTGTTCGATCCAACGCGCGTATCTGCGTCGAGCGTATGCCGATGTGTTCGACCGTACCCATTTTGTCGCCGAAACTGCAGAAATCGCCGAGTCGGACCGGCTTGTCGATATAAAGCATTATGCCGCCGATGAAATTCTCCAGGGTCGGCTTTATCGCCAGCGCGACCGCGAGGCCGCCAACACCCAGGCCGGTCATCAGACCCACCACCGGAAATCCCAGTTTGCTGGCGCCATAGGTACCAATCACCAGTACGCCGATAAAACCGATTACCCGGGCGACGAGACGAATAACGTTGGCGTCGAGGCTTTCGTCGGGAATCTTCGGCGATAGAATTATCCATTCGCAAATCAGCAACACCAGGTGCCAGAAAATCCAGGCTGCGGCCAGAAAAATTACCAGCGTCCCGGTAAAGCCGATCGCACGTGCGAAAATGCCGGTGATGTATATTTCGGTTAGAAAAACCCGTAACAGAATCGCGACGATTATGATCATTACGATTGGAGTTGAAAGTTGGCGCAGTCGAGCGACTAGCCTGATTCCCGAACCAGGCTGGCTAATCACTCGGTGCCAGGCGGCCAACAAAATTACGGCTACAGTAGACAGTGCCAGGACCAGAATGATCTTCCAGATCGGTGCATCGAGCCAGGTTAATTTCAGACCGTCTGGTAATGCGTCGACCAATCCGGTGGGAATCATTGGGCCGTGCCATTGCGGTATGGTCTCGGTCCAGGAGGTAATCTCGATTGACGAACGCAACGGCAGATGACGGATTCGCTGGTAGAAATCGGGCGCGACGCTGACCGTTCTCTGGCTGAACAGGAACTCGCCTGCTCTCGGTCCGTCCTCTATTTCGACGATTCGAACCGGAGAGCCCGGAATGCGCCAGGTGGCTGGCGATTCGTCGTCTTCGAAGGCGTCGGCATCCGGAATGCTTTCGGGGGCTGGCAGGTCCAGGCGCCCGATGATGTCCAGCATAAAGCCCAGGGTCTCTATCCCTATTTCACGCTGCAACACCTGCGGCACCGATGACAGGTCGAAAAGCTGCATGAATTGGGAACCGAGAAATACGACATTATCTATACCGTCCCGGCTATCGTCTTCCGCGGTCACCAGCAGCGCATTTTCCAATTCCGCGGTGAGCCGCAGAAAAGTTTGAAAGGTGTCGCGCGGACTATCGGTTTGCACAAACTGCAGGTGCGTCGTATCGCCCGACGATACCTGCGAAGCGATGGGGGTCGCAGTGTATTCGGTGGCATTGCTCACCTGGGCCATGATCGTAAGAATGCAGGCCAGGGAAATCAGCAGCACGTTACGATTCCGTCTGCTGGTAAGGTTTGCTGTCATGTTGAGCATTTTTAGGCTCCTTATTCCTTCATTTGCTCAGTTGATAAACAGTACGCGCACGAAATCGCTGCTCTGCGCATCGACGACAAACACCATTGCCAGGCACAAAGCCAGCGCGACCAGGGCGATGATCAGGATTTCTGCGGTGAGCGATTTTGCACATCGACCATCCATGAATCCGGAATCAGTTCGACAAATTTTTCCAGGTCGCCGATATAGACCTCGAGCACTAATCTGACGTGATCGTCCATGACGTAGATCTCGACGATATTGGGTGCCGTCTCGGAACCGGTCAAGTTGATCCAGTCGGCACGCGCCTGTTGAGCCAGCAATATCAAGATTGCGAATCCAATAAATCGAATTGGCACTTTCATATTCATTTTCCTCTGCCAGCCGTGCTGTTTAACGTCTTGCCAGGTGCCGAAAATTCCCGTCATCATTGCGCTAGTGTCATTCGCCATAGATAGCGACAGTTACAGCTAACCCTGATTTTTCTCGAGGCTCGACTCCTGCGGTAAACTCGTGATTCGTCCATTTGCACACGGCCAAGATTCAGAATGTTTGTCCTATGAACATCTGGACTTCAGACTGTTCTTCGGATGTAGCGAAATCAACGCGCACGATGACGCCTTCGACCATGATTCGGGCGCCGGCCCCGACCGACCATTTCATGTCATCGTGTAGATCGTCCAGATCCCATTCATCGTTCACACGTCCGACCTCGGCAAACAACGTCCACTGCCACCAGGGGATATGGAGTAAATTGATTAGCGGAATCTTCGGGAACGGGTTCCATTTGCTCATATGCCGGTACTCGCCCGCGTAGTTGACCGCCGAGCGATCGTTGAAACGAGCCGTCGGGTAGGCGCGTTGGCGATCCAGCCCGCCCAGCGTGGCGCCCTGGTAAACGGGCGGTCGATGAAATATCTCTTCGCCATCGTAAGTTGAAGAATCGTCCCAGGTCGGGGTGTCGATCCACCACGCGTTCAATGCAAGCACTCGCTGCCGAGCGAATTCCGAGTGACCAAGATTGAAGAATTTGCTGTATTCCAGCTCAATCGTGGTCCACTCTTCGCCGTCCTCCTCGTTTAGTCCCCAGTCGTGGGTTATCGCGACGCGCTGGCGCGAGCCGTAGCTGGGATTGCGCCAGTAGTCGGTGTTGTCGTATTCGAGACCGAGCGCGATGGCGGTGGTCTTCAGTTCGGTATCACCGGTTTCCGGATCTTCCAGGTCCTGCGCGCGGTTGAGGAATTCAAACTCGAAATAGGTACGCCCGCTGTGCAACGGGTTCCACCGCTCGCCGCCCGACTCGCTGCCGGCCACCAGCAACCCGGCGCGGTTCACAACGTATTCGTGGATGATCGTATCCCGCCCGTGTCCGATGGGGAGCAGGTAGCGAAAATCAAGGCGCAACATGTTATCGGTGCCTTCGCTCTCGATAAAATTATCCTCGTCGGAATCATTGCTGCCGGCACGTTCGTTGGGAAAGTCGGGATTACCGCTGCGGTAGGAGTCGATTTCTCCCCAGTCGCCGAAAAAACCGTAAGTGTCGAGGAAAACGCGCTCGTTTAGCGGCACCTGAATATCCTTGATCAGATAAAAAACGTTATGGCTGTCGTTGCTGCTGGTAAAACCGTTGAGCACGATATTCATTTGCGGTTGACCATAACCCTGGGCGACAAACGCCGCGGCTACCGCGGATTCAGTATTTTCGTTGTAGAATGCGTAGGGGATGAACTGTTTATTCTTTTGCGGCGGCTGACCCTCTCGGCCCTCTAACACGACATAAGAATCAGGCAGTCCCGGTGTGCTTGCAAAAAAGAGAACAAGCGCCAACGATGGGCCTGCACGAGTTATTCGCATCATCAATTAGTTATGCAGTTGCGTTGTCGTTAGGGTAACAGGTTTCGTGCCAACTGGGTTCGAGGTTGAGGACGGCCACTATCTCACTGAATCTAAATGAGAAAAATGTAAATCAGGGCCTTGCCTGCAAAGGGCCGCGCCACGCAAGGCTCCAATATTCTGTGCCCTCTCCAAAATGTTGGATTTTTTATTGCCTGGTATCGAATGTTTTCAGGATGGAGAAGACGAGATTGGGGACCGGAATCCCGGATCAAAGAGTGGTTCAGGGGACTTCAACCCCCGATCATTACTGATAATTGTTGTAACTATCTGGTGTTGTCGTTAAAAACGTTTTTATAAATCAATAATATAATGCCCAGATTCGATTCCGCCCCTGGGCACCATTTTCCCTGTTTTTCAAAGCGTTACCCTATGGTTGGCACGGGGACCTGTAGTCCGCATGTCTATGGCCGCAAGTGGTCCCTGAAACCTACAGTCTCAGCGTCTGCAATGGAGAGAAACAGCCGCCCAGACTCAGGCAATCAACGGCGACAGATGACCCACAGCGGCCTTTTGCCCATGGACAATATGGGCAAACTGTTTCTGCCCGGGTGATAATATCACCTGAAAAAATGTAGATCCCGGGAGGAGTTTATGTTCCACGGAGCGTATTCGTATTTAAGAATACTAACCGCCTGCGTGATACCGTTGGTCTCGGCATGCATTGTGGTACCGACCGGTTCAGAAATCGACCAGGGCCAGATCATCGAGTTTCAACCGGGCATTACGCATCGCTCTGAGGTTATCGACCGGATCGGGGAGCCCAATTTTTTTTCCGAGGGTAATTATGACGTTTATTACCTGGAAGAAGGGCAATTTTATGTAATGGTATTTCTCGATGGGTCAGAAGGAGCCGGCGCCAGCGAAACCTACAACCTGGTTTTTCATTATGATGATAACGACATTCTCGAGGAGCTCAGATATGAAAAATCTCTCGACCCGGACGATCCAGACTTAATTCTTCTCGACAATGATTTTACTGGCAGGGTAAATGATTTTGCTGCTGACGGTGAATATGGGTCGGGCTACATTTCGGCTGACAGCCGCTTCATCACCGCAATTTCGGAGACAAACATGGTGATTCAGGGGGCTGACGGCGAAAGTCGAGAAATCGAGTTAAAACAAATGAATCTGGACTCATGGGGATACGGTATCGATTGTGTAATCGCCCTTTATCACCATCACAGAACAAAAAAGAATCCTGATTTCAACTGGTTGATCGGTATAGAGGACCTGAGGCCGCTTTACGAATTGTGTATGACCAAGGGTGCGTTTGGCGTAAGGGCCAAAGGTGCTTATGGCGTTGCGGCGGATGGTTCAGGACTAGCCGTGGCAACTACCAACCAGCTCGAATTCCTTTCACAAACTGGCGATGTGTTGTCCGCTCCTGAAGCTGATCAGGCGCCAATTAGAGATATCTGGTTGAACGGGATGGAAAATCATCTCGTCACTTCCAGCGTCGAACATAAAATCCGCTTTATGCAAGACCCGCTAGTAAAAACTGAAATCAAGATTCGATCGTTGCCTTCGTTGGACACCATAGAATCTATCAGCCGTCCTTTCGGTGTCATGGCTACTGCTATGTCCAGCGACAACGCGCTTTTTGCACTGGCTTCAGGCTCACACGTGGAGTTGTGGCGCCGGATAAAGGAACCGGGGGAGTCGTTCGCCTCGGGCGGGCATTACGAATTAGAGAGAGTAATTCCAAAGAAACCGTCCAGGGGGTTTTCAGGCGCCAAATACTTGAAATTTTCACCGGATGGCAAGTACCTGATGGCGGTAGGCGACTGGGTAACGAAAGGCTATCTCAGCGGTCGGCTTTACCTATGGGATACGGACGACGGCAGGCCGGTAACTGAAATCGCTATTCTCTACGGGTTTATCGAGGCAGCTTTCAACCATAATAACGAAATTGTGATATTTAGCGGCCAGGAAGATTGGGCCAGTAGACAAAAGTTTACGAGCCGAAAATACCAATCGCTAAAAATATGGCAGCTACCATTGGAAACCTTAAGGGGTAATTAAACGAGCATCTTGATAAAGAGTTTGCCGCGAACTGTTCGAGTGCCCGAAACCGGCCGACTTCAGCAAGCTTGTGCGACAATATCAGCGTCAGCTATCGGGAAAGCCGCCGCCTGGAACCAGATGATGGAATGGGCGATGGCCAGGCTTTTGCCGGCATCGGCAATTCAGTTAGATAAGCAGCTCGATCAATTATGAATAAATCGGGGGCAGATTAATCAGCGAACTTATATGCATCACCTGACTAATACACCTCCCGTAGTAAGGCGCATTAACATCGGAACTGGAGTCGAATTGTAACGGGTGAAATCCCCCGCCACGTAGATATCACCACTGCCATCGGTTGCAAATGCAGCGTCACCTAGGCTGGCGTTACCCCGAAACCCATCACCAATATTGAACCCCGTATCGACCGAGCCGTCGTCGTTCAGGCGCAAGATAGCCTCGGTGGTGGAATTAGCGCCATCAACATAAACGTCACCACTGCCATCATCCGCGGGCAGGATGAATCCCAGTCCCTGGAACCGGTAAATGCCGGTATCAACGACAAATGCGGTATCGAGCGACCCATCGCTGTTCAGGCGAACAAGGCTCGGTGTATTGCTGCCGTTGTATTCGGAAAAGGATCCTGCCACGTAAATATCTCCACTACCGTCAGTAGCCACTGCGATATTGTTCACCCATCGGTCGAACCCGGAGATACCCGTATCGAAATCGGTATCAAGCGATCCGTCATCATTCAAACGAGCAATGTAAGGAGCCGACTCTCTGGAAACATAGATATCACCGCTGCCATCCGTGGCCAGGGCAATGCTGCCTTCACCCCCTCGGAATCCGGGATTAAAGCCGGTATCAACCGAGCCATCGTTGTTCAGGCGAACCGGTCCGTTGCCGAAAGTAGGCGCCCCCCCGGGGCCACTGGAAAGCCCGCCAACATACACATCACCACTGCCGTCATTGGCCGGAACGATAGTGCGAACGTTGCGACCAATCCCCGCACCGGTGTCGAAACCGGAATCGAGACTACCGTCCGAATCAAGACGGGCAATACCTCGAATAGGCAGTGTCGGACCGTTGTAGCTCAGGTAGCCCCCAACGTAGATGTCTCCGCTGCCATCATTGGCTGACACAGCGACTTGTGGACTAAAAAAACCTGTTCCAGGGGAAAATCCCGTATCGAGTGAACCGTCGTTATTCAGGCGAACAAAGTTTGTAATGGCAGTATTTTTGAAATGCGTAAACGAACCCACGGCATACAGATCGTTGCTGCCGTCGCTCGCCGGTGCGATGGAAGAAACACTGAAATTGAAACCATCCCTGCGGAGCGAGCATACAGTACCATCCCAGACATACCTTTCAGTCGCCGTATCATCGGGACACTCGAACCTGGCACTGGAACCACCACCACAGGAAGCAAGTGATGCCAGCAACGGCACGAAAAATACAGCTCTCTTCAGCAACCCCATAAATCGGGCATCCTCGAAAAATAATCTATACCGGGTGATAGCAGAATACGGTCAGCGTGAAGAATGTAAACAACGTTATATCGCGTGACTTGTCCGCCGGGCGCGCCTTGACTGGTTTGCGGCAACCGAAATGCCGATCTTCGAAACATCATTCAAAACGAGTTTACCGTGAAAAATGATTGCACCAATGTCCCAGCTAAGCGCGCTTTTACTGGTGTTCGCCAGGGTTAGCAAGAAGTGGCCCGGCCGGGAATTTCTCAGCCTCCAGGGCTAGCCGAAGGCCGTCCCCGGTGTGATTGAATCTACAGCTCGAAATCGATAGCTCGCCAACCCTTAAAACCGACGCCGGGATAGTAAGCATGAGCTTCCGGGCTCGACCCAGGTTCGACGCTGGAAAATTCACCTTCCCAATTTATCCTGGCTTCCAGAGGAGACTCGAAGCCGATTTTTGGAGTTTCCCCTGGGAAGCTGCCCGCCGTGATTTACCGAACTTCCCACAAGTCAAAGTTCGGCTGCTGTTTCAGTGTTGCCAGAATCGCATTTTCCTGGTCGGCGGTTACCGGCACGATATCGAAGCTGTAAATGATTGTGCCTACCCTGCCCGGATCCTGGTTACGCAACGTAACTTTCAAGGATTTCGAGAAAATAGTGACCTTGCCTGATTCCAGGCTAATAGTATCGTGTCTGGCAACAGAATTATTGCCATAGTATTTATCCCCGGTGCCAATCGGTAGAAAGGTAAATTTGCGGACGTAGTAGTCTCCGGGCGGTAACGAGTCGATAATCAACATGTCGCCCGGAACAGGAAATTTGATCTCCACGTCGTAAGCAAAAGATGTGTCGTTAGCTTTGGTAATTTCATACACGTAATAGAATCCGTGTCTAACCGACACTACCTTGGCATCAAGCTCGACTGGTATGATCAACATCGTTGGCGTAGAGGGGTCTGGCGGATTTACTTTTAAACCTGCACACGAAGATAACAGCGCAAGGGCAAGTAAAAGCAATAATGCGCGCAATACTCTGCTAACAAGCATGGTAGTGACCTCCTTTCCTCACATTGATTTGCCGATGTGAGTTATTTCTTTTTGGCCACCTTATACCTCCAAACCCTAAACCACCAATCGAATACTCTTATTCGATCGCCTGGCTAATAAAACATTTTTGTGAAAATCGGTAACGAACGACCGTTTACGGCCGAACTCTCCAGCCTGGTCCTGGGTTGTCAGCATGTGTTGTCGGGAAAACGGGCGTAAAGATCCGTGTCGAACCCAAACGCCGATGCATGACCACATCATCCGTTAGTGATCATCCATAAGCCCCAAACGATCAAAACAACCCCAAGACCCCGACTTAATAAGTCTCCGCGCGGTAATGTCTTTTCGGCTAGTACGATTATCGTAAGCACGGCCACCCAGGGCAGATTCATTACGCCAAGGACAAACAACAGCACCATCAATAGCCAACAACAACCGAGGCAGTAAATCCCGTGGTGCAAACCCATCAAAATCGCCCCGGAGTTTCCCTCACGCCAGTGTTGCATCAGGAATCCCATCGGGGAGCGGCAATGCTCGAGACAGGCGTTCTTCAGGGGAGTCCACTGAAATGCTCCTGCCGCGACAAGAAATAATCCTCCAGTCCGGGCTCCGACGCTACCCATCATGGAAGTCATGGAGCCATCGGTGTGCAGAATCCAGTTGGCCAGGGTAGCCACCAGCGAAAACCCAATCCAGGCTACCAGGTACCCGACTACAAATGCGCCCGTTTGCGCATATAGCCTGCCCGATTGTCTGCGTTTGTCCCGAACCCGCCCGAAGATCATGACAGTGGGAGTGACCGATGGCAGCATCATTGCAAACATCATCACTGCCCACATGACAAACATAAAAAAGGCATCTGCCATTGACCACTGCAACATGGCGGGCATCGACATCGAAGCGGACATCGATGCATGCTGAATCCCGAGATAGATTGTGTAGGCCCATGCCAGCGCAGCAAGCGCAACCATAGCGCCCAGCACCAGCCAGCGATCACGTGTCAGCATTCCCCGGTAAGACATTGAAACAGATCAGACCAGATGGCAGATCTGGTCGGAACTTAGCCGCTCCAGGTAATTTGTCCAACCACGCCTGAACGACCCTGCCAGGCTACAGGCATGTCGGGGTCCTCCCAGGTTGTCCCGTCGCTGGGCGCCAACTCCCCAACGTGATCGTCAAGTCCGAAAGCCATGCTGAATACAGAATTGTTCAGCGTCATCTTGTTACCGAGCTCGTTGACCAGGCGTCGGGAATTCAATTCGCCGATACCCGGCAAACTGGCCGTTATCTTGCCATCATCCTCGGTGACCGTGAGCGCCACTTTCCGGGTAGGCAGCCATTCTGACAGCAGGCTGGCCGGCACCTCCATGCCGCCACCCGATGCGCCGTGCAAAATAGCTTCGAGAGCATTTTGCTGGACTTCGCTGGTCCCTTCATCGATGTACACGCGCCCAATACCATTGGCATCGAAAAGCGTGGGTCCCGGAAAGTGAAAATTCACCACGGCATTTTGACCCGACAAGTCGACGCCGTCATAACTGCCCTCGCGTATACGCACAAGCAACGAGGTCGCACACCAGCCCTGGTCCATTAGCATTAAGTCCGCCTGCCCGAACCAGCAAGGGCATAACATGTTACAACTGCAGGTTTCGATGAATTCGCCAGAAACATTCCAGGCCATGATCCACACCCCCTATCGTTTTTATGATTTGTCGAACGACCCCTGAATCATACGCCGATCCAGTCAATTTTTCATTTGGGGGTGTATCGCAGGCCGCGCACAGATATCACGAACAGAGCCGAACGAGCACCCGCTAATCGCTGATCTCCGCAGCCTGGTGGTGCTGGGTCAGCGACTTGTTTGGAGAAGGTAGCTGCCTGGCAGCAAATTACCGGCAGCGGGAATCGACCCGTAATAGCCCCCGACATGCATAACAAACGACTCGAACAGGAGACGTTTTTTGGATTGTCATCGCTCGCCAGTCATTGATTGTATTTGTGGCAGGATTGTTTTACCGGCCTGGCGTTTGCTGGGGGTTGTTAATTACGGTGGCGTTGAATTCAGCTGGTACAGCGCAATCAACCCGGATGGGGGTTTTTCCCCGAAGCTTCCGAACCATTTTTTATAGATACGGATGATTTCACCGCTGCGATTCAGGCGTGAAAGCACCCGATCAGCGACAAGCTGGAAATCCGCATCGCCTCGTGGTATTGCCAATGCGAAAGGCTCGAAAGAAAAAGTTTCTCTCGAGAGCGTATAGGTTTTGCGCCCGCCGCTGGCAATAACTTGCCCAATCAAAACGACCTGGTCGGCTGCGAAAGCGTCGACCTCACCGCGTTCGACCATTGCCATTCCTTCACTCGTCGAACCGACTGCAACCACTTCAACATCGATATACAAAGCGTCTATTGCGGCCTTCAGGGAGTCAATAGTCGTTGTATTGGAGACCACCGCCACTCGCTTGCCCTCCAGCTCCTTGATGTTTTCCACAACCGCATCTTTGCGGCTCAACAAGGCTCCGCCGGTAACGAACGTATGCTGCGTAAAACCGACAATCTCCGACCTCGAGAGCGTCTTGGTCGTTGCACCGCACAGGATATCAATCTCGCCAGACTGAATGGCGTCAAAGCGACTTTCAGCCGTTACGGGTACGTAATTGATCTTGATGTCGGAACGACCCAGTGCCTTTTTTACAGCTACGGCAATGCGGTTGCATAACTCGACCGAGTAACCTGCAGGTTTGTTGGAGTCCTGGTCGAAGGACATTGGCGTCTGGTCTTTTCGGTATCCCAGGTTGATTTCACCCGAGTCATTGATTCTCTTGAGTGTTTGCGTCAACTCGGCGGTTGCCTGCCCCGAGATGGGCAAACACAGCAGTGCACAAACCAAAAAGCCCAGCTTCCGAAAAGACATGAATTTCTCCACCCGAACAAGTGAGGTCCGGAGTATAAAAACTATGTACCCGAATAACCAGTCAACATTCCCGAACAGCAATCAAACCGTGTTTCATGGCTTGCCTTTGAACGTGTCAGCAACTGTCCGCCTGTGTCCGTGGATCGTCTCCCAGGCCCCGACAGTGGGCTTCAGCTATCGGGAAGGCTGACCCATGGATCGGTTTAATTGGCGGTCGGGATCGACCCAACTCGTACTCTGCAGAATTTGTTCCCCGCAGGAGTCGAACGAACGAGGCGGCTCGCATTTCAGGGTGCGGAAAGAGTCGGGAGACCTTTATATGCATGGACAGTATCCGGCAAATAGTATTCAGCGGTACCTGATTTCTATATCTGGTACCGCAGGCAGCGTATTTTGATACCTCTATATTATTAGTTTCATTACGAAACTAATCGCATATTCTTTCGCAACGATTGCCTGGGGGTTGAAGATATGAAAACTGCGTTTGCCAAGAGTTTCCTGCTTTTCTTGATAACCATGACACTGATGGCGTGCGGTGGAGGTGGCGGCGGTGACGACAGTAGTGAGTATGAAAGTGTTTTCATCTCGAAGCCCCGGGCGCCACAGGGCATAACTATCGAGAACGACGAGGATGGAAATATTGTGCTGGACTGGAGTGTCGCGGAAAGATCAGATAACGAGGTAATGTCCCGAGACTTCGACACAATTTCCTACAACATATATTGGTCGACGTCTGGCCATTCTGATCTGGAAGACAGGATGGCATCGGTTAACGTTTCAGAACCCCCTTTTATTCATAAGAATCTCTCCTTGGGGACAACCTATTACTACGAGATTACAGCAGTGCAGTACGGGTTGGAAAGCGGCTCCCCGGGAATTTTCAGCGCTACCGCAGGCGTGCCTACGAAGCCCGTAAATCTCTCCGCCGAATCGGTTTCCACGGATATCAGATTGAGCTGGGAACCGGCTGCGAGAGCCGATTTTTATAATGTTTCCTGGTCGAACAGTCTGGGGGAGTCCGGGATGATTGATTTCGCAACCAGCCCCTTGTTACACACTGGCCTGGTTGGCGTCGGATATGAGTATGTCGTTACCGCGTCGAATGCCTACGGGAACAGTACGGAAGTAGCAGTGACAGCTATCCCTGCCTTACCACCCGAGACGCCAGTTGGCCTTGGCATAAGAGTGGGCACTGACTTCGATATATGTTTGCCAGATTTGGAAGATTGCTCTGATTTTATCCGTGAAGATGCGACTTTTGTGCAAGTTGACTGGCAAGACATAGGGGCCGACTTCCAGGCCATAGGGGGCGAATACGATGTTTACCGGGTGTATCCTTCGGGGCAGGAAAGCCGTGTAACTCGTACAAGTAATTCCTACTATTCAAACAGGTTTAGAGATACATCATCTCCTCCAGATAGCTACTGTTACTATGTTGTCGCTCGGAATAACTTTGGTACCAGTTTGCCGACCAGAACAGTCTGTGGATTCAACCCCTGGAACGTCCCCTGGTAGTTGCTTCCGCAACGAATTCATTGCCAGGGTAGAGACGCAGCGCTTTCGGTTGCTTTATCTGGCTGTCAATCGTTGGCTAGGTATTTAACCGTTGAGCAGTCGGACTATGCAACAGCCGCTTATGACCGCTTCCACAGCCTGGATCCCTGGTTTTGCTTCGAGTTAATGGACACCTGGAACAGGCGGACTGTCAATTTATGCTCCAGATCGCGTATCAATTAATGGGCCAGGTAATACTCGGAATCGATCGTCTGCCGAGGAACGGGTATTTTTACTGATTAATTGCGGGACTACTCCATCGACTTGTCGGTGCAGTCGTCTTTACTCGCTGCTTCGAAGATGATCCTCCAGCAGCCTGTTGAAGTGGTTCGCCCTCTCGATATTTACCAGGTGGCCGGTTGACTCGAACAGTGTTCTGCGGGCGCCCGGAACGACTTGTTCGAGGAAGCGGTTGGTTTCCCCCACGAGGTAATAATCCTCGTCGCCATGGGCCAACAGGACCGGGCAGGAGATGGCGCGCAAGCGCGCTTCGTCGGCCCAGATCGAGCGTCGATTCCAGTGCAGCGTCTTTAGAATGTTGAGTGACCCGGGCAATGACTGGTGCAAAAGGCGATTTGCATAGTCACGCCAGGCAGCGGGCAGGTTTTTTTGCAATGCCTGGTAAGCCGGGTCTCGCTCGAGGACAGCGACAGCGCCTCGGCCGCCGAATCGCTCGCGCTCCCCGATTTCATGTCCGATCCAGTCCCTTCGGTATCGCTCTCTTTCGTCTTCGGTTCGGGGACCGCTGCTATTGCCGACAAGGGTTAGCGAGAGAACGCGCTCGGGGTGTTCCAGCACGAAATCGAGGGAGGTAAAACTGCCCATCGAGGTTCCTACCAAATGCGCCTGAGTGATATTCAGGTGGTCGAGCACCGCGGCAACGTCCGCCGTCGCCTGGCTTTGGCCGTACATCGCCATCGCCTGCGGCGCCTCCGAGGGCTGAAAGCCTCGCGCTGCGTAAGTAATGCAACGATAGCTTTTGCAGAAATGTGCAAGCTGAAAGTCCCAGCTTGCCGGTTCGCCACCGAATTCATGCAGCCAGATGACAGGTTGCCCCTCTCCGCTGGTTTCGAACCATAGCTTTATTCCGTCGCTAGCCTCGGCGTACGGCACGGTCACCCGCCCATACGCGCGATATCGTCGGCGCTGTATCCCAGCTCCGAGAGGATTTCGGCGGTATGCTGTCCCAGTGTGGGAGCGGCGGTCTCCTTGAATCCAGGCTCGGCAATCGGATTGCGCACGAAGCGCATGTCCCGGCCCGATGCCGTTTTGACGCCGGAAAATGCCCGGTACTCTTGTGACAGGGGACTGTCGGCAATGCTTTTGACGTTTTCGATGACCGTGCACGGAATCGAAGCCGCGAGCAATGTGTCGCGCCAGTATTCCGAGCCTCTTGTTTGCAGCACCCTGTCCAGGATCGCGTTCATGCTTTGGCGATTGTCGATGCGGGCTGCGTCGGTTTTGAACCTGTCGTCTTCGATCAGTTGGTGCAATTCCAGCGCGGCGCAAAAGCGTGGCCAGTCTCTCTCGCTGCCGAGCGCAATCACGATATCGCGGTCCGCGGTGGGGTACACTTCGAACGGCGTCATCGAGGGGTGTCCAGAGCCGATAGGCTCAGGCACGATGCCGGCATTCAGGTATCGTGCGAAGGCGTTTTCGAGGCAGGCCCACTGGCAGGCGAGCATGGACACGTCGAGCACCCCGGCGCCATGTTCGCCGCGGGCATCGCGTCGATACAATCGTTCGAGGATACCGACCGCGGCAAACAGCCCGGCGGCGATATCTCCCACCGAAAAACCCACCCGCGTTGCCGGTCCGCCGAGCGGCCCGTTGATACTCATCATGCCGCTCATCGCCTGCACGATGATGTCGTAGGCCGGGCGATCGGAGAGGCTGCCGGATTGACCGAAACCGCTGATCGAGGCCTGGATCAGTTTCGGGTTCAGCTGCGCGAGTTCGGCCTCGCCGCATCCCAGTCGTTCGCGCACACCCGGGCGCATGTTTTCGATGAACACGTCGGCGGTTTTGATCAGCTTTTGCAGGGCGATCTTGCCGTCGTCCGTCTTCAGGTCGAGCACGATCGAGCGTTTATTGCGATTGAGCGACGCAAAGTAGAGGCTGATGTCGTCTTCGAACGGCGGCGAGGTGCGCGCCATGTCTCCAGCCGGGTTTTCCACCTTGATCACGTCGGCGCCCATCGTGCTCAGCAACCAGGTGCAAAACGGGCCCGAGAGCACGCTGGTCATGTCGATGACGCGGATGCCTTTCATAATGTACCTGCCGATATCGTTTCTGCGTTTTTTTTCCAGGCCGTGCTCCGCTGGATATGTCGGACCTGCTTCGTGCCACCGCGCTAGTCCCGGTAGTCGGGTTGTTCCCGCTCCAGCATGCGCATCAGCGCAGGCCACTGAATCTCACCCTGCGGGCCGTTTTCGGGCGATCCCCAGCGATGTAAAGCCAACATCGCCGGCTCGGTGATTTTGATCGGACGCGCGGTACAGCTCAGGATATCGACCTGGATCTTGCACGCCATTTCGAGATAGTAGTGATAAGCGAAGGCTTCGGCGGCGGTGCGCCCGACTACCAGCAGACCGTGGTTTTGCAGCAGCATGGCATAGTTTTGCCCGAGGTCCTGCGCCAGCGCCGCGCCTTCGTCCGCGATCGCGGTCGAATCCTGGTAAGGGTGGCTTGCCAGGGTGCCCAGCACGAATCCCGCGTGTTGCGAAAGCGGCAGCAAACCATCGGGCATCGCCGAAACGGCGATCCCCGCGCGGGTATGACTGTGGATCACGAAACTGATTTCCGGGCGCGCATGCAAAATGCTGGAGTGGATCAGGTGGCCGGCCAGATTCAGTGTGCGGCCGGATTCGGATTGCTCGCCGTCGAAACTCATTCGCGTCAGGCTGGATGCGGTGATTTCAGCGAACATGAAATCATGGCAGTTCAGCAGGTAGTGATCGGGATCATCGCTGATGCGCGCGGAAATGTGCGTACTGGTCAAATCGGTCCAGCCGAACTTGACCGCGAGTCGATACAGCGCCGCGAGTTCGATGCGCGCGGCCCGTTCCGCTGGCGAACACTCAATCACCATCGAATTCCGCCGCACTGGTGATTGCGGATGCCTCGCGGTACAAGGCGTGGAAGTGCCTGATCCCGACTTCGCTGAGCGCACCGATACCGTCACCCAGGATGTAAGGCCCGGGTTCGAAAGAACGGCTTTCCATGCCGGCCTGTATTTTCGATACCACCGCTTCATCCTCGGCCCCGGTTGTGCTTTTGTGTTTGTGCATCAGGGCCTCGACCTCCGCATCGGGCAGACTGCCGTCTGAAAACCAGCGGTAGCGATAGGTCGTCTGCCGATAGTTGCGCGGCAGCCATTGCCGGATGGTGAAAAACCCGCCGGGATAACAACAGAAAGATACGTTCGGCCAGATCCAGTAGGCGCCATAGTCGCCGGCGCGCGGACCGCGTTCGATGTCGTAGTTGTACTGTTTTTCATTATCGGTTTGCGCTTTGCCCTGGTGCCAGATCATCCGACCGCGTGCCTCGGTCGTGTACCCGTCCATCGACAGTACACCCCGGGTCAGGGAACCGGCATGCACCGTGGGACAGTGATAACACTCGTTGTAGTTTTCGATCGACAGTTTCCAGTTACATTGATGCTCGATGCTGGTTTCGCAGACAAAACGCAGCGCGCCCGGATCGGGGTGATAACTGAGCAGTTCCGCTTTGAGCTCCGGAATCTGCGAGTGAAGGGATTCGGCATCGTCGTCCAGGTTGACGAATACGAAGCCGCAAAAAACTTCGAGCCGTACCCTACGCAGCGATATTTGATCGCAACCGAGCCGGTCGTCGCTGCCGGCGCCGGGCGCCCGCTGAAGTTCGCCCGTCAGGCTATAGGTCCAGGCATGGTAAGGACAGGTCAGCACTTTCCTGCCCTTGCCGAAGCCTTCGACCAGGGGATGGCCGCGATGGCGGCAGACATTGTAAAAGGCCTGCAGCTGTCCAGCTCGATCTCGAATCACGAAGACGCTTTCATTGACGATTGGCAGGGTGGCGAAATCGCCGCGGTTGGCTACTTCGGACTCATGACAGACGCATTGCCAGCTGCGAAAGAATATATTGTCTCTATCGAGGAGAAAATACTCCTCGTCAACGTAGTATTTCGCTGCCAGTGGTGAATCCTGATTCGCCATAGCGCTCATCTGTAGAAGATTTGATCGCATGGTAGTCAGCCGTAATCGAGGCTGTCAAATCCATAAGACGATAAGTATGTTCTGGCGGAAGCGACAGTGATTAGTTATGCAAATATGACTTCCTTCTTTGACCGCAGATTAGCTCAAGGTTTCAAGGACACGCACCGCCCGGGATTCGGCATTGGAGGACAAGAATGCCGGTACTGGTGTGCCAGTATTGTGCCCAGGCGACTGGTATTAGCAGGCGGCCACTGGCACGAACGGGAAGGGAAAGCGCCGCAAGTAACTGATTTGATGAAATCGAAAAATATATACCTGACTTAAAATCCTCGTGTCGGTGCCTCGATAAAGGTACGTGGGCCGCTGCCAATCAAAACTGGGGGAATCCTGCTACACTAATGATGTGTTATAACATATCATTTAGGTAATCGAGCGTCCCGGGATCCAGATTACAAAATGCACCCTTCGAGTTTACAGCAGGCGGATTTTTCGACACCACCGCCCACCGTCACCGTCATTCCGGCATTGTCCCAATCAGACCACCCCAGCGTGCTAGCTGATATTTTCCGGGATTCATGCAACATTGCTGTTTGGCAACGGCGCCTTGCGCCCGGATTGCAACAGGAGGTGGGTAACCTGTTGAAGCCCCTCAGGCCGCCGCAAATCGAACTCACTGTAGCCCCGGCGGATTGCACAACTGAATTGCAGAGAGCGCTGCAGGAGTTAGCACCTGCTCATGCCTTGATTGAAGATATGGCTGTCCTGGTGGACCTGTTTTGCGGCCTGTTCGACCTGGAGCATGCCAGGTTGCGTCTGACGACCCTGGATCGCGTGATGTGCCCGCGTTTCCATGTCGACCGTGTCCCTTGCAGACTGGTGACCACTTATCTTGGCTGCAGCACGCAATGGTTGCCGCACGACACCGTGGATCGCACAAAACTTGGCAAAGGTAATAATGGGTTGCCGGACGAACTCTCGGGCATCTATCGCAGTGCCGAGGACATTCGTCAATTGACCAACGGCGACGTGGCCTTACTCCAGGGGTCCCTCTGGGAAGGGGGTACACATAGCGGTCTGGTCCATCGCTCTCCCACGCCGAAGCCAGGCGAAAATCGCCTTCTTTTTACGCTTGATTTCGTGGTTTAAAATCCGCTGCGCTCGAGTGGTCATATCAGGACAAAACAGCCTGGCGATTTAAATCTATCCGTGTAAGTAAACCGTGAAGAGCAAGGTAAAAGCAATCATCGATCGCGCCGAGCAGCAATGTAAGGCAAACGGCACCCGCATGACCAGTAAACGCAAGCAAATCCTTTACGGGTTACTGCAATCGGACAAGGCCCTGTCCGCCTATGAACTGGTCGAATATTGCAAAACGGAGTTCAACGAAACCATTCCAGCCATGTCCGTGTACCGGATCCTGGAATTCCTGGAAGAAGAACGCCTCGTGCACAGGCTTAACCTGGCGAATAAATACGTGGCTTGCGCCCATATTGCCGGTGAACACGAACATAGCGTGTCGCAGTTCCTCATCTGCCAGTCGTGTCAGCGCGTGAAGGAGGTGGATATCAGCGAGTCAGTGGTGCGATCGTTGAAGCAGAATGTACGGGACGCCGGTTTCGAATTGCACCGCCCGCAACTGGAAATCAACTGCATCTGCGCAGGCTGCGCGAACAGCCATGCCTGATCGCGCTGCGGGCAGACAATATCCAGCAGATACGTGACGCGGGAACTATTCTCACAGAGAGGGATGCAGCCAGGATCTATGACAGTGACGGCACAATTGAAAATCGGAATGTCCCGGTGGCTCTCGATCTGCCTGTTGGTCGGCGGGCTATGGGTGCAATCCGTTGCGGCACATCCCCATTCCTGGATAGACATGAAGGCCGACATGATCCTCGACGAGCAGGGCCAGCTGATCGCGATCCGGCAGCACTGGTCGTTCGATACCTACTTTTCCATGGTGACTCTGGCGGATGCAATCAACGAGCATGGTGACAAAGAAACCGGCCTGAAGAAAATGGCCGACCAGATGATTGCCAACCTGACCCGACTGCGGTTTTTTTCCGTGTTGACAGTTGACGGTAACGAGATCGAGCTACCGCGCCCGTCATCGTATCAACTGGCCGAAAATACCCACAAGGAACCGACGGTACTCGAGCTCGAAATGCGATTCGACATCACCCAGTCCATGGACATTCAGGATAAAAGCCTGACCTGGTCGGTGTTCGATCCGACTTACTACATCGCGATGAATTACTGGACGGTCGAAAACGTTTCCATCGAGGGCGGACCAGGCGCCCAGTGCCAGCTGAACCTGGATTCGCCGAACCCTTCTTTCGAGCTGATTGAATATGCGCAAAGTCTCGACCGCACCCGCAAGGACACAGATGGCCTCGGGATCAATTTCGCGGAAAAAGTTCGAATCGATTGTCCATCGGATGCAACCTGATGAATCACTTTAACGCAGTAATCCGCGCTCCGCGTATCGAAAAAATGCGCAAGCTGTTCCTGTTCGGGCTGATCGCGCTGCTGGTCATCGCGGTCTTCTGGTACTGGAACGGATTGATGAGCCTGGTCATCGAATTGCAGAGGACATTTCATGCGCAACTGGCCACGCATATCCGCGCCGTCGGCGAAGACACGGCCACCTATGGCTGGGGATTGGTTGGTCTGAGCTTTGCTTACGGTGTGTTCCACGCCGTTGGTCCCGGACACGGCAAGGCGGTTATCGCGACCTACCTCGGCACCCATCGAGAGAGTATTCGCAAGGGTATCGGAATTTCCATGGCCAGCGCGTTGCTGCAGGCGCTCGTGGCAATAACCCTGGTCAGTGTAACGGTGAACCTGTTGCGCCTGAGATTTGCCGACATCGACAACTACGGCGAGGAAATGGCGTTGGTGAGTTATATCCTGGTCATGCTGCTCGGCCTGGTGCTTTCGCTCTCGGCCATCCGTCGATTATTCCGCCTGAAGTCTTCGAGCAGGCTGGCGCAACTCGTTGCTCGTTCCAGAAACGACCAGCACCAGGCTGACCATCACGATCATGACCATGACCATGACCACCAGCATCACGATGCGCATGCGGCGGATCATTGTGGCTGCAACCACGCGCTTGTGCCCGACGCGAACCATTCCTGGTGGCAAACACTGGCGGTGATCTTTTCCGTTGGCGTACGGCCGTGTTCCGGCGCAATCGTGGTTTTGATTTATGCCCACCTGGTCGGCGTATTTCACTACGGCATTGCGGCGACCCTGTTTATGGGCCTGGGGACCGGGTTATCGGTCAGCGCGATCGCGCTCGGCAGTCAATATGCCCGTCACTGGCTCGAAAGCATGCTGTCGAACAACGACGATGGGAATCGGGTCGCGACCAACCATGCCGTCCTCGGCATTTCTGTTCGCCTTGCAGGCGGAGCGCTGCTGATCTTGATGGGCTGGGGGCTGTATCGGACCGCATTGCAGAGCAGCATGGGGAATCCCCTGTTTTAAGCGAAGTCGTTGTCGCTGACCTGGAAAAAACCGCACGGGCTGAAAGATACCCGTCAGCCGGCCGGCATGGGTCCTGCTAGCAATGACGGATCGAGATGACCCCCGAACAGATCGATGCGTCAGGCAAGCTGTTGTTCTGAACAATAAACCTTGATCCTGGCCCGATAATCAGTTGAGTACCGAGTAACCACGGTTGCGCAAACAGTTTTTAACGACCTGGTCGCGCTCGCGGGTGGTTGCCCCGGCGCCCTTGGCGGCGCCACCGATCAGGCCTACGCCAGCGCCCTTCGCGGCGCCGTCGCTGCCGCCGAGAACGGCCCCGATCGCGCCGGTAACAAGCGCGCCGCCAGCCGCCTGCTCGCCGGCTTTTTGTTCGACCTGTTGCGCAATTTGTTCACACTCCCCCAGGTCCTTTTCGTACTGAACCATGTCGACGCCAGCCGGATCGATGACCGGTTTGGAGCTGGTGGCGCAACCGGTAGCTGCCAGGCTCGCCAGCACGAGCAAGGCGCAAGACTTAAACCAGCTCGGGCCGACAGGCGTTTGCCCAGTTGTATTCATCTCGTTGTATCCCTTTGTTCGATTCAGCGGCCAGGCGGCGCTCGGTCACTGCATCAGGTCGAGCAGCGTAGTTTGGCGTGAACCCGCCGATCGACAGGTCAGATAGTATCAGATTGTCTTTGACTGCCGTTACTCGGACGGCATGGGTCCCACGAGCAGCGAGGGATCGAGACGGCGTTCGAACAGGTTGATGCGCCAGTCCAGGTGAGGTCCCGTGGATCGGCCAGTGGAACCCACCTCCGCGATTTTATCGCCCCGTTTCACTCGCGCGCCTTCTTTTACCAGCAACCTGGAGAGATGCGAAAACCATGAACTGAGTCCGTGACCATGATCGACGGCGATCAGACCGCCGTTGAAATAAGTGTCGGGATGGGCCAGGGTGACTATACCGTCGGCCGGGGCCACTACCGGGGTGCCGTTGGGCGCCGCGATATCGATGCCGTAGTGTGGCCGCCTGGGTTTGCCGTTGAGAATCCGCTGGCTGCCATAGATCCCGGAGATGCGTCCGACGGTGGGCCAGATAAACCCGGTCTGGTAGTCGGTGCGGTCGTCGTCCCGTTTGCGGGCCTGCTTGATCAGCCGGCTCTCGGCGTAAATCCGCTCCAGGTCTTTCTCGCTGGGCGTGACCTTGCTCGGGGGCAGGCCGTCGATGCGCTGAACATTGTAATCCCGTTTATCGACCGCCAGCTGCCTGGTCTCCACCTTGCCGCCAGGATAAGTCAGCTCGAGGTTCAAGCGGGAAGATTCGTCGCGGTGGAAGCCGATCAGGAAATCCCCCTCGCTGGATACGCGGACCGGTTCACCGGCAAAAACGACCTCGGTTCCCGGCGGGACGCGACCCTTGACCAGGCCGCCCTGTACCATGGGGCCTTCCAGCACCAGGGATTCGGCCAATGCCGCAGGCTGCCAGCCGCCAGTACCTGCCAGCGTTAGCAAAGCCAGCGCAGCAAGAAACCGACCTGCCGGGCGGTTTCCGGAAACCGGCAAAGGAAGTATCTGTATCACATGGTCAATTCTGACACTGCGTAATGCTCGATACCAGTGCTTCCATCAGTTTGGAGTAATGATCCGGGCCGATAGCGATGTCGGCGCCGAGAGGGTCCATGACGCCGATAGTTGCGACCTCCGTTTTCTCGAATACGGAGATCACCATATCCGGATTGTACTGTGGTTCGGTAAACACGCAGCGTACGCCCAGGTCGGCAACCGTGTCGCGAATTTCCGCGACGCGTGCGGGACTCGGCTCCGAAGCATCGCCTACGGAAATAGCGCCGGTGGCCTCTACGTCGAAGCGTCGCTCGAAGTACTGGTAGGCATCGTGAAACACGATGAACTTGATTTCGCCCAGCTTTTCGGTCCGGGCGCGAATGGAAGCGATCTGGGCGTCCAGGTTTGCGATCGCGGTCGCCGCGTTGCTGCGATAGGTCGCGGCATTGGCGGCGTCTGCCTCGGCAAGCACGCTGGCAATAGTCTCTAGCCAGATCTTGGCGTTTTCCGGGTCCAGCCAGGCGTGCGGATCATGTTCGCCGTGGGCATGCCCGTGCGCGTCTTTGTGCCCGTGCTCGTCTTCATGGGCATGTTCATCCTTGTGCCCGTGCTCGTCTTCGTGGGCGTGCTCGTCTTCGTGAGCATGCTCGTCCTTGTGCCCGTGTTCATCCTCGTGGGCGTGCTCGTCGTCGTGCCCATGCTCATCGCCATGATGATCGTGGGCTTCGAACGTGGCGCCTTCGCGGAAGTCATGCAGGGTGATACCGGAAACTTCCAGCAGCGTCACCTTGGTGGCGGAGTCAGCCAGGTTCTCGATCGGAGATTCGAGCCAGGGCGTCAGTTCCTCGCTGACCCAGAACACCACGTCGGCGCGGGACAGTGCTTCCGCTTCGGAAGGCCGCAAAGTATACTCGTGCGGCGACGCGCCCGGCCGAATGACCAGGTCCGGCTCCCCCACGCCCGTCATGACCTGCGCGACCAGCGAGTGCACGGGTGCAATGTCCACGGCCACTTTGGGCGGGCTGGCGACTGCCGTCACCGGCAGGAACAGGCAGAGGCATGACCCCAACAAGAAAAGTCGAAACATGGTTGTTCTCCAGACGAAAACCAGCGCGTCGGTCACCTTGAGGCCGCGCTGGATGACAATTATTCAGTTATGATATGTTATAACGTAACCATTATGACCGATACGTTTTTTGACGGCAAACCCAATTTGCCGGCAGACTGGCTATTACCCATGTGCAAATAAAAAGAGTCGTGCTGACATGCTGATAGAAACCCGGGGCCTGTGTGTTCAACTGGGCCAGAGAATGGTTCTAAAAGACATCGACATGGGCCTCGAGCGAGGCGAGATCGTCACCATCATCGGTCCCAACGGATCGGGCAAGTCGACCCTGTTGCGCGCGCTGATCGGCGCCGTGAAGCCGGCGTCCGGTCAGGTACTGCATTCCCGCGGGCTGAAAATCGGTTACGTGCCGCAACGGGTGCACATCGACGAAACCCTGCCCATGCCGGTGCGCCGCTTTATGAGTTTACCGCGCCGACCATCGGCCGAAGCACTCGATGCCGCGATGGCCGGGGCGGGTATTTCAGGCCTGGATCAGCAGCAGGTGATGTCGCTTTCCGGTGGTGAATTCCAGCGTGTGCTGCTGGCGCGGGCGTTGCTCGAAAAACCCGACCTGCTGTTGCTGGACGAAGCTACCCAGAGCCTCGATCATCGGGGGTCGGCGGGATTCTACCGGCAGATCGATGCGGTGCGCGAGGAACTGGGCTGTGGGGTGATCATGGTCAGTCACGAACTCCACGTGGTCATGCGCAGAACCGATCACGTCATCTGTCTCAATGGACATATCTGCTGCCAGGGGAAACCCGAGGTGGTCAGTGCCTCCCCCGAATACCAGTCGCTGTTCGACCTGGACGATATGGAGACAGCTGTCTATCACCACCATGATCATCATTCATACAGCCATAATAATAGAGTCAACTGATGCTGGATGATTTTCTCGTCCGGGCCACTTTGGCCGGTGTCGGCGTTGCGCTGGCAGCGGCACCGCTCGGATGTTTTATCGTCTGGCGCAGGATGGCGTACTTCGGCGACGCGACCGCGCATGCCGCGGTACTCGGGGTTGCTCTATCGCTGGCCCTGGAAACCCCGATTTTTGCCGGTGTCCTGGTCGTGTGCCTGTTCATGGCCACGTTGGTCTCCAGCCTCAGCGGTCGAGGTTATGCCATGGATACCCTGCTCGGGGTCATGGCGCACTCCTCGCTGGCGGTAGGCCTGGTAGCTGTCTCGTTCCTGGACGGTATCAGGATCGACCTGATGGCTTACCTGTTCGGGGATATCCTGGCGGTCGGCAAGACCGACCTCGCGATCATCTGGGGTGGCGCCATCCTGGTGGTCGTGCTGGTGGTTTATCGCTGGTCCGGCTTGCTGCTGGCGACGATGAACCCCGACCTGGCCCATGCCAGCGGCATCTCCCCGGGGCGCGAACAGCTCATCCTCACCATTGCGCTGGCGATCGTGGTTGCGGTGGCGATCAAGGTCGTCGGCGTGCTCCTGATTGCCGCGATGCTGATCATCCCGGCCGCAACCGCACGACCCTTTTGCAAAACGCCGGAGGCCATGGCGGTCACCGCGGCCATCATCGGTTGTGCCGCCAGCCTGGTCGGGCTCCGGGCTTCCTATCAACTCGATACGCCAACCGGTCCCACCATAGTCTGCATGGTGGCGTTGATGTTCGCCTTTTCCAGCATTTTCTGGAATCTGTCCGATCGGCGAAAATCCAGGTCTCGAGTTTGAAACAACACTCAGTCACCGTTTACCTGAAGCCTCTCCAAAAAACCTAGACCGAAAAGCAAATGTTGAAAATTTCCCCGATTCCCGCGTTCGAAGACAACTACTTGTGGTTACTGGAAAGTGAAGGTCATAACGGCTGCGCCGTGGTCGATCCGGGCGACGCCGACCCGGTCATCACGGCAATCGAGCAGTGCGGACTGCGTCTCGACGCCATTCTGATCACGCACAAGCACGGCGATCATGTCGGCGGTATCCGCAAGCTGAAAAGTCGATGGCCGGATGCGGTCGTCTACGGACCGAAAAACGAGCCGATCAAGGACCTGGAAGTGCGACTGGTCGAGGGCGATCGGGTGCGGCTCGAGGGTTTGCAGCTCGATTTCGAAGTGCTCGATGTGCCCGGCCACACCGAGGGGCATATTGCCTACTATGGACACGGTGTGCTGTTTTGCGGCGATACGCTTTTTGCCGGTGGCTGCGGCCGTGTTTTCAGCGGCACCCACCAACAGCTCAGCCGCTCGTTGCAGAAAATTGCCGCTTTGCCCGGCGATACGCTCGCATACTGCGCGCACGAGTACACGCTGGCGAACCTGGGTTTCGCGCAGTGGGTCGAACCCGACAACGAGGCGTTACATCAGCGTCACCGGCAGGATACCGCGAAACGGAAGCAGGACCAGCCGACCGTTCCGTTTCCCATTGCTATCGAGCTCGAGACCAACCCGTTCATGCGCACGGACCAGGACAGCGTGATCCACGCCGCCGAGAACTGGAGCGGGAATTCGCTGTCCGGCCGCGACGCCGTGTTTCACGCGGTGCGCGAATGGAAGGACAGGGACTACGATTGACGCTACCCGGTGACTGGCTGTGAAGAACTCGTATTTCTCTTCCAGGGAAAACCTCGCCCGCGATGAAACGCTGCCGCTGTCGGAGGTTCTCGAACAGCTGGCGTTCAACGATCGCGGATTGATTCCGGTCATCACCCAGGACGCCAACAGCATGCAGGTCCTCATGTTTGCCTGGATGAATCGCGAGGCGCTGGATCGCACCCTGGCCACGGGACGCATGACCTACTGGTCACGCAGCCGCGAACAGCTATGGGTGAAAGGCGAAAGCAGCGGCCACTCCCAGGCGCTCGTGTCCATGTCGATCGACTGCGACGGCGATGTCCTGCTGTGCCAGGTCGAACAGAAGGGCGCCGCCTGCCATACCGGGCGCGCAGACTGCTTTTACCTGAGCGTGGATCGGGAGCGGCAACAGGTTCGAGTGAACAAGGATGCGATTTAGTTTTACAGCAAATCGTTTACGGTAACGATCACGCTGGCCCGGGTAGCCACTTGCCTGGCTCGAACAGGCTGCGATTCAGGCGCGCCCGCGCCTGAACACCATTTCCATATTTAATTCCGATGATTAAATACCGCTACTTGTTGCAGGGACAAGCGGTCTTTATGCTGCTGTTATAACTACACGAGGAGCCCACGATGCGAGTTGAGAGCTACATGTCGCAAGCGCCTGTCACCCTCCGGCACGACACGGATTACTGGCAGGCATTCGAGATCATGCAGGAAAAGGATCTGCATCACATTCCCGTGGTCGATGGTGACGGGGCCGTGGTCGGCATCCTGACGCGGCGTGATCTGAAGATAGCCTCGATGGCATATCGCGAGGCAGAGGTGGACGTGTCGGAAGTGATGCACAGCCCGGTGATTACGACCAGTCCCGCTGAAGACCTGGCGGCCGCCGCGCGGCAAATGATCGAGCACCGGTTCGGGGGTCTGCCCGTGCTGGGGGACGATGGCAAACTGGTTGGAATCCTGACCGAAACCGACCTGCTGCGCGCGCTGATCGATCGGCTGGGCCAGGACTAGCCCGGGAAACTCTCGCGGCGAGTCAGGTCAGCGCAGACCGCGCCGGCCATGATTGATTAACCGGGATAGGATTCCGGCGTGGTTTATTCGGTCGGTACGAGCCGGACGATCGAGCCGGTTTCACCGTGTTCGAGCGCGATGTAAACCAGGCCGTCCGCACCCATTTCGATATCGCGCACGCGTCCCAGGCCGGTCACCAGCGTTTCCTGTTCGACCGGCGCGCCGTTGTCGTCGAAGCGCAGGCGATAGACGCTCAGCGCTTTCAGGCTGCCCACCAGCATGTCGTCTTGCCATGCGGGGAAACGATCGCCGCGGTGAAACGTGAGATTCGACAGCGCGGGCGCCGGGGTGAAATCCACGACCGGCAGTTGGGTGTCCTCGATGGGGAAGTCCAGCCCCAGGTCCTCGCCGATATCGATCTCGGTCGAATCGTAATCCAGCCCGTTGGTATACAGCGGCCAGCCGTAATTTTCCCCGCCGATGATCCGGTTGATTTCATCGCCGCCGCGCGGGCCCATTTCGGAACTCCATATTGCCCCGCTGACCGGGTGGCCTTCGAGTCCCTGGGTGGTCCTGTGGCCGTAACTCCAGACGGTGTGCCGCGTCGACGAGGCTGCGCGCCGGTCGGCGGGTTCCCAGAACGGGTTGTCTGCCGGTACCGTGCCATCATCGCGGACGCGGTGGATTTTGCCGTAGGGTGTGTTCATATCGTGCAGGTGCTTGTAGGCGGCCTTGCCGCCGACCGTGATGTAGAGGTGACCGTCGCGGTCGAAGCCCAGGCGACCGCCGGCCACCGCATCCGGTACCACGGTGTAATAGTCCTCGTGGACCGACCAGATCACCTGCTCGTCGACCCAGCGGCCGTCGCGAATTCGCCCGCGGACAACCTTGACCATCGACTGCGGCACCGGCGATGCACAGTCGAGCTGGCAACGATCGCCGTAGGAAAGGTAAATCCAGCCGTTGACGGCATAGTCGGGGTGCAGCGCCACCTCGAGCAGGTGGCCCCAGCCGACGTAGCTGCCGCGGAGATCCAGCAACTCGGCATAAGCGGTCGGCGCGCCGTCGATCAGGTCTCCCTGGCTGCCGTCTGGCGCCACGATCGAAAGCCCGCGGACTTTTTCGCTGACCAGGATGCGCCCGTCTGGCAGCGGCGCGATCGAGTAGGGGCGGCTCGCGAGTTCGCTGAACAGCTCGACCCGAAAGCGATGGTACCTGGAGTCCACGCGCCTGCCGCTAAAATAGTGTTCGTAGGAATCCGGAATCGTGGGATATTGCTGACGCCGCTCCGAGATGAACAGGGCCAGCGCCTTGACGGTGTTTTCGGGAATGTCGAGCGGCAGATTTAGCGTCTCGTGTGCCGCCAGGCCGCCGTCGATGTTGCGCACCAGTGACGCGGTATCGTCGCCGTATTTCAGGCTCTCCGCCATCAGGTTCGAGCCGCGGGCCGTCCCCTGCAGCTTATCGCCATGACAGCCGGCGCAGTGTTCGGCATAGGTGACCCGCGAAAACTCGCGCGCTTCGCGAGTCGTCACGAACCAGTATCCCCAGGTCGAGGCGAACACCGCGATGACGAGTAAGGCCAGCAGCGCTTTCCTGCGCCAGTTGTCAAACAAAGCCATCATTCAGCTCAGATCATACCGGGGTCAGATCACGGTTTTTTCTAATATTAGCGGAAACTATGATCTGACCCCGGTTTTGGGGGTGGCGGAAGAGCGTGGGAGTCGAACCCACCAGGGACGTGGTACGCCCCTCACCGGATTTGAAGTCCAGGCGCCCCACCGGGGTGCGATCCTCTTCCATGTCATGCATGAGTCTTGGCGGCGAACAGGTGCGCGGCCGGGCGCAGGACCTGTCGGCGGTTGTCACTGCGCCGGGTGAATCCGAGGCGGTCGAAATACTCCAGCAAATCGATGGCGAAGTTTCGCCCGGTCCCGGTCGCGGCGCAATACTCGGCCACGGTGAAACCGCCCGTGGTGCTTTTTGCCGCCAGGGCTTCGGCGTCCCGGGCCAGCTGCGCAAGGTACGCGCTCGGCACGTAGCGGTTACTCGCAATCGATGCCATCTCGCCGGTCCGGACCGCGCGCTTCAACACGGCTTCGAGCACTTTCCGGTCGACTGCCAGTGCCTCCGCCGCCTGGTGCAGGCTCGGCGGACTGCCGCTGGCAGGCGCGAGGCAGGTTGCCGCGCGTGCGAGCAGTTGCCGATCCATGTCGTCGATCGGCATTTCGTGCGCCGGCAGATTTAAGCGCGCACCCCGTCGACCGAGTCGGCCAGCCTGCACCAGTTCCACGCTGGCTGCCTCGATGACCGGCCGTTCGACGGGCAGATGCAGCAGTCGCTGGATGTCCTCGGGGCTCGCCCCGGGCAACGCGGGCCGGGCGCGGTGGAATTCAGCGATCGAGGCCTCGATCCGGGCCAGCAGGTTTTGCCATCTTCCCGTGCTGAAGACGCGTTCCGATCCAGCCGGGCCGACGCAAATCAGCGTCGGCGATGCGAGCAGGGCAGTCACCTGCGCGGGCAGCAGGTTGCGCGCGACGGCGAACGGAGACAGCGGCACGCCGGCGTCGCTGCATGCGGCCAGTGCGTGCAGCGCGCCGCCGGGATCCTGCCGGTTCATCGCCCCGAGCGCCGTGATCCGCGCCGATCGTGCGCGTCCGCGCTGCGGCGCAAAGGGGTCGACGACGTGCCCGCCGGCCATGGTCCGCCGGGCGGACTGGTCACGCAGCACGAAACGGTCTCCGGTCGCAACGCAGGCATCGCGCGCCAGCACCAGTTGCGCCAGCCCGCGTTCGCCCGCACCGATGCTGCCGCCCTCGAGCACCGCGACGCGCGCCGCGATGCGTGCCGCGCCGACGTGCAGGTGGACCGCGGTCCAGTGTTTCAGCGCGCGCGCCTCGGATTCGAGTACCCGCAGATCTACGTCGATCCTGCGCGTCGGTGCCAGCATACGCGGGTGCAGCAGCCAGTCGCCGCGGGTCATGCTGCGTTCGCTAACACCGCGGCCGGCGATATTCAGTGCGCAGCGCTCGCCCGCCCGCGCGAGGTCGCTCGCCTGGTCGAGCGCGCGGATACCGCGTATCCGCACGCGCCTGCCATTGCCGGATGCGACCAGTTCGTCGTCGATCGCGGCCCCGCCGGACAACACCATACCGGTCACCACCGGGCCGATTCCCCGCAGCGAAAACGAGCGGTCGATCGCCATGCGAAAATGGCCCTCGGTCGTGCGTTGCGGCAGTTCCCGGCCGCGTGCGTCCAGCGCCATGCGCAGCGCGTCGATCCCGTCGTTGGCGGGCGCGCACACCGGGAAAACCTCCACGTCAGCGCGACCGGCGTTACCGAGCAGGGTCGCGACATCGTTGCGAACCTGGCGCACGCGGTCGGCATCGACGCGGTCGGTCTTGGTAATTGCGACCAGGCACTGGTCGATACCGAGCAGGTCAAGGATCGCGAAGTGCTCGCGGGTCTGCGGCATGACGCCGTCGTCCGCGGCGACCACCAGCAACCCGAGGTCGATACCGCCGACCCCGGCCAGCATGTTGCGCACGAACTTTTCGTGGCCGGGAACGTCGACGAATCCCAGTGGGCTGTTGCCGGCCAGCGGCCGGTAGGCGAAGCCCAGGTCGATCGACAGGCCGCGTGTCTTTTCCTCCGGCAGGCGATCGGTGTCGACCCCGGTCAGCGCCCTGACCAGCTCGGTCTTGCCGTGATCCACGTGGCCCGCGGTGGCGACGATCACGCGATTTCCAGGTATTGCAGGTTGTCGATGAATTCCGCCTCGTCGTCGAGGCAGCGCAGGTCGAGCCACAGCGCATCGTCGGCGATACGGCCGATAACGGGCAGCGGCAGTTCGCGCAGGGATCGCGCCAGCGCCTGCAGCCGCTTGCCCGGCCGGCGTATGCCGGGCAGGTCGATTTTGAGCGCGAAACTGTCGAGGCTGTCGACCGGCAGGGCGCCGCTGCCGACCTGGCCGCGGGTCGCTTCGATGCCGACGCGCAGGCCGCTGCAGCGGGCCTGCACGATCGGCGCCAGGCGCTCGGCCATGGCTTCGATCGCGGCCGGCTCGCGCGTCAGCCAGCGCAGCGCGGGCAGGCGCGCGGCCAGCCGTGCCGGGTCTTCGTACAGCCGCAGCACGGCCGCGAGCGCCGCCAGCGTAAGCTTGTCGGGGCGCAGCGCGCGCGCCATCGGGTTACGCGCGATTTTTGCCACCAGCTCGCCGCGACCGGCGATGATGCCGGCCTGTGGTCCGCCGAGCAGCTTGTCGCCACTGAAGGTAACGAGGTCAGCGCCCGCCAGCAGCGCCTCGCTGGCGGTAGGTTCGTGCGGCAGGCCCAGGTTTTCCAGGTCGACCAGGCTGCCGCTGCCGAGATCGGTCACCAGCGGCAGGTCGTGTGCATGCGCCACCGCCGCGAGTTCTTGTTCACCGACCTGCTGGGTGAAACCCCGGATCTGGTAGTTGCTGGTATGAACTTTCATCAGCAGCGCCGTGCGCGGATTGATCGCCGCCTCGAAGTCGCTCGCACGGGTGCGGTTAGTGGTGCCAACCTCGACCAGTTTGCTGCCCGCGCGCGCCATGATGTCGGGCATGCGGAACGCGCCGCCGATCTCGATCAGTTCGCCGCGCGATACCGGCACCTGCCGGCGCAGCGCGAGGCTGTTGAGCGTCAGCAGCACCGCCGCGGCGTTGTTGTTGACCACCAAAGCGCGCTCGGCGCCGGTCAGGCGGCGCAGGTAGTCTTCGACGTGATCCTGGCGATCACCGCGTTTGCCGGCCTCGAGGTCGAACTCGAGATTGCTTGCGCCACGCGCGACGGCAGCGATCGCCGCGATCGCGGATTCGGGCAGGGGTGCGCGACCGAGATTGGTGTGCAGCACGGTGCCCGTCAGGTTGAAGACCCGGCGCAGCGAGGGGCGCAGGGCGCGCGCAACCTCCGTGTCCACGGATTCGACCAGTTCGTCGCTTTCGACTCGCTGCCCGGCAAGCACGCTCACCCGCGCCTGTGCCAGCACTTCGCGGGCACAGCGAGTGAGCAGCGGCGCGCCATGCTCCACCAGCAACGCGGACAGCGAGGAATGGTTTACCAGCCGATCGACGGACGGCAGTTTGTCGGGGGTATCGATTACGGACATTTCGAATCACACGGACCGAACCAGGGCAGGTTAACGGCGGGCCGCGATGACTGCAAGCGCTATGGCAATCAGGCTGTTGGCAGCGACGAGGACGATTCTTCGCCAGGTTCGTTGACGTCGCCGTGCCAGGCTTCCCACGCGGCCCTGGCGTCGGCCTGGCTCCAGCGATGCGTTTCGGCGAGTCGATCGAGCACATCCTTGACCGCCAGGATATCGGCCGGCCGATTGCCACGCTTCTTCGCCAGGCAGGCAGCTACCAGCGCATCGAGTTCGTCGGGAATCGGTTGCGAGGCGACCGCGGACAGTCGTGGCGGCTCCTCGTTGATCACCCGGCTGGTCAGCGCCAGCGTATCCTCGGTTTCGAACATGCGGCGACCGCTCAGCAGGAAGAACGCGACCGCGCCGAGCGCGTAGACATCGGCGCGCAGGTCGACGTCGGACGGGTCGTGCAGGCGTTCGGGTGCCATGTACTGTACCGTGCCGAGGATGCGCACCGAGCGCGTAACGGTTTGCGACTGCTCCCCGGTCACGCTCTTGACCAGGCCGAAATCGAGAATCTTGGCGAAGTCGTACTCGCCACCGTACAGGCAGGCCATGATATTGGTCACGCTGATGTCGCGATGTACCAGGCCCTTGCCGTGCGCCTCCGCCAGCCCGGCGCAAACCTGGCGCAACAGGTGCACCACGCGTGCCACCGGCATCGCGCCGCCGCGCAGCACGAGGTCGCCGACCGTGTCGCCTTCGAGCAATTCCATCGCGTAAAACAGCGTGCCGTCGACGCCGATACCGTAGTCGTAGATATCGATCATGTTGGGGTGGGTCAGCTGGCTTGCGAGCCTGGCCTCGCGGCGAAAGCGGGCGGTCATTTCGTCGGTGGCGCGCGAGGGCTTTAGCAGCTTGACCGCGCTTGGGCGCTTGAGCAGATCGTGGCGCGCGTGGTAGACGTTGCCGACACCGCCTTCGCCGATACGCTCGCCGAGCCAGTAGGGCCCCATGCGGTCTTTCTCGACCTCGGCGCGGATCAGTACCGCGGTGAACCAGTAGAACAGCGCGATCACCACCGCCAGGATCAGCACGCCGAATACGATAGCGAACACGGTGTCGAGCGCCTCCAGCGGCGCGTAAGCCTCCGCCGCGCTCATCTCGATGGCGATGAACAGGTCTTCCGCGGCCAGGCGCCGCCAGCCGCCGACCACCGGCGTGGCGAGGTAACCCGGGTAGGGATCGAGCAGCATGCCGCTGGCGCCGTTCTCGCCGGCTGGCGCGGCCAGTGCCGCCTCGACCAGGCGGGTGCGGGAGTCGGCCTCTGCCAGCGGTGAGCGCAGTACCAGCCTGCCCGCGGCCGAAGTGGCGTGCGGCAGGGTTGCGCGCTCCTGCAGCACGGTCTCGAAGCGACTCTGCGACAGCATTACGCCGTCGCGACCGAAGGCATAAACCTCGTCGGTCTCGCCGGCGCGGGCGGCGGCGAGGATGGCGGAAAATCGATCCTGCGCGAGGTGACCGATGCCGAGTGCGGCGATAACCTCGCCGGCATCGTTGCGAATCGGTGCGCGAAACCAGAGCAGCGGTTGCAGCGGCCGCAGGAGCCGGGCCGGCGGTACCAGGCGGTCTGCCTCGGCACCGGGCGTGACGAATATCGTCTCGCCACCGAACACCGGTGCGATGTTTTGCTCGACTTCCCCGGCCTGGTAGGCCAGGCCGCAGTAGTCGGCACGGTTGGACAGCATGATCCGGCCGGAGCGGTTGACGAGGTTGAATACCAGTGCACCGCTGTCGGCCAGGCCTTGTTCCATCTCGGCCATGAAGTCGCGCAGCCCGGGTGCGTTGCAGTCGACCGCATCGGTCACGCCGGTTGCGCGCGTCGCGTCGAGCGCCTGCGCGCGCAGGTCCGGGTCGCGCGCGAGCCGGCGCAGCCCGAGTTTCTGGTCGTCGATCCAGGTGCGCAGCGACTGGGCCTCCGAATCCAGCACCGACCTGAGCGCGTCGCCGCGGGTTGCGCGCATCGATTGCTCGACCTCGTGATGCGCCCACCAGCCTACCGCCCCGAGCACGAGGGTCGCGGCCAGCGTGGTCAGCGCCAGCATGCGGCGCTGGCGCACGCGCCTGCCCTGGGCCGCACGCAGCGCGCCCGCGTCGGGATCTGGAGTAAGCGTCTCGGGATCCGGGCCGTTACCGGTCGAGGTCGAACTGTCGCGGGTCATGACTGCCGGTCCGCGTGAACCTGCGTCGGCGCAAGCGCGGCCTCCGCTTCGTCCGGCGACGGGGATGGCGCGTTATCCCAGCGCAGCGCCAGCACGGTGAGGTTGTCGGCATGGGCGCCGGCGCGCCTTTCGGCGGTGTCCGCCAGCGCCAGGATGGATTGCCGCAGGGTCGGTCGATCCAGGCCCTCGAGCAGCTGGCTCGTGCGCAGCGGTCCCCAGAATCCGTCAGAGCACAGCAGCAGCAGGTCTTGCGCCTGCAGGCTAGCGGTTGCGCCCGGTCCCGGCTCCGGTGCGGTCGGCCCGCCGAGGGCTTGCAGTACCCGGCTGCTGTCCGCATGGGCGTAGGCCTGCTCCGGCGGAATTTCGCCGGCGTCTACCAGTGCCTGCACCGCCGTGTGGTCGCGGGTCTGCGCCTCGACTCGCCCGTTCCTGACCAGGTAAAGGCGGGCGTCGCCGACGTGGTTCCACCAGGCGTGGCTGTCCTGCACGACGCAGCTGACGATAACCGTGCGCGGGATTTCAGGCAGTTTCTGTGCGCGCGCGTAGTCGTGGATCGCGGCGTGCGCGCGCCCGAGGGCGTGCTCGAGAAACGCCGCCGGTTCGGCCAGCACCGGCCGCGCCTCGGCGCCGAAGCTGTGCAGCAGGCTGCCGACCGCGATCTCGGCCGCGATTTCACCGCCGTGATAACCGCTCATACCGTCGGCCACCGCCAGCAGCAAGGCACGGTCGGTCGCATCGTGGGCGGCGTAATCCTGGTTGCTTGCGCGCATCCCCTTGCGCTGCTCCAGCTCCAAAGCGTAATTCATGATTCGGTCATCGCGCGGCTTTACCCGGGCGGTTTTTTTCTGTGTTAGCAGACGATAAAGGATTCGCCGGCTAAATGCGAAGACCGCGGGCTGTTGCCGGGTCGCAATCGAGGCAGGCGCTACTGCCCGGATTTCGCCAGCCTGTCCTGCAGCAGGGCGCGAAGGGACTCGACCCGCTTGCGGTTGGCGCCGAGATCACTGTGACCGACGCGCGCGGCGGATCGAACCTGTACGTTGCCGGCCTGCATGTCGACGCGGAACTCGACATCGTCGACGAAACCGAACAGCGATGAAGTGAAGGTTGCTGCCAGGTAGGTATCACTGACGCTCACGACCTGCCCGCCGAGGCTGTCCACGACGCCGGTCAGCGCCGCGATCGTATCCGTGAGCGTCGTGCCCGGCAGCGGTAACGCGCTGATGAAATGATCGCCGCTGTCGCCATGTTCGCTGCAGACACAGTTCAGTCTGCCGGGGCAGGGCTGCAGCCTGTTGTCGACCAGTCCGGGTGCCTCGCCTGCACGCGACACCTGTCCGAGGATCGCCAGGTAGAGCAGGAACAACAGTGCCAGCGCGGCAACAACGACGATAATCTTGACGGTCAGGGTCATGCGATTACTGGGCTCATTTTCCAACCGGCCCGGTCGGGCCGTCGCGGCTCGTTGCGTCAGTCCTCCGGCACCAGCTCCACCGCGGTCAACAGGCGGCCCTCGAACCAGGCATCGAAATCGATCGATTCGTCGGATACGCTTACCGCGAAACCGGGCTGGATCTCCGGCCGTATGCCGAAGAAGCGCAGGCCGCTGTCGGCCAGCACGATTCTCTGCGACACGCGCATCGGGTAGTAGCCGTCGAGAAAGCGGCGCATGAACGGGCCGTTGTCGATCCGGTAGCCGCCGTCGTCGCTGGCAACCAGCGCGCGGGTTTCGGCCGCCAGGCACAGGCTCGAATCCTTGCCGACGTCGCTGAGCTGCACGCTGGCATCCTCGACCCAGGCGCGGCCGATATTGATACTGTCGGTAATGCGCAGGCCGCGGATTTTCTCCGCGCGAAAGATAATCTGCGCGCGCGCAACGTCATCGATGTTGTGATGACACTGCTCCAGTCTCACCCAGCCGTCGAGCAGGCTGCCGCGGTCCAGCGTCATGACGTTACGGTGATGATGGACGATTTCCGCGGGCGGCTGGTCGAGGAAAGCCAGCTCGCCCTCGTTGACGTCGTCGGCGAACCAGTCGCCGTCCGACCAGCCCGGATCGAACTGTTCGCTGTCGTCCGCCGACCCGGCGGGCAGCGCGACCACGGCGACGGCCAGGGCGACGGCAAGCGGCCCGATAACCGGGAATTTCGGCAGGCTGGATAACTTCATCGCGGCCAGTATACCGGTAACGCCGAAAACTGTCGCAGCACGAAATGCCGCGCGCCGGTCGCGCCGGGTTCGACCTGCCGTTACCGCGGGGCGGTGCGCGCGATGCTGCGCGCCAGCCACAGTTCGAACAGGACCTCCACGCGGTCTATCGACGTGTTGAGCGGATGATCGCCGGGTATCAGGTGCAGCGCGCAGTCGGCTTCGCGCGCGAAGCGAATCGAGTTTTCCGGTGGTATCACGTCGTCGGCCCAGCCGTGCACGATTTCGATATTGGCGCAGTTCGCGGTATAGGACTGGTGCGCGCCGAAACCCGGCAGGTACAGTGCCGGTGCGATCAGGAACAGGCCGGCGGGCGCCAGCGTCCCGGCGGCTACCAGCGACACGTAACCACCCATGCTCGAACCGACCAGCACGCAGGCGTCGGTTTCGTCGCGCACGGTCGCGACCAGCCGCTCGACCCGCGCGTCGGGGTCGGCGAGGTCGGTATAGTCGATGCTGTCGACGCTGCAGCCGCGGGCTTCGCCGATCCGCGCCAGGCGCGTGATCTTGAAACCCCAGGGGCCGCTTTCCTTGCCGTGAGAAAAAACAATCTTCATCGGGTTCTGCCTGGCCTGGTTGCGGCAATATAGCGCGTTCGCATGCACGCTTGCCAGCCCGCGGCGGCGTCAGCCTGGTTTCGATCGGATATAATGTTTGGATTTGGTGTCCATTCGTGCTGCAGATTTCACGCAATGTCGAGCTTGCGGACGACGAGATCGAGATCTCGGCGATCCGCGCCCAGGGTGCCGGCGGACAGAACGTGAACAAGGTTTCGTCCGCGATTCACCTGCGCTTCGATATCGCCGCCTCGTCGCTGCCGGACTTTTACAAGCAGCGCCTGCTCGCGCTGCGCGACCGGCGCATCAGCAAGGATGGCGTCATCGTGATCAAGGCGCAGCAGCATCGCACCCGTGAAAAAAACCTGGCCGCCGCGCGTGAGCGCCTGGCCGAACTGATCCGAAGCGTGGCGGTCGTGCGTAAGACAAGGGTGCCGACCAAACCGACGCGGGGCTCGAAGCAGCGTCGGCTCGAACAAAAAGCGCGCCGGGGGCAACTGAAGACCCTGCGCGGCCGGGTTGGCGAAGACTGACGACCGGCCCGCCGGTGCAGCAACAACCGTAATCGCATGACCTTGCCGGCCAACCTGCCGCAGCGAGGGGGAGCTGAATCCGAATGACGTTTAAACGATACCTGCCGTTTTTCCTGCTGGGCTGGATGGTTGTTGGCCTGGCCATCCAGCCTGCTTCCGCTACCGACGAGCAGGAGACACGCTTCCTGCGCGTCGACACGCAGTATATCGCCGCCCTTGGCGACCCGGAGGCAAATTCCGGCAGCGGCGCGCAGAACTGGGGCCTGTGGACCATCGACCCCGGCCCGCGCGGGGTCTGGCTGAGAAACTACGAGGCGCTGGAAGCCGCGGGCGGGGTCGCCCCCGCCAACTGGAACTTCGACCGCGAGGACTGGTGGCTGGAGGAAAACGGCCTGATCATGGAAGCGCCGCAGTTCCCGCTTGCGCCGGGTAAATACGTCGTCACCGGCAACAGGAAGGTGATGACGGTGCTGACCGTGCACGAGCCCGATGCCAACGGCGACAGTCGCTGGGAGCTCGATCACGGCGCATCACTCCATGACGTCACCCACCTGCGCTGTCGCTCGGCGCGCTACACGCCGGCTTCCGGCGAAGGCTCGTGCTCGCCGAAGAACGCACCGCAGGACGCGTTCCGGGTTGCCCCCGGCGCCGACATGCCGCCCGTCGCCGGCTGCGTCAAGCAGGACTACCACGTGCTGTTCCTGATCGGCGTGGCGGAAGACAACAAGACCGCCGCGATCGACTGATTGACGCGCCCGCGCGAATCCTGCTACTGGATGAGCGCGGGTCGCTGCTGCACCCGCAGGACGCTGCGGACGAGCTTTTCGAAGCGCGGCAGGTGTTCGCTCGGAAAGGTCACCGACGCGATCCATACCAGGTTGTCACCCTCGACCCACTGCTCGTTGCGGTCGTCCGGGTAACCGTCGTCGAACGGCTGCAGCAGGACGTCGCACTGGTCGAGAATAAACTCGTACAGTTCGCGCTTACTGCTGCGGAACGCGATCTCGGTAATCGCGATCCAGTCATCGATGGCATACTCGACGAACGTCATGCCATCGATGTCGTCTTCGCAGGAGTGGTAGGTCTCGAAGCCGTTGTCGAGCAGGTACTGCACGAGGCCCTGCAGCTTTTCGTCGACGGTGAATACGACTTCGCCGTCCTGCATTATCGGTGCCTGTTTGTGTTCTATCATCTCGCCTGGTCAGTCAGTCCGCTGCCGCCGGGGCGCCTGTGTCAGCGGGAATTATCCCCGAAGCGGCGCCGTACCGTAAAGAGTATAGCGCCTCGCGGCGCCGGCGGGACATGCGAAAATTACGCCATTCGCGCTACCATGCGAACAATCCCGGTTGGCCCGACGGGGCATACCGGCCCGACTGACCGCTGAAACGGAGTCTCATGTTTCGCTTCCTGCGCGAATGGTCCGAACGCCGCGTACTCGAGCGCGCCGAAATCGCGCCCGCCGAGTGGGAGCAGGCCTTCGCCGCGCTGCCGCTGCTCGATGGCCTCGACGACGACGAATGCCTGCGCCTGATGGAGCTGACGGTGCTGTTCCTGCACCGCAAGACCTTCGAGGGTGCGCGCGGTCTCGAAGTGACGCGCCGCATGCAGCTGGTGATCGCGCTGCAGGCCTGCCTGCCGATCCTCGAACTCGGACTCGATTGTTACGACGGCTGGACCGCGGTAATCGTCTATCCCTCGGGTTTTGCCCGCGCGCAGACCTTCGTCGACGAGTTCGGTATCGAGCACGAGGTGCACGAGGAACTGTCGGGCGAGGCCTGGGAACGGGGGCCGGTGGTGCTTGCCTGGGACGATGCGGCCCGGGGCGGCTACGACGACGGCTACAATCCCGTGATCCACGAGTTCGCGCACAAGCTCGACCTGCTCAACGGCGACGACAACGGTTTTCCGCCGCTGCATGCCGACATGGACGCCGCCGACTGGTCGCGGGTTTTCAGCGCCGGTTACGACGATTTCTGTCGGCGCAGCGAACTCGGCGAGGACCTCGGTATCGACGACTACGCGGCCACCGCGCCGGGCGAGTTCTTCGCGGTCTTGAGCGAGGTTTTCTTCGAAACGCCGGACCTGCTGCAGGCCAGTTATCCCGACATCTATCAACAGCTGCGTCGGTTCTATCGCCAGGATCCGCTCGCGCGCCTGCGCTAGGCGCCGTCCGGATTGTTACCCGATCGACGGCGGCGACTGCGACAGCGACGAAAAGTTGAAGCGCTCGACCCGCAGCGGTGGCATGACCAGCGGGAAGCGCTCGCCGGTGGCAACCGGTGTACCGCTGCCGCTGACATTTTGCAGCAGGTTGAGTACCGATTCGTTCCAGCGCATGTCCACCACCGGGTGGGTCACCCGTCCCTGCTCGATACGGAAGGTACCGTCGCGGGTCATGCCGGTAAATCCCAGGGTGCCCGGATCGGTGGCGCGGATGTACCAGAAGCGGGTTACCAGGATGCCGTCGTCGACGTCGCCGATCAGCTCTTCGAGCGGCGTGCCGTCGCCGTCGAGTACCAGGTTGGTGGGCCAGGGCTTGGCCGGCAGATCCTGCTGCCGCGCCCAGTAGCGCGACGTGATCAGCTGCTGTAGCTCGCCGTGGTCGAGCCAGGTGCCGCGTCCGACCGCTTCGCCGTCGTTGCTGAAGTTGCGCGCCGGGAATGCCGGGTGCGCCGGGTCCGAATAGAGCGACAGGCGGCCGAGGCGCTGGTCGAAACGCGAAAACGCCGAGCGGCCCTCGTCGCGCGCGCGCTGATCGAGGCCATACCAGGCGGTCATTGCCAGCAGGTCGCCGACCGCCTGCGGCTCGAGCACGACGGTTGTTGCGCGCGGTTCGAACACCCGCGGTGACTGCGCCGCGAGACATTTGTCGATCGCGCGCCGGGTTGCGGTCATGAGGCTGTCGCGCGAGATCTCGATACCCTGGTGTTCGGCCCAGCCGCTGCCCGTGTCGCCGCTGGCGGTGACGTGGTAATCGACGCGATCGTGCCGTTCGTGGGCGAAGCCGCCGGCGCTGTCACCGTAGGCGGTGAAGTTGTTGCCGGTCGCCAGCAGGCCCGCGAGATCGATGTCGGCGGCGGCACCGGCCGCGCAGGCCTGCGCGACCCAGCGGCCGGCGGTGTCGATACTGATGGCCTCGGCAGCGCCGCGCCGGGTATGCTCGGCCTGCGCGATCACTTCGCCGGGGGCCGGCATCAGTTCTTCGTCGTCGGGCAGGTGACGGCAGGTAGCGAAGGCGCGCTCGATGGCCTGCGCAATCTGCTCCCGGTCGTCGATACTGTTCAGCGTCAGCGAGGTTTTTTTCTGCTCCAGACGCGCCGACAGCGTCAGGCGAACCTGTTGCCGCAGCGCGTTTTGCGAGATAGCGCAACCGCTGAAGCGCGTGCCGAGGCGCTGCTGGCCCTCGAGCAGTACCTGCAGTTCACCCGCGCGCGGCAGTTCGAGAATGTCGCCGATGAAGTCCTGTGCCTGCTGGCGTTCCATCAGTCGCGCCCCCGGCAGATGCGAATGCCGCGGAAGCGTGTCGGCGCCGCGCCGTGGGTCATCTGCGCGACCTGCATCGGGTCACCCTTGCCGCAGTTGGTGACGCCGTGGGCGCGCCAGAAACGTTCGTCGCAGGTCGCGTCGCAGGCGTTCCAGAAATCCGGCGTGCTGCTCTGGTAGAGCGCGGCCTTGAGCATGCGCGTTTTGCGCCCGTTCCTGATTTCCCACACGGCGTTACCGCCGAACTGGAAATTGAGCCGCCACTGGTCGATCGAAAAACTGTCCATGCCCTCGAAGTAGAGACCGTGCTCGATATCGCCGATCAGCTCGTCGGGCGACAGCGGCTGCTTGCCCGGCATCAGGAACAGGTTGGGAATGCGCACGATCGGGATGCTCGACCAGTGGTCGGCGCGGCAACTGCCGCGGCTGCGCTGTTGATCGATGTAGTGGGCGAACTCGCGCCCGGTGCTGTAGCCGCGCAAGATGCCGTCCTCGACGATGGGCCAGCGCTGACCCGGCACGCCGTCGTCGTCGAAGCCATGGGTCGCGAGCCCGTGCCGCAGCGTGTTGTCCGCCATCAGCGTGACCTGCTCGCTGCCATAGCGAAAGCGGTCGAGCTTGTCGCGGTCGACGAAGGAACCGCCGGCCATCGAAACCTCGTAACCCATGACGCGGTCGAGTTCGGTCGCGTGGCCGACCGATTCGTGGATCGTCAGCGACAGGTTTTCGGAGTCGGTGACGATGTCGAAGGTGCCTTCGGGCGCCAGTGCGGCGGTGAGCTTTTCCTCGGCTTCGGCGGCGATACGCTCGGCCTCGGCGACGAATTGCGCGCGATCGAAAGCCTCGAAACCGCGGGTCACCGACGGCGCCTGCCAGCTGCGTTGCTGAAAATCACTGTCGCCGACCGCAACCGCCCACAGCATCGCGCTCGAACTGGTCACGTCGCTGTGCAGTTCGGAGCCTTCGCTGTTGACGTACCAGCGGCGCACGCGGCGAAACGCGAGGTAGCCCTGCGCGCGCTTGACCGCCGGGTTGTGCAGCATGACCTCGTTGGCCGCCAGCAGCAGGTCGGCCTTTTCTGCCAGCGGCAGCGCGAACGGGTCGCGCGCGTAATCGGAGTGGAACTCGGCTTGCCAGGGTGCTTCGTCGGCCCAGCCGACCCCATCGGCGCGCGGTGCGTATGCCGACGCGCGCGCTATGTCGAGTGCCAGCGCAACCGCGCCGTCCACCGCGGCCGGCTCGTATCCGGGGGCCGACGCGAAACCCCAGGCGCCGCGGTAGAGTACGCGCACGCCGATTCCGCGGTCGCGGCTCTCGTTGTTGTGCGCCAGCGCGTGGTCGCGTGACGCCAGCGTCTGCTCGTCGATTTCGAGGTAGCGCGCATCGGCAAATGAGCAGCCGGCCGCGCGGGCAGTGTCACAGGCCTGGCGTAAGAGTTCGTACATGAAGGTCTGGCGGCCTCCGGCCGGAATTCATTCCCTGGGTGCCCCAGTGTAACCCAAAACCGTGGCCGTGCCGCGGTCGTCGACCAGGACGCGGCGCTGTGCGCGCCCGGTGCGGGCAAGCTGCGCTAGAGCACCGGCGAGAACAGCCGCGCGATGCGGGTGGCGAGGCGAAACCAGGCGGAGCGCGTGCTGATGTCCGCCAGCTCCAGTTCGCGGCAGCGGGTAAAGTCGTTCAGCAGCATTTCCTCGACCTCGCGTACGCAGCCGGGATCGACGAACAGCAGCGTGATCTCGAAGTTCAGCCGGAACGAGCGGTTGTCCAGGTTGGCGGTGCCGACACCGGCGATGTCGTCGTCGACCAGCACGACCTTCTGGTGCAGAAAACCCTCCTGGTAGTTGAAAAACTTGATTCCGTACGGCAGCGTCTGTTCGAGGTAACTGTAACGCGCCAGGTGCACCAGCCGATGGTCGGGCCGTTCCGGCTGCATGATGCACACGTCGACCCCGCGCAGTGCCGCCAGCTGCAGCGCACTGACCACGCTGTCGTCGGGGACGAAGTAGGGGCTCACGATCCAGATGCGCTGGCGTGACGAATTGATCAGCTCGGTAAACAGCAGGCTCGCGGTTTCGAGCTCGTCGGCCGGACCGCTGGGGAATACCAGCACGCGCTGGCTGGCATCCTCGATGCGGGCCGCGGCGGTGTTCAGCGGCGGGATCTGCTGGGTCATCCAGTACCAGTCCTCGACGAACGCGAGCTGTACCCCGAGCACCGCCGGGCCGCGCAGTTCGACATGGGTATCGCGCCAGGGTCGCATCGCCGGGTCCTCGCTGCGACCGACGTATTCGTCACCGACATTATGACCGCCGACGTACGCGCTGTGGCCGTCGACGACGACGATCTTGCGGTGGTTGCGGAAATTGACCCGGAACGGGTGACCCCCGCGCCGGCTGCTGCCGCGAAACAGTTCGCACTCGACCCCCGCCTCGCGCAGGAAACCCAGCCAGGAATCGGGCAGGTTGTGGCTGCCGACCGCGTCGAGCAGGAGGTAAACGCGTACTCCCGCGCGCGCCCTGCGCGCCAGTCGTTGCTGCAGCTGGTGGCCGAGATCGTCGTCGCGGATGATGTAGAACTGCATCAATATGTAGACTTCGGCCGTGTCGATAGCGGCGAATATGGCGTCGAAGGTCGCTTCGCCGTCGATCAGCAGGCGGCTGGTGTTGCCGGCGAAAAACGGCATGCGCGCGAGCCGGGTCAAAACCTCGCGGGGTTTTTCATGCGCAGCGAGGTCGGCGATCACCTCGGGCGGCAGGGTCGCGCTGACCCGCTGCACCAGTTGCTGCAGCGGCTCGGTGCCGCTGCGACGCGAGTGAACGTAGCCGGAAAACTTGCGCCCGCCGAACAGCAGGTACAGCGGCAGGGCGAGTATCGGGAACATGATCAGCGACAGCGACCACGCGATCGCGCCCTGCGGCGTGCGCGTGCTCAGCAATGCCTCGACCGCGGCAATCAGTGCCGCCAGCTCGAGCAGCAGGTAGGCCACGGCGATGATTTGCCCGAGGTTGCTGATCTCGTCGAACATGCGCGCTCGTCAAGCCCGCGACGGGCGCTGGTGCCGGGGGAGCCTGGCGGCGTTTGCCGCCGCGCGCAGGGAGCTGAACGGCTCGCCGGTCATACACGCTTTGCGGGAGGGGTCACGGCTGGATCCTCGGCAGTCGGTTGCAATGCCCGGATTATAACGCGTGGCGCCGCGTGCACGCAGGTTTCCCGGCATGCGCTGTTGCCGGCATTGCAGTAGAATCGGGAGCGGAGCGAAGTGGAGACATGTCATGACCGAAGCGCCAACCGATGCCGACGCGCGCCGCGCGGCCAGGCCGCTCGTCTGTTACCAGGTCGAGCAGCTGCCGCCCAATAACCTGGAGCTGTACCAGCAGGCCCGCACCACTGCCGCGGCCGTTGGCGAAGTTGTCGTGCCGCCGCGCGACGGGCGCTGCTTCGAGGTGCCCGCCGGACATTTTTTTCGCATCCACAGCGTTGACGGCCCGCAGGTTGGTGACCTGAACCTGTGGAACGCGCACGACCTTGGCGAGCGTTTTTTCAGCGGCAAGACTCGACAGCTGCACGCGACCCACGTCAGCACCGGCGATCGCCTGTGGAGTTCACTGCCGGGATTGCGCCCGATGGCGACGATTACGCACGACACGCTCGACTGGTACGGCTGGGACGCGGACGGCGGCGGCATCCACGACGTGATCGGCACGCGCTGCGATCCCTATACCAACCACCTGCTCAAGGGCGTGGACTACCATCACTGCTGTCATTCCAACCTGACCCGCGCGCTCGTGGCCGCAACCGGGTTGCCGGCAGCGGAGGCGGAGCTGCACGTGCACGACGTGCTCAACGTATTCATGTGCACCGGCTTTACCCTCGATACCCACCAGTACTTCATGAAGGCGAGCCCGGTTCGTCCGGGTGATTTCATCGAGTTTTTTGCCGAGATGGACCTGCTCGGCGCACTGTCTGCCTGTCCCGGTGGCGATTGCGGCAGCAGCCATTCGGACGACAGTACCCCCTGTTATCCCCTGCGTGTCGAGATCCTCGAACCCGCGGAAGCCGCGCTTGCAAACTGGACGCCACCGCCGCGTAGCGGTTACTCGCGCAGTCACGGGCTCTGAGGCTTTCTGTTGTGCACACGGCGATGCACCCACGGTTCGAAATCCGGCTGCTGGTCGATACGATCGTCGGCGAGTGCCCGCCAGTGACTATTTTGCGTATCGCCTGGGAGGACAAGCGCGATTTTCTCAACGACTGGATGCTGCAGTATTACCGGCGCTGCGGTTACTTGCCGCGCGGTCGGTTCGAGCCCGGCAAGACACCGCGTCACGGCCTCGACCTGGGCGTGGTCGATTTCGACGCGGCCGGCCGCTGCCTCGAGCGCGAACTCGAGATGCGCCGGCGGCTGCGCAGGCTGCTGCCGTGGCTGCGGCGCTACGTCGGCGCCGCGACGGCGCAGCGGACAGCGCCCTGGATAGCGCGCCTGCCGGGCGTGACCGGGCTCTGGCCCGGCGGGCGGGATCGGCGACCCGCGGGCACAACCGCGGGTTGACCCGGGTCGCGCTGCCGGACAGCCGCGGACGAGGGCGAACAAAAGTGGCGCTGCCTGATCCGAAGGCAGTCGAACCTGCGTAAACTGACCAGCAGCGCAAGCGAACGGAGGGTTTCATGAGTGACAGCAAAGCGACCGAATCGGCATCCGCGTCTACCGACGACAGCATCGAACTGGTGCTCGAACCGGCGGAGAAGGATCTCGGCGGGTTCAGCGTCCGGCGCGTGCTGCCGGCACACGAACGGCAGATGGTAGGGCCGTTTATTTTTTTCGATCACATGGGTCCCGCCGAGTTTCCGCCCGGCGAGGGGATCCAGGTACGGCCGCATCCGCACGTTTGCCTGTCGACCGTGACCTACCTGTTCGAGGGCGAAATCATGCACCGCGACAGCCTCGGCTACGAACAGCCGATACGGGCCGAAGCCGTCAACCTGATGACCGCGGGTCGCGGTATCGTGCATTCCGAACGTGCCGGTGAAGACCTGCACACGACGTCGCGTCTGCACGGTATCCAGTCGTGGATGGCGTTGCCGGATCACGAGGAAGAACGCGAAGCCTCGTTCGAACATTACCCGGCCGGCAGCCTGCCGGATTTCGAACACGACGGGGTTGCGATCCGGCTGATCATGGGCGAAGCCTGGGGACATGTTTCGCCGGTTACCCGGTACCTGCCGACGCTGTACATCGAATGTCGCCTGCCTGCCGGCAGCGTGTTTTCGCTGCCCGACCAGTACGACGAGATCGGCGCCTACGTCGTCGCCGGTGCGCTCGAGGTCGACGATCGAGCCCTGGGCGCGCACCAGATGGCGGTTGCCCGTGCCGGCAAAACCCTGCGCCTGGCCGCGCAGGAGGACAGCCACGTCATGGTCGTCGGCGGCAGCAATCCCGGCGAGCGGCATATCTGGTGGAACTTCGTCGCCAGTTCACGCGAGCGTATCGAGCAGGCCAGTGCCGACTGGCGCGAAAACCGCTTCGACAAGGTGCCGGGCGAGACCGAGTTCATCCCGCTGCCGGAGTAGCGACTCGTGACGGTTGCCCGCGCGCGGATGCGGCTTGCGCCGGGCCGGGTGAACGACCTTGCCGGCACCGGCTTTTGCGGGCCGGTGATAACGTAAACCCGCGGATCGATTCGGGCCGTAAGCGCGCCTGCAGGCTGCGCTACCGGCGGCCGCGGATGTAATACGGCTGCGAAAGCATTAAACTGGAAACCGTTATCGCAGGCCGCGAACGCGCAGCTAGCGGGTAAATCGCGCCACAGCAAAGGAGACACGAGATGAGCAGTTTGAGCCAACAGGAGTGCGAGGCCTGCCGCGCCGACGCCCCGCTGATCAGCGACGAGGAGTTGCGCGAGCTGATGCCGCAAATTCCCGACTGGCAGGTGGTCGTGGTCGACGGCGTCATGCAGTTGACCCGCAGCTATGCTTTTTCCAACTTCGTCGAGGCGCTGGCCTTCAGCAACCGGGTCGGCGAGATTGCCGAGCAGGTCGGGCATCACCCGGCGATACTCACCGAATGGGGCAAGGTCACGATTCACTGGTGGAGCCACGAGATCCGTGGTCTGCATCGCAACGACCTGATCCTGGCGGCGCGTACCGATGAGGTGTATGCGCCCTAGAGTGCTGCCAGCGGCGGCCGGGGCGCGCTAGGTGCAGGCCAGGCTGCGCGTCGTCGCGGCGATCTTCATCGTCGTCGCGGTTGCCGTATCGAGCAGTCGCGTGCTCGACGACTACACCGATCGCTACACCACCGACGCGATTACCGCCGCGGCAGTAAGTTACGCTACCGCGCGTGGCATCAACGCGCTGGTGTCGATGATGCAGAGCAGTAGCGTCGAGGCCGGCATCGGCGTGGTATCGGGCTCGGTGACGGTGGGCGAGTTACTCGACCCGATCAACGACATGATCGAGCGTTTCGCCACGGTCATGACCTGGGTGCTGGCATCGCTCGCGGCGCAAAAGCTGTTGCTGTTGATCGCATCGCACGAACTGTTTCTCTACCTGGTCGCGGTGGTGGGTATGAGCGCACTGCTGCTGCTGTTCTACGGTCCGCCACGAACCCGGAATACCGTCTTTCGCGGCTTCCTCGTCCTCGTGTTCGTGCGCTTCGCACTGGGCCTGGCGGTGGCGCTCAACAGTGGCGTGGACCTGCTGTTTCTCGAACAGCAGCAACAGCAGAACGATCGTGAAATCGAGCGTTTCCAGGATAACCTGTTCAGCATCGATGGCAGCGATACGCTCGATACCGACAGCCTGCGCGATTCGACGCTCGCGTTCTGGCGCAGCCTCAGTCTCGACGAACTCGAACGCCGCATCGGCGAAGGCATCGAGAAATTCATCAACCTGGTCGCGATCTACCTGCTCAAGACCATCCTGTTCCCGTTGTTCTTTTTTTACGGCGTGTATTACGGTATTCGCCTGCTCTGGCGCGTCGACCTGGATCCCCCGGAAGCCTCGCCGCCACCCGCGCCGGGTGTTTCCTGATATCGCTTTCGACCGCTGGTAGCGGCGGGATCCGCCCGGATTCAGCCCTTGACGCAGACAACCTGTTTGAGCGTGGCGACGGTTTCGACCAGGTCCAGCTGGTTCTCCATGACCGTGTCGATATCCTTGTAGGCGGCCGGTATCTCGTCGATGACCGCCGGATCCTTGCGGCACTCGATGCCCTCGGTTTGCGCCACCAGGTCGTCGCGACTGTAGCGCCGGCGCGCGGCGCTGCGCGACATGCGCCGGCCCGCGCCGTGCGCACAGGAGCAAAAAGACTTGCGGTTGCCGAGGCCGCGCACGATGTAGGATCGCGCACCCATCGATCCGGGGATGATGCCGAGTTCGCCGGCGCCGGCGCGGATCGCGCCCTTGCGCGTGATATACATTTCACTGCCGTCGTGGGTTTCGATTGCACTGTAGTTGTGGTGACAGTTGATCGCCGCGTCCTCCAGCTCGAACCGCGGCAGGCATCTGGCCATCGCGTCGAGCACGAGCTCGAGCATTTCCTCGCGGTTGCGCGCGGCATAAACCTGCGCCCAGTTGAGCGCTTCCCAGTAGTCGACGAACAGGCCGCTGCCCTCGACCAGGTAAGCGAGGTCGCGGTCCGGCAGCTGGACACCGCTGCGCGCGATCGCTTCCCTGGCCCTGTCGATGAAGTACTGGCCGATCCTGTTACCGATGCCGCGGCTACCCGAATGCAGCATCACCCAGACGCGGTCGGACTCGTCGAGGCAGAGTTCGATAAAGTGATTGCCGCCGCCGAGCGTGCCGAGCTGACGCGCCCAGGCGTCGCGCTGGCGTGCCTTGCGGTTTTCGATCCCGGGGTGCTTGTCGAGGATTCGCCGCAGTCCGGGCTCGACCGCGCTGGCCGCGCGCGCCCGTGCCCGCCGACCGCTGTGCATGTCGAAGCCGACCGGCACCGCGCGCTCGATACGCGCGCGAACTTCGCGCAGCGATTCCGGCAGTGCGGATGCCCGCAGCGTGGTGCGAACCGCGCACATGCCGCAGCCGATGTCGACCCCGACCGCGGCCGGGATGATCGCGCCGCGGGTCGGGATGACCGAACCGACCGTAGCGCCCCTGCCGGTATGTACGTCGGGCATGACCGCGATGTGCCCGTGCACCACCGGCAGGTTGGCCATGCGTTTGAGCTGGTCGCGGGCCGAGGCTTCGATTTCGTCGGTCCAGGCGAGAACGGGTATCTTGCCCTGGGTTAGTCTGGTCTTGATCATGCTCGATTTCCTGCGGCGCTATTCTAACAATCGCGGCGCATTTCCGCGCGCCAGGGGTTAGGATTGTTGCCGATGATTCCAGTTCCGTTGCGGAGGGTCCCCATGCGTATAGCTTTGCTGTTGTTATTGTTACCCGTGTTGTCGTTGCAGGCCGCCGAAACGCCGGCCGCTGCAGGCCGGTCGGCGGATAGTGCTTACATCGAGCTGCGGGTGGAGCGTATCGAGGTCGACAGCGCCGGGCTGGCCGCGGCGTCGGCGCGGCTGTCGCAGTCGATCGAGCGCCTCGCGCTAGCGATCGATACGCTCGCGCGCAGCGAGCAGGCGCTGAGCGACGCCGAAAAGGCCGATCTCGCGCGCGCGGTGCAAAGTGTCGAACGCGCCAGTAACGCCGTTGCGGAGCTGGCCGAGGCGTTGCCGGGCAGCGCGCAGAACCTGGCCGATCGCCTGCCCGAAGTCGTCGAAAACGCGCGTGCGCCGATTGCCGAACTGTCGAGCGGGCTCAAATCCGCGAGCGATGGCGTGCTCACGCTTGCCCGCTCGCTGCCCGAGGCGACCGCCAACGCGCGCCGACTGGTAGACGAAGTCGTCGATTCGGTGCTGCTCCGGGTATCCGCGTATACGCTGATCCTGGTGGCGTTACTGGCGCTGGCGCTGATCGCGGTGGCCTGGTTCATTTATGCCCGCTATCTCGCGCCGGTAGGACGCCTGCTGGCGCCGCTCGCGGCCGCGCCCGAACAGTTCGCGCAACTCGCGCGTCACCTGGAGAACTCATCGGCCAGCCTGCTCGAGCTGAAGCGTATCGAGACGCAATCGAAGCCTCGCTGGCGCCGCAACCGCTAACGCCACTCGCTCCGCGCGTATGGTGCTAGCGCTCTATGGTGTAGAGCAGGTCGGCGCCGTGTTCCTGGCCGCTTTCGGCCTCGATACGCCAGCGCCGCGACAGCCGGTAGCGCAGGTTGAGCGTGTTCAGTGATTCGATCAGGCCGATACCGTAGCTGACGTAGAGGTCGGATGACAGGTAACGCCCCATGATCAGCGATGCCTGTTCGCCGTTGCTGCCGCTTTCGACCCGCATGTCCTCGAAGCCGAAGCGCGCCGCCAGCGAACGCGCCATGCTGTCGCCCCCCGTCAGGCCGAGTGCGACCGCCGCGTTCGCCATCATCGCACCCTGTTCCGAGGTCGCGGTTTCGAGCGGTCCGCCGGTCAGCAGGTAGGACAGCGTATCGGTCTGCCCCATCGCCGGATCGGAAAACAGTTCGACCTGCGGTTGCCGCAGCAGCCCGCTAACGCTGACACCGGCAATGACATCGCCGGTGTCGCGCACCGCGCGCACATCCACGCCGGGATTGCTCAGGGGACCACCGGCGAACAACAGGCGCCCGTCGAGGATGTCCAGTTGCTGGCCATAAGCGCGGTAGCGACCCTCGACCACGTCGATGACCCCTCTGCCGCTGGTCGGTTGCCCGGTTCGCTCCTCGATGGTCAGGTATCCCGCGATACGACCGTCGAAGCCGTAACCATAAAACGAGACGCGATCGCCCAGCACGAGACGGACGCTGGAATTGATCTGCCAGCGACGTTGCTGCGGCTGTTCCCCGCCGATGACGACCGCATCGGCCGATACTCGCCTGGCGGAGGACAGGTCGCGTGGCTGCAGGCGCGCGGAGGGCAGTAAAACCTCGCCACGGATGTCGATGTTGTAGTCGTCGATCCTGACGGTGAGGTCGGGTGACGCGCTAACGGCCGCCTCCGGGATGTTCGCGATAGTGAAGTTATCGCCGCGAATACGCAGTTCGGTCGGCCAGCCGCTGGCGGCATCCAGTCGACTGCTGCCGTCGATCACGAGATAGCCGTCGCCGGATTCGCCCCGCGCGGAGAATTGCAGCTGCCCCGGCGCATCGGTGCGCGCCTCGGCCTCGAGCGCAACGATTTCGATTCCGAGCCGCGGGGCCTGCAGGGTAGCGTCGCGCAGGCGAGCGTCGACGCTCAATTCGGGCGCGGCCAGCGTGCCGCCGAGATCGACGCCGCCGTCCAGCGTCCCGCGCGGTTGCTGCATCTCCGGCAGTAGTGTCGCCAGCAGCGACAGGTCTCTGAACTCGAAATCGACGTCGCCTCGTAAAGCCTGCCGCGCCGGCTCGATAACGAGGATTTGCGCGCCCGGCAACGTGACCGTGCCCTGCACGCGATTTTCCCCGATTCGCAGATCGGTATCCGCGCGCACCCCGTCGCTGTCGAGCCTGATTCGCACCTCCGTATCGGATACCGCCCAGCGTTCGAGTGTGTCGTCGAGTAGCGGGTAAGCCAGGCTCGCGTTGCTGACGCCAAGCAGCAGGTCACCGGTCAGGCGGTCGGGCAGGGCCAGCTCGAGCCCGGCATCGACATCGAGGTCGCCCGCGACCTGCATGCCGGCCGGCAGATGTTCACGCAGCAGCGGTGCCAGCGCGGCTCCGGTACTGCGCAGGCGCAAGCGGCTCGGCCAGCCGGCGTCGGCGGCCAGGCGGGTACTGCCCTCGAGTTCGACGTCGCCGCCGGCGATGCGCGCGGTGAAACGGTAGTCGGTGGACTCGAGCCCGTCGCTGCGCGCCTCGCCGTGCAGCTGATCGACCCGCAAATGCAGTTGTGGCAGGTTGAATCCGGCATCGACCAGGCGCGCGCTACCGCGGACCCGCGGCCGTGCAACGCTGCCGGCCACCTGCGCTTCGATTTCGAGGCCACCGCGCAGATCGCTGACGTCGGCGAACAGGGATTCCGCGATGCCGATGTCGGCCAGGGCCACCCGCGCATCGAGGCTCAGCTCCTGCGTGGCCGAATCCAGCGAAAGCAAGCTGGCGCCGGGTAGCGCCAGCTCGATATCGACGAATTCGCGCGGGCGCAGACCGAGGGCGGCGCGCGCCCGGATACCGGACTCGCCGAACTCGACATCGATATTGCCGCCGCGGTAGCTGACCAGCTCGCTTTGCCCGGTTCGCGGTTGATAGCGCATGACTCCCGGCGAGAAGCGAAGCCCGAGTTCGCCCAGCAGGCGGTCGCCGGCGGCGAGCCGCAGGTGCGCATCGGCGTCCGCGACGCCGGCCAATTCCAGGTCTGGCGGCAGCCAGGGCTGCAGGCGGGTCAGCGGAACTTCGCGCAGCTCGCCGTCGACGCGCCAGTCACCATTACCGCCTGCGGCCGAGATACACAGCTTGCCCTGGACGCTTTCCGTGATGCAGGCATCTTGCAGCAGCATTTTTGCCGCTGACAGTTCCAGTGCCGCGGGTCGAGCCAGGCGCCAGTCACCGATATCGGGATGGATCACGCGCACGGTGGCCAGGTGACCGCTCCAGCCGGAATTGGAGACCGTGCCATCGAGGCGCAACTGCAGGCGGCTTGCACCGCTGTTGGCGCGCAGCGCGATGTCACCGTCGCTGGCATCGACTTCGACGCGCTCGAAACGGGTGTCGTCGAGCAGCACTGCATCGGCATCGGCACGTATCTCGAGATTGCTTGCCAGGTAGCCGATCTGCCACTCGTGAACTTGCGCCAGCCGCAATCGTCCGGCAAGGCGTTCGGCCGCGTAGGCGCCCACCTGGAGACGTTCACCGGAGAATTCGGCGGTGATTCCCGGGGCCTCGCGCGCACCGGACAACTGGCCCCGCGCCTGCAGGCGACCCGAGGCCCGCGGGAAGAGTTGCCCGAGGTCGGGACTGTCGAGGCTCCATTCCAGCTCGACCCGGCGGTCGATCGATCCGCTCACGGCGACCCGGCTCGATCCCGAGGTTAAATCGATTCGCTGCAGCTCGATGGCGTCACCTTGCCAGCGCAACCCGCCGTCGAGTGCAACCGGGTAACCGCGCAGCGTTCCGCGCAGCCCGCCGATCCGAAAATGCGCATCCGGACCCCCCTCGAGCAGATCGCCGCGCGTCTCGATTGTGGCGGCGATTTCACCCGGCCACTCCGGAAATAGCTTTGCCGGGTCGAAGTTTTCCAGTCCCAGGCGCAGGTCCCAGGAAACGGTTTCGGCCAGGTCGACCCTGCCGTTGGCGCGCAGTTCGCCGCCGTCCGTGCGCAGGTGCAGGTGTTCGAAAACGAGTGCGCGGTAATCGAGGGTCGTGCTCATTCGGCCGAGTTCGAAACTGGCTGCCAGCGGCCGGGGCAACTGCGATTGCAGCCGCAGGTCACCGCTGGCGCCAAGGCTTTGCAGGTCGCCTGTCGCGCTGATCTTGGCGCTGCCGGAAAGCGGCACCAGGCCCTCGGCCAGGCGGGCCGTGTCGAAGTCGGTGAGCAGCAGCCGGGCACGCCAGGCCGGGCGTTTTTCGAGGTCCTCGACTGCGAAATCGAGATCGAAGCTCGCGGCACCTTCAACCTGCTGTTGCAGCCTCGTTTGCCGCAGGTCTCCCTGCAGCCTGCCGCTGCCGCGCAGTTCCTCGCCTGTTGGCGGCTGCAGGCGCCATTCGAGGCCGAGATCGTGGCTGTAGGCGTCCTCGGGGCGCAGTCTGCCGTGGAGCGATAGCTCGCCCCGGGCAGCGGCCAGGCGAGCGGACTCGATATCGACCCCGTGTGCGTCCAGGTCGCCGCTGACTTCGAGGTGATCGAGATGGTGTACCCCGGCGGGGTGATGGAAGGCGAAACCATCGACAGCGAAGCGGTCGACGCGCAGGTCGATCGGCAGATCGATCGCCGGCAGCGACAGGAAAACCTCGTCCGCGACCTCGGTACTGTCCTCGGCCTCGGTTTCCACCGACAGCGTGTCGATTTCGAGCGCATCGATATGCAGCGCGCCCTGCAGCACCAGTCTCGTCGGGCGCCAGCGCAGCACGAGCCGCCGGGCCGTAATCCGGGTGTCTGCATCGGCGTAATCGATGTCCTGCAGCGTTATCGGTCCGAGCAGGCCGCCCTCGAGCGATCCGATCCTGAGTTCGCCGGGAAGACCGGTTGCGAGGCGCGCGTAGGCCCAGCGCAGGCCGGTATCGCTGTAACCGAGCCAGCCGAGCGCCAGCACGACTGGCAGCAGGACAGAGGCGAGAATGATTAGCTTGCGCTTCACAGGTCCGGACCTATATCGACATGCAGTCGCCAGTCTTCGTCGTCGCTGATCGCGTTGGCCAGGTCGATGCGCACGGGGCCGATCAGCGACTTCCAGCGAACTCCGAAACCGGCACCGCTTTCGAGGTCTTCGTCGAAATCATCGATCGCGTTGCCGACGTCGTAAAACACGGCCATGCCCCAGCGCTCGTCGAAATAATGCTCGTACTCGACGCTGCCGAGCAACAGGTGTTCGGCACCGACGGCGTCCCCGTCGTCGTCGGTAGGCCCGAGTGAATTATAGGCGTAGCCGCGGACGCTTCGGCTGCCGCCGGCGAAAAAGCGGATCGACGACGGTATTTTCGCGAAATCGTCCGTGTCTATCGTGCCGTAGGTGCCGCGCATCAGGATACGATCGCGCGCCCCGAAGGAAGTGATGAACTTCAGGCTCGTGATCAGCTGGCCGAAGCTGGTATCGGAACTGATGTCCTTGTTTGCGCCGCGCAGGGACAGGTCGAAGCGCAGGCCGTCGAGCACATTGATGAAGTTATTGCCCCAGGTGCGGGTCCAGCTGACGCCGGGGATCAGCAGATCGGAATCATTGGTATCGTCGTCGACCGGGTATTCCTCGCGGCGGTACTCCAGTGACAGGGTTTCGCGCCACCCGTCCCGACTGTGATTCAGCCCGACGCCGAACGCGCGCACCGTGCTGTCGCCGTTTTCGAATTCTTCTTCGCCCTCGCTGGCACGGTAAAACAGCTCGTCGGTGCGCGGATCGAGGACCGGGATGCTGTAACGAACAGCGGCGGTGTAGCCGATGTCGGATACGCGCAGCCGGGTATTCAGTCGATGTCCGCGTTCGTTGATCCTGGGCATGCGCCAGCCGAACAGCACCCGCAGGCGAGTGTCGGTGCCGTATCCCAGGCCGAAGTCGTAACGATGGCGCTTGCGCAGTACCAGCTCGGCAACGATCGGTACCTCGGTGCTGACCGGATCGGGCACCCCGGGGGACACATCGACGGTCTGGAAATAACCGCTGGCGTTCAGCGCGCGCTGAAAATCGATGACCTTGTCGACCAGGTACACATCGCCACGCTCGAACGATGCAAATCGCCGCAGCAGGTCATCGTCGAGGTCCGTCGGCTCGATTTCGATATCGCCGAAACGATAGCGTGCTCCCCCGGCATAATCGAGGAACACGCGCGCGCGGTAGACTTCGAGATCGATTTCGACGCGCTGGCGCTCGAACACCGCGTCGAAGTAACCGCGTTCTTTGGCCAGCCTGACCAGGCTCGACTTGAGCTTTTCGTAATCGAGATGTGAAAACGCGGCGCCGCTTTGCGGCAGATTCTGTTCGAGCAGGGAATGGAACGCAGGATCGTCCTGCATCTCGCCGCCGAGGGAAAACTCGACCGTCTCGATCGGGATCGCTGGTCCCTTGTCTATCGTGTACGCCGCCAGCCAGCTGCCGTCGGTTTCGCGAACCAGCTCCGCCTCGATCGTGGGCCGGTAGTAGCCGAAGGGCTTGAGCGCCTCGGCGATTTCGCCGCGCGCCTGCCGATGCAGGCGTCGCAGGCTGGCCGTGCTGAGCAGCGCGCTGTCCTTTTTCTGTTCGATGCCGAGGTACAGGCGCACGTTGGTCGCGAGTTCGCTATCAAGCCCTCTTATCTCGATCCTGAGGTCCAGCCCGTCGCCGACGGCCGGTGGCGACAGCGAGACCAGAACCAGCCACAGCAGCAGGCCGGCGCTGAGCCGGGCGTGCTCTACGGGGCAAGGACCGGAGGTGCCGGTCCGGGATGCTGCAAACTCGAAGCTCAAGCGACGGGAGCCAGGAAACCGCTATCTGAGACGACAGTGTATCAGGACGCCGTTTTGCGGGTACGGCTATGTCGCTCGGGATTACAGGCGCAGCCCGCCGTCGAGTTCCATGATCCTGCCCGTGTAGTAGTCGTTTTCGATGATGAACTCGACCGCGTGCGCGAGTTCCTCGACCCGCCCGGTGCGCTGCAGCGGAACGCCGCGGGTGATGCGGTCGTGGGCCTCTGCTTTGAGCGATGCGACCATTTCGGTCTCGAATACGCCCGGCGCGATCGAGTTGCTGCGAATGCCGTAGCGCGCGAGTTCGCGCGCCCAGGTGGTCGACAGCGCGACCACGCCGGCCTTGGCCGCGGCGTAATTGGACTGGCCGATATTGCCCGCGCGGCTGATGCTCGAGATGTTGATGATCACGCCGCCCTGGCCGTTGCGGATCATGCTGGTCGCGGCTTCGCGGCCGCACAGGAATACCCCGGTCAGGTTGATGTCGATGACGCGCTGCCACTGTTCCAGCGGCATGCGGTCGACGATTTCACCGTCCTTGACCTTGACCAGCATGCCGTCGTGCAGCACGCCGGCGTTGTTGACCAGTCCCGCGATCGGGCCGAGGTGCTCCTCGATCGAGGCGAAGCTGCGGCGTACGCTGATTTCGTCGCTGACGTCGCAGGTAAAGGCGTAAGCATCGGCGGCGCCGGCGCGTTTGCAGTCGACGACCACTTCGTCGATGCGGTCGGGATTGACGTCGAGCAGCGCCAGCCTGGCGCCGCGCCGGGCGAGCGCCAGGCAGACCGCGGCGCCGAGGCCCTGGGCCGCGCCGGTGACGACGAAGTTATTGTTTTCGATCTGCAAGATACCTGTCCTTCAATTCGTGTTTGAGTGTCTTGCCGGCGACGTTGCGCGGCATTTGGTCGACCGGGTAGACATCGGCCACCTTCTGAAAGCGGGCTTCCACCCGCGCGTTGATCCATGCGGCGATCTCGGCCGGTGATTCCTGCGCGCCTGCTTTCAGCACCACGGCCGCGACCGGACTCTCGCCCCACTTGTCGGATTCGATCCCGAACACGGCGACCTCGAGCAGCGACTCGTGGCGCGCGGCGATGGCCTCTATGTCCTGCGGGAAGACATTGACGCCGCCGGAGATGATCAGTTCTTTTTTGCGGCCCGCGAGGTAGAGAAAGCCGTCTTCGTCGGCGTAGCCGAGATCGCCGGTGTAGAGCCAGCCCTTGCGGAAGGTTTCGGCGGTAAGTTGCGGCTGGCGGTAGTAGCCGCTCGACAGTGCCGGTCCTCGACCGACGATTTCACCGACCTCGCCCGGCGGCAGGTCGACACCCTGGTCGTCGACGATGCGCATGTCGAAGCCCGGCGGCGGGCAGCCGACCGAGTCGGCATAGCGATCGAAGTCATTGCGATCGAGTACCGTGACGAAGCCCTCGGTCAGGCCGTAGAGCTCGTAAAAGCGGCGCGGGATGATCGCGTTGACCTGCTCCTTGTAGGTTTGCTGCAGCGGTGCGCCGATCGTCAGCAGCATCTCCAGCGAGGCCATGTTTTCGGCCGTGAAGTTCTCGCTTTGCAGCAGCGCGATGATCTGCGCCGGTACCATCATGATGTGCGTAACCCGGTCGCGGCGCACGGTTTCGATCATGCTTTCGACGTCGAACTGCGGGTGCAGGATGTAGTGCGCGCCGAGGAAGAAACATGGCATAAGCGTCACGAATGCGCCGTTGAACACGATCGAGCCGGTGTGCAGCACGACGCTGTCGCGCGTCATGCGGAACCAGCCCGCGCAGTGACTGCCGTAGTGGGCACGGACGAGGTGACTGTGCATGATGCCCTTGGGTAAACCCGTGGTGCCGCTGGAATAGACGATGTTGAACAGGTCCTGCTCGTCCATCGCCGGGCGCGGCGGCGGGGTAGTCGGACTGTCGGCGATAAAAGCGCTCCAGGCGGGGCCTCCGTCCTCGCCGAGCACGATGTAATTGCGCGCCTCGATCAGCGGCAGCCGCTCGCGCTCGCGGGCGAGATCCGAATTCAGCGCCGCTGTCAGAAAGACCAGGCGTACCTCGGCATTTTCGAGCAGGTTGGCGAGCCCGGTGGCGTTCAGCAGCGGGCTCAGCGGCACCAGCACCGCGCCGATGGACACGCTTGCCCAGTAGATCGTAAGCAGCTCGAGACTGTTGGGCAGCGCGGTCGCGACCTTGTCGCCCTTGTCGATGCCTGCTCTGTGTAACGCGTTGGCGAGCCGGTTGACCTGCGAGTCGAACTCGCGCCAGTTGAGCGTTTCCCCGCCGAAGCTCACCGCCGGGCAGTCGCCGAGGTGACGCGCGTGATGTGCAATCAGGTTTTCGAGCGTAATCGGCAACTGCTGTCCTCAATTTTGCAGCTCGATTTTAAGCGAGGCCGGCGGGGATTTCACGACCTATCGGCCAGTCGGAGCGGCGTTCGAGGAACTTTACCCCGTCGGTGCCGAGGCGGGTTCCGGCCAGCGGTACCGGGTGCAAGGAGCCGATCGACCCCTTTGCCAGGCGTCCGCTTTGAATTAGGATGTCGGCATGAAGATCACCAGGTCGCTCCTGCTGGCGCTGCTTGTCGGTGCGGTGCTCTACGGCTGCAGCGGTCGCAACGACTGGGCTACCGCCAGCCGCGAGTCCGCCGGCATCGCCCCCGATCCCGCGATGACCGACGAGGCGGTACTGCATGTTTACGGTGCCGACGCCTTCGGCTGGCGTGGCTGGTTCGCGATTCATACCTGGATCGCGGCCAAGCGCGCCGAGGAAGATCACTATACGCTCTACGACGTCGTCGGCTGGCGCGGACGTTACGGCGGCAGGGTGGTGCGGATCTATCGCGACGTCCCCGACCGCTTCTGGTACGGCGCGCGTCCGCAGCTGATCAAGGCGCATACCGGTGCCGACGCCGAAGCGCTGATCGATCGCGTCGACAACGCCGCCCGCGCCTATCCCTGGGCAAATACCTACAAGGCCTTTCCGGGTCCCAACAGCAACACCTTCGTTGCCTGGATCGGTCGCGAAGTCCCCGAGCTCGAACTCGACCTGCCGTTCTCGGCTATCGGCAGCGGCTACGCCGACGAGCCTCATTGATACCCCCGGAATACCGGCGCAAGCAGCGCCAGTGCAACCTGATCGATAACCGGATCGATAACCGGGGTCAGAGCACGGTTTCCGCTTATATTAGTAAAAACTGCGCTCTGACCCCGGTTTACAGGCCAGGGTCGGATCGGCCTGGTTTTTATGCTCGCGGCTTTTCCCCGGGCGCGGCGATAATGCGGCGAAAGGTCAGGTTGATACGGGGGCCGCAGGGTTTACGCTGACGGGCGATGCCGTGACGCCAGTGGCGCTGGGTATCGCCGGCCATCAGCAGCAGACTGCCCGACCGCAGCGGCAGCTTGACGGTTGCGAGATCGCGGCGGGCGCGGTGCTTGAAGCGGAAATCGCGCTCGGCACCCAGGCTCAGCGACGCGATCGCCGGCCGCGGCCCGAGCTCGGCCTCGTCGTCGCTGTGCATACCCATACAGTCCTGCTGGTCGCGGTAATAATTGAGCAGCACGCTGTTGAAGTCATGCCCGGTCAGCCGCTCGACCCGCTCGCGGATCTGCTGCAGGCGCGTGGTCCATGCTGCCGGCTGCAGCGTGAGTCCCGAATAGCGATACGCGGCGTCGCCGTGCCAGGCGGTCAGGCGCGGTTGCGGGTGGGTCTTGCCGAACAGCGTCACCGAGTCCTGCCGCCAGTTGCACTCGTCGATCAGCGCTGCCAGCAGATCGGCCGGAGCGATACCGAGATCGACCTGCTGCCACAGGGTAAGGTCGGCGTCGGGCAAAGGTATTTTCTCTCCGTCCGGGTCGAGGTAAAGGTCGGGTGTCTGCTTCATGCCGGGTGAGCCGATATCGGTTGTCCGTGCAGTATACGGTGCGTTACCGGCGCAAGTGCCTGTTTTTGCTGCCCGGCGTACACGTCAGTCGCGCCCGCTCCAGCCGGCAATCAGGCCGAGCTTTTGCGCGCGCGACAGTCGCTTGATTTCCGCCTCGCGCCGGCTGGCGCTGCTGCGATCGTGGCCGTCCTCGCGGTAGACGATACGTACCGGCGCGCGCCCGCCGAAATAGCGTGCGCCCTTCGCCCCCTCCACGTGCTCGGCAAAGCGGCGCTCGGGGTCGGTCGAGATCCCGGTGTACAGCGATGCGTCACTGGCCTCGATGATGTATACGCTCCAGTTAGCCGGCATCGCCTGCCGCTGCCCGCGATGGCATTTGCACGACCGGGCTGAAACCGACCGCTGGCTGCGGGCGCTCGCAACCCTTGAGCTCGATGGCGCGAGTGTCGACGGCCTGGTTACGCAGCAGTTCGGCTGCCACGGGATCCTCGATAAGGCTGTGCGGCATCGTGATTTCGCCAGCGCGGCCGCAACCTTGCAGCCGCTCGACCGGGTGCCTGAATTCGAACTGGTAACGCCTGGATACCCGCAATGTCTCTCTCTTGTTCCTGCTTCGACGTCCGCGTCCGTGGACACGGCGATTAAACCGGCCGGGGCGCCAGTACCCGGCCTGTACCAGATCGGTTGCACCGCACCGGCCGCTTGCGGTGTGCCTGGCGGACCGGCCGCTGCAGTATACGACTTTTACCGCCTCGCCGATCAGCGTCGGCCGCGGGTGTCGGTTACGGCGATGGCCGCAGGCGAAAATGCAGGGTCCTGGCCGGGCTGTCGAAACGCAGGCTGGTCTCCTGTTTTTCGTATCCCCAGGCGTAGGCAGTTACGCGGTGTTCGCCGCCGCCGAGATTGTCGAAGGCAAAAGCGCCGTCGCGGTCGGTACCGCCGGAGCGATAGCTCTGATACTGTAAGGACCCCTGGCTGAACTCACGATCCACCGTGACCATGGCATTTTCCAGCGCTATGCCGTTCTCGTCGCTGACCCAGCCGGACAGGTAATAGTCCCCGCGATCGATCGTCAGTACCAGGTTCTGGTAATTGTCGGCGTCGATACGTAGGCCGGTGATGCGGTAAAGCTCGGGTCCGCGAGTCGACAGGTCGATTTCGCCCGTCGGAAACTGCTGCAGGCGGAAATAACCGCTGGAGTCGCTGACGATCGTGCTTTTGTGGGTACCCGTGGTCAGGTTGGTGACGTGGATTTCATAGTTGCTTACCGGCAACGCGTCGCGCGTCAGCAGCATGCCTTCGACATCGACGAAGCGCAGTGCCGGCAACTCGATGTGCAGCGGCGCGGGGTCAGGGCCAACGACGAGAGCGCTGTCGCGGTAGCGCGGATGATGCGGCGTGTGATCGACCACGAGAGCGTAGGCCTGGCCCGCGCGTACGCCTTCGAAGCTGAAGTTGCCGCGTGCATCGGTAAAATCGGTGAGATAAAAACTCTCCTGGTCGGGCGCGTCAGCGACGCTGAGCTCGACCCGCGCGTCACCGATACCGATGCCGTTTTGATCGCTCACCCAGCCCGCCAGCGTGACCGAGTCGAGCGCGTCGACCAGCTCGACGTCGAGCCGAAAGGTCGCCGCGGGATCGAGCTCCCGCTGACCGAGCTCGATGCGCGCACCAGCGTAACCGCTACGCAGGAAGTGCAGCACCGGGTAGCGATGGCGCGGAAACTCGAGCCGCAAGCGGTAGCGACCGTCGCTGTCACTGTGCGTGCGCTGGTGGTAGCGTTCCTCGGCAACTACCACGGATTCGAGCGGCCGCCCGTCGCGATCGACGATGCGGCCGTGGATTTCGAGGGTTTTGCGCCCCGGCGTTTGCGCGGCAGGCACCTCGCCCGGTATCGCCCTGGCGATAGCGCTTGCGGGCTTGATCGCGGCCTGGTCGCTGACTGCCGACGAGGTGACCGCGGGCGGCGCCGGCGGCCTGTCGCTGGTCGTGTTGGGCGGCGCCGGCGGCAGTTGCTGCGCAACCAGCAGGTAGAGTAACAGGCCCAGCAGGAGCGTCAGTAAAAGCGGTCCGATGATATGCCTGATTGCCATGACGAGCGTCTGTGCGGGTAGCCTGCCGCCAACAAGATACCACAGGCGCCTGTCGCTGCGCAGCCTGGCGGAGGTATCGGCCTGTTATCGAAACCAGGCTGATGCCGTAGCTGTCCGCTTCTAAACAAGCTGGCTGGAATCGCATATAATGCGGCGCCAGCGCATCTGGAGAATGTCGTCAAAAAAGCCGAAGCAAGGGGAATGGGTATAGAAAATCCAACACCGAGCGAGGCGGGGATCGAGGATTCGGAAGTCGGCAGCTTTATCGTTTATGCTGATTTCAACTGCCCGTTCTGTCACGCCCTGAACGAACGCCTGCATGCGCTCGGGCTGGACGACCGCGTCGATTTTCGCGTGGTCGATCACGCGCCGCGCGCGTCGAGCCGAAGGACCGGTTTCGAGGTGCTGAGCGAACTCACCGCCGAGATCGCCGAAGTGCGCAGCCGGGCGCCGTCGACCGCGATCAATGTTCCCGTTTTTCGGCCTGCCAGCGCGGCCGCTTCGAAACTGTATGCCGCGGTCAACCGGCGTCACCCGGACAAGGCCGCGGAGCTGCGTCGTCGCATTTTCCGCGCGCTCTGGATCGACGGCGCCGACATATCCGATGCAGCATTGCTCGATGCGCTGGTCGAGCAGCTCGGGGTGCAGGTCGCCGTGGAAGGGGACCTGGACGACGAACTGATGGCATGGCAGCGTTGCTGGAACGAGAACGACGGTTTTGATCGCCAGCTGCCGATACTGATCAACGGCCGCGGCGAGACCGTCGTGGGCTTTCCACTGGAGCCCGAACTGGACGCGTTCCTGCAGAGCGGTTCGCTGATCGCGGGTGATGGCTGGCGGGTGGCCTCGGAAATTACCGATATGCCGCGCATCCTGGTACTCGATAGCGACGAGGCCAGCGTGCGTATGATCGTCGAGCAGATGCGCAATACCCAGGTCGAGATCGTGCCGGATTTCAGTACGCTGTCAGCAACCGCGGTGCAGCAGGATATGCCGGACCTGGTCATCGTCGATACCGATTTGCTGGGTGACGTGGACAGTACCGACTGGTGGCGCGATTCGACCGATTCCGACCTCGATATCGCGGTGCCGGTCATTTTCGTGTCCGACGATCCGTCGACCCAGGCCGAGGTATCCGCGTTCGACGCCGGTGCGGCCGACTTCATCGCCAAGCCGTTTCATCCACGCGTGCTGCAGGCGCGTCTCAACATGCACCTCAAGGCACGGCGTTCGCAGATTCAGCTCAACAATATCGCGCGCATCGATGCGCTGACGTCGATCTGCAACCGGCGCGAGTTCGACCTGCGGCTGATGTCGGAGTGGGGGCGCAGCGCGCGCGCGGGCAAGTCGCTGGCGCTGCTGATGATCGACGTCGACCACTTCAAGGAATACAACGACCAGCACGGGCACCTGCAGGGTGACGATTGCCTGGTATCGGTGGCGCGTATCCTCAGCGACTGCATGCAGCGTTCGGGCGACCTGGTGGCGCGTTACGGCGGCGAGGAATTCGTCGCGCTGCTGCCGGAGACCGATACCGAGGGAGCGATTGCCGTCGCCGAGTACTGTCGAAGCTCGGTGGAAGAAGCCGCGATCGCGCACGTATCCTCGAATGTCGCGCCGGTGGTCACGGTCAGCATCGGCGTCGCGGCGATGATGCCGCTGTACGACAAGAGTTCCACCCTGTTGCTGGAGCAGGCCGACATCAGCCTTTACCAGGCCAAGCAGACCGGCCGCAACAAGATCTGCAGTTTCAACGACTGATTCCGATATCCGCCTGCCGGATCCGAGCCCCTTTTTCCTCGTCTCCCGGTTTGTTGTTCTCCGACATAGGCGAGCCCCCCGAGGTCCGCACGAGACCCCGCTTGCGCGGCGGTCCGCCGATGCGGGATGACGGAGAAACATCGAGCCAGTTTGTCGGTTTGATCAGGCTGAGCAAGCACCGCGCAATTCAATCCACCGCAAACATCTTCGCGCGCGTTGCATCCTGGCGCGCGTTAACAGCGCGTGACGTAAACGCTCAGCGCAGGCGTCCGAGCAGGAAATCCTCGATCCAGGTGCCGAGCCGGGGCTGCACGAGGTAACCGAAGGACTTGTGCGGATTGCGCCGGTTGCGGTTGCGGTTGCCCCTGTGGCTGACGACCTCGAACGGGTTGTGCAGGTCGGCGTAGTCGATGCTGCGGAAGCGTTTGCGCCGCGGGAACAGGCCGAGTTCGCGCATCGGGGCGAAAAATATCTCGGCGAAATTCTTCTGATGCGCGACCACGTCACCGAGACAGGCATAGTTGTGCCAGAAATCGATGTTGGTCAGAAACTGCCGCATGCCGTGGCGCGCGTGATGCCTGGCGAACAGCAGGTCGCGCACGCTGCTATCACCGAGCGGTGAACCGAGCGTGACGAACATCTGCACGCGCCGGTTGCGGTAGGCGGCGAAACCGTCGGTCTGCCGGTGGGAAAAGCGCCACAGCACGTCGTAGGCGATGAAACTTCCCATGCTGTGAGTCAATACCGCGACGTCGCGCCCCTCGTTCCAGGCTCGCCTGAGCGCCTGTTCCAGCGGCGCACGCATCTGGTCGGAGATGTACTGGTCCTCCGCGTAGAGTTCGGTTTCGCGCAGGAAACCGGTCATCACGTCGTCCTTGACCGCCAGCGCGCCGGCGATCAACTTGACCAGGTCGAGGCCGCGATCCTGGAAGAACCCGCCCAGCTTTTCACCCAGGCCGACGTGAAAGGCGTCGCGGATGTCGCGCCGCTCGGCGATTACGCGTTCGACCTGTACCCGCAGCTTACGGCAGTAGTCGGCGGTGTCGGGGATGTGGTGCGGGATCACGTCGGCCCAGTAGGCCGATTCGAACACTTCGGGCAGGTGGTCGAGTTCGGCGGCCAGCAGCGGATTTACCACCCGGATGTTCTCGGTCAGCGCGTGGCGCCAGAGGTCGTGCGAGACAGCCAGCGGCGGTTTGGAGCCGAGGCCGTGGACGTAGATGATTCGCTTCTGCGCCAGCTTTTCGGTCACGATCCTGCTCACACGGCCGCGGCCGCGGCGCACATGTTGCTCAGCTTGGCCATCGCGAGTTCGCGGTCCAGCATGGTCAGGCCGCAGTCGGGCGCCGCGACCAGGCGCTCGCGGTCGATATGCTCGAGGGCTGCCGCGAGGCGTGCCGCGATCGCTTCGACCGATTCGATCCGGCTGCTGGCGATAGCAATCACGCCGAGCAGCACCGTGGTATCGGTAAAACGCTCGAGCAGGTTCAAATCGTTCAGGCAGTGCGCATCCTCGATCGAAACCTGTTGCACGCTGCTGCGGTCGATCGCGTCGGCAAGGCGGAAATAACACCCGGGATCGGCCTTGAGATAGTCGTTGTCATCGAGGTGTCCGGGATAACCGCAGCACATATGCATGACGCGGGTAACGTCGGCATCGATACCGTCGAAACAAAGTTCGAGTGCCTCGACGCCGTAGTCGAGCGCCGCGTCGACCTGGCGCACGAACAGCGGTTCGTCGACCTGGATATAGCGGCAGCCGGCCGCGGCCAGCGCGCGGATTTCGTAGTTCAGTGCAGCAGCGAGATCGAACGCCAGCCGGCGCTCGTCCCGGTAGTAAGTATTGGCGGTGGTATCCATGATCGACAGCGGTCCCGGCACCGTCAGCTTTACCGGGCGGGACGAAAACGACTGGGCCAGGCGGAAGTCGCGGTCGAGAAAGTGCTCGCCGCGAGGCTCGATTCGTTCGCTGATGGTCGGCAGATCCGCCACCGCCGCGCCGTTGCGATGCACGCGCGTGGTCAGGTGGTCGAAATCGATGCCGCGCAGGTGCCGGCAATGATAGTGGATGTAGTTTTCGCGTCGCTGTTCGCCATCGGTCGGAACATCGATACCGCAGGCAATCTGGTCCTCGAGCGCTTCGCGGGTGGCGCGCTGCAGCAAGGCTTCCGGTACCTGGTCGGCGTCGTCCTGGGTATAGGTGAACGCGCGCGTGACGCCGTCGTCCTGGTGGTCGGTCTCGCTGAAGTTGCCGATCGCCACGTAGCCGGGTTTGGGATAGGCGCCGATGCAGGTCGTCGCAAGGCTCATAGCGGCATCATAATGACTGCCTCGCGGGAATAAAAGCCTTGTTCGAGCGGTGCCCGCGCGGGCAAACTGGTCGACGTTCCGGCAGACGGACTCGAGCTTGCGGGATCAGCGGTTGGTCGATGCGGATCTGGGCGAGCGGCCACGGCCCGGCGCTGTCGCGGAAATTACGCTGTGGTCGCGCTGGCGAATGAGTCCGGAATTGCCGGCATAACGTATGCAGTGGTGGATCAACTACCTTCGATAAACGGGCCTGGCGCATGCTTGAACTGACCGATTTCCTGCAGCAACACGAGTCGATTTTTGTGCTCACCGGCGCCGGTATCAGCACCGCGTCCGGTATACCGGATTACCGTGATGAGCGTGGTGAGTGGAAGCACCGGCGGCCGATGGAGTACCGCGAGTTCGTCGATCGCGAAAGCGCGCGCCAGCGCTACTGGGCGCGTTCCTGGGTCGGCTGGAAGCACTTTCGCCGCGCCGAGCCCAACGCCGCGCACCACGCGCTGACCGAACTCGAGCGCCGTGGCAGGGTGGAGCGCATCGTGACCCAGAATGTCGATGGCCTGCAGCAGCGCGCCGGCAGTCACGCGGTCACCGAGCTGCACGGATCGCTGGCGCGCGTGGCCTGCATCGACTGCGGCAACTCGCTGGCGCGCGAAGTCATGCAGCGACGCCTGCTGGATCTCAACCCGGGTCTCGCCGGTCTCGACGCGATCAGCCTGCCCGACGGCGATGCCCGGCTCGATGCCTTCGATAGCGCGACGCTGCGCCTGCCGGCCTGCGAAGCCTGCGGGGGCGTGCTCAAACCCGAAGTGGTTTTTTTCGGCGAAACCGTGCCGCCCGCGCGCGTCAGCGAGAGTTTCGCCGCGCTCGAACGCGCCGATGCAATGCTGGTGGTGGGCTCGTCACTGATGATCTACTCGGGATTTCGCTTCGCCCGGCGCGCGGCCGAGCTGGATATGCCGCTGGTTGCGATCAACCTCGGCAAGACGCGCGCGGATGACCTGCTGACGCACAAGATCGAGCAGGACTGTGCCGGGGCGCTGACCGCGGCGCTCGCAAAAACGTGACGCGCTGCGCGAAATAAACCTGACCCGAATCACAGCGACGCGAATTGCGGCCGTGCCAGGGCGGCAAAACGGGCCCGGATCGGAATTGAGTCACAGTTCCCGCTCGCGCTGCCGCATATAAAGCCCGTTCGTAACGATACCGCGAGAACAATAATGGGCCAGGTCAACATCCACATCGATCCGCTGACGACCCGCTGCGTGCTGCGCCAAATCGGTCTTGCGATCGATGAAATCAAGCTGGTGCGCTCGATCAACAGCCTCAACGAGCAGGTCGACATGGCCAACGCGTCGCAGCTCGAATCGGGTCGCAGGCGCTACCTGGTGTCCGAACTGCGTTTCCTCAACAAACGCCTGCAGTCAGTGCGCGAAAAAGCTCGCAGCGGCTGACGCACTCTTTCCTGATCCCTCGTAGTTTGCGCCTGCCCGCGCAAGCAACGTTTTGTCCCCGCGCGCGCGGGGATATTTTTTGTCACCGATCCCCGCGGCGAACCGGTTGGGCTTTGCCGACATTGCCCGGCTGATTCGCCAGCCCCGGTTCGCCGCAAGCGATTCGTTAGACCTCGACCCGCGATGCGGGGTAGAGTTGGCGCATGAGAACCGTCGTCCGCGATACCATGGGCCCGTTGCCGCGCGCGCCGCATGCGCGCGATCTTTGCCAGCGGCGTGCAAGCGGCAAGTTGACGCAACACCGCGCGGGAGTCACGCGATGCTGAGGTTTCGACTCGAACTCGCCGCGCAGTGGCTGGCCGATCAACTGTTCGCGGCCTGGCCGCGGTCGCGGCCTTCACGTGCGCGCCTGCAGGCCTGCAAGATCATTTCGCATCGCGGTGAACACGATAACCGGCGCGTGCGTGAAAACACGCTGGCCGCGTTCGATGCGGCCCGCGCGGGCGGAGTCTGGGGAATCGAGTTCGACCTGCGCTGGACGCGTGACTACCAGCCCGTGGTCATCCACGATCCCGACGCCAGGCGCGTATTCGGCGTCGACCTTGCCGTGGCCGAGGTCGATTTCGCGGAACTGCGCCGCCGCCTGCCCGAGGTACCGACGCTGGCCGAGGTCATCGAACGTTATGGCCGCGCCATGCACCTGATGATGGAACTCAAGCGAGACTCGCTGACCGATCACGCGCGCAAGCGAGCCACGTTGCAGGCGCTGTTTGCGCCGCTGACCCCGGGCGAGGATTACCACGTGCTCGCGCTTGCGCCCGAGCTGTTCACGCCGATGGACTTTGCCGGCGAGCCGGCATTCATCGTCGTGGCCGAACTGAACGTGGCCGCCATCAGCGCGCAGGCCATGCAGCGTGACTTCGGCGGTATCGGCGGCCAGTACCTGTTACTGGGCAACCGGCTGGTACAGCGGCACGCGACGCGGGGTCAGCACGTGGGCACGGGATTCATCGCTTCGCGTTTCTGCCTGTATCGCGAGCTCAATCGCGGTATCGAGTGGATTTACTCCAATCATGCCTGCCGCCTCGCCGCGATCCGGCGGCGGCTGCTCGATTAAAAAGCGATGCAGCACCGCGGGTTTCGTGTCAATATCGGCGCAATGCAACAACGGAGCAGCTCGGTTTGAAATCGCCTGACATACTGCCGGCTCTCAACGGTTCCCACCTGTTTTCCGCGCTCAGCGACGAACAGCTCGAGCGCGTACGTCGGCACTCGCACCTGACCGATATGGTCGAGGGCGAGTCGCTGTTTTTCCAGGGTGATGACGCGGTCAGTTTCTATCTCGTGGTCAGCGGCCGCATCAAGCTGTTCCGCGTCTCGCCGGACGGCAAGGAAAAGGTCGTCGAAATCATGGAAGCGGGCGCCACCTTCGCCGAAGCGCTGATGTTCATGGACGAACCGCACTACCCGGTGACCGCCACCGCGCTGGTGCCCAGCCGCGTGATCAGTATCAACTGTCGCGACTTCAAGGCGATGCTGCACGAATCGGTCGAGACCTGCTTTCTGCTGCTCGGCACAATGAGCTTTCGCCTGCGTACCCTGATCCGTGAAATTGACGCGCTCAGCCTGGAAACCGGCACCGCACGCACGATCTCCTACCTGTTGCGGGAGGCGCCGGCCGACAGCGACAGTTTTGATCTGAAGATTGCCAAGAGCGTAATCGCCTCGCGCCTGTCGGTAAAGCCGGAAACTTTTTCACGCATTCTCAAGAACCTGCAGGACAACAAGATCGTAACGATCGAGGGTCGTCGGGTCACGATCCACGATCGCGACGCGATGTTCGAAGCCTGTGCCGGCACCAGTATGACAACCGAGTCGGCCGATCAGCCGGTACGCTGTCTCGCCGACTGATCCCGCTGGTAATCACCCCGGAGCGGCAGTTGCTTGTCGGCTTCGCCAAGGCGCCGATAGGGCGTTACCGCGATCCGTTCGGGCTGATCGCTGACTCCGATTTCGGCGTCGCTGAGATAACAGCCCGGGTCTTCGGCCCAGGGATTACCGGTTAGCTGCCAGGCGCGCGTGCGCGAGTTGCCGCCGCAGATGGCAAGCTGGCGGCAGGCAGCGCAGCGGCCTTCGAGCGGGCGTTTTTCCGCCTTGAGCCCGGCCATCAGCGGATCCGAAGTATCCTGCCAGATCGCGGAAAACGGACGCTCTCGCAGGTTGCCGAGGCAATAGTCCCACCACATGGTGTCCGGATGGACGTTGCCGAGATTATCGATGTTCGCGATATTGACGCCGGAGGAATTGCCGCCCCAGCGCAGCAGCTGCGCGCGCAGTCGATCGACATGTTCAGGCATGTGTTGTGCCGCCCACTGCAGCAGGTAAACGCCGTCGGCGTCGTTGTTGCCGGTGACGAACTCGCGCCGCCGACCGGCCTGTACATCCTGCCAGCAGGTTTCGAACAGCAGGTCCATTGCCGCCCGCGTCATGCGGTGATGCGAATCGCTGTCCCGATTACGGTTGCCCCGCCCGGCATAATTCAGGTGCGACAGGTAAAATTTGTCGATGTTTTCATCCGCCATAAGCTGCAGCAGATCGGGCAGCTCGGCGGCGTTGTCCTGGGTCAGGGTGAAACGCAGGCCGACCTTGATACCGCGCTCCCGGCACAGGCGGATGCCGCGCATGGCTTCGTCGAAAGCGCCTTGCTTGCGCCGGAATCGATCGTGGGTTGCGCGCATGCCGTCGATACTGATACCGACGTAGTCGTAACCGATCGCGTCCAGCTCGGCAATGTTGTCGCGGGTAATACGCGTACCGTTGCTCGACAGGCCGACATAAAAACCCATATCCCGGGCGCGTTGTGAAATCTCGAAGATATCGGGTCGCAGCAGCGGTTCTCCACCCGACAGGATCAGCACGGGCACACCGAATTCATGCAGGTCGTCCATGACCGCGTATACCTCGGCGGTCGACAGTTCTCCGGCAAAATGAATATCGGCCGAGGTCGCGTAACAGTGTTTGCAGGCGAGGTTGCAACGCCGGATCAGGTTCCAGATGACGACGGGACCGGTACCGGCGCGAACCGATCCGGGCATGGCGGCGACGGGGACGGGGCGTCCCAGTGCGTGCAGATAACGGCTCAGGCGAAACATCAGGCTATGATCCTCATTCCGGTTTTTTTCAGAATACGGCTGCTGTAGAGCACCTCGTGTCGGCGGCAGTGCCTGCCGAGCAAGAATTTGATTTCAGGCAATTTTTCTTCGACTTCGCTGCGATCGTGACCGTGCACCATCGCGAACAGGTTGTATGGCCACAGCGGCTCATGGCGCGGCCGTTCGTAGCAGTGGCTGACGAAATCGAGGCGACCGACGCGGGCGCCGAGTTCCTGCAGCTGCGAATCCTCGACGTCCCAGACCGACATCCCGTTCGCTTCGAGTCCGAGTCGATAGTGATTCGGCACCGCGCCGATACGGCGGATCACGCCGCGATCGAGCATGTGTTGCATGCGTCGCAGTACGCTTGCGGTATCGCAGCCACAGGCGCCGGCGATCACGGTATAGGGCGCGATTTCGAGCGGCAGTCCGGCCTGGCTGGCCTGCACGATGGCGCGATCGAGTTCATCGATGATCATGCCGCCCTGCTTGACCGGTCCCGGGATAGGCCGTGTCCGCACCGCGCCATCGGCATCGATCTCGAGCCATAACCCGAGATAAAAGGTTTGCAGCTTGGGAAAGTTGTACAGCGGCAGGTTGACCGATTGCTCGATGCGGTCGATGGTCTGCTGCAGGCGCTCCGGGGTTTCGGTGGCGATCACGAACCACATGTTGAGTTCGTGTTCGCGCTCGTAGTTGTGTGCGATCTCCGGCATGTCGTTGACCTTTTCGGCAACGGCGTCGTAGCGTTCCGCCGGCACCGACAGTGCGGCCAGCGTCAGGCTGCCGCCCATGCTGGAGGCGTCGTAAAGCGGCCCGAAACGGCTCAGGATCTTATCGTCGAGCAGGCGCTGGATGGTTTCGATCAGCGTTTTGCTGTCGGTTTCGAGTTCGCGTGCAACCTCGGCGAACGGTTGCTCGGTAATCGGGAAACCTCCCTGGTAGCGATTCAGGAACTGGCGCGCCAGCTCATCCATCGAGAGCCTGCGCGGGCTGCCGATAAGCCGCGCCGCGTTGTTTGAAGCAGCGCCCGCTGAACAGGATGCGGTGGTTGACCTGCTGCAGGCCCAATTCCGCGGCAATTTGGTCAACCTGTTGGCTGACCGCGTCGCGGTCGCGGCCGTGAATCATGCAGAACAGGTTATAGGGCCAGTCCGGCAGGCGGCGCGGGCGCTGGTAGCACAGGGTCACGAAGGTAAATTCGCCGATTGCATGGCCGATCTCGGCGACGCGCGTATCCGGAATGTCCCACACCACCATCGCGTTGGCGCGGTAACCGAGTTTCCGGTGCCTGACGACCACGCCGAAGCGTTTGAGATCGCCGCGCATGGCCAGCCGCCGGATGCCGTCGATGACCTCCGCCTCCCCGCAACCGAGTTGCTCGGCCAGCGCTGCATAGGGTTTTTGCTCCAGCGGCAGGCCCTTGCCGATAGCCGCGATCAGCGCCCGGGTCAGCTCGTCGTCACGTTTCATGTCCATTGCAGATCGAATCCCAGGTCGATGAAAAACTCGCATTCCAGCGGCAGGTTCAGCAACGGGTAACCGCATTCGGCCTCGATCTCGTCCAGCGCCGTCGCGAGGCGGGTTTCATTGTCGGCGACCACGACGAACCACAGGTTGTATTCGTGTTCGCGTTCGTAGTTGTGATTGACCTCGACGAACTGGTTGACCTTGTCCGCCACCGATTCCAGTTGCGCCTCCGGTACGGCCATTGCCGCCAGCGTGCTGGCGCCAACCCGGTTGGGGTGAAACACTGCGCCGATACGGCTGATGACGCCCTCGGTTTGCAGTCGTCTGAAGGTCTCCAGTACCGTGGTTTCGTAAACCCCGAGCTGCTGGGCGATGTCGGCCCATGGTGTCGGCGTGAGCGGGATGCCGCGCTGAAATTGATTGAGCAGCTGTTGCTCGAGAGGGGAAAACTGTCTCACAGGCCGATCCGGTGCGCGCGCGCGGTGAAAAAGATGCCGCTGGGTTTGCTTGCGGGTATGGCTGCCTTGCGCTCGAAGCTGCGCGTGTCGTACACCTCGACGCGATTTTCGTCGCGCACCGACAGCCAGACTTCCTCGCCGCGCGGTTCGAACTCCATGTGCAGCACGCCCTTGCCGGGCCGCAGCCGGTGCACGATTTCGAGCGACTGCGTATCGATCACCTCGATGGTGTCGTTATCGGGCAGCGCAAAATTGACCCAGACCTGGCGACCGTCGGGCCGCGCCATGACGAATATCGGCTGCCCATGCACCGCGATTCGGCCGGCCTCGGTCCAGTTCTGCATATCGATCAAGAGGACTTCGTGGCGGCCGATGGCGGGTACAAAGGCGTAATTGCCGGCCACTGCCCAGCCCTCGAGATGCGGCATCTTGTACACCGGCAACTTTTGCTCGCCGCGCCCGTAGCCGGACAGAATCCGGCGCACACCCCGGTCCGGATTCCACAGATCGAGCAAAGCCATGCCGTCCTCGCCGAACAGTCCGGCGATGTAGTAGCGGCCGTCGCCGGTGATCAGTGCGTCGTAAGGCTGGCGGCCAATGTTGCGGTAACGAGTCACCTGCGGCCGGTCGCGGTCGGACATATCCAGCACCCAGATTTCGCCGGCGTCCCACAGCGCGAATACGAACCGGTCGTCGGGGGCATCGACCAGGCCGATGACTTTCGAGCGCGCCCGGTCGTCGCCGTAGGTAGCGGGGATGTCGGCCACCGGCTCGAGACTGTGCGCATCGAACACCCGCACTCCGCCGGGGTCGTAATTCGAAACCGCGATCAGGCGCCCGTCCTGGGAAATGGCGCCGCCGATACTGTTGCCCGACTGCAGCCTTCGAGCCGCGATGCTGCCGTCGAGCAGGTCGACCTTGCTGAGTCCGCCATCACGGCCGAAAACATAGGCGTAGCGCGCATCGCGTGAGTACACCACTGATGCATGCGACAAATCGCCGAGACCGGCGACGCGCTTGAGGCTGGTATTGTTGCTGGTCTCGACGATTTGCACGCTGCTGCTGGCACGCTCGATCAGTACGCCGAGATCCCCGGTGCCGCGTGCCTGCAGCGTCGATGCGCTGATCAGCAGGGCGACGAATAGCAGGCAGCGTTTCATGAGTCGGGACCCTCTAGCAGGCGTTGCGCGATCCAGCGTGCCTCGGATGGCGTCAACAGCCCGCGCCAGGCCGGCATGGCACTGCCCGGTTTGCCGTACAGGATGATCGTCGTCAGGTATTCCGGCGAACGACTGGACAGCTGCTCGGGCAGCAGGCCCGGCCCGAGACCGCCGCGCATTTTCAGACCGTGGCAGGAGCCGCAGTCCTGTATCAGCAGGTTTTGCAATTCCCGCGCCCGTTCGGCGGTCGGTAAATCGGCCGCGAATACCGGGGCGGCGAGCACCAGGCCGGACATGAGTCTAGGCGCGAGCCAGGTCCAGGCTTTCATGATCGAAATCCTCGATGGCCGGCTCGCCCCGGTTGGTAAACCAGTCGAGCTCTTCCGACAGGCTTACCACCTGGCCCACGATGGTGGCAACCGGCGAGCGCAGTCCGGCGCGCGACACTTCCACCGGCAGGCCGGCCAGGGTCGAGATCACCTTTTGCTGGGTTGCCTGGGTGCCGCGGTGTATCGCCGCTGCCGGGGTCGAGGTGTCGAGCCCGGCGGCGATGAGTTCGGCGCAGATGTAGGGCAGGTTGCCGAGCCCCATGTAAATGACCAGCGTGGTGTCGGGTTTGGCCAGGCAGCGCCAGTCGATCGCGGCCGCGTCGCCATGCTGCAGCTGGCCGGTGACGAAATGCACTCCCTGGCTCAGGCCGCGATGGGTCAGTGGAATACCGGCATAACAGCTGATCCCGGCAGCGGCGGTGATACCGGGGATCACTTCGAAATCGATATCGTTACGGCGCAGTTCGAGTGCCTCCTCGCCGCCGCGGCCGAAAATATAGGGGTCACCACCCTTGAGTCGAACAACCCGACGTCCGGGGGTCGCCAGGTCGACCAGTAGCTCGTTGATCTGATCCTGCGGCAGCGTGTGGCAGGCGCGCGATTTACCCACCGAGATACGGCTGACGCCCGCTGGAACCAGCGCCATGACCGCGTCGCTGACGAGCCGGTCGAAGACGACCACATCTGCCTTTTGCAGACAGCGCAGCGCCCTGACGGTGAGCAGGTCGGGGTCGCCGGGGCCTGCACCCACCAGTGAAACGAAGCCTTTTTTAGTCATCTGGAACACCTGTTGCAGCGGGCTGTGAAACCTGTCGCCGGCCTGTCTGCGGCAACGGCGGCAGCGCCGGATACGAAACGATTATTGGGAGACTCGGCCAGTTTGTATTTGATAAATGTCAACCACACCCCGGGGTGCGCGTGGCTAGAATGAAGCCGATCCCAAGATGCCTGCGAGCGAAGCGAGGCCTGACGCATGAACCACAAGTTACGCATGTTCGTGTTGGCGGTGCTGATCCTGGCGCTGCTGACCGCCGCAATACTGGGCCTCGCGACCGCGCCGGGGCACCCGTTGACCTGGCTGGTCATTGCGTCTCTCGTCCTGTTGCCGTTCTTCAACAGCAAACTCTCGGCGGCGCGCCTGGTGCACTGGAAACCGGAGTATTCCGTCGGCATCGAATCGATCGATGCACAGCACCGACAGCTCATCGAACTGATCAACCGGCTGCAGAATACGGTCGACTATGCCACGGGCGGCGACTACGAGCGTGCCGCCCTGGATGCGGTAGTCGACTACACGCGCATTCATTTTCGCTACGAGGAAGAGCTCATGCAGGAACATGGTTATCCGTCGTTGCAGGCGCATCGCGCCGAACACGAAAAGATGGTGGCGAAAGTGGAGCAACTGCAGCAGGCCTATCGCGCCGACGAGGATCGCGCGCTGCAGGAGGCGCTGGCCTTTCTGAAGGCCTGGCTGATCAATCACATCAACGGCACCGACCAGCAGTACAGCGAGTTTCTGATCGCTCGCGGCGTACACTAGTATTCTGCGGGCAGTAGCGCAGGCTGCGCGTCGGATTGCCCCTGGCGGCAGGCCTTACCGACGTTGCGCTGCGGACTCGTCGCTAACCGCGAGCGCGGCCGGAGCGTGTCCCCGGTGCATGGCGCGGAATACCAGCAGCAGGAAAATAATGCCGCCAACGATCGATACCAGGCCACCGAAACCCATCAATCCCATACCCGCGACCTGCTCGAAACTGCGGCTGGCCTCGGTCGATTTGCGCGCCACGTCGTAGCCGCCCGACCAGGCGAGGCCGGCGACGTGGAGGATCTGGCCGATGCCGTAGATGCCGGGTTGCCAGCGCGCCAGGCGGCCTTCGACCCGCGCGAAACCGAGACGTGGCAGCAGGTGGTAGGTGATGCCCATGAACGCAATCGTGATGCCGACGATCGAGCCATGATAATGTGCCGGCACGGTGACATTGCTGCCGCTGATCAAAAAGCCGATACCGCCGCCGATGCCGAACAACAGCACCGAGTAGATCAGTGCATTGCGCTCAATTTCGCTGCCGGGTTCGGGGCGCGGTTGTTCGATGATCGACAATAGCACCGCGAGGCCGATCGGTACCGCCGCGATGGCGCCGCCGAATTTCATCAACTGGATAAACCAGAACAGGTGCTCTCCCGAACTGACGTCGAAGGCGAGGTAGATAACCGGCGACGCGAGTACCGGCTGCAGCCCGAGGATGAACAGGAACAGCGCAACCCTTGGCGAGATACGCAGGCGATTGCCGCTGACCGACGCCAGCCACAGCCAGGCTACCAGCACGAGCTGGGTATGGCTGAACTGGATGATGTGGCCGCTGCCCCAGAACAGTCTGTCGTAGTAGGCAAGTCCCTCGAAGCCGTCGTCGATCCCAAGCCAGGAGAGCACCAGCGCGCCGAGCGCGAACAGCGACGCGATTACGGCGACGAACAGGCCGAAACGCAGGCTGGTTTCACCGCTGCTGCGGTTATCGGTATCGAACGCGGTGAAACAACTGCGCAGGATCAGCAACAGGAAACCGAAGCCGAAAACGATCAGGCCCGCGAAAAAAGTCGTGTTTTGCAGCACCGGTACGTAGTTGTTCATCAACGGTCGGCTTTCGCCGGTGAACGGCGCGACGACGATGACCAGGGTGCCGATCGCGGCCAGCCACAAAGCCGCCCAGCCGATGCGCAACCCGCGCGGTGAATTGTTGTAACTCCAGAACACACCGGCGAAAGCGATGAACCAGACCAGCACGGTCAGGTCGACGTGAATGACCAGCGCTGTTTTGAAAAAATCCTTCCACGGAATGAGATCCTGGAAAAACGGTGTGCGTGACAGCACGATGAGTATCGCGAACAGACCCGGGATGACGAGTGCGGCCAAACCGAGTGCGAGCCAGCCGGTGACCAGTCGGCGGGCATTGCCATCAGGCGTCGGAAGGGTAAACTGGTTTGCAACCGCTTTCACGAGCCTGGCCCTTGAACGAAACCACGACCCCGCAGATCGAGGTACCAACGCCCGCGGCCGGCGCCGAGGGACCGTCGATGATGTTTTTCGGGATCGGCCTGGTCATCAACCTGCTGCTGATCACGGCCTATTTCGTGTGGGCGTACCGGCAGGGTAAGAAACGCGACCGCCCGGACGAGTAATCCGACTCTGTCACCCCACGGCCTGATAACCGCGGGGTCCAATAAGCATAGAACCGAAACTTCGGCCATGGATCCCGTGGTCAAACCACGGGATGACAGGTTGAGGTAACTCGAGATGCAGTGCGGGCACAGGCCGGTCACGTCCTGCCCTCGAACCAGTCCTCGATCTGGCGGAACTGCCGATGAATCGTGCTGGCGTAGTGCGGCTGGGAAAAGGTTGCCACCGCGCGGGCGTGGGGGTCGACGAGGAAAATTGCGCTGGTGTGCGCCACCAGGTACTGCCCGGGCGCCAGTTCGGTTTCGAATTCGTAGCCGGCGCCGAACTGGCGCGCGAAACGGTCTATCTGGCCCTTGCCCGCGGTAGCACCGATAAAGCGCCGGTTGAAGTGCGCGACGTAGGATGCGAGCCGGTCGGTCGAGTCCCGATCAGGATCCACCGATACGAACAGTACCTGTACCTGCTCGGGCTCGGTACTGGTCTCGTCGCGCAGTCGATTCCACAGGGTATTCAGCTCGTGTAGTGTGTTCGGGCACACATCCGGGCAGGACAGGTAACCGAAGAATACGAAGGTCCAGCGGTCACGCAGGTTTTTCTCGGTGATCGGTCCGTAACCCCCGGAGCTCAGCACAAACGGTGCGATCGGCCTGAATTCCGGCCGCAGCACGGCTTTCAGCTCGTCCGGTGGTGGCGTCGGTTTTACCAGCAGCCAGGTCAGCAGCATGACGCCGGCAAAACCCAGCGCGAGCACGATGCTGCCGATCGGAAAGGCGTGACGCTCGTGGTCCTGGTGATTCAAGAGCCGTTCCCCGTGGCAACGTGGTGATAACGCACGATGTGCTCGTTGATGACGCCGGGTTTGACCAGCTCGATGTATCCGTCGCCAAAACGCAGGGTGCAGGCCGACATCGCACCACATTCGAAGGCGATGCGATCGCCGAGGTAGCCGTAGCGTTCGATTTGAGCCGTCGCGAGTTGATCGAACTCACCGAAACTGTCGCGCAGGTAAGCCGCGCTGTCGGTACGCGCACGGGCCACCCCGAATGCGCGCTCGATACGCGCCACGTCCATGCCGACCGCGTAGGGGTAGGGCAGGAACAGCAGGCCAATCCAGCGATCCTCGAAAAACTTGAGGTAGATGTTGTTACCCGCGGCGGCGGCCGGGCTGCTGTCGTTACCCTCGCGCGCGTAGAAACCGTCCAGCCTTTCCCCAAGCCGGGTATCAGCACCGGCGGCGGCTGCCGGGAGCAGCAGAAGCAGTGCCAGCAACAGGCGGCGGAACACGTCAGCGCCTGCGATTGAGTAGTCTGTACTTGGCATTCTGAATCATTCCTCGCAGCGTCGAGTCGCTGACCGGGTCGTGTTCGCGCATACCTGACATGCGATGCAGGCGCGCATCGTGCGTGCTGAAGTGATTCTGGAACCAGTCGCGCAGGCGGCACTCGAACGCCTGTCGATCGGTTAGCACGTTCTGTTCATAGGCGTCGGAAATATCGCGGATCTCGTCGAGCAGGCGCTCGTGATCGGCGCGATGAGCGTCGTACTCGGGATACTCGTAGCGTCGCATCATCTGCTCTTCCAGCGCAAAGTGCGCCGCGATGCTGCCGTAAATTTCACCCAGGCCGTCGATGACTTCGTCGCGTTCAGCCGCGGCCTCGACCAGGGCGTAAACCGCGTTGATCCTGGCGATCAGTTCTTCGTGTTCGTAATCGACACCACGAATACCGGTGCGGTATTCGTCGCGCCATTCGAGCAACGGCATGCAGCGATGCTCCGCTTGAGAAAATAAGGGCCACGCTAACACGCGGTGCGTTAGCGGGGATTGATTAATGTCAATGCCATATACAGGCGGCGGGTCCGGTGGCAACCGTCATCCCGCATCGGCGGACCGCCGCGCAGGCGGGGATCTGCTGACGGTGCCGGCATTACAAGATCCCCGCTTGCGCGGGGATGACGATGAGCGCTAGTAAGTTCACTGCTTGCGCGGGGATGACGATGAGCGCTAGTGGGTTCACCGCTTGCGCGGGGATGACGATGAGGCCGCGGGTGCAGGACCTGCGGATTGCGGCGGCCTGGACGATTTGACTTTTATCAAACCAATTCGACGGGCGCGGGCGTAGTGTGACGTGAGCCGATATCTCCCGTGGTGGGTGCAGGCGACGGCATGGGCTGAAAGGCCGGCGCGGATGCGGGTGATTGCGAAGGCATCAATCAAAAGACGAGGTGTGCCATGTCCCAAGAAGAAACCGTAACGCCCCAGGACGATCTGCCGCGGCCCGAACGCGTGCCCTTTTTCCAGCGGCTGCTCGACAATCCCTTTTTACTGCTGTTCCTCGGCGTCGTGATGCCGACCGTGTTCTACATCATGTGGGGCATCATGGAGATCGCGACCCTGCCGGTCGCACCTTGAGGGAGGTATCGAAATGAGTTCATTCCTACCACCCGCCGAACGCAACTGGTGGAGCACGCCAGTCGGTAAGCAGGAAGTCATCTGGGTCGGCATCGCGCTGGTCTGGTGCCTGATCATGTTCCTGATGATGCCTTACTGGCACCTCTACGGAAAACAGAACCTGTCGAGCGAGGCTTACCAGACCACGCCGGCGAAATTCCAGCAGCGGGTCGACGAAATGGTCGCGCAATACCAGGTCGGCGAGGAAGCCGGCATGCCGATCGTCAAGCCGCCGGTCGGCAGCGACGTCTACATGCTGGGCCGCCTGTGGCAGTGGTACCCGATCCTGGAGCTGGAAAAGGACCAGCCCTACCGACTGCACCTGTCGTCGATGGACTGGAACCACGGTTTCTCGTTGCAGCCGGTCAACATCAACCTGCAGATCATCCCGGGTTACGAAATGGTGCTGACGGTCACGCCGGACCAGGCGGGCGAATTCACCGTTGTCTGTAACGAGTTCTGCGGCATTGGGCACCACGTGATGCTCGGCAAAATCTACGTCAAGGAGAATTGAGATGGCACAGTTCAGAGTCTGTCCCGATTCCGGTTTTTACTTCGATAAAAACGCCGAAAGCCTGATGAAGGCCAACGCGGTGGCGGGTGCGGTGTTCCTGCTGATCGCGGGGCTGCTCGGTCTCGGCGTGATCCTGACGCGCTGGCAGGAAGTCCACCTGCTGCCGGCGGATGTCTTTTACCAGGTGCTGACCGGGCACGGTATCAACGCGCTGATCTTCTGGATCATTTTCTTCGAGATCGCGATCCTGTACTTCGCCTCGTCGACGCTATTGCGCACGCGGCTGGCCGCGCCGCGCTGGGCCTGGCTCGGCTTTGCGTTGATGATTATCGGTGCGCTGATGAACAACATCGCGGTGCTGCAGGGTAATTCGAGCGTGATGATGACGTCTTACGCGCCGATGCAGGCCGCGCCGCATTTTTACCTCGGCCTGATCCTGTTCGCGGTCGGCGCGCTGATTGGCTGCATGGTGTTCTTCGGCACGCTGGTGATCGCGAAAGAGGATCGGACCTACGAGGGCTCGGTGCCGCTGGTGACCTTCGGCGCCATTACCGCGGCGATCATCGCCGTGTTCACGATTGCGTCCGGCGCCATCATCCTGATCCCGACCTTCCTGTGGTCGATCGGCTACGTCGGCCACATCGACGCGGCCATGTATCGCGTGATCTGGTGGGGCATGGGACACTCGTCGCAGCAGATCAACGTCGCCGCGCACGTGTCGGTCTGGTACTTGCTGGTCGGCGTGCTGTTCGGCGCGCGGCCGATGTCGGAAAAGGTCAGCCGCATGGCTTTCCTGCTCTACATCCTGTTCCTGCAGCTGGCCTGCGCGCACCACGTGCTGGTCGATCCGGGCCTGTCGGCCGAATTCAAGGTGTTCAACACCTCCTACGCGATGTATCTCGCGGTGCTCGCGAGCATGATCCACGGCCTGACGGTGCCGGGTTCGATGGAGGTCGCGCAGCGGCAGAAGGGCCTGACCAAGGGCATGTTCGAATGGCTGCGCAAGGCGCCCTGGGGCAACCCGGTGTTCTCCGGCTTCTTTCTGTCGCTGGTCATCTTCGGCTTCCTCGGCGGCATCACCGGCGTGGTCATGGGTACCGAACAGATCAACCTGATCATTCACAACACGATCTACGTCCCGGCTCATTTCCACGCCACGGTCGCGGTCGGCACCACGCTCGCGTTCATGGCGCTGACCTACCTGCTGATCCCGGTGCTGTTCCGCCGGCAAACCTTCCTGCCGTGGATGGCGAAGTGGCAGCCCTACGTGTTTTCGGCCGGTATGACGCTGATGATCCTGTTCATGCTCGGCGCGGGTACGCTCGGGGTGTCGCGACGGCACTGGGATATGGATTTCACCGGCGCGATGCTGGCCTTCGAATATCCGGGTACGGCCTACACGATGATGGCCGTCGCCGGTATCGGCGGCGTACTCGGCGTGCTCGGCGGCGTGATGTACCTGGTCGTTACCGTGGGTTCGCTGCTGTTCGGCAAGAAGCTCGACGAGTCCGCCGGCCTGTTGCAGGGATTCGGCGTGCCGCTGGCACCGTCTTCGTACACGGTGGAGCAGCCGGAGCGTTTGCCGATGGCACCAAAACTGGCGGTGGAAGAGCACGGTTCGGCGGGTTTCGAGGCGCCCGGGACCTTCGTGCTGGCGATGTTTCTGCTGGTGTGTTTCGTCGTCTACTACTTCATCAACTGGGATTACCTGGCATCGGTATGGCCGCTCAGCTGATCCCCGAAACCGCGCCACGCGCGCCGGCCACCGCGCCGGCGCGCCTGCGGCAGCTCTGGAGCCAGGTCTCGAGCCTGCTCAAGCTGCGTATTGGCATCATCATGGTGCTGACCGCACTGGCGGCGATGATCGCGACCCCGGGCCCGGCGCCGAGCAGTTTCGAGATGGCGGTCCTGTGCTTCTCGATTCTGCTCGCTTCCGGTGCCGCGGGTGCGTTCAACCAGTACTGGGAAGTCGATCTCGACCGGCGCATGCCGCGCACCTGCCGGCGGCCGTTCGTGACCGGCTATTTCGAGAAACGCCCGCTCTGGCTCGGTGTCATCCTGCTGTTGCTGGCGGCGGGCCTGCTGCCGGCGGCCTGGTGGCTGAACCTGTCGAGCGCGCTGTATACTTTTCTCGGCGCCTTCACCTACGCGATCGTCTACACCGTCTGGCTCAAGCGTCGCTCGTGGACCAACATCGTCATCGGCGGTGCATCGGGCAGCTTCGCCGTGCTCGCCGGCGCGGCTGCGGTTGATCCCGATCTGAGCCCGATCCCGATCTGGCTCGCACTCGCACTGTTCTTCTGGACACCGTCGCATTTCTGGGCACTTGCGATCGCGAAGCACAAGGACTACGCCAAGACCGGCGTACCCATGCTGCCGATCGTCGTCGGTAACCAGCGTTGTGCCGAGATCGTGCTGCTCAACACGCTGATGCTGGTGGGTTGCGCGATTGCGCCGGTGTTTTATGGCATGGGCTGGATCTACGCGCTGGCCGCGATCGGCGGCGGGGGGTATTTCATCTACCACAATGTGCTGATGGTCGGCGATCCTTCGCCACGGGTCGCGATGCGCTGCTTCGCCGCGTCACTGCTGCAGCTGGTTCTGCTGCTCTCGGGTGCGGTGCTCGACGTCTGGTTGCTGGGCTGAGGCCGTACCCGTGCGCCGCCTGTTGCTGGTCGCCGCCTGGCTGCTGAGCGTCGGCGCGGCGCTGGCGCAGGAGTCGGTATTCGATTATGAAAACGCGCTCGCAACCAGCCAGGCAGTCATCGGCGGACCCGTCGGCCAGCACGAATTCGTGACCGCGGAAGGTGACAGGATTAGTCTCGTCGAGTTGCGCGGCAAACCGCTGGTCATCAGCATGGTGTACACCAGCTGTTACCAGATATGTCCGATGACGACGCGTTATCTCGCCGACGTGATCGACAAGGCGCGTGACGCGCTCGGCGACACCAGTTTCAATGTCGCCCTGGTCGGTTTCGATAGCCCGATGGATACACCAGCTGCCATGGCTTACTTCGGGGATCGGCAGGGGGTAGGTGATGACGGCTGGTACCTGCTGTCGGGAACGCCGGCCGCGGTCGACGCGCTGGCGCGGCAAACCGGTTTCCTGTTTTACCCGTCACCCAGCGGTTTCGACCATTTGATCCAGGCCACTATCGTCGATGCCGACGGCATCGTGTATCGCCAGGTCTACGGCCAGGTGTTCGATACGCCCCTGCTGGTCGATCCGCTGATCGAACTGGTGCTCGGCCGCGCGCCGCCCGAACAGCCATTGCTGGATAACCTGGTGGCCAGGATTAAACTGTTCTGCACGACCTACGATCCGGCCACCGACGGTTACTACTTCGACTACTCGCTGTTCGTCGGCATGGCGATCGGCTTTATCATCATCGCGTTGACCGGCAACTTCGTCGTCCGTTCCTGGTGGCATCACTGACCCCGCTCCTGCTTGCGTCGACGGCGGATTTTCAGACTTGATATTTATCAGATCGGTTTCGCGACCGTTCCGGTAGAGTCGGATTCGCATTCGTAACTTCCGAGATCCCGTCACCGTGCGAGTCAACCCGGTAAAACGCGCCTACCTGGCGCTCGAATCCTGGTTCAACCTGTCATTCGGCACTGACTGGAATCCACTGTACCATCTCGGCACCCTGTCCTTCTTCCTGTTCTGGATCATCCTCGTAACCGGTATCTACCTGTTCATCCCGTTTCACGCAAGCCTCGAGGGTGCCTATGCATCGGTTGAATGGATGACGCACGAACAGTGGTATCTTGCCGGTGTCATGCGCAGCCTGCATCGTTATGCATCGGATGCGGTGGTAGTCACGATCCTGCTGCACCTGTTCAAGGAATTTGCATCGGGGCGTTACCGCGGTTTTCGCTGGTTCTCGTGGTTTACCGGGGTGCCGACCCTGTGGATGGTGGTGACGCTCGGCATTACCGGTTACTGGCTCGTATGGGACGAGCTCGCGCAGTACATCGCCATCGGCTCGGCGCGCCTGCTGGATGCGCTGCCGATTTTTTCCGGTGCGATGACGCGTAACTTCGTCTCCGGCGGCATGAATGACCGCTTTTTCATCCTGATCGAATTCCTGCACCTGCTTGGGCAGCCGCTGCTGCTGGTCTTTTTGCTGTGGCTGCACGTCAAACGCCTGTCCAACGTCAATATCCATCCACCGCGCGGACTCGCCGTCGGCACCCTGCTCGCGCTCGTCGCGCTGTCGCTGTGGGCGCCCGCGGTGAGCCAGGGCCCCGCCGACCTCGAGAGCGTACCGCGCGCGCTGCAGATCGACTGGTTTTACCTCAATGTTTATCCGCTGCTCGAAGTCTGGCCGCCGCAGCAGATCTGGATGCTGACCACGGGCATCACGGTGTTGCTGATGCTGCTGCCGTGGCTGCCGCCGAAGAAAAAGGAACCGGTGGCGGTGGTCGATCTCGAACACTGCAACGGCTGCGGTATCTGCTTCGAAGACTGCCCGTTCGACGCGATTACGGTGCAGGCGCGCACCGACGGCGCGCGCTACGAGCAGGAAGTTGTCGTCGATCCGGATCTGTGCGGTTCCTGCGGTATCTGCGCCGGCGCCTGCCCGGCGTCGAACCCGTTTCGCTCCGCGCGTGATACGCTCGAAACCGGCATCGATATGCCGCAGCAGCCGGTCGACGACATGCGCCGGCAAACGCGCGAGGCAGTTGCCGCGCTCAGCGGCGATGAAAAGATCGTGGTGTACGGCTGCGCGCACGGACTCGATGTGGACCGTGTCGCGCGTGCGGATACCGCTGGCGTCAGGCTGATCTGCAGCGGCATGCTGCCGCCGACACTGGTCGAGTACGCGCTCAAGCAGGGCGCGGACGGTGTAATGGTCGTCGGTTGCCGCGAAAACGACTGTTACTATCGCTTCGGCAACCGTTGGCTGAAGGCGCGCTTTGCCGGCGAGCGCAAGCCCACGCTGCGTGCGCGGGCCGAACGGCAACGCGTGTGTGTGCACGGTGCGGCCGAAACCGACCTGCGCGCAGTCGAGCGCGACCTCGAGCGATTTCGCGCGCGGCTCGCGCTGCTGCGAGCCGAAAGAGAGGAGTGGGTGGCATCGTGAGCCGGCAGCCGCTCCGGTTCCTGCTGCAGGCGTTCAACTACGCGCTTTTCATGGCAATCGTCTGCTACTTCGCGACTTCGCCTTCGATCAGGATCCTCGACGATGATGAAGCCGTGCTGACGATTGCCTTCGCTCACGCCGGCCAGCTGCGTGAACCCTGCCGCCGGCTGAGCCAGGAAGAGTTGAACCAGTTGCCGGCCAATATGCGCAGACTCGAGGATTGTCCGCGCGAACGTTCCCCGGTCACGATCGAGGCGCGGCTCGATGGCGAGATACTGTATCGCGAAACCCTGCAACCGCCAGGCCTGTTCGAAGACGGTGGTGTCGACATTTACTTCAGCGCCAGGATACCCGCCGGCGACCATCGTCTCGCCCTCGGCCTCAACGACAGCGTACGCGAGCAGGGCTTCAACCTGCGCCTGGAGCGCGATGTGAGCATTGCCCCGGCGCGCGTCCTGCTGGTCGGTTTCGACCAAAAAACCGGTTTTGTCGTTACCGGTGCCGAGTAACCTCGCGCTAGCGAGAGGATTCATGCCGACCACGCGTGCAGCCACGCCGCGATCCGGCGGTCGCTGCTGGAGTTTGTCCGGGTAAATCCCGGGGGCAGCGGCGAAGAATAGTTAATCCGGCCGATCGATCAGGCCGGCTTTTTCGTTTTCGACCATTTTGCGCAGGGTCGAATCGCTGACGGGGTCGTGTTCGCGCATGCCGGCGGAGTGGTGCAGGCGCGCATCGTGGGTGCCGAAGTGGTGTTCGAACCAGCTGCGCAGATCGAATTCGAATGCGCTGCGATCGAAACGCAGCAACTTCCGCCAGCTGTCGACCGTCGCGCGCAGCCTTTCCAGCAGGTGTTCGTGGTCGTCACGGTGCGCTGCGTAGTCCGGATAGTCGTAGCGCAACATCATCCGCTCCTCGAGGGCGAAGTGTGCGGCAATGCGACCATAGATTTCGCCGAGTCCGTCGACCACGACCGCGGGATCGTCCGACCCCTGGATCAATGCGTAGACCGCGTTGATACGGTATATCAGCTCCTCGTGTTCGTAGTCGACGCCGCGGATACCCGTCAGGTACTCGTCGCGCCATTCGAGCAGGGCCATGCAACCTTTCCGTGCTGAATCGGCGAATCGAAGCGCGAAAATAGCACAGGCGTCGGGCGCGGGTCTTGATCGATATCAATGGCGGTTGCGCCCGGGATTCGAGCCAGGCCTTCGAAAAAGTGGTTTAATAAAGCCTGCTCCCCGGTAGGCTGTCATGAGTAACGACCCCCTGAAGTGCGCCCTGTTACCCACGCTACTGGGCCTGGTCCTGATCGGGATGAACTTCATCGCGGAGCGCTGGGCGGAGTCACGGATCGAGCAGGAAGCCGCCAGCCGTATCGAACTCGAGCGCTGTAGCGCTTCTGCTGCAGACGCCTCGATCGCGGATTGCTCGCAGACAGGATCGGACGACCAGCCGCGCGGACCGTCTTCGAACCCGGACGCGCACAATTTTTTTCCGGCAGAATTGCTGTTAGCCGGCATGGTTGCGGTCGGCTTGCTCGCCGCGAGGCAAAAGTCGGACAACCCGTACCTGACTTTCGTCATCGTTGCCACGCTGCTCGGTCTGACCCGGGCCCTGCTGGCCGGCAGCGTGTTCGTGCCCCTGGTTTACTTCGTACTCATCGGCGCGGGTTTCGCCGCCGGCAGCATGTTTTTCAGGCGGGGCCAGGCAGCGTGACCAGGGTCGCCCCGAACAATATCGTCATCGATCCTGGATCACCGGCGTGCGTTTTGGCGTTACAATGCCTGCCATGCGGAGGTTAGTGCCGAATCGCCCGAGGATGGCAAGACGTTTGCTATTGAGCGTCATGCTGCTGCCCGCTATTGCCTGCGCCGGCTACGAGGTGCCGAGCATCGACAACCCGGTGTCTTCGCCACCCTCGCTCAGCGGCACGGTAATCAAGATCAGCGGCAATATCGTCATTGTCGCCAGCGGCGGTACCGAAGTGTCGGTGCTGACCAATCGCCAGACGCATATCTTCACCTTTTACGGCGGGCTGGTGCTGCTCGATGAAATCTGCAGTGATGCCGGCATCGAGGTCTGGTACGCGCGGCCCGAAGACAATGCGCGGATCGCGCCCGCGGCCTCTATTCGATTACCGGCAACCTGCTGAGCGCGGCCGCCGGGCCGGGGCTTGCCGGCTTTTCAGCGCGGTTTCGCGACCCGCGCCTGAAACCCTGGCGAAATGTGGAATTTGTCACCCGGGAGCAGGTTCTTCGGTTAAAAACGACCGTTCGTCGCCAGAATGCTACCGTTCGGCAAAAATCGCTAAAGTTTACCGGTGTGGTCTGCCGATGCCCCCTATACAGAAGACTAGGGATACCACACGACCAGGCTAATGTCTGAACATATTCTTTATCTGGGCACCGCGATCCTTATCGCCGTTTCGATTCTGACGACCAAGTTCGCGTTTTCCGATTCACATCCGGACGAGCTGCGCACGCAGGCCGCCATGGTCCAGCAGCAGTACATGTCGCGCGAGCACAGTACCTCGGCCTGCGCGCTGAATTGTCTCGCCGGGAACCGGGACACGCACTGAACCAACTGCCGGGCGATCCGCGTTCCGTGAGCAGGTTCGGTAATCAAGCCATGCAGCTTTCGCCGAAATCTTACCTCTTTCCGTTTATCGCGGCTCTGGCGGTATTGCTGGGCGGTTGCGACGGCAGTGGCTCCGACGCACCGCCGGCTACCTTCGAAAACGCGGCCCTGCGTTTTTCCTACCCGGCCGCCTGGGATCTGCAGGAACACGAATTCACTGCCGGTATTTCGATGATTGCGGTCGAGAGCGCGGTCAATGGCGGTATGATCGTGCAGTATTTTCCGGCCGACCTGCCGATGTCGCTGGAAGACTATTCGCAGGATTTCGCGGTCGCGTTTGGTGAGAGCGTGCCGGTATTCGACGTCAACCTGCAATCGAGCAGCGACATCGTCGGCGAATTCGGCGAGGTCTCGCTGAACGGCAGACGCCAGGTAGTAACGCTCGGCCTGTTCGGTATCGAGACCGGTTACCGGCTGGATTTTTACCGCCACAAGATCGGCGACGATGCCGTCTTTCTCATTTTCCACTACTCGGAAGATTCCTACTTCGGCGGTGACGGTATCAACGTCGTTCGCGATTCGTTCGAATTTCTCTGACGACCTGCGCCTGTTGCCCTCGTCACGCTCGGAGAAATGATCCGCTCGCGCCGGAGTTTCAGCTCTTCCCCCGCCTGGAGTAGAATAATCTCTCGTTGCAGCGCGATTGCGCGTTCGAACAGGAGGCGAAGATGGCCAGGCCCGTGACCGGACCCCTAGCCGGCCGCAAGATGGCGGGTGAGCGACGCGATGAGTGATACCGTTCCCGGCCCGGACGGCCTTCCCCGCTGCCGCTGGTGCGAGGCAGCAGCGGAATTTTTTGCCTACCACGACCGCGAATGGGGATTTCCGGTCGACGATGATCGCCGCCTGTTCGAAAAGATCTGTCTCGAGGGATTTCAGTCGGGCCTGAGCTGGCGCACGATCCTGGCCAAGCGCGAAAATTTTCGCGCGGCATTCCACGGTTTCGACTTCCAGCGTGTCGCCCGTTTCGACCAGCGCGACGTCGAACGCCTGCTCGGCAACGCCGGTATCATCCGCCATCGCGGCAAGATCGAAGCGACTGTCAACAACGCGCAGCGCGCCTGTGAAATGATCGAGCAGGAAGGTTCGCTGGCCGCTTACTTCTGGCGCTTCGAGCCCGACCCGTCGTCGTTGCCGCCGCCCCAGACCGTGTCCACCAGCCCGGAATCGGTAGCGCTGTCGAAGGATCTGAAAAAACGCGGCTGGCGCTTTGTCGGGCCGACCACGGTGTACGCCTTCATGCAGGCCATGGGCCTGGTCAATGACCACGCCGATGCCTGCGTTACGCGCGCGGCAGTGGCGCAGGCGCGACTTGCGTTCGACAGGCCCGCATGAGCTGGCGGGCGACAATGACAGGGATGCCGCAATGAGCGCGCAATTCGTGGGCCTGCCCGGCGTCGTGGCGCCCACCTATGCATGGCTGACGGCACTGCTCGCCCAGCTCGGCGCGCTCGAGGGTGAAGCAACGATACTCGATTATCGCCACTGGGCCGATAATGCCGACCCCGATCCGCTAGCCGAGGCGTCACGGCTCGAAAATATCGTCACCGAACGGGTCGTCGCCAAGTCGATCGGCACCTGGATCGCGACTGCCGCGTTCGCGCAGCACGGTTTCGCGCCGCGCACGGCGGTGTTGATCGGCTGCCCGCTCGCGCGCCATGGCGCCGATGGTTTTGTCATGCTCGAAGCCTTCGTCAGCGCGGTACCGACGCTGTTCATCCAGCAAAGCGACGACAAGGTCGGTGCTTACCGGGACCTCGCCGCCGTGGTCGGCGGCTGGCCCAACGCGACGCTCGCCGAGGTGCCTGGCGAAGATCATGTTTATGCCGATATCGACGCCCTGTGCGCGGCAGTGCAGGGCTGGAGCCCGCGGTGAGCGACCCGGTGCGTTTCCTGCAGGCCCAGCCGGGCTGGCGCGTCGCTTCGCTGGATACCGCAAGGAGCTTTTATCGCGACCTCGGATTCGTCCCGGTTTTCGAGGTCGGTGCCGCGCATCTCGTCATGGCGCGCGACGCGGTCACGATTCACCTGTCGACCACCGAGGGCCATCCCGGCGGCTGCCAGATCATGGTCGACGACGTCGACCGGCTTTATCGCGAACTCGGCGCGCGTGACCTGCGCGTGCTGCACGAGCCCGGTGACCGGGCCTGGGGCTGCCGTGATTTCACCATCGAGGATCCGGACGGCAACGAGATTACCTTCAGCCAGGCACTGGGTCATGTCCCCTGATACCGACGGCCTGCGCTTCGAGGCCGCTCGGAACGATGAGCGCGACGTCGTCGAAAATATTTGTCGCGCGGCTTTCGAACCCTATGTTGCGCGTCTCGGTCGCCAGTTGAGCAAGGATGCCTACGACAACCTGCCGCTTGCGCTCGCGCAGGGTCACGTCTGGGTCGCGCGACGCGGTGAGCAGACGCTCGGCGTGGTCGTGCGCCGCGAACTGGTCGATACCTGGAAACTCGACGACATCGTGGTGGCGCCCGCGGCGCAACACGCCGGTATCGGTACGTGGATGATCGAACGTGTCGAAGCGCTGGCGCACGAGCAAGGCGTGCGCAAACTGACACTCGACACCGCGAAAATGATGACGCACCTGGTCGACTGGTACACCCGCCTGGGTTTCGAGATCGTCACCGAAGGCCGGCCCGAACACGGCCGTGATGCGCATCCCCGCGTTTTCATGGAGAAGCGGCTGACATGAATGCTAAATCCTGCGGACGGCGATCACGCGGGCGGACGGTCGCGTTATGACGACGCGCAGCGGCGAGAAGTGGGGCTGGCTCGGCGGCTGGCTGGGCGGTTTCGTCTGGGTGCTGTTGCTGGCGCTGCTGCTGGTCGGCCAGGGCCGCACCCTGCAGGCCGTGATCGGCGGTGTAATCGTCGGTCTCGCGGTCGGTGTCGTGGCCGGCCTTGCGCCCTGGCGGTTTCCGCGTACGCCCTATCGCGTGCTGATGGCGCCGGTATACCTGCTGTTTTTTGCGTCGCTGGCGTGGGGCAGCTGGGTCTCGCCGGACCTGCGTGAACTCGCGGCCGCGAATCCCTGGTCGGCGCTGCTGTTTTTGCCGCTGCTGTTGCCCTGGTGGACGGTCGGCAATCGCCGCTGGGAACAGGGTGAAAAGTGAGCCCGGGAGAGGGCCGCAAAACCATCCGCCAGCTGCTCGACACGCTGCCACAGGCGGGAAGGATCGACTGGATCGGACTGCGCCCGGCGCGTGGCCAGGCCATGCATGTGCCGCGCGAGGTACGAGCGGTTGTCGACCGCGGACTCGACGGCGATCGTTTCGCCGGACGCAGTGGTAATCCGCGCCAGGTCACGTTGATCCAGGCCGAGCACCTCGCGGTGGTCGCGGCATGTCTGCAGCGCGAGCGGATCGAGCCGGCGCTGCTGCGGCGCAACCTCGTCGTTGCCGGGCTCAACCTGCTCGCCCTCAAGGACAGGCGTTTTCGCGTCGGCGAGGCCCTGCTCGAATTCAGCGGCGCCTGTCATCCCTGCAGCAAGATGGAAACGGCCCTCGGCGCGGGCGGTTACAACGCGCTGCGAGGACACGGCGGCATCACCGCGCGCGTGCTCGAATCCGGCATTATCCGCGTCGGCGACAGCGTGAGCGTCGTAATCGACTAGCTTCCCACGCCGCGCGGGCAGCCTCGCACAACCTGTCGAAGTCAGCCGGCGGTGACCCGGCGCATCGCGTCGTAGACCAGCTGCGACAAATCCGAGCGCGGGTTGTTGCGGCGCTCGGTCAGGACCACGCGGCGGTGAATCGGCGGATCGCCGAAAGGCACCGCGAGTACCGTGTCGCCCGGCACCAGGCGCAGGCGACCTTCCGGCACCACGCCGGCGCCGAGACCGGCGCGCGCCATGCCGACCACGGCTTCCGACGAGTCCAGCTCCATCGCTTCTTCCACCGCCAGCCGCGAGTGGCGCAGCGCGCGATCGATGACCTTGCCCATACCCGCGTTGCGGTTCAGGCGAATGAACGGGTAGCTGGCCAGGATCGCGCGCCAGTCGGTCTGTACACAGTCGGGTGGCGCGACCACCATCATCGCCTCGTCGATGATGACCAGCGACTTGAGTTCGGGATCCGGGTCCGGCAGTTCGGTAATGATGGCCGCGTCGAGTTCGCGCCGGCGCACGCGGTTGGCCAGCGGCTCGGACAGGCCTTCCTCGATACTGACGCGCACCGCCGGATGCGAAGCGCGCAGGTCGGCGAGCGCGCGCGGGATCGAGTCGCCGGAGACACCGCTGACACAGCCGAGCATCAGGCGTCCGCCGATCGTGCCTGGCGAGCGCGCGAGCTCGACGAGCTGATCGAAGCGATAGACCAGCTCGCGCCCCTGCTCGACGACGGCATGGGCGTGAGCATTCAGTCGCGGCGGACGGGAGCCCCGATCGAACAGCGCGATGCCCAGTTCGTGCTCGAGATCACGCATCTGGTGACTGATCGCCGACGGTGTCACGAACAGGCGGTCGGCGGCGGCGGCGAAGTTTGGCGCGTCTGCAATCGCGATCAGGCTGCGCAGCTGGGAAAGGTTCATAAATTGAATATTACTCAAGTTAAAAATGAAAATATATCGTTAAAAATGAATTAATTTCATCTATATACTTCCCATGTTTTCACCATTTAGTTCGATAAAGGAACCCGCCATGTCCGATTTCATTCTCGTCAGCGTCATGATCACCGCTTTCGTCGGCGCCAATCTGCCGTTTCTCTTCTGATACGGGTTACGATCGCAGGCGAGCGCTTTTGACGCCGCTCGTCTATCCGGGCACCATGGGAGCGATTCGAACGGGAGATGCCCGTGGCCCAGTATGTCATCGTCTATCTCGGCGGTAATCCGCCGCCCACCCCGGAAGAAGGGCAGCGACACTTCTCCCGCTACGTCGAATGGCTCAGGTCACTCGGCGACGCAGCCGTCAGCCCGGCCAATCCACTCATGCATACCCGCACCGTGCAGGCCGACGGGTCCGTTACCGAGGGCGGTGACTCGGAGATGTCCGGCTACACCATCATCGAGGCCGAATCCATCGACGCCGCTATCGCGCTGGCGCGGGGCTGCCCTTTTCTCGAGCTCGGCGGCAGGCTCGAGGTTTCCGAACGCGCGGACATGCCGTTCGACCTCTGACAGGCATGCATTTACGCTGCGCCGACGCGGCCATTGGCGCTAGAATAAGCATGTCGGCTTGATCAGGTTGCGGGGAACAGAGTGAAGGTTGCGGTCGTATTCGGCGGTTCCAGCGAGGAACGCGACGTTTCCATCGCCAGCGGTTTACAGGTGATCAACGCACTGCGCGCACGCGGTCACGAGGTATTGCCGGTCGACACCGCGCAGGGAGCGCTCGATGCGCGCGACGAACAACGCCTGCGCGATTTCCAGGTGCTGGAAACACCGCCCGAGGCCGGCGCGCTGGCCGCGATCGAAACCTCGGTGCCGGTGGCCGTGCATGGCGCGCTGCAGCTGCACGAGGTCGATGTCGTGTTCATCGTGCTGCATGGCGGCGCCGGCGAGGACGGCTCGCTGCAGGCGCTGCTCGAAGTATCGGCTATTCCTTTCACCGGCAGCGGCCGGGTCGGCAGCACGCTGGCGATGGACAAGGACGTGGCCAAGCAGATTCTGCGCGCTGCCGGGCTGCCGACCGCCGACTGGATGATGTGCCGACCGGATGCGCCGCCTGCCGAGTCGCCGTTCGGCTATCCGCTGATCGTCAAGCCCAACGCACAGGGCTCCACGGTCGGGCTGTCGCTGGTAAAAAGCGCCGGGGACATTGCGGCGGCGGTCGAGCTGGCGGGTCGTTTCGGCGCAGAGGTCATGCTCGAGGCATTTATTCCCGGGCGTGAACTGACGGTGGGCATCCTCGACGGCCAGCCGCTGGCGGTTGGTGAAATCATCGTCGACGCGGAGATTTTCGACTACCGCAGCAAGTACCAGCAGGGCGGGGCGCGCGAAGTATTCCCGGCCGAGATCAGCGACGCGCAGACGCGCGCGGTACAGGCACTGGGGCTGCAGGTGCACGAGGCGCTCAAGCTGCGTCATTTCAGCCGGGTCGACTTTCGCCTCGATCCGGCCGGCCAGCTGTGGATTCTCGAGGCCAACACCGTACCGGGCATGACCGCGATGAGCCTGTTGCCGCAATCAGCGCAGGCCGCCGGCATCGCCTTCGACGAACTCTGCGAGCGCATCTGCCGCCTGGCCCTCGAGCAAAGTCGCTGATAATTCCGCAGAAACTCCTAGACTCCTGTTAAGACCTCGTGGAGACCGGCATGAACTGGTCACTGATCCTGTTTGTCGTCGTGGTCGCGCTGTTCGCCTGGCGCGGTTTTCGCAGCGGTATCCTCAAGTCCGTTGCGCGCGTGCTGGCGATTGCAGCGGGCTACGCTGCGGCCATCCTGTTTGCCGGCGACCTGTCGCGCCAGCTCGAAACGCGTTTCGAGCTGCAGGGCATCGCGGCGTTTGCCGGTGCGTCGATCCTGCTGTTCCTGCTGGCCGCGTCGGCGGTCATGCTGCTGTTCTGGCTGCTGCGTCGATTCTTGCCGGGTGACGGCAGCGTTTCCCTGGCATCGGCGGTCGGCGGCGGTGCGGTCGGTTCGCTGGTCGGCGTGTTGCTCGCGATCGTGCTCGTCTGGGGTTTCGCTTTCGTGCGCGACTTCGGACCGGGCGGGGTGGGTGATGCCATTTCGAACGCATCGGACAATCGCCTCGAGGCTTTTGCCAACCGGCTTGCCGGCCGTGCCGTCAGCGCCGCGATGTCGGCCGGCGACGCGCAGCCCGAGGTTGCCCGCATCAGCGCGGCGGTGATGGAAAACCCGGCGGAAATGGCGTTGCGCAGCCGCCGCCTGATGGAAAGTTCCGAGCTGCAGGCGCTGGTCCGGGATCCGCGCAACCGGCGTATCCTCGACAGCGGCAACAGCGAGCTGGTGCGCAAGCTGCCGGCATTCCGCGCGCTCGTCGCCAACCCGGACATGATCGCAATGGCGCGCGTCACCGGCTATGGCGAAGGTGACGATCTCGAGCGCGAGCTGGCGCAGCAGGTTACCGACATCTGGGAGCGTACGCAGCGCGTCAAGAACCATCCCCGTTTCCAGGCGATCGTCAGTGATCCCGAATTTATTGCCGTGGCGCAGTCCGGCAACCCGCTGGCGCTGCTGACCGACTCGCGCCTGCTCGAACTGGCGGACATCATATTCGAAGACGACGGTAACCCGACGCGCGGTTCCTCTGATCTCTCTGGTGATCTCTCTGGTGATCTCCCCGGTTTGCCGACCGACGAGCCCGATGGTTCGGCGCCCCGGCAAACGCAAATCTACCAGTGGACCGATTCCAGCGGGCGGCTACATTTTTCGGACCAGGGCCCGGAGCAATGACGCGGATCGGAGAGCGGACCGTGGCCGACGGTTCGCATTGGCCTGTCTGGCTGTCATGAAGAAAGGTATGTGGTGGTCTCTTTGCCTGCTTCTGCTGGCCGGCTGGACCGGTTTTCGCTACTCGGACCTCGAGCATGCGTCCACGCTGCACGCCGTGTCGATGCCGCTGCTGTGCCTGCTGTTCGTGATGGCGCTGTCGAGCCGGGTGGTGGTATGCATTCATCGACACGGCAGCCGGCACCGTCGACGCGGCAGTGGTCGCTTCGACGTGGGCCTGTCGAGCGCTACGGATATCGATGCCGGCGGCGGCGACCGAGGTTATTCCAGCCCGGCGCGCTGCAGCGGGCGATTTCCATCCAGGTAGAATTCGGCATCGACCCGTGCGAAGTCATCGACTCGCAGCGCGCGTGACAGCCTGCGCTCGAAGGCGCCGTCCGTGTCCGCCGCACCCAGGCGCGATTCGAAGTGTTCTTCCCGCAGGACCTCGCCGTTGGCGTCCAGGAAGCGGATGCGAGCGTTGAAACGCGCGGCCGAGGATCGACTGCCGTTGGCGAACACCAGCGTTATGCGGCCCTCGCCCGGGCGGTAGGAACGGATTTCGAGGTATGCACGGGCATCGCTGGCCGCCTGCCCGTTGGCCTGCTCGAGCAGGGCGTCCGCATGGTAGGTATAGGGCCAGGAACTTGCCTGTGCCGTGCCGAGGAAGAGCAGGCTCATCACGAGCAGTGCGGCGGTGCCGAGGTAGAGTGGGTATTGCATTTCGCCTCCCGGGTCATACTTTCATCGAGTTATAGGATTTATACCGGGGCGTTGTGAAAAATCGGTGAAAAGGACGCAATCGGGGATATTCGACGCCGCGGACGTCGATTTCCGATGCGGTTTTACCGGCGCAGCACGCGCGGACTTCATCACGGGTACACGTAACGATCATGTCAAGGCAACTCATTCTGATCGGCCTGGCGCTCGCCGTCGGCATCACGTCAGGCATTTACGCGACGCGCGACGGCGGCGACAGGCCGGCGCCTGGCGCAACCGCCCCGGCACCGCTCGACAATGCGTTCGACGCGGCCAATGCGACCGCGCCGGGGACCCTGGATACCGGGGACATCGATACCATGAGGCGGATGCTCGAGGACGAGATTCGCGCGCGGCGCGCGCTGGAGCGCAGGCTGCTGGAGCTCGGTCGCCAGGTCGAAGCGTTACAGCGCGACGCGGGCGGGGAGGCGCGCACGAACGATATTGCGGCGGCGACCGATGATCCCGCGCAGGCGGACGGTGATCCTCGCGAGGCGGGCTGGTTCGACACCCAGGCCCTGATCGACAGCGGCATGGATGACACGCTCGCCGGCGAGCTGCGGGTTTTCTACGAACAGATCGAAATGGAGCGCCTGTACCTGCGCGACCAGTCGCTGCGCGAGCAATGGGACCGCGACCAGTACCGCGCCGCGCTCGACGAGATCGGGGAGCGCGAAGCCGCGCTCAAGCAGCGTCTCGGTGAACAGGGTTACGATGCCTACCTCTATGCCTCGGGCCAGTCCAACCGCGTCGCGGTAACCAGCGTGCTGGCCAGTGCGCCCGCCGGGCAGGCGGGTATCGAGGCGGGTGATCATATCCTGCGCTACGACAACCAGCGGATCTATAACTGGTTCGAGCTGCGCGAGGCGACCGCCGGTGGCAACGTCGGCGACACCGTCGCGGTCGAGGTGGATCGCGACGGCCAGACCCTGCAGTTTTACCTCGCGCGCGGACCCATGGGGATCCGCATGAATTCGCTCAGCGTTGCTCCCTGACGGCTAAGTCGCCGCCCCGACGGCAGGCGCGGCTTCAGGCGTAGGATGCGACCAGCTCGCCGATGCGTGCTGCATCGGGTTCGATGCCGAGCCCGGGCCCGCGCGGCAGGTCGAAGTGTCCCCGGTCGACGACGATGCCGTTTAGCGGATCGTAGTTTTCCTCGATATAGCTGCCGCAGGTCCACACCGCTTCCAGCATGCGCGGTTCGACCGTTGCGGCGACCTGCAGCACCGCCGCGAACACGATGTCGCCACCCCAGGTATCCTCGCAGGTGTGCGGCAGCGAGCGTGCCGCGCAGACGTCGCGGATCGTTGCCATCGCGTTGATGCCGCCCATGCGCGTGAGCTTGAGACCGAAACCGTTGCAGGCGTCGAGCGAGATCGCTCGCAGCACCTCGCCGAGGCTGTCGACGCTCTCGTCGAGCAGCAGGGGGTGCGCGATCTGCGGCCTGATCGTAATGATTTCGTCCAGGGTCATGCAGGGTTGTTCGAGCGCAAACGGTATGTCGCGGCAGGCGAGACTGAGCTGAATCGCCTGCGCGCCGGTCATGCCGCGGTTGGGATCGACGATCAGCTGCGCCTCGTTGCCGATGGTCTCGAAAACCCTGCGCACCACGGCGATATCGATCGCGACGTCGCGCCCGCCCGCCTTGACCTGGATGCGCGGGTAGCCTTCGTCCACCTTGTCGCGCGCGATCCGCGCGATCTCGTCGGGGTCACCGATACCGGTGGCATAGTAACCGGGCAGGCGCTCGCGCCCGGCGCCGCCGATCAGGTCGCAGACGCGCACGCCATGGTATTTGCCGAGCAGGTCCATGATGCCGATTTCGAGTGCCGCCTTGGCATACCGGTGACCGTTGAGCAGCTGGTCCATGCGCCGGCAGAACAACAGCGGCGCAAGGCAGGATTCACCGATCAGCGCCGGCGCCATCTCGGCGATCGCCGCGCGCGCGCCGAGCGCGTGCTGCGGCTGGTACAGCGGGCCGAGCGGCGCAACCTCGCCCCAGCCGACGAGCCCGCTGTCGCTGACCAGCTTGACGATGGTCGTGTCGATCGCGTGCAGGGTCATCGTCGACATGGTATAGGGGCCGTCGACGACCGGCAGGTTCTTCTGGTAGACGTGAATTTCGCTGATGCGCATGAAGCGGCTCCTTTGACAGGCTGATGGTCGTATGCGTACCGCCAGTAGCCACTCGGCAGGTCAAGCCGGCTTGCGGGCAAGGCGAGACTAAGCGGTCTGTCCGCGACCCTGCGCGCATGCTAGCAGCTTTTGGTCGGTGCGACCCGACCGTTCGGAGGATTGCTGCTGGTGCCGTGCCGGGCATCATGGTAAAAGCGAGCTGCTCTGAATGGATTGCGCTATGCCAACGAAAACACTTCCTCGCTGGTCGGCATGCTGGCTGCTATGGGTCGCGCTGCTTGCCGGCTGCGCTTACGTACCTACCTACGACTCGATCGACGATCCGGCCTATCGGCCCGAGCTGCGGGCCGGTAACAACGGTTTGCGCTACATCGACGGCCAGCTGTTTTACCTCTACGTGCCGCAGGCGGTACTCGACGATCCGGCCAATAGCCGCATCCTGGTTGCCGTGCACGGCGAAAACGGCAGGCTCGAGAGTTATGACGGCGAACGTATCGCGCGCCTGAGCGGCATGCGCTGGGCAGGACTGGCGGAACGCAACAACTGGGTCGTGCTGACGCCGCAGTTCGACGAGAGCCGCTTCGACGACGATTACCAGCGCCTGAACCTGGACGGGGCGCTGCGCGCCGACCTGCGCCTGCACCAACTGGTCGACCTGGTCGGCGAGCTGCTGCCGCAAATTGGCACCGAGCGCCTGTTGCTGTTCGGTTTCGCGGGCGGTGGCGAGTTCGTGCACCGCTACGCGATGCTGCATCCCGGGAGGGTCGAACGGGCGGTAGCGGCCGGCACCGGCTGGTACACTTTTCCAGATCCTGACCTGCCTTATCCGCTCGGCGTGCGCGGCGACAGCCTGCCCGCCGATCTCGGGTTCGATGGCGAAGCGTTTGCTGCCGTTCCGCTGTTATTGCTGGTGGGAGAAAGCGATGCAGCGGGGGGTGCCTTTACGCGCGCGACCACGCGCGGCGGGCAGCGTTACGACCTGGTTGATTTGCAGGGTGCAACCCGCAGCGAACGCGCACGGAACTGGGCCGATGCGGTTAGTCGGATCGAGGCCGCGGCAATCCCGGGTCTGCGTTTCGAAATCCTGCCGGCCACGGGCCACTTCGTCAACGAAACCCTGCGCGAACGCGCGCGGCAGTTCTTGACCGACTGATCTCAACCATGGGCATTGGCGGTTTCGGCTGAGCGAAAGCGCCGCGACGGCCAATCTGTAACGGGACCGCCCCGCGTCAGCGCGCGACCAGCCATTCGATTGCATGGAAACTGGTCACTGCCAAAACGCTGATGATGCCGAAAAATACCAGCGTGCGCTGCTCGAATACTTCGCCGCGCCAGATTTCGATGCGTTGCAGTATCCAGTCGGACAAAAAGTAGAGCCCGATGCCTGCCGCCGTGTAGTAGACAAGTTCCATCACAGTCCGGGCGGGCGGTAAACGTGGAAGGCGAGCAGGTAGACGACCACGCCGGTCAGTGAAACATACATCCAGATCGGCAGGGTCCAGCGCGCGACCTGGGGATGCCGCAGAAAATTTCCGCGCGCGGCGAACCAGACCGTGCCCAGCACCAGCGGCACGATGACAGCGGCCAGCACGATGTGGGAAAACAGCAGGGTAAAGTAAATCGGCCGGATCCAGCCCTGGCCGGCGAACGGCATGTATCCCACCTTCATGTGATAGGTCGTGTAGGAAATCAGGAAAACCAGCGATACGGCCAGGGTTAGTATCATCGCGTTGCGATGCGCGCGCTTGCGCCGCTGGCGGATGAATACCCAGCCGGCGCCGAGCAGCGCGGTGGCAATCGCGTTCAGCACCGCCTGGAAGGGGGGCATGTAGGGAATCAGCTGGTCGATCGTCGTCATCGCATTGCCGTCGTCAGTGGCTGGTGCCCGCCGAGAGATTGAGCTTGTTGTAAACATTGTACTTGCCCGAAGGCTTGTTCATCGGCAGGCGTTTGACCTCCTCCAGCGAAGCGGCATCGTAGACCACCAGCGCGCCGTCCTCGTCCCAGATGCTGAGCAGCGCGTAACGACCGTCGCGGGTGAACTCGACATGGGCCGCGGTTTTACCCGGTGCCGGCCGCAGGGTTCTGACGATTTCGAGACTGCGCTTGTCGATCACGTGCACGGCGTCGCGATTCGGGCCGAAGAACACGTCGACCCAGGCGTAAGGCGTGTTTTCGTGGCTGCGCATGAAAAAACCCGGTCCCAGGGTTTCGATATCGCGTACGTTTTGCCAGGATTCCATGTCGATGACGCTGACCTTGCCGGCGCGCAGGTTCGGCGTGGCCAGCACGGTACGCCCCTCGTATTCCCAGGTGATGCCGGAGCCGAGGTGCGGCATGCCGGGCAGGGCGAGGTCGGGTACCACCACGCGACCCAGGTCGAGATCGACCACCTGTCCCTTGCCTTCGCGCGATGCGCCGATGATCGATACGTACTCCTGGTCGAAAAAGAAATCGTCGAGGTAGTCGTCCACCGCGATACGTCGCAGCGGAAAACGGTCGCCGGTGTCGGCATCGCCGGATTCGGGATTGTAATCGTGCACCCAGCCGGAAAAACCGGGCGGCGGATTGTCGGCGTAGGAGATTTGCCAGACTTCAGGTATGTCTTTCAGCGCGGCGATGAAACTGTCGCGAGGGGCCGCGGTATATACCGCGGAGACGCGCGAGCTGTTACCGGCGGCGTCGGTCACCGGCAGGATGCGCAACGGTTTCAGATCGCTCGCGTCGAGCAGAACCAGCGTGTGCGGCAGGTAATTCGCGACCATCACGTAACGGCCGTCGTGCGAGACCGCGAGGTTGCGCGTGTTGATGCCGGCACGAATTTCGGCGACCAGTTTCAGGTTGTAGATATCGTATTTACTGATCCAGCCGTCGCGCGAGGCGAAGTAGACGAAGCGTCCGCCGGCGGCATATTTGGGCCCGCCGTGCAGCGCGAAGCGCGAGCGGAAGCGGTGGATTGGTTCCAGCCGGTCGCCGTCGAGCAGGGTGACGTGGTGATCGCCGAGCTCGACCACGAGAAACAGGTTCATCGGGTCGGCCACCTCGAAAACGGGACGGGCGGACAGGTTTGCCGGGTTGTTGTGCGCGATGTGGCTGGCGAGCATGTCGGTCTCGGTCCAGTCGATCGCAGTCGTGGGCCTGGTGTAGATATAGTCGGCCAGTGCGGCGATCTCGGCTGCGTCGAGCTGCTGGTCGAAGGCGGGCATCTGGGTCGCGACCCGGCCATTGCCGATCACGTCGATGGCAGCGGGTTTGCGCAGGCGCTTGAGGTTGCCCGGCAGTAACGCCGGTCCCATGCCGCCGAGACGCTGCGGGTGATGGCAGGCGGCGCAGTGCTGCAGGTAAAGCGCTTCCGCGTTGACTGCCGTCGCCGCGTCCAGCGACGGCGACAGCATGGCCGACACCAGTAGCACGGCGATGAAGAGCCTGTACATCGCGAGCCGCCCGCCTACTCGACGACCGTAACCGTGCCGGTCATTTCGGGGTGCGGTCCGCAGCGATAGTCGAAGGTGCCGACGGTATCGAAGGTTCGCTCCCAGGTTTCCTCGGGGAAAAAGTAGTCGGGCGCTTCCTCGCCGAGCGACTCGAACCAGACGCTGTGATACTGGCGTTTTTCACGATTTTCCCAGACCACGGTGTCACCTTTCTTGACCTCGATGTGCTGCGGAATGAACTGGTAGTCCTGGATCACGACCAGTGGCCCGTCTTCGCCGGCACCGGCGTATCCACTCGCGCACAGTAACAGGACGGTGGCAGCGATACGTCTGGCAAACATGGTCTGGCTCACTGCCCGATGGCGTTGATTTCGGCTTCGTCGTTGTCGAAACCGAGTTTCAGGCCCAGCGAAACGTGGTGAAAACGGCTGCTGGAATAATCGTCATGAATCGCGAAACCGATGTTGTAGAGGTTGGCCGGATCCAGGCTGACGTCGCCGGGGTGATCCGATTGCAGCCGGCGCACCATTTCGATCGTCCACACGCCATCGGCGAGACCGCCGCTGAAACTCACGCCCTGGCCGCCGCTCATGACGCGCTGGTCGAGTACATGACCGTCCTCCGATTCGCCCGTACCGGCCTGGTAGCGCAGCAGGTCCATGAAGGATCCGGCGTCGAGCGCGGCCGCGATTTCCGCCTCGCTCTTCAGCTTGTCCCAGCCACCGCGCATTTTGCCGTCCTTGCCGTCGATCTCGATTTCGCTGCGGCTTTCCTTGAGGTACTTGGTGAAACCGAGGTTCGCGTCGAGGCGTGCGGCCAGGTCACCGGCGAAGGTGCTGTCTTCGGGCTGATGCGGCATGTAGTTCAGGTCGTGATGGCAGGTTTGCCAGCAGCCGGCGCGCTCGGCGTACTCGACCGGCGGGTTGTCCTCGATGTCCCCGGCCAGCATGATGGCGAGCTTGGCCGGGTTATCCGGGTCCATCTTGCCGCCGTCGACGAATTCCAGCGGCACGTGTTCGGTGTCGTCCCATTGAAACTGCAGGTACAGATACTCGGCGTCGTGGGCCGCGCGAATCTGCACCGGGAAGCTGCCGCGCTTGCCCGGGATCGGCATTTCCTCGGCGTTCTCGCCGGTGATGACGATTTCACCGATGTCGGCCTCCTCTTCCTCGTGGCAGTCGAAGCAGCGATCGCCCTTGGTGAAGGCGCGTTTGCCGCCGTGGTCGGAGCCTTTCAGCGCCCACTCCATCGAGGCCTGCCCCGGGTAGAACAGCACAACTTCGCGCGCTGCGATCGCCGTCCAGTCGATGTCGGCACCGCCGCCACTTGCGGCGGGTGTCGTGGCTGCCGCAACCCGGGTCGTCTCCGGCTCGGCCAGCGTGGATTCGGGTGCGGGAGCTGGTTCGGATACGGGTGCGGGTTCGGGATCAGTGCTGACCGCGGCTACTTCGCTCGCAGCCTGGCCGTCGCCGTCGATCCAGGCCTGCCACTGCGGTGGCATCGGGCGCTTGTCTGCCTCGCGCGGCTGCTCCATCGCGGTCAACTCTTCCTCGGACAGCTGGTCGTGTACCTTTTTGTGCGCAACGCCCTTGTGGCAGTCGATACAGGTATTTCCCTGCTCCATGCCGAGGATGTGCTGTTTGCGCGCGCGCTTTTTCTGATTTTCCGGGTTCATCGAGGCGAAATCGTGGCAGTTGCGGCATTCGCGCGAGTCGGTCGCCTTCATTGCACTCCAGACGTTTTTTGCCATCTTGAGTCTTTTTGCGTCGAATTTTTCCGGCGTATCGATCGAACCCAATGCCTTGTGATAAAGCTCGTTAGTGGCACGCACCTTGCGCACCACCTTGTGCACCCAGGGATCGGGTACGTGGCAATCGGAGCAGGTCGCCTGCACGCCGCTGCGGTTCGAATAGTGCACCGTGGTGGTGTATTCGCGGTAAACGTTTTCCTCCATTTCGTGGCAGGAGATGCAGAACTCCATTGTATTGGTGGCTTCCATCGCGGTGTTGAAACCGCCCCAGAAGATGACACCGACGATCATAAAAAACAGCGCGGCGCCGAGCGTCGTGCCGAGAATTACCTTGCGCGACATCAGTCCGAATTTTTTCCTGGAATCAGCCATTTGTTCAGCCACCTGTGTTGTTCTTGCTTGTTGCGTAAAAACCCCGCGAGGCGTTTACGGAACGAGCTGCTCGGAAAAAGGGCGGACACACTGTTCAGTATGCCCGCCCTGGTCTTACATCACGTTGATCCCGCGCGCGGCGATCAGGTCACGTGATTGGTCCGGTTGGTCACGTTGAACTTGCCGGTTGGCGTGGTCAGACCACCGATACGCTTTTTCTCCTGCAGCGTCTTGGCGTCGTAGACCACGATCTCACCCGTCGGCTTCTTGTTCTCGGTGCGGTTCCAGACCGATACCCAGACCTCGGAGCCGTCCGCGTTGAACTCGATGTGGACCGCGACCTTGCCGGGCTCCTCGGTGACGCGAATCGTCTTCGCCACCTTGCGGGTCTTTTTGTCGATGACCTTGATGGATTGCTGGATTTCCGGTTCCGGGTGCTTGGTCTGATCCGCCCACACGTACTGCGAGGTCGGGTGGGTACGGATGAACAGGCCGGGACCGTCGGTATCGACCTCGTAACAAACCTTCCAGGCGTGATCCTTGTGACCTTTCGGATCGTTACCCCAGACCGTGACCTTGCCGACACCGAGGTGCGTGGTGCCGCCGACTGGTCCGCACGTGTCGTCGTTCCAGTTGGCGCCGGGACCCGGGTGCGGCAGCTTGTCGACATCGATCATCGCTTCGAGCTTGCCGGTGTTGGAATCCACGATCACCATTTTGTTCGACGCGTTGGCGGCGATCTGGAAGTAGTTGCCGGTCGGATCGAAGAAGCCGTCGTGCAGGAACTTGGCCGAGTTGACGTAGGTGATATCGAGGTTGTCGAGATCGGTGTAGTCGACCTGCCACATTTGCCCCAGTTCCTTCATGGCAACCCAGAATGACGACTGGTGCGGCGTGGTGTAGATCGCCGCGACGCGGGATTCCTCGACGTATTCGCCGTCGACGTTGACACCGCGGGTCGAAACCACTTTCAATGGCTCCATCGTCACCGCATCCATGATGACGAAGTGCGGGGGCCAGTAACCGCCGCCGATGACGTACTTGCCGTCGCCGGACACGGCAACGTCGCGCGCGTCGTAGGCCATCTGGGCTTCCGCCACCAGCATGCTGCCGGGCTTTTGCCACAGGTCGATCTTGGTCATCTTGCCGTCGCGGCCCTGGGTGTACCAGAAACGTCCGGGCGTACCGCCCACGGGTTTTTCGTGGTGGTGATGCTCGGTCGCCTTGATGACGTGCACCGCGTAACCGGTGTCGATGTGATCGACGATCTCGTGCTTGTCGCCATCGACGATGGCAACTTTGCCGGCGTCACGCTCGATGACGACGAAAAAGTTTTCCCAGTTGCGGCCGTGCAGCGGCTTGCTCGGGTAATCCTCGGGCTTGACGTAGACCTTGTGCCGTTCCTTCATCAGCGCCAGGTCCATTTCCGGCGGCGCCGGCGGCTCCATCTGGATATAGCGCGCCAGCAGGTCGATTTCTTCGTCGTTGAAAACGTCGTCGAAGTTGTTCATGCCGCCTTCGGTGCCCAGCTTGATTATCCTGGCGAGGCGCTTGGTGCCCAGTTTCAACGTACCCTTTTCGTTCTTGTCGCCCTTGGGCAGCAGGCTCTTGCCGGTTGCGCCCTTGCGCAGTACCCCGTGACAGCCGGCACAACGTTGGAAATACATGCTCTTGGCGCGTTCGAAGTCGGCCTCGTTCAAAGGCTCGAACTTTTTCGCGGCGAGCGTTACCCCCGTTGTTGACGCCAGCCCGACACACGCGGTAAAGAGGATCGCGCTCGGTAGGGCCTTGGTTTTGATGCTCATCGCTCGTGCTCCTGACTTTGGGTTGGTTTATCGCGTATTTGCGTGAAAGTCTTTTGTTGCAGGCTCAGACCTTATGCCCCGGTCGGTCGAGTTGCCTTGACTTTTGTCAAACCCGAAAAGTGAGTGCTGGAGCGGGTCCATGGGCCAGCGCCGGGCCTCGGCCTGCTCGGGAGCAAACGAAAACGGCCCGCGTTTGCGGGCCGTTATCGGTTTGCCTGGGAGATCCGGATTACTGCGGAATCGTCGACGTGAACGAATCCTGCTCGGCGTCGAGGTCCGGCTTGGTGCCGGTGCTCGCCAGCTGCTGCTTCACGCGCGAAATGAACTCGTCGGTCGAATTGCGGGGCGGTTCAGTTTTTTTTTGCGCGGCGGCGTTGGGTGGCGGAATCACGACCGTCTGGCTGAATTCGTCTTCCTCGGGGCCATCACTATCGGCGGTGGCCGATGCTGCCGGGGCGTCGGCGTCACCAAACTCGATATCGACCGGCGGCCGCGGCGGGATAGCGGGCGGCGTGGAAGTCTCCATCGGCGGAATCGGCGCGGAACCGAGCGGCGGCGAGGCCGGCCTGGCATCCGCTGCGGGCGGAATCGGGGCCGAGTCCAGCGGTGGACTGGGCGGAGCGGGGTCGGCACCGGCGGCTGAATCCATCGGGATCGGTGCGGAACCGAGCGGCGACGCCATCGGCGCGCGCGCAGGTTCGGGGGTTTCCGCGGCGGGCTCCGCCGGCGGAATCGGTGCCGAGGCAAACGGTGATGGCTTGTCGAACACGCCCGCGCCGCTGTCGACAGCTGCCGGGGCGCTCGGTGCGGGTTCGGCGGCCGGCGCGGCCGGCGGAATCGGTGCGGAGGCAAACGGCGACGGCTTGTCGAATACCGCCTCGTCGGCGGTCGGCGCGGGGGCTGGTTTGGCCTCGGCGACAGGTGCCGCTGCCGGCTGCGGTGCAGGGGTCGGCGCGGCGGCCGGCTTCGGCGCCGCGGCTGGCCTCTGCTGTTTGCTGGCTTTCGCCGGCGCGGGCGCGGCCGGGGCGCTGTCCTCGGCGATCACCTCGGTCGGTGCCGGTTGGTCCGCGGACGCGTGATCCCGGGCCGGTTCGTAGAATGACGAGCGCGTCCGCTCCTGGAAGGGTTTTTCCTCGGCTTCGCCGGACTGGTTCAGGCTGACGACATCGGCGATGTTGCCCGCGCCAACCTCGAACACCGGCGGTGTAAACTGGCTCAGGTATGCCTTCAGGTTCGGTTTCAGGCCGTAGCCGTCGGCAGTCACGTTGAGCCGGCGGTTGAGCAGGTACAGCAGCTGCAGCACGATCAGGCGCACCGGCGCATCGTCGTTGCCGATACCCATCAGGTCACGGTTGGACAATGCCAGCGGTGCGGCGTTACGCCAGGCGAAACAGCCCATGGTGGCGATCACCGCCGGCAGGCCCTTCATCTCGATCTCGTGGCCCCCGTCGTGATGATGACGGATCCACAGCTCGATGTTTTCCTGCAGCTGGCGATAGCTCTGTTTCATGCCGCTGAAGCCGAACACGAAGGCGGGCGGGCGACCGATCAGGTCGAAGCGCGCGGTGTGCAGCGGATCGCGGTGCACGAACTTCTTGTCGGGTCCGAGCGACAGGCCGTTTTTCTTGGCCAGGCGCACCAGCACGGCCTTGTCGACATTGGCTTCCAGCCGGGCCAGCGACGCGCAGGCGTCCATCGCTTCGAAGAAGGTCTTGCGCACGAACTTGGCCCGGATCGAGAATGCGGCCAGCACGGATTCATAAAGGAATGCCGACTGGGTTGCGCGCAGGCCGATGCGGGGGAAATCCCGGTTGTAGACGATCAGGTCGAGATGATCGGAATAGTTGCCGAAAGCATCGACGATTCGCCCGGAACCGATGCCGAAGTTTTCCGGCAGGAAGGGTTCGAGTACGGCTCGACAAAATGAGTCGGTGGCGGCCGCGTCGTCGAGCTCGTCCTTCTCGATAGCGGCGATCAACTCGCCCTCGCCCTTGAGCTTTTTCGCGACGAGCTGGGCCCAGTCTTCGTAGTTATTCATGATGATGTTCCGCTTGCAAGCGTGTCCCACCTGTTTTTTAGCAGAGTGAGCAGAAAATTCTACCCTATTATCAGTGCTTTAACCTGAAAAGGTAGAATAATCCTAGATATAGACCGAGGTGACCGCAAGCGCAACTGTTATCGGGCGTTGCTTCGGGTATTATGAATTTTTTAACAATGCGGGCTGAACATGCGGTTGATCGACCCCGGGGCGACCGATTTCGACCAGGTCCGGCGCGAATTCAAGTGGTCTATCCCGACGTATCTGAACATCGCCCAGCAGGTCTGCGAGCGTCACCAGCACAGGGCCGACAAGGTTGCGGTCTACTATGAAAATGCTGCTGGCGAGCGCGCGCAGTACCGCTTCGGCGATCTCAAACGCCTGTCCGATGCCTTCGCCAACGCGCTGCGCGCGCTGGGGGTCGAGCGCGGTAACCGGGTTGCAATCGTGTTGCCGCAAACCATCGAAACCATCGTCGCTCACCTGGCGATTCACAAGCTGGGCGCGGTATCGCTGCCGCTGGCGATCCTGTTCGGCCCGGAGGCGCTCGAGTACCGCCTGCGCGACAGCGGGGCGCGGGTTGCGATCACCCACGCCAGCCGCTATGACGACCTGCACGCGCTACAGCCCGAGTTGCCCGACCTGCGGCATGTCGTCGGTTGCGGCTGCGGCGCAGCGTCGAGCGAGTTCTGGGGGCTGCTCGAGCGCGGCGACGATAACTTCGACATGGTGCCGACCCTGGCCGACGACCCGGCCTGCCTGATCTATACCTCGGGCACCACCGGTCCACCGAAAGGCGCGCTGGTCGCGCACCGCGCCGTGATCGGTAATTTCACCGGCTTCGAACTGTCGCAGAATTTTTTTCCCGCCGAGGGTGACGTATTCTGGACGCCGGCCGACTGGGCCTGGACCGGCGGCCTGTGGGATGCGCTGCTGCCGGCGCTGAATTACGGCGTGCCGATCGTCGCCTTCGAGGGCCGCGGTTTCGATGCCGAACGGGTTTGCCGGCTGATGGGCGATTACTCGGTCAGCAACGCATTCATTCCGCCGACCGCGCTCAAGATGCTGCGCGCGGTACCCGACCTGCGGCAGAACCACGATTTGCGCCTGCGCGCGATCATGAGCGCCGGCGAACAGGTCGGCGAGGAACTGATCCACTGGGGCCGCGAAGCGCTCGGCGTCACGATCAACGAGATGTGGGGGCAGACCGAGTTCAACTATATCGTCGGTAACTGTTCGGCGATCATGCCGCCGAAACCCGGATCGATGGGTAAACCCTATCCCGGTCACCGGGTGGACGTGATCGACACCGCCGGCGCGGTGCTGGCGGACGGTGAAGAGGGCGAGCTCGCCGCCTGGTGCGACGACCCCGTGATGTTTCTCGGCTACTGGAACAACGACCAGGCGACCCGCGCCAAGATTACCGGCAACTGGTTCCGCACCGGCGATGTCGGCTACCGTGACGAAGACGGCTTCCTGTGGTTCGTCGGGCGCAAGGACGACGTCATTACCAGCGCGGGCTACCGTATCGGCCCCGGTGAAATCGAGGATTCGCTGCTGCGTCATCCCGCCGTGCTGCAGGCCGCGGTGATCGGCAAGCCCGACGAGCTGCGCGGGGAGATCGTCAAGGCGTTCGTCGTGCTGACCGCGGGAATTTCGCCCTCGCCCGAACTCGCGCGCGAAATTCAGCAGTCCGTGCGCGAGCGCCTGTCGGCGCACGAGTATCCGCGCGAGGTCGAGTTCATCGCCAGCCTGCCGATGACGACCACGGGCAAGGTGCGTCGCATGGAGCTGCGCCAGCGGGAGCTCGACCGCCCGTAGTTTCGGACCAGGATCAACCCGCTGCAACCCGGAGCCAAGCGATTTGACAGAACCGCCCACCAGCGCCGATCGGCCGGGCCTCGGCATCCTGCTGATGCTCGCCGGCATCGCCAGCTTCGCCGTCATGGACGCCACCATCAAGTGGCTGACCGCGGATTACTCCGTGATCCAGATCGCCGCGCTGCGCAGCTGGTTCGGTCTGCCGCTGCTGTGCCTGTTCGCGCTGCGCGGTAGCGACTGGCGGCAGTTGCGCAGCCGCCGTCCCGCGGTGCACTTCGTACGTTACCTGCTCGTCCTTGGCCTGACCCTGACTTTTTTCTGGGCGCTGTCGCAGATGAAACTGGTTGACGCGATCGCGATAACCTTCGCCGCGCCGATCTTCATCACCGCGCTGTCGGTGCCGTTACTGAAGGAACCGGTCGGCTATCATCGCTGGCTCGCGGTCGCCGCCGGTTTCGTCGGCGTGCTGGTGATGCTGCGCCCGGGTGTGGGCGTGTTCGAATGGGCCGCGCTCGCGGTGGTCGGCAGCGTCGTGTTCTACGCGCTGCTGATGATTACCACGCGCGCCTTCAAGAGCAGCGAGAGCAGCGCATCGCTGATGCTTTACCCGCAGCTCGGCATGTCGCTCACCGGTTTGCTGGCGGCGCCCTGGTTCGAGGTCATGCCGGGTGCAACCGATCTTGCGCTGTTTGCGCTCGCCGGCACTTTTGGCAGCGTCGGTGTCATGTGCGTGACCCATGCGTTCCGCCTCGGGCCGCCCGCGGTGATTTCACCGTTCGAGTATTCCGGCCTCATCTGGGCCACGCTGTTCGGATTCCTGCTGTTCGGCGAGTGGCCGGACCTGTTTACCCTGGCGGGGGCCGGCATCGTCATCGCCAGCGGTCTCTACATCGTTTATCGCGAAACCGTTCGCCGCGTGCCGGTACATCCGCAACTCACCAGCATGAGCCCGGACGACCCGGGAACCTGAGACGGCGCTCAGGCCGGTGGTTCGAGCAGGTTGTGCCGGCCGAGTTCGGCCGGGCTGCTGGCGCCGCACAGACCCATGGTCATGTCGAGTTCGCGCTGAATGATTTCCAGCACGCGCTCGACGCCACGCTCGCCCTGTGCGCCGAGGCCGTAGATGAAGGCGCGGCCGATATAGGTGCCGCGCGCGCCGAGGCATAGTGCGCGCATGACGTCCTGGCCAGAGCGAATCCCGCCGTCGAAATGAATTTCGATATCGTTACCGACCGCGTCCACGATCGCCGGCAGGGCCGCGATCGACGACGCTGCGCCGTCGAGCTGGCGGCCGCCGTGATTGGACACGATCAGCGCGTCCGCGCCGACCCGGACCGCCTCGCGTGCGTCCGCGGGATCCAGGATTCCCTTCAGGATCAGTTTGCCGCCCCAGCGTTCGCGGATCCAGTCGATGTCGTTCCAGTTGAGGGTGGGATCGAACTGCTCGCTGGTCCAGGCGCCGAGCGACGCGATGTCATCGACACCCTTGACGTGGCCGACGACGTTACCGAAGTTGCGCCTGTGCGTACCGAGCATACGCAGGCACCAGCCGGGCCGGCTGAGCAATTGCCAGATCGTGCCCGGGGTCCAGCGTGGCGGCGCACTGAGGCCGTTGCGCAGGTCCTTGTGACGCTGCGCCAGCACCTGCAGGTCGAGCGTCAGCACCAGCGCCGAACAGCGGGCGGCGCGCGCCCGGTCGATCAGGCGGCCGACAAAATCGCGGTCGCGCATGACGTAAAGCTGGAACCAGAAGGGTCGTGACGTGTGCTCGGCAACGTCCTCGATCGAGCAGATACTCATGGTAGACAGGGTAAAGGGGACGCCGAACTTTTGCGCCGCGCGCGCGGCCAGGATTTCGCCATCGGGATACTGCATGCCGGTCAGTCCGACCGGTGCCAGCGCCACCGGCATCGTTACCTCCTGGCCGATCATCTCGCCGCGGGTCGAGCGCTGGCTGATGTCGACCGCGACCCGCTGGCGCAGCTTGATCGCGGCGAGATCGTCGCCGTTGGCGCGATAGGTCGATTCCGACCAGGCGCCCGAGTCGGCGTAGTCGTAGAACATGCGCGGAACGCGCCGGCGGGCGAGCTGCTGCAGGTCGCCGATATCGCAGATGACGGTCATGATTGCTCCGGTGGCTGACGCGCCAGTGTAATCAATAAACACGGGCAAAACCAAAAGCCGAACGTTCCATGCTCGGGGACAGAACGAGCCGCAATCCATCCCGGCTACCGACTGCCATCCGGCCGGCGAACTTCTGTCCCCTAAATTGGAGCAAAGCATGCCGGCTGACTACTCCGTAACCGGCTAGTGCAGGTTTTTTGGTGCAGCGTCGACCGTGTCAGTGCCTGCGTATGCAATCTGTGACGGGGCAGGCGACGTATTGTTGGGGGTCAAATTCGGTTAATCTTCGCCCGTCATGCTGAGCATTCGCAATCTAAGCAAGTCCTATCGCAGTGCCGGTATTTCCCAGGCCGTGCTGCAGGGTCTCGATTTCGACATGGCCGCGTCCACGTCGGTCGCCCTGCTGGGTGACAGCGGCAGCGGCAAATCGACGCTGTTGCACCTGGTCGCCGGCCTCGACCGGCCGGATGGCGGCAGCATCGAATTTGCCGGCAAGGCACTGCACAGCGCGCCGGAACCCGAACTCGCGGCGCTGCGGCGCAGCCGGCTCAGCCTCGTGTTCCAGCAGTTTCACCTGATCCCGACCCTGGACGTGCTCGACAACATTCGTTTCCAGGCCGCGCTGTGCGGCAAGTTCGACGACGTCTACCAGCAGGAGCTGGTCGAGCGCCTCGGACTCGACGACCAGCTGGACAAGTTCCCGTGGCAGCTGTCGCGCGGACAGCAGCAGCGGGTCGCAATCGCGCGCGCGCTGCTGCATCGGCCGGAGCTGGTGCTCGCCGACGAGCCGACCGGTAACCTGGACGAACGTTCCAGCAGCGAGGTCATGGCGCTGTTCAGCGAGCTGGTGCAGCGCGCGGGCAGCGCCCTGCTGATGGTGACGCACAGCCGGGAAATGGCGGCTTTCCTCGATCGGCGGGTTCGCCTGCACGACGGCCGGCTGACGGAGAGCGAGTGAATCGTCGCCTGTCATGGGTGCTGAAGGCGTTGCTCAGCCACTACTGGCGGCATCCCTGGCAGACGCTGTTCATGCTGACCGGCCTGGTCGCGGGCGTCGGTCTCTGGTCCGCGGTGCAAATCATCAATCACCACGCCGAGGCGAGTTACCGGGACGCGCAGAGCCTGCTCGGCGCGCAGGCCAGCCACTGGATCCAGAGCCGGCGTGACGAAGGTGTAGAACCCGGGGTCTACATCGACCTGCGCCGCGCCGGTTACCGCCAGCTGTTCCCCCTGATCGAGCTGCAGGTCAGCACGCCCGGCGGGCAGACGCTCGACCTGATCGCAACCGACCTGATGGCGCTGCCGGTCAGCCTGCTCGACGAAGAAGAGGATAGCGATGATTTTTCCGCTACCTGGCTCGATTTCGTGCAGCCGCCCTACCGCGCCTGGGTGCCCGAGACGCTGGCCGCCGAGCTCGGTCTCGCCGAGGGCGAGGCGCTGGCGCTGCGCGACGGCCGTCGCCTGCCGCCGGCGCTGTACCGCGCGAACGAGCAGCAGGGGCGACGCATCCTGCTCGATATCGGCGCCGCCCAGTCGCTGTCCGGTCTGCAACGTCTCGACTACATCGCGGTGGGCGAGATCACGCCGGAGGAACAGGCCCGGCTCGCGGCGCTGCTGCCGCCGGAGCTGGAAATGGTCGAAAACCAGCAGCATCTCGACCTGCAACAGCTGACCGCAAGCCTGCACACGCACCTGACCGCGATGAGCCTGCTGTCGTTCGCGGTCGGCCTGTTCATCGTCTTCAACGCGGTGCGCTTTTCGCTCTGGTACCGCCGTTCGACCCTGCTGAACCTGCGCCTGATGGGTTGCGATACGCGCCTGCTGATCGTTGCCATCGGGCTCGAGACGCTGGGCTGGAGCCTGCTCGGCAGCGGGCTCGGATTTGCGCTCGGGGTACTGCTCGCGCAGCTGCTGCTGCCGGGTCTCGGCGCCAGCCTGCAAAGCCTCTACGACGCGGTTGTCGGGGTCGATCTCGGTGTCAGCCCGCTGACCCTGCTGATGGCCTGGAGCATCACCCTGCTGGGGTTGACCTGGGCGCTGGCCTGGCCTCTCTACCGGCAGCTGCAGCGCAGCAGTTTCGAGGCGGCGCGCAGCGCAACCCTGCTGCGCGACGAAACCGACGCACGCCGCTGGCTGGGCTGGGCCGCGCTCGGTCTCGGGCTGCTGGCGCTGGCCTGGTATCCGCGTATCGAAAATGCCACCGAGGGGTTTGCCGTGCTCGGGGTGGTGCTGTTTGCCGCGGCCTGGTCGTTGCCGCTGGTGCTCGCACTCGGACTGCGCCTGCTGTCGGCAGTCCTGCCGCAAAGGCGCCTGCTGCTGCGCTGGATGGTCAGCGACGGCTGGACCCAGATGCCGTCTCTGCGCAGCGCAATGATGGCGCTGCTGCTGGCGCTGACCGCCAACCTCGGTGTCGGCATGCTGGTCGACAGTTTTCGCGATGCTTTCGTCGGCTGGCTCGAACTGCGCCAGAGCGCCGATATCTACCTGCGCAATCCCAACGTCGACTACGCCGAACTGCGCCGCCGGGGTCTTGCCGAGGGCTGGCTCGCAGACAGTCACAGCCGCATCGGCGTGACCACGCGCTGGCGTGAGCGGCCGACGCTGGTGCGCGGCATCGACCCGCGCGCGCCGGACAGCCTGCAGCTGCCGCTGTCGCGCTGGCAGGGCGATTCGCCCGCGGCCGCGCTCGCGACCTGGCGCGAACAGCCGGGCAAGGTGCTGATCAACGAGCAGGTCATGTTCCTCGCCGGGGTCGAGGTCGGCGAATCGATTCGGATCGGTGACGGCGCCGCCGCGCGCGCTTACGAAGTGGTCGGCGTTTTCTACGACTACGGTAATCCGTATTTCCAGTTCTACCTGCCGGTAGCCGTGGTCGCGAGCCAGTTCAGCCACTACTACTCGCGCGGTATCGCGCTGTGGCTCGACCCCGCCGACCAGCAGGCGGGGGCGCGCGCCGAGGCCGCCATGCTGACGCTTGGCGCCGGTCCCGGCGACTGGATTTCGCAGGCCGAAATCCGGCACCTGTCGGTCGGTATCTTCGACCGCACCTTCGCCATCACCGCGTCGATGAATGCACTGACCATGCTGGTCGCCGCGATTGCACTGCTGGCCTCGCTGCTCGCGATTCTGCACGAGCGCATGCAGCAGTTCGCGCAGTGGCGTGCGCTCGGCCTGCGCCAGGTCGAAATCCTGCTGCTGATCGCGACACCCCTGCTGGTTTTCTGCACGATCGCATGGCTGGTATCGATCCCGCTTGGAACGCTGCTGTCGTGGATCCTGATCGACAAGCTCAACGTGGTCAGCTTCGGCTGGAGCATGCCGCTGCTGTGGGATCTCACGCCGGCAGTGTGGCTGGCTGGCCTGGTGCTGTTGATTTGTGCCGCGACCCTGTTGCTGGTATCGCTGCGCTGGCGTCGGCAAATGCCGCAGGCGCTGGCGCAACTGGGAGAAATCGTCTGATGCGCCTGCTGGTCCGGCTCCTGCTGTTGTGCGCGGTGCCCGTGGTGGTGGCGCAGGATCGCCTCGGTGACCTGCGTGATGCGGGCGAGGGTTATCGCCAGGTCGAGCCGGGTTTCGCGCTCGAGTTTCCGCGCGATCACGGACCGCATCCGGATTTTCGCATCGAGTGGTGGTACCTGACCGCCAACCTTAAAGATCGCGACGGTCGCCACTGGGGATTGCAGTGGACCCTGTTTCGCCAGGCGCTGAGTCCGAACCCGGTGACCGAGGGCTGGCACAGCAACCAGATGTGGATGGCGCACGCCGCGATTACTACCCCCGAAGGCCACTTTCACGAGCAGCGCTTCGCGCGCGGCGGGATCGGCCAGGCCGGCGTCACCCACATAGCCGAGCAGGGGTATTTCAACGCCTGGCTCGACGACTGGGAGTGGCGCTCGACGGCGGCGGCGCTGTTCCCGGCGAGGCTGGGTTTCACCATCGGCGAGCGCGAGATCACGCTGCAGCTGCAGGCGACCGGCGAGCTGGTCAGGAACGGTGTCGACGGCTACAGCCAGAAATCGGCGCAGGGCCAGGCCAGTTATTACTACAGTCAGCCGCACATCCACGTGCGGGGTTCCATCACCGACGGGGTGCAGTCGACCGCGCTCGAGGGGCAGGGCTGGCTGGACCGCGAGTGGAGCTCGCAGCCGCTGGCCGCGAACCAGCAGGGCTGGGACTGGTTCTCGCTGCACCTGGACGATGGTTACAAGCTGATGGTGTACCAGCTGCGCCACGACGATGGCGCGCACTGGCTGAGCGGCAACTGGATCAACCCGCGTGGCGGCGCCAGTCGGCTCGAGCGCGCCGGCATCGAGCTCGAGCTGCTCGCGCGCCGTGAAATCGATACTGGCGACAACCGCCGGCGCGAGGTGCCGCTGGAATGGCGTGTCGCTCTGCCCGAGCACGATCGTCGTCTGCGGATTCGGCCGCTCTACGACCAGCAGTGGATGGATACCACGATTCCCTACTGGGAAGGGGTGGTGCTGGTCGAAGACGACGCGGGCCGACCCGCCGGGGTCGGGTACATGGAGCTGACCGGGTACGATTGAGCCGTTGCGTCGATTTTCCGCCGAACGGTAAAATCACAGTTTTTTCAGTCACTTACTGAATTCGAGCTGACTCGAGTGGAGGCCGGGCGGCATGCTGTAAAGGAAATGTCACTTGACCTTTATGGTCAACTTGTCGACCATGACCCTAATAATAAGACCAAGACCGCGCCACAGAGCAGCGGCAAGGCATCGGAGAATGAAAAGGACTTACGCACAACAGCGGGGATTTACCCTGGTCGAGATCGCCATTGTTCTCGTCATCGTCGGCCTGTTGATCGGTGGCGTGCTCAAGGGCCAGGAAATGATCACCAACGCCAAGCTGAAACGGATCGAGAGCGATCACAGCGGTATTGCCGCGGCGATCAACTCCTACCAGGATCGCTATTTACAGTTGCCCGGTGACGATGATCGCGCGCTCGGGCGTTTCGGACTATACAGCGACGGTGCCAACGATCCGTTGCCTTTCGACATCAACGGCAACAGCGATGGCGCCATCGACGGCGACTGGGTTGCCGTGGCCAACAGCGAAACCGCCAATATCTGGAAACACCTGCGCGCAGCCGGCCTGATCCCCGGTGGCGGCGACGACGACAGCCAGCCGACCAACGCTTACGGCGGCAACATCGGCCTGCGCGACGGTTCGCTCGAAATCTCGGGCCATGTCGTCGTGTTCGGTTCGATCGAGGGATCGATCGCGCGCGTGCTCGAAGCCCGGCTGGATGACGAATCACCGGTCACCGGTCGCATCCAGTCCGATCTCACCGCCGTGCTGATGAACGGTTTCGCCACCAGTACCGTCGGTAATTACGACGATACCCAGCGCTACTTCATGGCCTTCCGGCTGTAGGCTCCGCCGACGTTTCCCGCCCCCGGGATTCCCCACCTGCGGTATCATGGCCGCCGCTAAACCTCCGGAGCCAGTATGAAAGTCATGATCGATCTGTGCGTCGTGCCGATGGGCGTCGGCGTGTCCGTATCTGCCCACGTGGCCGAGTGCCAGCGAATCTTCGAAGCCGCGGGACTATCCTATGAAATGCACCCCTACGGCACCAACGTCGAGGGCGAATGGGACGCGGTCATGGACGCGGTCAAACGCTGTCACGAGAAAATGCACGAGATGGGGGTGCCGCGGGTGTCGAGCAGCATGCGTCTCGGTACGCGTAACGACCGCGAGCAGAGCATGCAGGACAAGCTCGACAGCGTCCACGCCAGGCTCTGAGGTCTGTCGTTATCACCGCGGGTACGGGCCGCTGCCGCGCGATCATGACTGTCTCGTGTTCGAGCCTGTTGCACGCGGCCCGGGTCATGCGCGCCGGTTACAGCGCATGGTGCGACGCGACCTGGATCAGCGCGGCCTCGATCTCGGCGGAGAAACAGGCGAAGACCACCAGTTCGACCGACTCGCAATCGCGCAGCGTTTTCAGCGTGGCCTCGATCGCGACCGTTGCCGCCGCGTCGACCGGGTAGCCGTAAATGCCGCAGGAAATGGCGGGGAACGCGATGCTGGCGAGGCCGTGGTTTTCAGCCAGCAGGATACTGTTGCGATAACAGCCCGCCAGCAGCGCCGCCTCGTTGCGTTCACCGCCTTGCCACACCGGTCCAACCGCGTGGATCACGTGACGCGCGCGTAGCGCGTAACCTCCGGTCAGGCGCGCTTCACCGGTCGGACAAGGGCCCAGCGCCGCGCACTCGGCCGCCAGTTCGGGGCCAGCGGCGGCGTGGATCGCGCCGCAGACGCCTGCGCCGGGCGCCAGGCGCTCGTTGGCCGCGTTGACGATGGCGTCCACGTCCAGCTGGGTAATATCCGCCTGGCGAATGTCAATCTGTGCCATCCGTCCGCTCCATCGATTGCCAGAATGAGGCGAGCGATTCTTCCAGTGATTCCGGCGCGTTGCAACATTCGATTTGCCAGTGCGCGGGTAAATGGCGTGCATAGCCCGACTGGCGGAAGCGCCGGTCGAACAGCACCACGACGCCGCGATCGCGTTCGCTGCGGATCACGCGGCCGGCGCTCTGCAGCACCCGGATCAGCCCCGGGTAGCGAAACGCGTAGTCGAAGCCATCCAGCGACAGGCTGTCGAAATCCTGCTGGATCAGCTGCTGTTCCAGGCCGGCCTGCGGCAGGCCGACGCCGACGATCATCGCGCCGATCAGGGCGTCACCGCGATAGTCGATACCCTCGGCGAAGCGTCCGCCCATGATCGCAAAACCGAGCTGCCGTTCGCCGTCGAAAAAGCCCTCGAGGAATTCGCGTTGCGCGGTCTCGTCGGCATCGCGCTGCTGCAGGCGGGTGTCGATTTCGGGCCGGGCCAGGACGAATGCCTCGTGCACCTGTTGCATGAAATGATAGGAAGAAAAGAACACCAGATAGTTGCCGGGTCGTGCGTGGAAGGTGGCCGCGATCGACGCGCACAGCGTGTCGATGTAGCGCTCGCGCTCGCGATAGCGCAGGTCGACGTAGTCGGCGATGCGCACGGCCAGGTTGCGCGGCGGAAAGGGCGGTTCCAGCTGCAGCACAACGGCTTCGTCGTCGAGCCCGAGCGCGCGCTGAAAATAGTCCGGCGGCGACAGCGTGGCGGAAAAGCCGCACACCGCGCTAAACAGCGGGTAACAGGCGCGCAGGTAGTCCAGGGCGTTGAGGCACAGCAGCCTGACCTCGCGGATAGCGGCCGGCCGGTAGCTCAGGGCGCGGTGGTGTGGGCCGAACAGCTGGCCGATATGCTGGAAGCGAAACACGGCCTTGGAAAACTCGAGCGTGGCCGCCGCGATGCGCTTGTCGTCGAAGATTTCGGCGCCGAGTTTCTCGGCAAAGACCTGGCAGGCCTGCAGCATGGCCGCCGGCGCGTCGTCGGCCACGTTCTCGTCGTCGGCCTGCGCGCGCAGCTCGCGGTCGAGCGTGCGCTGCATCGCCGCCAGCGCGCGGTTGATGCGGATACTGTTGTGCGCGTCTTCCGCCGCGCGCACCTGCCGGCGGGACAGCGTGGCCGAGTACATGCCGCGCGCACGGTCGACCAGGTTATGCAGTTCGTCGATCAGCAATACCTTGCGACGCGAATCCTCGCGGAAATAACCGAGCTGCACCAGCGGATCGAACACGTAGTTGAAATCGCACACGATGACGTCGACCCAGGGCAGCATCTGCAGGGTCAGTTCGAACGGACACAGCTGGTGCCGGGCGGCCGTCGCCTGTACCCGCGCGACGTCGAGCTGGCCCTGCTGCAGTAACTGTTCGCGTGCGGCCGGCAGGCGGTCGAAAAAACCGAGACAGCGCAGGCAGCGGCCGTCGGCGTCGGTTTCGGCCGGATTCTCGTTGCACGGACAGGCCCGCGCCTTGGCCTGGATTACCGCGTAGGACAGCTCGCCATGCAACAGCTCGATCGTATCCACCGCCTGTTGCTGGCCCGAAACCTTGGCCGACAGGTAAACGATCTGGTCACACAGGTCCTCGCCGATAGCCTTGACCGCCGGGAACAGCGTGCTGACGGTCTTGCCGGCACCGGTGGGCGCCTCGACGGTCAGCTGGCGGCCTGCGCGAATCGCGCGGTAGACCTCGGCGGCGAACCGGCGCTGCTGGTGGCGGTAATCGGCGAACGGAAACTCGAGCGCCTGTGCGAGCTCGCGGCGCCGCGCGCGCCTGGCCTCGAGCAGGCGATACCAGCGCAGGTAGCTGCGCAGTGTCTGCCGCAGGAATTCGACCAGGTCGTCGCGTCGCCAGGGCTGGCGCTGGCGACGTTCCTGGCGGCTGAACAGCGCAACCCGGTTGAGCGACAGCACTACTTCGTCGAGATCGCGGGCCAGCGCGTAGCAGGCGCCGTAACACTTGAGCTGCGCCCAGTGCACCGAGTCGGGGCTGTCCTCGGCGCGATGCGCGTACACGGTCTTGATTTCCTCGATCCGTGGCGGCAGGTCGTCGGCGAACACCAGGTCGATACGGCCACCGAGGTTGATCACGCTGTCGTCGATTTGAATTCGCTGCGCGATCGCGTATTCCGCGCTGGCGCTGTCGGCATAGCGCTGCTGTACTTCCTGGTGCGCGCGCAGCCCGTCGAGCGCGCTCACCGAGGGACCGTTGTCGTAGCCGAGATCGCCGCTGCGGCAGCAGAACTCGACCAGCTCGCGGACGCCGAGTTTCAGCTCGCCTGCCATGTTACCCGGGCAAGACGGTGCGGAATATCACGCGCGTGAAAGTAGTTCATCCAGCGCTGCTGGTTCTTTTGCAGGCTGTCGCCCGGCCCCTTGACCTCGATCAGCTCGTAACCGCCATCCGGGGGAAACCGCACCAGGTCCGGCAAGCCGGCGCGATGATTGCGCAGGTCGAGCAGCAGGCGTTCGAAAATCATGCGCCAGTCGCGCAACGGGATCCTGTGCAGCGCGCGCCGCAGCAATTCGAGGTCGAGCGCGGCCCAGTTGACCAGCGGGTTCATCAGGCCGTGCTTGGCCTGCCAGCGGTGTTCGACGATGCGGACCAGCCCGTGGATGTCGCCGATCTCGCGCCAGGCGCGTTCGAGCTGCGCTGCGCGCCGGCGGATGAAACCGGGTTCGTAGAAGTCGCGCGGACGATACTGGAAAGGGTGATAAAAAGCGCCGCTCACCGGCGCGAAGATCACGTCCCACAACCACAGGCCGAAAACACCGTTGAACAGGCTGTTTTCGACGTAGAAACAGCTTTGCTCGCCGTCCAGTTCGCGGTAGTGGGCGGCAACCGCCAGTTCCACCGAGTCCTGTGGCGCAAGTTCGAGTTCGACGACCGGCGGCTGGTGATCGATCAGCGCCGGCCTGGCCGCTGCCGGCGGCTCGAGGCGGTTGCGGCGCGCCAGGCGCAGGGCAAAGGCGGCGGCGAACTGGGCCTCTTCGTCGTCGAGCGGCTGCGCGAGGATTTCGGCGCATCGCTGCAGCGCCGTTTCCGCCTCGCCGCGCCCGGCGAGGATGCGAATGATGCGTTCACGGCTCGGCGGCAGCGGACACTGGCGGTACAGCGCGAGCGCCGCGTCGAGTTCACCGTTGCGTTCCAGCTGGCGTGCGATGTCGTGCCGCAGGCGCTCGCTCTTGCGCCAGGCCGGCGCGTCGGCATCGATGTCGGCGGGCAAATAGTCGAGGATTTCAGCGAGTGCCTCGCTGTCCCCGGGGTCGCCCAGGCGAAACAGCAGTTCGAGCTGATGGATCAGCCAGTGCTGGCGAATTTCGAGCTGGTTGCGGTACGGTCGGTGTGCCTGGTCGACGCGGTAGGATTCGAACTGGTAGAGACCGAGATCGCGCAGCACGAAATCGGTCATCGACTGGCTGAGATTACCGAAAAAAAGCATCTGGCACAGTTCGTACTCGTCCTGTCGCAGCACCTGCAGCAGTGGATTGCGCTGCCGCAGCTGGTCATGAAAATCGGCCAGGCTGTCGTCGGCCAGCAGCTCGTCGAGTTGCGCCCGGCGCAGGCCGCGCAGTTGCGCTGGCCGGCCGAGCGCATCGAGCAGCTCGGGCCGGGTGTAGAGCGACAGCAGGTCCGCGGGCTCGATCGCGGCATCCGTGGCCAGGCAGCCGTGGCTGACGAGGCGCTCGATCGCGGCCGCCAGGTCGCCGATCTCGGCATAGTGCAGCTTGTCCTGGCGAAACCAGCAGCCGCTGCGATTGAGCAGGCGTACGTAGAGGCGGCGCGCGTCGTCGTCGAGCGCGTCGAAGACAGCGAGGAAATCGAGCTGTTCCGGGTCGAGAATGTCGGCATAGACGCGGCGCACGTGGCCGAGCAGCGTCAGCACGTTGTCGAGGTAATAGTCCTGCGGTAGCTCGGGTAACATCGGGTATCCATTCTACATCAAATATACAACATCGTTGCATGCAACGGTGTTGTATATTATAGTGGCCCGCATGACGCCACTGACCGAAATCCAGCAAGCCGTTTACGACTATACCCGCGATACCCTGAGTGCGGGCCTGCCGTTTCCGTCACTGCGCGAAATCGCCGCGCATTTCGGCTTTCAGCACACCACCGCACGCTTTCACCTGAAGGCGCTGGAAAAGAAGGGTTATATCCGCCAGCGCGCGCAACGCGTGTCGGAGTACCTGCTCAACGATGCCGCGACCAACGACTTGCCCGTGCACGATCATGAGCGGGCGGAACGCGGCTTCGACCTGGTGGCGAAGATTCCTGCCGGTGCGCCGTTGCCGGTGTTCGACGAAACGCGCGAACGTTTCGACGTCAGCCAGGACTTTTTCGGCGGCGGTGAAATCATCGGTATTCGTGTCGTCGGCGACAGCATGAGCGGTGACGCTATCGCCGACGGCGATATCGCGATGATCAAGCGTCAGCGCGAGGCCAACAAGAACGACGTGCTGGCGCTGCGCATCGAGGACGAGATCACGCTCAAGCGCCTGCGGCTGTGCGGCGATCGCGCCGAACTGCTGCCGTCCAATCCGCTGCACGACATCCGTAGCGTACCTGCCGACCGGGTCGAGATCATCGGCAAGCTGGTCGGTATCGTGCGCAAAGTTTAACCAGGCAGGAATATACCAGGAGAATTATCGACATGGCGTCAATCCCTCCACAATTTGCCGACACTTCGCTGCAACAGCAGCTGACTACCGCGCGTGGCCTGCGCGATCGCCTCGGCCGCGACGGTCCCGAACTCTATTCCGGCATCGCCGCGCTCGACGAGTGTTTTGCCGAGGTGCGGCCCGGCGACCTGGTCGAGTGGGGTATTCCGCCCGGTCTCAACGGCCGCCTGATTCCGTTACAGCTGCTCAAGCACGATATTCCGCCGAGCGTCTGGATCTATCATCACCATGGTCTCGGTGTATTCGCGTCGAGCTGGCTCGGCCACGGCGTCGACCTGCAGCGATTGTTCTTCATCTGTTCCGAGCGCCCGGTGCACGAGCTGCGGCCGTTGTTTCTCGAGGATACGTTCCGCCGCATCATCATCGACTCGCCACGGCGTTTCAGCAGCGGCGACATGGCCTTCGTCAGTCAGCAGGCGCGCAGCCACGGCCAGATCGTTTTCCTGATCCGGCACTATTTTCTCAGCGAGAAGCAGGGTAATCCGCATGCCAGCCTGCGCATCAATACCTGGCAAAGCGGCAAGCGTGCGTTTTCGCTGCAGGTCATCAAGGGTGGCACCCCGGGGCGGGTATCACTACCGTATCGTGCCGTGGCAGAAGATCATGCGGCGTATCACTGAAATCCGCCATCCGGGTTGCGCCGTGATTGCGCCCGACGGTGACCCGGTATGACGACGAACGTCATCAGCCTCGGTGAGCTGCGCGGTGACGACAGCTTTCCGGCCTTCGCCGCGATCTACGCGCCCGATTGCGACAATCCCTTCGTGCTGTCGCCCGCGGCAATGCGCTGGTCTGACGACATACATCTCAATCGCCTCGGCGACTGCCGCCAGTTCTGGCAGGCGCAGAAAAAAAAACTGCGCGTCAAGCTGGCCGAACTGTTCGAGTCACTGTTACGCCAGGCTTACGGCGACCAAACACTTGCCGTATTCGGTCGACATCCCTGGCAGTGCCTGCTTTACCTGTACTACCAGCGACAACATGCCGGTCGCGGCCTGTTCCTGCTGCAAAGCCCGCTCGATCAGAACATCTATCGTTCGCTGGACTGGGACCAGTGGTTCGCGCCGCAGGATGAACTCGCGCGTCACTGGCAGGAAATTGCGCCGCGCGGCTATAACCCGGAGCAGTTTCGCGCGCGCCAGGCACGACTGAAACGTTTCGTCGAGCGTATCGGCGTGGCGACGCCGGCCGCGATGTCATCCGCCGGTGAAACCTCGATCACCCGGCGCTTCGACCGCTGGCTGGGTCGAATCTGGCACTGGACTTTCCAGCAGGACTCGGATCTTGCCCGCTTCCCGTGGCGACATTACGCGCAACCGCGGCGGCCGCGGGTCGAGCGCGAGCTGGAATACCCGGTCAACCAGTGGCAGTACATCGCGCTGTTGCTGCGCGAGGATTTGGCCCGGCTCGCGCAAAAGCTGCCGCGCGACGACGCGACCCATGTCAATCGCATGTGCTGGGAAATCGCGCTGTTCAACGATCGTCGCATCGAAGTCGAACTGTCTTTCCGGCATCCGTACTGCCTGCACCGCGACGCGCCGAATTTCGATACGGCCCTTTACCAGGCGCGTTACCTCTACGATGACCTGATGCGTGAACTCAGCGCGCGGGAATCGGATCTCGATTTGCCCGAGGCCATGCCTTTCGTCGGCTGGAAGATCGACATTCGCGAGTGTTTACAGCTGACCCCGCAGTTGTGGGACCTGTTTGCGCGGGATGTCGAAAACCTCGATTATCGCCGCATCCAGGAGCTGCAGAACAAGCTGCCGCTGGCTTTCGAGTCATACCGTTTTCACGCCAGTTTTTTTCCCGAGGATTCGTTCGGCTGCGCGCCGATCGGCATGCCGCTGGAGCATGATTACGAAGCGCTTGCCTGGACCGACAGCGCCGTCAACAAGCCGCTGTTTTTTTATCGCGACGTTATCCCGATTCCCTGTCCCGGGCGCCTGCAGAAGATTTTTCTGGAGCGCAACTCGAACCAGTGGTGGCTCGACGGCGATGCGTTGCGATCCATCCGCGATTATTACCTGTTGCGCGATCGACGCGGCCGCTGCAGCTGGGTTTACCGCGACGCCGATGGCGCCTGGTTCAAGCAGGGCGAATTCAGTTGACGCCGTGGATTTGCGATGTTCGGCGAATTCGACGAATGGTTATGTAAGACCAATTTCAGTTTCCTGCACGGCGCTTCTCATCCGCGTGACCTGGTCGAACGCGCCAGTCGACTGGGTTATCGCTCGCTTTGTATCAACGATTTCGACGGCGTTTACGGCCTGGCGCGCTGCTACCGCGAGCTGGCATACCTGCGGCAGCAACAGGCGCATCCCGCGCTCAAGCTGAATTACGGTGCCGAGATTCACCTCGAGCGTGATCACGATCTGCCGGTACTGCTGCAGGATACGCTGGTGCTCGTGGCGCTCGATCACCGGGGTTACGGCAACCTGAATCGATTGCTCAGTTTTGCCCATCGTGCCGGCAAGAACGATGCCACGGTTCCGCTCGAAGATTTACTCGCCCACGAGGTCGACGGACTGTTCGCGCTTGCGCCGATGCGCGGGCGCGAGCGGCGTGGCCGCGAGCCGCGCGATCACGGTAGCCTGCGCGATCATTTCAATGGCCGTTATTACCTCGCGGTCAGCCGCCACCTGCACCCGGCGGAAGATCGCTGGATCCGGCAAACGCTCGCGACCGCGCGCCGTTATCGGCTCGACTACCTGCTGAGCCAGGACGTTTTTTTTCACCAACGTGCGCAAAAGCCGGTGAGCGACCTGCTGCAGGCAATCCGCAACAATTGTGTACTCGACGACTGCCACGCGCATTTTTTTCCGAACGCCGAGCGCTGTCTGCATTCGACGGTCGAGCTGGAGCGCCTTTATGCAGATTTTCCGGGGGGCCGACGTGCGCTCGAATTATCGACCGAACTCAACCAGGCCTGCCGTTTCGACCTCGACCAGCTTGGTTATCATTATCCGCGGGAAATGATCCCGGCCGGCGAGAGCGCGCAGTCTTACCTCGCCGCGCTCGTCGCCGCGGGCGTGCGCGAGCGTTTCGGTCCGACCCCGCCAGGCAGGCTAATGGAGCAAATCGAGCACGAGCTCGAGCTGATCGAGCAGCTCGCATTCGCCGATTATTTTCTGACCGTATGGGATATCGTGCACTGGGCGCGGGAGCAGCAGATCCTGTGCCAGGGACGTGGCTCGGCGGCGAACTCCAGCGTCTGTTTCATGCTCGGCATCACGTCGGTCAATCCGGCCCAGTTCGACCTGCTGTTCGAGCGTTTCGTCAGTCTCGAGCGAGGCGATCCGCCCGATATCGATGTCGATTTCGAGCACGAGCGCCGCGAGGAGGTCATCCAGTACATATACCGGCGCTTCGGGCGCGAACGGGCCGCCATGGTCGCCAACGTGGTGACTTTTCGCGGCAAGGGTGCGTTGCGCGCGGTCGGGCGCGCGCTCGGCGTCGACGACGTCCTGCTGGGGCAGGTGTCAAAAATAGCGTCCAGTCGATATTTTCGCGGCAGTGGTACCGACAACATCGTCATGGCCTTGAAAGCCGAACACGAACAGGCAAGGCCCGCTGCTGTGCGCATCAACTGGAACCTTTGGGCCAGCCTGTGCGACAAGCTGCACGGCTTTCCGCGACACCTGGGAATTCACTCCGGCGGGTTCATGTTGTCCGATCGGTCACTCGATGAACTGCTGCCGCGGGAGCCCGCGACCATGCCCGGTCGCAGCGTCATCCAGTGGTGCAAGGAGGACATCGAGGCGCTCGGTTTTTTCAAGATCGACGTGTTGAGCCTGGGAATGCTGTCGGCGCTCCGCAAGTGTTTCGATTACATCGAGTACTACCACGGCGTGAGCCTGCGTCTCGATGCCCTGCCGGAAGACGATCCGGCTACCTATGCGATGATCCAGCAGGCGGATACCGTCGGCACCTTTCAGATCGAATCGCGCGCGCAAATGTCGATGTTGCCGCGGCTCAAGCCGGCCTGCTTCTACGATCTCGTGATCGAGGTCGCGATCATTCGGCCGGGGCCGATCCAGGGCAAGGTCATCCATCCTTACCTTGCACGCCGCGATGGCCTGCAACCGGTGACCTACCCGGACGAGCGCCTGCGACCGATTTTGCAGCGTACTCTCGGCATCGCCATTTTCCAGGAACAGGCGATGCGGATCGCGATAGCGGTCGGTAATTTTACCCCCGGCGAAGCCAACGAACTGCGCAAGAAGATCGGCGCCTGGGGTATCAAGGATTTCAATCGTGACCTGCACCCGTTGCTCCTGCGGCTCGAACAGGGTTTGCGCGAGAACGGTGTCGAACCGGAATTCGCCGAACAGATTCTCGGCCAGATGAAGGGTTTCGCCGAGTACGGTTTCCCGGAATCCCACGCGGTTTCGTTCGCACTGATCGCCTATGCCTCCTGTTACCTCAAGTGCCACTTTCCCGCTGCCTTTTTCATCTCGGTGCTGAATTCGCAGCCCATGGGTTTTTACTCGCCACACGCACTGTTACAGGCTGCACGGCGCGCCGGTATTGGCCTGTTACCCGTTTCGATTCATGCATCCGAACGCGACTTTACCCTGGAACGAAAAAATCCCGGCCAGGCGCACGCGATTCGGCTCGGCTTGCGCATCGTCAAGGGGCTGTCCGATGGTGCGGTCGACAGTATTATCGCCGCGCGCGCGGGCGGGGTGCGCTGGCGCAGTCTCGAGGACTGTATCCGCGCCTGTCGCCTCGATCGCGACGACATTACCCGGCTGGCGGCAGCCAACGCTTTCGCGGAGTTCGAGAACTCGCGTTCGGATGCGCTGTGGAAAGCCGAGGCAGCACCGCTCAAGCCGATGCTGGATGATATCGAGGACCGGGTGGACTGGGCCGCGGAATCCGCGCTCGAGCGGATACGCAAGGATTTCCAGGCATTCAGGACGACACTCGGCCGGCACCCGATCGAGGTGATCAGGCAGGAGCAGTGGCCTTACCCGGTCGCGGTCGAGCGTTTCATGCATGCACGGGATTTAACGGCCATGACCGCCGAACGCGACGTTTTCGCGGTCGGCATGGTGCTGGTGAAACAGTCGCCGGGATCGGCGAAGGGCATGGTGTTCGTGACCCTCGAGGACGAGACGGGATTCATCAACCTGGCCCTGACCCCGCAGGTATACGCGCGCTATCATCGCCTGGTCGACCAGCAGCCGTTGCTAGCGGTAGTCGGTAAACTGCAGCGCGTCGCCGAATCGCATTCGATACTGGTCAAGCGGGTATTCGATTATGTCCAGGGCGCGCGCCTGCACAAGCTGGCCGAGCGTCAACGCGATTGCGTGCCGGATGCCGCGGTCGAACTGGTGAAACCAAGGGCGTTTCACTAATCCTTCCTGGCGTCAGACGGGTCCCGCCGGGGTGACCGTGTCCCGCTTACCGTGCTGCGGCGTTTGCCGACAGGGTCCTGGCACTGGCAGATGTCATAACACCAGTACGACGCCGAGCATGACTTCCCCGATGCGCCAGATGGTCTCGAGCACCGGCACGCCGACAAAGTGCAGCGCAATCAGGCCGAGGAAAACGAGACCGCCGAAGCGGTAATTCAGTTCGATATAGCGCCGCGCAATCGCTTTCGGCAACACGTACGGCAGGATGTAACTGCCGTCGAGCGGTCCCAGCGGCAGCAGGTTGAACAGCATCAGCAGCAGGTTGATCAGCGCCAGGAAGGTGAAGAAAAAGTAAGCCACTTCGTTCTGGAACGGGGCAAAATCCAGCCGCAGTCCGAGCGCGTAACAGTTGATCACGACGAACGCGAGCAGCAGGTTCATCCCGGGACCGGCGGCGGCCACCAGCAACGTGCCCCAGCGGGTATTGAACTTGCGCGGATCGGCCGGCACCGGCCGCGCGAAACCGAAACCGATCAGCAGCACCAGCAACAGGCCCACCGGGTGGATGTGGGGAATCGGGTTGAGCGTCAGGCGTCCGGCTTTTTCTGCGGTATCGTCGCCGATCAGCGAAGCCATCTTGGCATGCCCGAATTCATGAAAGGTCAGCGAAAATATCAGTGCCAGGGTGATCAGCACGAATGCGAGTAGGCCAATATTGCCGGCGAGAAGCTGAAATATCATGTTACGGGCAGGTCGGGGTTCAGCCGTCCTCCGGCAGCTTGAATTCGGTGCGTCCCTCGGCGGTTTCCCCCTCTTCCTCCTGTTCTTCCTCCACGGGCTTTTCGACCAGGCTCAGGCCACCGAACGAATCGTCTCCGCGCGAGGCGGTCTCGCCTTTCTGGCCGAGTTCGATACGCAGGCGCAGGTTGTTTTCCGCGTCCGCGTTTTTGAGTGCCTCCTCGAGACTGATCTTGCCCGCCATGTGCAGGTGATACAGCGCCGAATCGAAGGTACGCATGCCCATGGCCTCGGATTTTTCCATGGTTTCCTTGATCTCGGTAACCGCACCCTGCTTGATCAGGTCGGCGACGCGACCGGAGTTGAGCAGGATCTCGATCGCCGCGCAGCGTTTGCCGTCGACGGTAGGGATCAGGCGCTGTGACACGAAGGCCTGCAGGTTGTTGGACAGGTCGTTGAGCAGCTGCGGCCGGCGTTCTTCCGGAAAAAAGTTGATGATACGATCCAGCGCCTGGTTGGCGTTGTTGGCGTGCAGGGTCGAGATTGCGAGGTGCCCGGTTTCGGCAAAGGCCAGCGCGTGTTCCATGGTGTCGCGATCGCGAATTTCACCGATCAGGATGACGTCCGGTGCCTGTCGCAGCGTGTTTTTCAGCGCATCGGCGAATGAATCCGTATCCATGCCGACTTCGCGCTGGTTGATGATGCAGCCCTTGTGCGGGTGGATGTATTCGACCGGATCCTCGATCGTGATGATGTGACCCCGGGAGTTGGTATTGCGATAGTCGATCAGCGCCGCCAGCGAGGTCGACTTGCCGGAGCCGGTGCCGCCGACGAACAGGATCAGGCCGCGCTTGGCCATGATGACCTCGGACAATACTTCGGGCAACCCGAGATCGTCCTTGTTCGGAATATCGGTCACGATGTTACGGATCACCATCGAAACCTCGTTACGCTGCTTGAAGATGTTGACCCTGAAACGGCCGATCTCGGGCAGCGACAGGGCCAGGTTCATCTCCGGTTTGTCGCGAAATTCGGCCTTTTGCTTGTCGTTCATGATCTCCTGCGCCAGCGAGTCTACCCAGCCCGGCGGTGCGCGATCTTTTCCCAGCGGTTTCAACGTGCCGTTGAACTTGGCGCTGGGTGGCGCGCCGGTTGAGAAATAGAGGTCCGATCCGCCTTTTTCGGCGAGAACCTTGAGATAGGGTGTGACTTTCATCGCGAATCCGTGAACCGATGACCGAATGGCTACCAGTATAGTCGGCTCAGGGTCGAGTGGCAGTAAAAATCGGTTTCTGCGGAGAGACTAAACCGAAGTATGAACAAGATCACATAAGCCGTTGAAATCAATGAATATCCGCTATAATCTCCTTTACTTGTCGGTAATCCGCGAATATAACGCGTCAATCGCGGGTAAAGAACGTGCGGACATGGAACGAATACCGCAACCCGGGGTGGCCAAAATGGTCTATACAAAGTCCGCTGGCCTGCCCCTGTCGCAACGGGTAACGCGAAGGCTGCGCCGAACACCGGGCAAAGATAACGAGACCGCAACAGGATTAAGGTAACAAACTGTGTCGCAGGACCTGATTACCAGGTACAAGAAATCGTTTCTCGTCAGGTTTCAAAACGACGAAACCGAGGCGAGATACCGTGACCTGCAGGAAAGCCGCGGTCGCAGCTCGAGCGCATTCGCGTTTGCCGCGCTGGCGATGCTGTGTTTCGCCTTCGCCTATCTCGAGTCTCGCGCCTTCGGTCACGACGTTGCCATCCCCATGTACGGTTACCTGCTCGCCGGCGTGCTGGCCGTTGCCAACGCCGCGATCAGCCGCTTCGCCGCCGACACTTTCAAGCACAACCTGCGCCTGATCGCCAACGCCGTGCTGGCGATGGGTACCGTGATTGGCGCGGTGTTCCTGCAAAAGTACAGCGCTTACCACGCCATCGAATTTGTTCTGCTGGTCGCCTGGCTCAGCAGCCTGAAAACGGTGCGCATGCTGTATACCTTCGCGCTCAATACGGTGCTGGCGATCCTGTTCGTAGGCGCCATGTTCGCGACCGAGATTTCGGGTTTCTGGATTTCGCTGGTGTCGGTGCTGCTCGGCGCCGCGGTACTGCTCGGTGTTTACATCGGCTATCTTACCGAGCGTGGCCGGCGCATGCTGTTCCTCGAAACCGAGATCAACAAGAGCATGACCAATCGACAGGAGCTGTGGGCGTTTACCCTGATCGATCTCGACATGGCCCTCAGCGGTATCCTCGATTTCAAGGAAATGATCGCCCTGTTGAAAAAGCATCTCGAACCGGTGATCGAATTCGATTCCTATATCCTGACCTCGCTCGAGGGCCAGGGGCCGAAGCCGGTGGCCGACAAGATGGAGGGCGAACTGTTCGGCGGCGACGACGAAACCCTGTGGTCGGAAGAGCTGCTGGGCAAGCTGACCCAGACCCGCCAGGCCACGGTGAGTGCCGAGCACGAAGAAGAAAAGGGCATGTTCGGTAACAAGCGCCAGCGTTTCACCTCGTATCGACTCGACGTGCCGGTGTTCAGCGATTCCAAGCTCATGGGCGTTATCAGCCTGCGGCGGCGTAACGAGCCCTTCGACGACCTCGACATGATCGCGAGCGTCAGCATCGCATCGCAGGCGATGCTGATCTTCAAGCGCAGCAGCCGTAGCTCGGCCGTGGTCGTGGATCAAACCGTGCCCGAACCGGTGATTCGACCGAAAAAGGCTAACGGCGACGCCACGGTGACGACCACCAACGGCCTGTCCGAAAACCGCGACATGGAAGTGACCGACGCAACCTTTACCGAGTCGGACCAGACGCTGGTACCCAGGGACGTCATGAAAAAGCTGCGCGAGGACGAGGCTTCCGCGAAAAAGACCATTACCCTGATGAGTCGCGAAAACGCCGACAAGGTGGCGGTGGACCGGTATCGCAGCGCTGCCGTCGAAGGTGACCCGCTGTCGATCCTGATCATCGAGGTCGATGGCCTGTCCAAGTTGCGCGAAAAGGATGGTGACGAGGTTGCGTACAAGGTGTTTGCCGCGATCGTCAAGTACATCTTCTCCAAGGTCGACAAGGAAAAAGACATTCTCGGTCGCTATGGTCAGAACGGCCTCAGCGTGCTTATGCCCAAAGTCGACATGAACGCCGCCGAGCGTTTCGCCGAAATGATCCGCCAGTTCGTCGCCAGCGCGCGCTACAAGACCGCCTACGGTGAAAAGAGCGCAACCCTCAGCATCGGCGTGGCCGCGATCACGGACGATACCGGTGACTACTCTTCGATGGTCAAGCGTGCCGACATGGCCCTGTTCGTGGCCAAGAAAAACGGGCGCAACTGCGTCAAGGTGCGGCTCTAGCCCCGGCTGCCGCCAGCCGCCAGCCCGCGGTTGAGTCGTTCGCGCGAGTCGGGCAAACTGCAGTCTCTGCTAATCCTGACCGGATCCCTTTAATGGCTGACCTGCAGCACTGGCTGGATCGCTGGCAACAAGACCGTATCGGATTTCACGAGGCCGACATCAATCGACACCTGCGCCGGCGTCTCCCCGAGTACGGGCTGTCGCCGGGAGCGACGGTGTTCCTGCCGCTCTGTGGCAAGGCGCACGACATCGGCTGGATCGCGCGGCAGGGTTACCGGGTTGTCGGTATCGAGATCTCGCGCATCGCGGTAGAGGCGTTTTTCGCCGAGCAGGGGCTCGACGCCGAGGTTGTCGAAAGCGAGCGCTTTCGCTGTTATCGCGCGGCGGGCATCACCCTGTTGCAGGGAGATTTCTTCGATCTCCGTGCCGACGACCTCGCTGACTGTGCGCTGGTGTACGACCGCGCTGCCCTGATCGCCATGACGCGCGCGCAGCGACCGGACTACTTCGCGCACATGCTCACCATCCTGCCGGCGGATGCCCGCATGCTGCTGATCACGCTCGAGTACGACCAGGCCGAGATGACCGGCCCCCCCTACGCGGTCTGGGAAGAAGAAGTCCGTGACAACTACGCCGGGCGCTACGACATCGATCTGCTGGAGCGCGGCGATATCATCGACGAGCGCGAGCGCTGGCGCAAGGTCGGCCTGACGGCGCTGGGCGAGGTCGTGTTTCGCCTGGAGCCGCGCGCGTGAAACTGCAGGGCAATCTCGCCAAGATGGTGACCGAGGCGACCGCCCCGGTCAGCTACCGTCTCGAGCTGGGCGGGCAGTCGGCTCGCGTCAACGACTGGCTCGGCGCGCGCCTGCGCATCGAGTACCTGCAGCAGATCGAATGTATTCACTGCGGGCGCAAGACCAGCAAGAGCTTCAACCAGGGATACTGCTATCCCTGCTTTCGCTCGCTGGCGCAATGTGACCAGTGCATCATGTCACCGGAAAAGTGCCATTTTCACCTGGGTACATGCCGCGAGCCGGACTGGGCCATGAATCACTGCATGCGCCCGCATATCGTTTACCTGTCGAACACATCCTCGGCCAAGGTCGGAATTACCCGCGAAACCCAGCTGCCAACGCGCTGGATCGACCAGGGCGCGGTGCGGGCGCTGCCGGTGCTGCGGGTTTCGCAGCGCTACCATGCCGGGTTGATCGAAGATGCGTTTCGCGTGCACGTGGGCGATCGCACCAACTGGCGCAACATGCTCAAGCACCTGTACGAAGAAGTCGACCTGTACGCGATGTTTCAGTCGACCTGGCCGCAGGTGCGCGAGCGACTCGATGCGGAGCTGCTCGCCGATGCCGAGGAGATCGCCGCGCCGGACGCGGCGGTCGAGCTGGAGTATCCCGCGTTGACCTGGCCACAGAAGATAGTCAGTTTCAATCTCGACAAGCAGCCCGTGGTCGAGGGCGAGCTGATAGCGGTCAAGGGTCAGTACCTGATACTCGATAGCGGCGTGATCAATATCCGCAAGTACGGCGGATACCTGGTGTCGATCGACAGCGACGCGGCCTGAATAGCGCGCGCGGATCAGTGCAGCCGCACTGACGGATTCTGCTGGCTGTAGAATTCCATGATCTCGCGCACGTGGTCCGGGTAGTTCAGCGCGTCCATCTCCTTCATGCCCTCGGCAAAAAACCCTTGCGCGTCGCCCGGCAGGAAGCGCAGGAAATCATCGAACGCGCGTTTCATCGCGTCGAGATCGTGGCTGCGGGTGGCGACGATACCGCGGTTCACGTGCAGCAGCCGCCAGGCGCGCACCGCGTCCTCGTCGTCGTCGCGCATGAGCTCGGCAGAGCAGTGCGCGACGATATCATCGATCAGTGCGCACAGCTCGATCAGCGCCTGCTTGTCATGCAGCAGGTTGGACAGTTGCGCGATCGCGTTGACCAGCGGTTCGAGGGTGTTGATCGTACCGCCATAGCTGATCGTCCAGCGCGCGAACACCAGCGAGATCTGCTCTATCTCGCGGCGGCGGTGCGGCAGGTCGAGCCGCTCCATCAGGTCGACCAGCTTGAGCAGCAGGACAAACCCGTAGTCGCTGATTTCGGTGGCTTCGGCGGTGTCGATCACCCGGCCTTCGTCGGCGCGCAGGTTGATGCCGGCAATGATATTGAACAGTTCTTCGAAGCGGTCGAGCAACTGTGTCAGCCCGCGGCGGTAGTCCTCGTCGAGATGGTCCTGCAGCCGTTCGGGCAGCCCCAGCAGGTAATTGCGCGCCTCCTTCAGCGTAACCATGGAATCCATCAGTGTGCTCCTCCGCCATCGCCCTGGGCCAGCGCCGCGGCGATGCGTCCGACCAGTCCTGGACCATGATAAATCAGCCCGGTGTAAAGTTGCACCAGGCTGGCGCCCAGGTCGAGTCGCCGCCGTGCTTCCTGCGCCGAATCGATGCCGCCGACCGACACGATCGGGAAGTCGGCATCGAGCGCCTGCCTGAATTCCGCCAGCAAGGCACAAGCCTGTTCGCGCAGCGCCGCGCCGCTCAGGCCGCCGGCCTCGACGGCGTGATGTTCATCCTCGACGCCGGCGCGCGACAGCGTGGTGTTGGTCAGGATCAGGCCGTCGACCGTGTGCCGCTGCAGCAACTCCGCCAGCGCGGGCAAGGCGCGTGTATCCAGGTCTGGTGACAGCTTGACCGCGAGCGGGCGCGCAAGCTGGTGTTCGTCTTCCAGCGCGCGCCGCGTTTCGCCGATGCCGGCGAGCAGGGCATCGAGCGCGTCCTCGTTTTGCAGGTCACGCAGTCCCGGTGTATTCGGTGACGAGATATTGATGGTGACGTAATCCGCGGCAGTGTAGACGCGCTGCAGCACCGCCCGGTAGTCATCGAGCGCATCGGCCACGGGCGTAGCGAGGTTCTTGCCGATGTTGATTCCGAGCAGGTAATCGCGGTCGCGCCTGGCCGCGACCTGTTGCAGCAGGTGATCGACGCCGGCGTTGTTGAAACCCATGCGGTTGATCAGGCTCTGGTGTCGCGCGAGGCGAAAGACGCGCGGTTTCGGGTTGCCCGGCTGCGCGCGCGGGGTAATGCTGCCGATCTCGATGAATCCGAAACCGAGCCTGGCCAGGCCATCGAGATAATCGCCGTTCTTGTCGAGCCCGGCGGCAAGGCCGACGCGGTTGGGAAATTCCAGGCCCATGACGCGCACCGGATCGGCGAAACGACGACGCGGCAGCAGCCGATGGAATCGCTGCAGCATTCCCAGGCTCAGGTCGTGCGCCAGTTCCGGGTCGAGCGAAAACAGCATGGGTTTGATCAGCGAGTAGAGCATTCAGCGGGGTGTCAGCAGGCGGCGCAGCTCGGGATAGTGTTCTACGTCCGCCAGCCTGTCAACATCTCGTACGCTGGCCAGCTGGCACACGCGCAGGTCCAGCGCCTCGGCGCGAGCAAGCGTCGTTGCCAGCACGCGGTCGCTGCCCCATTCGATGTCTGTAAACAGGGCCGGCGCCGGCTGCCGGCAGCCGATCAATGCATAGCCGCCGTCGACCGCCGGCGCCAGTACCAGGTCGTGCTCGGCGAGTGCAGCGGCGGCTCGCCGCAGGTAGGCAGCGTCGAGGTCGAGGCAATCCGAGCCGATGACCAGTCCGCCTGCGTTCGATTCACGACACAGGATCGATAGCGCCTGCGCCATGCGCGCACCCAGGTCGGCGCCCTGCTGCAGGCGGGTCGGCAGTCCCTCGAACAGCGGGTGCTCGCCCGCCTCGCTCAGGAACAGGCTGAATTCGAGTCCCGAATCGGCAGCGATTTGCAGCGTATGGCTGAGACAGAAACGGTAGATCTCGGTAGCGGTCGCCGCACCCAGGTCCGGAATCAGGCGTGTCTTGACCCGACCCGGGCGCGGAGGTCGCGCGAAAACGCCGAGCGCGGGCAAGCGTGGATCAGCGGCGGCCAGGGTAATAGATCTCGTGCAGCCGTACCGGATCCGCGCCGAGCCAGTAGGCGAATCGCAGCCACCACATCAGCAACACGGTGCGCAGCAGGCCCTGCTCGCGCCAGCGGCGGCTGGAACTGTACAGTGGTTGCCCGAGTACGCGTGGTTGCTGCAGTCTGCGCGCGGTTTTACTGATCGCGATATCCTCCATCAGCGGTATTGCCGGAAAGCCGCCCAGCGACTCGAAGAATGTGCGCGCGAAGAACAGCCCCTGGTCGCCGCCGGCCACGCGCGTCAGGCGAGTGCGCAGGTTGATCGCACGCTCGATAACGCGCAGTCCTGCGCCGCGGCCGCCGAGCCGTAGCGGAAAGAAACCCCAGGCGGCCGTGGCGAGCTGTCGCGGATCGAAATTGGCCGGCAGGCGGCTGTCGGCATGCAGAAACAGCAGGACTTCGCCGCGGGCCGCGCCCGCGCCCAGGTTCATCTGCCGCGCGCGGCCCGGTTCACTGGTGAGTACCCGGCAAGGGAAGGAGTGCGCGATATGCGGGCTGTCGTCGCTGCTGCCACCGTCGCAGACGATGACCTCGAGCGGCATCGACGACCAGTCGCGGGCGAAAATATCGGCCAGTGTTTGCGCCAGGATTTCCGCTTCGTTCAGGACCGGAACGACGATGCTGAGACGTGGCGCCTCAGCCGAGGGCTCCGCCACAGCTGCTGCCCTGGCCCGCGGTACAGCCGTAACAGTGGTCGGCGACGCTGATCGGGATATTGTCGAGACGCGCTTCGAGTATGTCGCGCAGATGCAGTTTCTCGCGATTGTCGGGATCGCGCACGTTCATGTTCAACATCTGGTTGAAATCACAGTCGTAGACGTAACCCTGCCAGTCGATGCTGAGCTGGTTGAGACACATCAGGCCGTCGAGGTTGGCCGCGCTGAACGAGCTCTTCAACAGGTTCATGTAGGTCTCGAATTCGCCTTTCGAGATCAGCGTACTGCCGAAACGCGCGATCGGCATGTTGGTAATCGTAAACAGCTGGTTGAAGCGAATACCGAACTGTTCGGACAGGAACTGCTTGTAGTCCTGCTCCAGGTCCTGTTGCGGCGGCGGCAGGTAGGGTCCGACCGGGTTGTAAACCAGGGTCAGGGACAGCGACTCGTCATCGCCACCGTAACCCAGTTCGTTGAGCAGGCGCAGTCCGTCGATGCTCTTCTGGTACACGCCCTTGCCGCGCTGGCTGTCGACGTTGTCCTCGAGGTAGCAGGGCAGCGAAGCGACGATCTGTACCCCGTGGCCGGCGAGGAATTCGGCGAGGTCCTCGTAGCCGGGTTCCAGCAGTATGGTCAGGTTGCAGCGATCGATGATGCGCACATCGAGCGCCCGTGCCTCGCTGACCAGGCGGCGGAACATGGGATTCATTTCCGGGGCGCCGCCGGTCAGGTCCAGTGTATGCACCGACGACATTTCGAGGATCTCGAGGATGTGGCCGATGTTTTCCTCGTCCATCAGTTCCTTGCGTTTGGGTCCGGCCGCGACGTGGCAGTGCAGGCAGGACTGGTTGCACAGGTAGCCGAGGTTTACCTGCAGTATCTCGAGTTCGCGGCGTGCAAGCGAGGGGAAGTCGGTCTGCTTCAGCAGCGGCCAGGTGTCTCTCATGAAATCAGCGTCCGAACTATGGTCCTAGATAGACCGGCAATATACCATTTGGTTTCCGAAATAAAACCCGTCCCGGGATTGGGGGTATTCATGGCTGGCGGCAGGGTCGCCTGCGGGGTCGCAGTGGTCGTGACCTGGCGCGAGCTCGTGCTGTTTGGCAGGCGCGAGCTCGACGACGGTCGCAGGGTCTGGCAGTTGCCCGGCGGCTGGATCGAGCCCGGTGAGTCGCCGCCCGATGCCGCGCGTCGCGAGGTGCTCGAGGAAACAGGCCTCGAGATCGTGGCCCCGGTTTTCGTTGCCGTCACGAGCAACCTGCTGGGTCCCGACGAACAGTCCATATCGCTGTATTTCGAAGCAGAATGTCGCGACGCGGCCAGGCTGTCGAATCGGCAGGGGCAGCCCGACGATAGCTGGCAATGGCGGCAGTGGCACGATGTCGATGACGACCTCTACCTGCCGCTGCATCTGCTGCGGCAAACCAATTACCAACCTTTTTGCAGGGTCAATTTGCCTACCCATTTCTCATTTTAGATTTTTATAGTATTTTTATGGGCTTAGGCGCAATAAATCAGAATCAAATTTAACTATACTGCTATAGTCCCTAGTGCGCGATTAGCAAACAAAAACAAATCTCACTACGATGAAGGTCGAATTCGACATTGCAAGCGATCAGATTGATGGTGCGCGTGACTATCAGGAAGACGCTTACATGGTCAACCAGCTCGGCGAATCCGACGACGGTGACCTGTGCTCGTTGATCATCATGGCCGACGGCATGGGTGGACACGCCGCCGGCAATGTCGCCAGCAACATGGTTGTCGCGACTTTCAACAAGACCTTCCAGGCCAAGTTCCCGACCACCGAGGTTGCCGAGGTCCTGACCGAGGCGCTCAACCGTTCCAACGACCAGATCCGCGCGTCGGTCAAGGAAACGCCGGCCCTGCGGGGCATGGGCTGCACGATGGTGACGGCCTACATCGAGGACAACAATCTCTACTGGGTCAGCGTCGGTGACAGCCATCTCTACCTGATCCGAGAGCGCGAGCTGATCAAGCAGAACGCCGACCACTCCTACGGTGCCTATCTCGACATGATGAAAGAGCAGGGCATGGAGATCGACGAGCAGGCCGGCATGTCGCGCAACATGCTGATGAGCGCGATGACCGGTGAAGAGATCAGCAGCATCGACGTTTCCGAATCCCCGATCAAGCTGCGCCCCGGCGATCGCGTCATCGTCGCCAGCGATGGTCTCGATACCCTCGGTGCCGGCGCTATCATTCAGTACTCGTCCTGGTCGTCGACCGCCAAGGAATGCGTTTACGCCCTGCTCAAGGCGGTCGAGGACGCCAACAAGATCAACCAGGACAACACCACCCTGATCGTCATCGACATCAAGGAGCGCGAGGGTCTGCCCGAACCGGCGCCCGCGCCGGACCCGGTGATACCGGCGCCGCAGCCGGTGTCGCGCGTGGCCGATGTGCATGTGCCGGACGATTACGATGAACCGCGTTCCTACAAGTGGCTGGTGTGGCTTGTCGTACTCGGCGTTCTCGGCGGCGGCGGCTTTTTCGCCTGGCAGCAGGGCCTGGTCGACCAGGCGATCGACAAGGGCAACGAGCTGGTCGAATCCACGCAGGAGAGTATCGAGGCCGAACTGCAGCAGGAGCCGGAGGTCGAGCCCGCGCCCGAACCCGAGCCGGTAGCGGAACCCGAACCGGTGCCCGAGCCGGTGGTCGAACCGGAACCGGAGCCCGCGTTCGTCGACAAGGCCGACGTATTCCGCGATCGACTCAAGGCGGGCGGTTACGGGCCCACCATGATACAGGTGCCGGGCGGTACCTTCCGCATGGGCAGCACGGGCCTGATCTCGGCCGACGAGGCACCGCGCCACGAAGTCACGGTACAGTCCTTCATGGTATCGGTCTACGAGGTGACCTTCGCCGAGTACTATCGCTTCGCCGAGGCCACCGGCCGCAGCAAACCGAAAAACAACGGCTGGGACGTCAAGACCCACCCGGTGATCGACGTTTCCTGGAATGACGCGCTGGCCTACGCGCGCTGGCTCGGCCAGCAGACCGGCATGCGTTACCGCCTGCTTTCCGAGGCCGAGTGGGAATACGTCGCCCGTGCGGGCACCACGACTTCCTACTGGTGGGGCGCCCGGCCCGGCGAAAACAATGCGCACTGCTCGTTCGACTGCAAGAGCGAATTCAACACCAGCAAGCCGGCGCGGGTCGGTACCTACAAACCCAATCCCTTCGGCCTGTTCGATACCGCCGGTAACGTCTACGAGTGGGTCCACGACTGTTATCACCGCAACTACAACGACGCCCCGACCGACGGCTCGGTGTGGGAAGGCGGCGATTGCAACGTGCGCGTGGTGCGCGGTGGCGCCTTCAGCGGCCCGGCAAACTCGGTTCGTTCCGAAAGTCGCTTCAAGTTCGCGCACGGCAAGGGACAGTACAACGTCGGCATTCGCGTCGCGCGCGATCTCTGACGGCCGGCCGCGGCGCCATGATCGACTGGCGGGATATCGATACGGTGCTACTCGACATGGACGGCACCCTGCTCGATCTGCACTTCGACAATTATTTCTGGCAGGAGTACCTGCCGCTGCGTTATGCCGAGATCAAGGGCGTGGATGCGGTCCTGGCGCGGGATCATATCATTACCCAGACTCGCCGCATCGAGGGCAGCCTCAACTGGTATTCGACCGACTACTGGAGCGAGGTGCTCGAGATCGACGTCGTCGAACTCAAGCACGAGGTCAGCCACAAGGTCGCGGTGCGACCCTACTGCATCGATTTTCTCGACGCCCTGCGCGGCGCGCGCAAGGACGTCGTCATGGTCACCAACGCTCACCACGACAGCCTGGCGCTGAAAATGGACCGGACCCGTATCGCCGACAAGTTCGATCGACTGATCACCGTGCACGAGTTCTCGCTGCCCAAGGAGGATCCGCAATGCTGGCACGAGGTGCACAAACGCCACCCCTTCGACGCCGACAGGACCCTGTTGATCGATGACAACCTGAACGCGCTGGAATCGGCGCGCGAATACGGGGTTCGCTATTTGCTTGCGATCTACCAGCCTGATTCGCAGCGTCCGCGGCGTGAAATCAGTCATTTCGACGCGATTCACGGGTTCGACGAAATCATGCCGGTGGAGGCGCGCGATCATGAGCGCTGAAAAGCCGCGTCCGCTGGAAGGCGGCTGTCTTTGCGGCGGGGTTCGCTACCGCATCACCGGACCACGGCGCCATGTCGTTTGTTGTCACTGTGAGAATTGCCGGCGTACGCACGGTCATTATGCCGCCTACACCGCGCTGCGGCGCGAGCATCTCGAAATGCTCGCCGATTCGACCCTGTCCTGGTATCACGACGTTTCGCCCGATACGCGGCGCGGTTTCTGTCGGCGTTGCGGGGCCAGCCTGTTCTGGGATGCCGGTGATGGCCGCGGTAAAATCTCGGTGTCGGCGGGCAGTCTCGACGACAGTGGTGAACTCGAGACCGTTGGCCACATTTTTGTCAGCGAGGCCGGCTGCTACTACCGGATCGACGATGACCTGCCGTGCCACGAGCATGGCAGCGGAGGTGCCTTCGAGTCGGATGCCGGCTGTTGACGCGATCCCGGGAATCGGTTAAAAGTTTTCAACTACAACTCTTTACACCGGGCCGGCGCGACCTGAAATTCCTACTATAACTTTAATAATGTCGCCGATTGGTCGATTACCCAGACATCCATACTATGTTGAAACCGGAGAAATTTGATCCGCTGAAACGCTCCGTCGGGCACGTGCTCGACATCATCGGCGAAGGCTGGTCGATCCTGATCATCCGCGAGGCTTTTCTCGGCACGCGGCGTTTCGAGGAGTTCCAGGGACACCTGGGCATCGCGCGCAACATTCTGACCGCGCGTCTGAAGAAGCTCTGTGCCAACCAGATCCTGGACCGCGTACCGGTCAAGGAAGGTGCCAAGCGGCACGAGTATATTTTGACCGACAAGGGCAAGGATATGATGACCTTGCTGGTGGCGCTCACGCAGTGGGGTGACAAGTGGGTTTTTGGCGAGGGTAACGAACCCGTGATTTTCGAGGACCGGGAACATGGCGAACCGATCGCACGGGTGCGGGTTGTTTCCGCGCGCGGCGAACCGCTGCGGCCGCGGGATATTGCCGTGCGCGCGGGTCCCGGGGCGGTGCCTGAAGCACGCCGTCGTCTCGAGGAACTGAATCGGCATGATTGATCCCGACGAGGACAACCGGAACTGCCCCGCGTGCGAGGAGATCTGTCCCTGGCACGACGAAGTCCTGGCGTTGCGTCAGAAGGTCGAAGAGTTGTCCGAGCTCGTGTCCACCGATGCCCTGACGGGGCTGTACAATTTTCGCCATTTCAAGAACGTGCTGCAGGCGGAGATGGATCGCTCCAAGCGCAGCGGTATCCCGACCAGCCTCGTGCTGCTCGACATCGACCACTTCAAGCAGGTCAACGATACGCACGGGCATGAAATCGGTAACCAGGCGCTGTGCCACCTGGCGGAGATCCTGCGCGGCGAAGTCAGGACCACCGATATCGTCTGTCGCTACGGCGGCGAGGAATTTGCGCTCGTTTTCCCCGAGACGCACCTGAACCTGGCGGTCAAGGTGGCGGATCGCATCCGGCTCGAAATCCAGGACACGCCCGCGCAAACCGATGCCGGCGAACTGCGGATGACGGTTAGCATGGGGGCGAGCGTGTACATGAAAACCAGCGCCCAGGATATCGACGAGTTCGTCGACTCGGTCGACAAGTTTCTCTACGAGGCCAAGCAGTCCGGGCGCAACTGTATCTGCCACGTCGATTATCAAACGCTGCGTTCGGCTACCGAAATCGGCGCCGACGAGCGTGCGCTGCTCATGAGTACCCGCGCCGAGTCCTGATCCCCCGGCAAGAGGTAATCCTTGCAAGGCGGCAAGCCCCCGGGGATGTTTCTTCGGCTACCTGGCCCGATCCGCGCAGGATTCGAAGCCTGTTGCCTGCCACGAAAAAAGCATGTCGCCAGCGGCCTCGACCCGGAAGGCCTCCAAGCCGCGGGATGACAGGAGACAATCATGGCGGCCCGGCGAGAACTCCATCCGGATCGGTTGCTAGTCCGGGTTTGCGGCCTTGTAGCGTTCGACGCTGGCGAGGATTTCGCGCTTGGCGTCTTCGACATCACCCCAGCCTTCGATCGTGACCCATTTGCCGGGTTCGAGATCCTTGTAGTGATCGAAGAAGTGCGCGATCGAATCGAGCAGCGGCTTTGGCAGGTCGCGCGCGGTATGCATGGTGGAGTAGGTACCCGACAGTTTGTCGATCGGCACCGCGATGATCTTCGCATCCTTGCCCGAGTCGTCGGTCATGTTGAGTACACCGAGCGGCCGCACGCGAATCACCGCACCGGTGATGACCGGGATCGGGGTTACGACCATGACGTCGACCGGGTCGTCGTCTTCCGCCAGGGTTTGCGGGATGTAGCCGTAATTACAGGGGTAGTGCATCGATGTGCCCATGAAGCGGTCGACGAACATGGCACCCGTGTCCTTGTCGATCTCGTACTTGATCGGGTCGCTGTGCGCCGGAATCTCGATGATGACGTTGACGTCGTTGGGAATGCTGAAGCCGCTGTTTACCCGGTCGAGGATCATGATGCTGTCCGAATAGTGTCAAGGCGGGCCATTATAGCGGACAAAACGGACCATCGCCGATTCCCGGGCGATTTCAATTCTTTCTATTAGGGTTCGGGCGCTAGATTTCGAACGGCCCGAGCTTTTTCGCAACCGGTTCGTTTTTGAGCACGACGTAGCGCGGCATGCCGCGTTGGTCGTAATCGGGGTAGGCTTCCCCCTGGATCAGCGGGTAGAGGTAATCGCGGCAGGCGTCGGTGATGCCGAAGCCGTCCTCGCTGATGAAATCCAGCGGCATGGCTTTCTCGACGTTGGCCACGTCGGCCAGGTCCGCGCTGCCGATGCGCCATTCGTAGGGATCGCTGGAGACGCGATCGATCGTCGGCATGATGGCGTTTTTCCCGTCGAGCGCCATTTCGACCCCGGCCCGACCGAGTGCGTAAGCCTGCTCGACGTCAGTCGCGGAAGCAATGTGGCGCGCGGCGCGCTGCAGGTAGTCCGCTACCGCCCAGTGAAACTTGTAGCCCAGCGCATCCTTGACCATACCCGCGACGACCGGCGCCGCGCCGCCGAGCTGGGCGTGGCCGAAAGCGTCGCGGGTACCCTGTTCGGCGAGGAAGCGCCCGTCCGGGTGGTGGGCTCCCTCGGAAACGACGACCGTGCAGTAACCGTGGGTTTCGACCTTGTGTTTCACCGACGCGATGAACCGATCGTGATCAAAATCGACCTCGGGTAACAGCAGCACGACCGGAACGTCGTAATCGGCGATCAGGCCGCCCGCGGCCGCAATCCAGCCGGCGTGCCGCCCCATGACTTCGAGGATGAAAACCTTGGTCGAGGTCTTCGCCATCGAGGCGACGTCGAAGGAGGCCTCCAGCGCGGACACGGCGATGTATTTCGCCACCGAACCGAAACCGGGGCAGTTATCGGTGATCGGCAGGTCGTTGTCGACGGTTTTCGGGACATGGATCGCCTGTACCGGGAAACCCATGGTTTCCGACAATTGCGAGACCTTGTAGCAGGTGTCGGCCGAATCACCGCCGCCGTTGTAAAAAAAGTAACCGATATCGTGGGCCTGGAATACCTCGATCAGGCGCTCGTATTCGCGCCGGTTTTCGTCCAGGCTCTTGAGCTTGAAGCGACAGGAACCGAAAGCGCCGGACGGCGTTTTCCTGAGTGCGGCGATGTCGGCATCGCTCTCGCGCGAGGTGTCGATCAGATCCTCGGTCAACGCGCCGATGATGCCGTTACGCCCGGCGTAAACGGTGCCGATGCGATCGGCGTGCTGGCGGCAGGTCTCGATCACGCCGCAGGCGCTGGCGTTGATCACCGAGGTCACGCCGCCGGACTGGGCGTAAAAGGCGTTCTTTTTAGTCATGGCTGAGCTCGTTTTACCGGTTTCCACTGGCCGCGCAGAATACCGCAATCGGTTCCAAAAAACAGCGCCGGGTTAGCATCTTCGGCGAGTACAGTTCATCGGTAGGACCCAACATACAAATGACGAGAAATTTATTGCGGGAGGGTACGGCCCCCGTTGTGCTAGGACGACAACAGGTTTTGGCGGATGATCGGAGCGCGGTCGTGAGGGGCTGGGCGGGAACCTCGCCGGGCCACGGAGGGCCCGGCGGAGAGCGCCACAGGGATGTGCCGTCCGCGGCGCAGCCGCGGACGGAGCGTTTCCCGCCCGGCCCCTCACGACCGCGCCGGTACGAGAATCAAAAGCTCGGATCGCCACAGCGCACAATAGCGTGCAGGGATAACGCGGGAACCGGCTGTTGCCGGGAAGATCGGGGAAAAATAACCCGCCGGGAGAATCCCGGCGGGTTATTTGCAGCAGAGTGCTGACTAGCTGAGCAGCGGAGCGATAACCAAACTAACGATAGCCATGACGTTGATCAGGATGTTCATCGACGGCCCGGAAGTGTCCTTGAAGGGATCGCCGACGGTATCGCCGACTACCGCGGCCGCGTGGGTATCGGTACCCTTGCCACCGAAGTTGCCCTTTTCGACGAACTTCTTGGCGTTGTCCCAGGCGCCGCCGGCGTTGGCCATCATCAGCGCCATCAGCACGCAGGACAGCAGGCCGCCGGCGAGCATGCCGCCGAGCGCCTCGGCGCCGAGGATGAATCCCACCAGCGGCGGTGCGCTGACCGCGATCGCGCCGGGGATGATCATTTTCTTCAGCGCCGCGGTGGTCGCGATG
>JASJCI010000005.1 GCA_030066085.1 Gammaproteobacteria bacterium | reverse complement strand
TAGTTACAAGCAGAACTTCAGCCTGGTTCGGCAAAGCGGCGGGAATTTGTCGGATTTTCGGGCCGATTCGACAAGATATCGTGCCGAACCCGCTCAAGTAAGCCGCGCTGCCGCCGAATCAGGGGCCAGAGTGGTGGTTTTTTTGACGCCTGGCGCGTCGCGAAGCCGTCAGAACAGTGCGGTGGCGAAAATCCGGGGCGCCGACCGGCAGCTTTTTACCCCGGGGTGGACGGCAATTGCCATCATGGACATAGGCCCGAATACGGCTCCCCTGCTCGCGCGCTCGACCTCATCCACTGCAACCGGCGGCGTCGATCCGGCAAGCCTGTTGCTGCGCAACCTGTTGCGCGCGGGCGTGGTGGAAGCCGAGGTTGTCCAGCGTTTGCCGACCGAACTGTTGCTCAACACCCGCCTCGGCCCGCTGCGCGTGGATCGCACGGTCGACTTCGAGGTGGGCGCGCGTATCCGCTTGCGCGTGGATCCGAACGGCGAGGCCCCCGTGTTGAAAGTCGAGCGGCAGGTGCCGCAACCGCTGCGGCTGGCGCTTGCGCAACAGCCTGAACTGGCGCGTGCCCTGCAGCAGTCGCCCGTATTGCTGGCGGAAGTGGTCACCAGCAGCCGCGGCGAAAGCCAGCTGCGCGTGGCCGACCGTATCCTGCAGGTCGCGCGCGAAATGCCGGTATCGCGTGATCGACTGTTGTTGATTCGCGCCGAGCGCGGCGACGCAACACTCGAGATCAGCCCGGTAACCCGGCGCGACATCTTGCTGTCGCTGCTGCGTTTTCTGCTGCCGCAGCAGGCGAATGACGGTGCGCGCGATCTCGTGCGCCTGTTCGAGTGGGCCATGCGCGCCGCGCAGACCGCACAGATTTCTCCGCGCCAGGCAAGCCCAACCTCGTTGCCCGATCCCCGCATCCCGGCCCGGCCCTCGCCAACCGCGGCCGGCTCCACGACGGAGCCATCGTCGCCGACGTCGTCGCGGGTACCGGCGCGAACCGACCCTGCGAAGGCCGTGGCAGATCAGTCGGCAGCTCCCGCAGCGCAGCTGCGGCCGGCGACAGCGCGGCGTGCCGCCGAAGCAACGGCCAGCCGCGTTTCGATCCCGGAGCTGCTTCGACCGGTGCCCGTCGCCACCGACCGCGGCACGGACCGTCCGTCCAGCGATGTGCGGCAGGTCCCCGCTCGCGTCCAACATTTCGCGCTCCTGCGCGCGACGGCGTCGCCCGCACCCCTGCGAATTCTGCCGGGGTCACAGATCGTCGTGTCGTCGCTACCACGGGATTCGGGTAACACCCCCAGTGCGAATCCGGTATCGTCACCGGGTCCGTCGCCGGCCGGCCGCGTTGCCGGCATGGAATTCAAATCACCCGTGCTCGACAGGCTCGCGAGCAACGCGAGCCCGGCGCCCGCATCGACCGCGCCCGCCGCCGCTGCGCGGGTGCCGCTTACGCCAGCGCCCGCCGCCAGCCTTACCCCGGTGCCGGCTGCTGCGGCAGCGCTGCCAGCCACCGTTACCGGCGCGCAGGCAACCCGTTGGAACAGCACCGGCACCGTCGCCTGGCCCGATGCCGGACCCGATTTTACCGCCAACCGGTCGCTGGCGCCGATCACCGGGCTGTTACGCGAGCTCGGGCAGTTCGAAGCGGCCGAAGTGGTGCACTGGCTGCGCTTGCTCGGCATCCTGCGCATGCCGTCGCAACCCGCCACTGGCGCGATCCAGAACGATCTCGGCGCGTTGATCCACCGGGCACTGCAACCGCTGGTCGATTCGTCGAGAACAACAGCCGCGTTACCGGGGAGCGGCCGTGAGCAGGTCAGCGGCGACGAAGGCACGCGCGCCGACACGCGCCTGCCGGCATGGCTGCGCGAAGGCCTGCGCCTGGTCGAACAGGCGCTCGGGCAAAACCTGCTGCAACGCGTCACGACCGGCCTGCAGACCGAGGCCCAGCAACCCCTGTCGCTCAGCCTGACCCTGCCGTTCATCGACGACCGGCAGGTGCGACCACTGGCGATCGAAATCGAGCAGCAGGGGCGCAACGAGGCAGCCGCGGAAGCGCGCTGGGAAATTCGTCTCGACCTCGAACTCGCCGGGCTGGGCCCGCTGAGTTGCCAGGTGTCGCTGCAGGGTGCACGGGTCGGCGCCAGCTTTTTCAGCCGCTCTGACAGCATCCAGGCGCGGATCGAGGCGGCCCTGCCCGAATTGCGCCGCCAGCTCGACCGGGTCGGCTTCATCGCCGACGAGCTGCACAGCCACGTCGGCGAACCACCGTCCCGCACCCGCCACAGGGTTTCGGTGCCGGTCGAATCGGTCATCGATCTGAAGGTTTGAATCGATGCACAACCGCATTCCGAAACTCGCGATTGCGCTGGAATACGACGGCGAGGCGGCCCCGCGGGTAACCGCCAGCGGTCACGACGAACTGGCGCTCGCGATCCTGCGCGCGGCGCAGTCGGCGGAGGTACCGATCCACCTCGATCGCGATCTTGCGCTGGTGCTCGACACGCTCGATATCGGCGAGCAGATTCCGCCCCAGCTCTATGTCGTCATCGCCGAGATCCTGTGCTTCGCCTACCGCCTGTCCGGCAAGCACAAGGACTTCATGGACGACCTGCAGGACTGAGAAATTTCAAGCAACGACGTTGCAAAAAAAATATTCGACTTCGTTTAGCAACCGTTGATCGTACCTACATTGGATGCGCCGAAATCGTCGAAAGATCCGGCGGTATCACAACCTACGTCGGTGTTGTTCAGGTTGGTACCAAAATAGACGGTCAGCAGACCCCATTTTCGAATATAGATTTCACCGCCCACGCCGTGACCGGCGTTGGAATCCGAGATCGTCATCGTCGACAGCGGGCCGATATCGATATCGTCATCGTTGCCAGCGTTGGTAGCAATGGTGGAATTCCAGACGCTCAGCGACGATCCCCCCTGGTTGTCCGAACCGACACTGACGTTTCCGCCGGTCTGGGTAGAGTTCGATACCTGCGCTTGCGAACTGCCATCGACACGCAGTTCACCGGTCAGGTTCATCCCGTTGATACTGGCCCTGGACGAGGAAAACAAACCAACCGTGCCATTGATGTTGTTACTGCCGGAATTACGAATCTGCAGCGTACTTTGTGAACCGTTAGTAATCGCCATCGGGAAAATATTGTTGTCGAAGTCTGCCGCCGGCATGGTGACGTTCACGCCAGCCCGAAAGTCGACGATACCCTGGCGATAGGTTTCTACGCCGATAATGTAGTTCGTACCGTCGGTGCGCGTGGTGCTGATGTTGACCTGGCCGCGGCTGTTGAACTGGCTGTGGTCACCGACGCTGAGGCCCGCGTTGACGAACTCGGTGATGTTGACCGTACCCTCGAAGCGCAGGATCGAGTTGCGGAACGGGTTGGCGCCGTACAGACCGCCGATGATGTCCACGTTTTTCACGCGCATGAAGGCGTTACGCAGGTAGATACCGGCGGCATCCGTTCCCCCGGCGACCGCAAAAGTACCCCAGGCCGAGGCATCGACGGTCAGGTTTTCGAGGCGGACGTCATGTGCGCCATCAGCAAAAACCGCACCATCGCCGGGGACCGGTGCACTGGCCGGCAGTACGATCGAAGCGCCGCGGTTGGGCTCGGCGCCGACAATGCGGATGCCATCGCTCTCGAGGTAAAATGGCCCGTTGCAATCACCGGTAATGATGAACGTCGTGTAGGGATAGAAATTGTCGGTATACGGCGGTTGCTGCAACACATCCGGATTGGCATCACAATCGACGTTGATAAAAGTTCGATCTCCCGGCCGGATGCCCGACTCCAGTGAATCGATATCGGCCGCGTTATCGTTGATCAGGTTGAAGTTGTCGGCGATGTCACCGGTATTGGTATTGATGCGGGTATCGTTGTCGTTGACCGCGTTCTCGACATCGGTGAAATTCTGGTTTACCGATGCCGCTGTCGCCGGGGTATTCGCCTGGAAGGTATTGGTAACCGCAAGAGGACTTGCTAATACACCTCCACTTGCAGACAGGAATAGACCCGTCATTGCCCACTTCCCCCACTTGATTCCGTGACGATTTTTCATTTCTTAAACTCCTCTGTTGCCGAGGTTTTCCGAACATCCCTCGGTTCGAAATTGTCCCAGGCCTGGCAGTTATGGAGGCGGCGGTGCGCAGCTAACCGAACCTACATTGGTGACACCCGAGCGAATCGCCACTTCACGCGTGTCAAAGCAAAAGATGTCGCGACCGCCAAAGTTGGTCGTGCCGCGGAGGTCGATGACGCCGAAGCGATAAGTTGACGCCGTCTCGGTTCCCGAGTCGTTGCCCACCGTTGTATTGTCCATTCGAAACACCGAAAAATCGCCGGCGTAAAGCGACATGTCGTCAGCCGTGCCGTTAGCGATGGAACTGTCACGGAAGCGCAGGACACTGTTGCGATACGGATTCAGGTAACCGTCTTGCTGGAAGACGCCGCGCAAATCGACGAGCGATCCGTCACCGCTCCAGACCACGCCGGTGATGTTGGCATCGCGCATCTTGATCGTGCTGGTCTGCCAGGCACTGACCGCCGAGACATTGTCGCCCGGCACGATACTGAGATTCGGGCCGCTGGCCGCGGTGATCGTGTGACTGGTGTTCGCATCGCCGTCGTCATCGATCACGATGACACCATTACTGAACGCGCCGATGGCATCGCTGCTGTCGTGTTCGGAATCCGTGGCGCCTATCACGCTAAGGGTGTCGTACACGCGAATAACGGATGAGCGCTCCGAGCGCAGGCCATTCGCACTGAAACCGGTAACGCTGCTGTCACCGCTGATTTCGGCGAAACCATTGTTGTATGCACCGATGCCATAGTCCCCGCCGACAACGTCGACGTCCCTGATGGTCACCTGTGACCCGCTGTAGGCGCCGATTGCCCCGACAAAAAAGTCGCTGGCCCCGTTGTATGCGGATGCATCGATCGTGAGATTTTCGAGGACCAGGCGCACACCGTACTGACCATACACGGCGGCGTAGGTGTCGGGATCGGTGGCACCGGCTTGCAGGGTGATCCCGTCATCCTTGCTGCCGTTGGCGTCGCCCTTGATCACGATCGTGCCCAGCGACCCGCCCGATACTTCTATCTGACCGTCACATATCCCCGTCAGAACATACTCGGTGTTGGGCGTAAGCACCGTGTTATCCAGCGCCGCCGAATCAGCATTGCAATCGACCGCTACCGTTTGCAAACCTGCCGTTTCGACACGGCTCAGCCGCTGATCGAGCTGCGAAAAATTGTTTCCGATCGCCGCCTCGTTATCGTTGATCCGGCTAAAGTTGTCGGCGATGTCACCGGTATTGGTCGTTATCCGGCCATCATTGTCGTTGACGGCATTCTCGACATCGGTGAAGTTCTGGTTTACCGAGGCCGCGGTCGCCGGGGTATTCGCCTGGAAGGTATTGGTGACCGCCAGGGGACTCGCCCAGGCGACGCCGCCGATCAGCATGCAGGCCAGGCCGACCGATGCGGTCAGTCCCGTTGTCTTGGGTTGCCTGTACATATCGAAGACCTCGTTTCGTGTTGTATTTTTCATCGTGGATACCTTTCAGTTATTGCCAGGTGCTGCCGTCATCCCAGTTGAATTGGTCCCAGACCGCGCCGCCGGTCGGCGGAGCGGTTATGCTTACCTCGATCGTGATCGATGCGCTGCCGCCGTTGCCGTCGCTGACCGTGACGTCGAAGCTGTCGTCGCCCGTGTAGTCGATGTTCGGTACGTAGGTGATCGTCGGGCTCGCACCCGTGCCGGACACGGTAGCCACGCCGTTGCCTGCCGTACTGCCGCTCCAGGTCAGCGTGTCGCCGTCGACATCCGTGGCCGTGATCGTCGGTGTGACGAACGCGATCGGATCGCCGTTCTCGTTCATCGTGACCGACAGTGGCCCGGCCTGGTCGATTAACGGGGCGTCATTGCGCGGATTCACGGTCACGTTCACCGTAATCGTGGCGCTGCCACCCTCACCGTCGCCGACCGTGACGTCGAAGCTGTCGCTGCCGTTGAAGTCGGCGTTCGGGGAATAGCTGATGGTCGGGCTCGCGCCGGTGCCGGACACGCTCGCCGTGCCATTGCCCGCAGTGCTGCCGCTCCAGGTCAGCGTCGCGCTGTCGACATCCGTCGCGGTGATCGTCGGCGCAACAAACGCGATCGGCGAACCGTCCTCGTCCATGGTGACCGACAGCGGGCCGGCCTGGTCGATGACCGGATCGTCGTTGACCGGGCCCACCGTCACGTTGATCGTGATGCTGTCGCTGCCGCCGTTACCGTCGCTGACAGTCGCGGTGAAGCTGTCGACGCCGCTGAAGCCGGCGTCGGGCGTATAGGTGATCGTCGGGCTCGCGCCGTTACCGGAAACGCTCGCGGCACCGTTGCTGGCGGCGCTGCCGGTCCAGCTCAGGGCCCCGCCATCGATATCGGTGGCGCTGATGGTCGGCGCGACAAACGCGATCGGCGCACCGTCCTCGGACATCGTGACGCCGACCGAATCGCCCTCGGCAATCACCGGGTCGTCGTTGACCGGATCCACGGTCACGTTCACCGTAATCGTATCGCTGCCGCCGTTGCCGTCGCTGACGGTCACGTCGAAGCTGTCGCCACCGCTGAAATCGGCATTCGGCGTGTAACTGATCGTCGGGCTCGCGCCGGTGCCAGATACACTGGCAGTGCCGTTGGTTGCCGCGCTGCCGCTCCAGGTCAGGCTGTCGCCATCGATGTCCGTCGCGCTGATGGTCGGCGCAACAAACGCGATTGGCGCACCGTCCTCGTCCATGGTAACCGCCAGCGGGCCGGCCTGGTCGATGACCGGGTCGTCGTTGCTGCCGCCGACCGTCACCTCGATCGTGATCGTATCGCTGCCGCCGTTACCGTCGTCGACCGTGGCGGTAAAGCTGTCGCTGCCGACGAAGTTGGCGTTGGGGGCATAGCTGATAGTCGGGCTCGCGCCGCTACCGGACACGCTGGCGGTGCCGTTGCTGGCGGCGCTGCCGGTCCAGCTCAGGGTACCGCCATCGATGTCCGTCGCGGTGATGGTCGGCGCGACGAACGCGATCGGTGCACCATCCTCGGACATCGTGACGCCGACCGAGTCGCCCTCGGCAATCACCGGGTCGTCGTTGACCGGATCCACGGTCACGTTCACCGTGATCGTATCGCTGCCGCCGTTACCGTCGCTGACCGTGACGACGAAGCTGTCGCCACCGCTGAAATCGGCATTCGGCGCATAACTGATGGTTGGGCTCGCGCCGCTACCGGATACGCTGGCAATGCCGTTGGCTGCCGCGCTGCCGCTCCAGCTGAGCGTATCGCCGTCGTTATCGCTGGCGCTGATCGACGGTGCGACAAATCCTGTCGGCGAGCCATCTTCGTCCATGGTGACCGCCAGCGGGTCGGCCTGGTCGATCACCGGGTCGTCGTTGACCGGGTTCACCGTGATCGTGACCGTAGCCGAAATCGAGGTTGCTCCGCCGCCGTCGGTAACGGTGAAACTGAGGCTGTCGCTACCATTGAATTCGGGGTTCGGCGTGTAGGTCAGGTTGGGCGCGCTGCCGCCCACAACGCCGTTCGCCGGCCCGCTCAGGCTGTAAACCAGCGCACCGGGAACTGCGCCGTCATCGGTAGCGCCAAGCGTCACCGCAACCGTGACGTCTTCGTCGGTAGTCACGCTGCCGTCGGCGACCACCGGCGCCTGGTTCAGGCTGACCGCGTCGTCATACGGATCCAGGTCGATGGAATCGAGCACGCCGTCGTTATCCGAATCCGTGTCCTCGCGGTTCGGGATGCCGTCGTTGTCGTGATCGACCGAGGCACCGGCAACATCTTCGCTGGCATCGCTGCGACCGTCGTTGTCGTCGTCGGTGTCGGCGACATCGCCGGTACCGTCACCATCGGCGTCACTTTGCTCGGTCGCATCCAGCGGAAAGGCGTCGTCCACATCCGGCGTACCGTCTTCGTCGTCGTCGGCATCGCAGGCGTCACCGCCGTCGCCGAGTCCGTCGGTATTGGTCTGCGAGGTATTGTAGATGGCGGGACAATTGTCAGCCCCGTTGAGCACGCCGTCGCCGTCGTCATCGTCCGGTCCCGGGTTGACCGCACCACCCTCGTCGACGTCGAGCACACCGTTGTTGTCGTCGTCCGGATCGGCATTGTCGCCGATGCCGTCGCCATCGCTGTCTACGTCCTCGTTGGGATCATCGGGAAACGCGTCCTGTGCATTCGGCGTACCGTCGCCGTCGCGATCGGGATCGGTCGCCGCCGGGCTCGTCTCGGTATCTATCGAACCGCCGACATCGAGTTCGCTCGTCGAGGTCGCGGTGCCGGTGGTCGCGGTTTCGCTGACCAGGATAGCCTGCACGTCGGCCACGGTCAGGGTCGTATTCGGTATCGTCAGCGTGGCCGGGTCCTGCGCCAGCACGTCGAGCGCGGTGCTGCTGAACACAGCGGAGGGATTGCCGCCGACGACGCCATCGATACTGCCGTCGGCCAGGTCCATGCTCAATTCCATCAGCGCGGCAGAGGTATCGCCCGACGCCTGTTGATCGATCGCAAACACCACGGCGGTCAGGGCTTCCACCGCGCTGCGATAAGCCGCGACATCCGCCTGTTCCTCGGCGGTATCGGTGTCGTCATTGACCAGGGGCGGCGTGCGGTAAATGTCGATATCGCCCGGCATGCCGAATCCGACCGTGGAGGTAACTTGCTCCGCCGCCGCGGCCAGCGCGGCCTCGAACTGGGCGGCGGTGGTTGCCGGGCCCGAGTTGGCAATCGCGATATCGACGCCCATCGTGGTCAGCGGAGTGCCGTAAATCGGTTCGCCGGAGTCGAGCATCGCCTGCGTGATCACCGTCCGCAGGGTACCGATCACCGGCGCCGCGCCGGTGGTGATATCGGTGGTCGCGCCGTTACTGGTGAACTCCAGGATAAAGGGCGGTGTCGCGGACCCCGCCAGCGTCAGGCCGACGATCGCGGCGCTGGCGTCGGTTGTTGCGGTCGCAACGATTGCGCCCTTGAATCCGGGTTGCGCCGGGTCGAAGGCGTAAACCGTGGCATCGGCATTCGCCAGCGGCCCCTTGACGCCACCACCGCTGACCGTAACCGAGGCCGGTGCGTCGTCATCGTCGCTGCTACCGCCGCCGCTACAGGCGGACAGGCCGACGAGTACCAGCGCGTAAACCAGGATAGATAAAGACCTGCGAAACCATTGGCCGCTAAATGTACTCATCGGTGTGCTCCGTAGACTGCAGGAATGGCATTTGCCGGGGTGGGCGGGGGCAAATATCGCGGCAAGAGGCAAGCGGGAGGCATAGAAACTGCCCCCCTGCTACAGGCATCGGAAAGATACCCTTCGGTCGTTGTGTCAAGCTCCATGGCTTGCGCCCCCATTGGTTTTTATTATTGATTTTTTCTATTTGTGTCGATCTTGTAACATATTTTATACGGGCATAAAACCCTTAAATGGGTGAAATCCACCGGCCGCACAAAAGTAGTGCGGGCCGATTCAGGCAGGTGGAAATGCTCGATCCCGGGGTAGCAGACCTGCAGATAGCGAGCCGGCGACCGCTCATTGCAACCGGCTCTGAACGCGTGCTGGGGCCGGTCCAGCCGACAGGTTTATATCGGGTAAACAGCGCTGCCGGTCGCCTTTCGTCGAGGCGCGTCAGGGCAGGTTTGCAGGGGAACGGGGCCGGCCAGATCGCGACCGGCAACGATCAGGCGTAGGTGTCGATAATGCGTTTCTTGTCTTTCGGGCGGCGTGGCGCGGCGGGTTTGGCCGGCTTGCGTTTTTTATCCGCATCCGGTTTGTGCAGCGCGTCCTGCGTGCGCGCTCCCGGCTTGACCGACCTGATCAGCGAGTCCGCCACGTTCAGCTCGCCAGGCGCTGCGGCACGGTGATGGCCTGCAGGTGCGCGCCAAATCCCGCCGCGCAGAAAGGCTTGGCGAGGATTCCGCTGGCGCCCGCGGCATAGGCGGCCACGCGCGCCTCGTGGCTGGTTTCGCCGGTCACCATCAGCGCCGGCATCTGCGCGATGCGCGGATTCGCGCGCAGGTGACGCAGCAGCGTCAGACCGTCCATGTGCGGCATGTTGCAGTCGGTGATCAACAGGTCGAAGCTGCCGGACTGCAGCAGCGGCAGGGCTACGGCACCGTCGTCTGCCTCGGCAACCCGGTGGTAACCGAGATCGGCGAGGAACTTGCGTATGACGGCGCGCACGCTGGCGACATCGTCGACGATCAGGATTCTGGTTGCTGGATTCATACAGCCTTGCTCGGTCTCGCAAATGCCCGCTGGGCAATTACCCCTGCTATCGGCCGGTGGCGCAAAAATATGAGTGTCGGCGTGCGTCATCGCTGCTTCGATGGATTACCGGTTTTACTCCTGCCGGCTCCACTCGGACATGCGCGACTTGATGCGCAGCAGGGCCTGCCCGTGCAGCTGGCAGATGCGCGACTCGGTGACATCGAGAATTTCACCGATTTCGCGAAAGTTGAGTTCGTCGTCGTAGTACAGCGACATGACGAGCTGTTCCTTTTCGGGCAGGTGCCGGATCGCTTCGGCCAGCTGGCTCTGGTACTCGTCGCTGGTCAGCGCCTCGTCCGGCGTCTCCGACGAGGAACTCGGCAGGGCACCCTCCTGCGATTCGGACTCCATCGTGTCGATACTGTAGATACGCGACGACGATGAATCGATCAGGATCTGGTGGTACTCGCTGAGACCGATGCCGAGCGCGGCGGCGACGTCGGCATCGCGCGCATCGGCACCGGTTTCGTTCTCGATCCGCCGGATCGCCTCGGTGACCTCGCGAAACTTGCGGTGTACCGAGCGCGGGGTCCAGTCCGAGCGCCGGATTTCGTCGATCATCGCACCGCGAATGCGAATCCCGGCAAAGGTTTCGAAACTCGCGCCCATCTCCGGATCGAAATTACTCGAGGCTTCGAGCAGACCGACCATGCCTGCCTGGATCAGGTCGTCGACCTGCACGGTCGGCGGCAGCCGGTTGAGCAGGTGATACGCAATGCGTTTGACCAGCGACGCGTGGCGGATGATCGGGTCGGAGTCGCCGCCCAGCTTCTCCACCTCCGCGTACATGGCATGACCGTTCACAGCTCTCGTTCCTGCGAGCTGTAGTTGACCAGGCGCTCGATGAAAAACTCGAGGTGCCCTTCCATTGCGGACGGCAGCGGCCAGGCCTGGGTCTTTTTCGCGATCTGCTTGAACGCGTTCGAGGCGGCGCTGCGGGGATAGGCCTCGACCACGGTCTTTTGCTTCTGCACCGCCTTTTTCAGGTTTTCGTCGTAGGGCACACTGCCGAGAAAATCGAGCGAGACATCGAGAAATTTTTCCGCCACGCGCGCGAGCTTGTTATACAGTTCGCGGCCCTGCTTGACGTCCTGCGCCTGGTTGGCGAGCACGTGGAAGCGGTCGACGCCGTAGTCGCGATGCATGACCTTGATCATCGCGTAGGCATCGGTAATCGAGGCCGGCTCGTCGCATACGACGACGATGACTTCGCGCGCCGCGCGGGTGTAGCTGACCACGCTGTCCGACAGTCCGGCGGCAGTATCGACCAGCAGCACGTCGATCGGATCGGTCAACTCGGAAAACGAGCGAATGACACCGGCGTTTTGCGCCGGCGTCAGGTCCGACATCGCGGCCACCCCGGACGAGGCAGGCACGATGCGAATGCCCGCCGGGCCGTCGACGATCGTCTCCTCCAGGCTGGCCTCCCCGTGTACCACGTGCGACAGGTTCAGCCGCGGGGTGAGTCCGAGCAGCACGTCGATGTTGGCCAGCCCCATGTCGGCGTCCATCACCATGACCCGCTGACCGGCCTTGGCCAGGGTCACGGCCAGGTTGACGGTAACGTTGCTCTTGCCCACGCCGCCCTTGCCGCTGGTGACCGCGATTACCCGCACCGGCGGCTGATCCTTCATGTTTCTGATGCCTTGAGCCTGGTCCATCGTTTAACCCCGTGCCATGTTCTTGTTGATGATGTGGTTGTAGCGCAGCGCCAGCGACTCCTGCTCCGCGGCTTCGCCGTACTGCTGCATCAGTGCCACCGCGCGGCTGACCAGGCGGTGGCTCTTGGCCGCCTCCAGGTCTTCCGGCACCTTTTGCCCGGTGCCGCAATAGGCCAGCACCAGCTGGTGGCGGATCGACGCGGTGATGATGCCGCCGAGGCTGGCCGCCTCGTCGAGCTTGGTGACGATCGCACCGGCGAGCTTGACCTTGCCGAAGTTCTGCACGGTCTGGTTGAGCGCGGCGAGCTGGGTGTTCGCCGACAGCACCAGGTACGGGCGAATCTGCGGCGCGCCGCGCTGCAGGCGGTGAAACTGTTCCGACAGGCGCAGGTCGCGCTGGCTCATACCGGCGGTATCGATCAACACCAGCTTCTTGTCCGCCAGCATGTCGAGGCAGTCGACCAGCTGTTCGCTGTTGCCGGCGGTCAGCAACGGTATTTCCAGCAGGCGGGCAAAATGTTGCAGCTGTTCCTGGGCACCGATGCGAAACTGGTCGGTACTGATCATCGCAACCGAGCGCTTGCCGTGCAGGTGAGCGAAACGCGCGGCGAGCTTGGCGATGGTCGTGGTCTTGCCGACCCCGGTGGAGCCGACCAGCGCGATGCGGCCGCCCTCCGCCAGCAGGTCGCGGCGATTGATCGGGATACAGCGCGCGATGATACCCAGCGCCTGCTGCCAGACCTTGTGCGGATCATCGTCGAGCTTGTCGAGGTGCGCGAGCACGGTTTCACAGACGTCGGCACCGAGACCCATTTCCGCCATCAGGTTGAGCAGCACCGTGCGTACCGGGTGCTTCTGGCTGAAACGATCCCACTGCAGCACCGACAGCTGGCTCTCCATCAGGTCGCGCAGGTTCTGCAGTTCGCTGCGTACCTGGTCGATGATCATCGGCTTTTGTACCGCGGGTTTGACCGCGGCCTTTCGCGGTGCCTGGCGGGCGGCCTGCGCCGGCGCCTTGCGGGCGGCCTGCGCCGGCGCCTTGCGCGCGGCCTGCGCTGGCGCCTGGCGACGGGCCGACTGCGCGCGGCGAGCGGGGCTGGCCGGCGCGCTCTGCGGTAGCGCGCGCGGACGAGCCTTGGCGCGCGCCGCGGGTTTGCTGGCGACCTGCTTGCGCGGCGCAACCGCCTTGAGCGCGGGTGCCGGCGCTGGCGTATGCGCTGCCGGCGCGGGTGTGCATGGCGCGGCCTCGACGCGTCGCTGGTTGGCCGCTACCGGCCCGAGCGTCGGCTCGCGGCGACCGTCGTGCAACAGGGTGTCGACCCAGGCATCGCTGGCGACGTCGCTGGTCGCGGCGGGTGTGGCCGGCGCCGGCATTTGCGGTGCCGGTGCCTGCGCGGCAAGACTGGAAACCGCGCTTTCGTCGAAGTCGATCGCCGACAGGATTTCGACCCCGCCCGGAACTTTCTTGTTGCCGAGAATTACGGCATCGGCACCCTGTTCGCGCTTGACCTGCGCCAGGGCCTCGCGCATCGTCGGCGCAAAGGTTCGTTTAATTTGCATTGCCTGTCCTCACTTCAGTGCCGGCGGCCGCGTCCGGCGCGCCGATGCTGGCGATTACGCGCAGCTGCTTGTCGTCGGGAATTTCGTCGTAGCCAAGCACCTGCAGGCCGGGAATGGCGTGGCGCACCATACGGGCGAGGAATGCGCGCATACTCTGCGATACCAGCAGCACGGCCGGTTCGCCGTTCGCCTGCTGTGATTCCGCTGCCTGTTTGAGTGCCTGGTGTATCATCTGTGCCAATCCGGGTTCGAGCGCCATGACGTTGCCGTCGTCGCCCTGTACGGATTGAAGCAAAATCTGTTCCAAAGACGGGTGCAGGGTCATGACAACCAGCTCTGGCGCCATGCCGAAGATGTTTTGCACGATCTGGCGGCTCAGGGCGACCCGCACCTGGGCGCTCAGGACGCCGGCATCTTGACTCTTGTGACCAAATTCCGCCAAGGTTTCGGCAATCGTGCGCAGGTCGCGGATGGCAACGCGTTCCTGCAGCAGGTTTTGCAGCACCTTGACGATTACGCTCAGTTCCAGCGGCTTCGGCGTCAGTCCTTCCACCAGCTTGGGTGAATTGCGCTTGAGCACTTCCAGCAGTTCCTGCACTTCCTCGTGGCCGATCAGTTCGTGCGCATTGTCCTGCAGCAGCTGGCTGAGGTGGGTGGCCACCACGGTCGACGCGTCGACCACGGTATATCCGAGCGTCTGCGCGTGATCGCGCTGAGCCGGCTCGATCCAGACCGCTTCGAGGCCAAACGCCGGGTCGCGTGTCGGCGTACCGGCCAGCTCGCCGTAAACCGTACCGGGATTGATCGCGAGGTCGCGCCCCGGCACCACTTCGGCTTCACCCATGGGGACACCGAGCAGGCTGATACGGTACGCGTTCGGTGACAGGTCGAGGTTGTCGCGGATATGCACGGGCTGCACCAGGAAACCGAGTTCCTGCGACAGCTTCTTGCGCACACCCTTGATACGCGTCATCAATTCGCCGCCCTGGCGCGTGTCCACCAGCGGAATCAGGCCGTAGCCCACCTCGAGGCCGATGATGTCGACGGTCTGTACGTCGTCCCAGCTGAGATCACGCTGCTCCGGCAGCGGCTCCACTTCCTCGGTTTCGACCTCGACCAGTTCGCCGCGCTGCGCGCGCCGATGCAGGCTCCAGGCCAGTCCGCCGGCGATCGCGGCAATGGTCAGGAAAGCGGCGTTGGGCATGCCGGGAATCAGTCCCAGCAGCGCGATGATCGTGGCCGCGACGATCAGCGCGCGCGGATTGTCGAACATCTGGGTGAAAACCTGGCTCGACATGGCCTCGGCATTGGACACGCGGGTGACGATGATCGCGGTCGCGGTCGACAGCACCAGCGACGGAATCTGCGCCACGAGGCCGTCACCGATGGTCAGCAGCGTGTAGTTACGCATCGCGACGCCGACCTCGAGATCATGCTGAAACACGCCGATCGCAAGACCACCGATGATATTGATGAACAGGATCAGGATACCCGCGATCGCATCGCCGCGGACGAACTTGCTGGCGCCGTCCATCGAGCCGTAAAAATCGGCTTCCTGCGCGACTTCGGCTCGCCGCTGGCGCGCCTCGTCCTGGCTGCACAACCCGGCGTTCAGATCGGCGTCGATTGCCATCTGCTTGCCCGGCATCGCGTCGAGGGTAAAGCGCGCGCTGACCTCGGACACGCGCCCGGCACCCTTGGTGACGACGACGAAGTTGATGATTACGAGGATCGCGAATACCACCAGGCCGACCGCGTAGTTGCCGCCGATGACAAAATCACCGAAGGCTTCGATAACCTTGCCCGCCGCGGCGGTCCCGGTATGACCCTCGAGCAGCACTACCCGGGTGGAGGCGATGTTGAGCGCGAGCCGCAACAGCGTGGCGACCAGCAGGATCGTCGGGAACACGGTAAAGTCGAGTGGCCTGAGCGCATATACCGACACCAGCAGCACCACCAGGCCAAAGGTGATGTTGAACGTGAACAACATGTCCAGCGCCATCGGCGGCAGCGGAATAACCACCATCGCCAGCATCATGATGACGACCAGCGGCGCCCCCAGTCCCTGCGGATTTATGGCCCTGAGCTGCGCACTCAGCGTTTGTCCGGTCATCTAGGCCTCCTCGTCGGTCGGCAGGTAGGGGTCGGGACGCGCGGGCGGTTCGCTGCCCTGCTCGCGCGCGATGCGCAGCTGGAAAACGAAGGCCAGCACCTGCGCTACCGCGAAGTACAGGTGCGCCGGAATCTCCTGGTCGAGCTTGCTCGACGCATACAGCGCGCGCGCCAGCGGTGGCGCCTCGAAGATCTCGATGTCGTGGAATGCCGCGATCTCGCGTATCTTGAGCGCGATCAGGTCGCGCCCCATCGCCAGCACGATCGGCGCGGCCATGCGGTCGCGATCGTACTTCAGCGCCACCGCGTAATGGGTCGGGTTGGTAATCACGACGTCGGCTTCGGGTACGGCTTCCATCATGCGTCGCTGCGCCATCTCCTGCTGCAGCTGGCGCACCTTGGACCGTACCTCGGGCTTACCCTCGGTATCCTTGAGTTCGTCGCGCACTTCCTGCAGCGTCATCTTGAGTTTCTGCGCGTGATCCCACAGCTGGAACGGCACGTCGATCGCGGCGATCACGATCAGCGTCGATGCCACTACCAGGAAACTGAGTCCCAGCAGCCAGGCGCCGTTGATCAGCGCCAGCGTCAGCGACTGGGCCCCGAGGCCGAGGAAATCGTCGGCCTTGCTCCACAGGAAGCCGACCGCAACCGCGGATACCAGCAGGAATTTGGCCATCGACTTGACCAGTTCCATCAGCCCGCGCGCGCCGAAAATGCGCTTCAGGCCCGTGATCGGGTTGATCCGGTCGCCCTTGAACGCGAGCGCCTCGAGACTGAAAGACCAGCCGCCGATCGCCAGCGGGGTGAAAATCGCGACCACCGTCATCAACGCGAGAAACGGACCGATTGCGCCCAGCGCATCACCGACCGCGAGCTGGAACTTCTCGAACAGCGCGGCGCGGGTAAACACGTCCTCGCGGGTGAGGGCAAAACCGCGCGTCATCGAGGCCGAGATTTCACCGATCATGTGCGTGCCCATGAACAGCAGGCCGAGCGCGCCGAACACGGTCACGGTCATGCTGTTGAGTTCCTTGGAGCGCGGCACCTGCCCCTTGCGCTTGGCGTCGCGCAGTTTCTTCGGGGTTGGCTGTTCGGTTTTTTCCTGGCCGTTCTGACTTTCTTCCGCCATCGCGCCCTCCTAGCGAACAACCAGTGATTGCGACAGCTGCATGGCTTCGAGCAGCATCTGGTTAAACCGCGGCAGGAAGCCCGGCATGATCAGCATCAGGATCACGAAGCCGGCGAACATGGTGACCGGGAAACCGACCGAGAAGATGTTGAGCTGCGGCGCGGCGCGCGTCATGACACCCATCGCCAACGTGATCACGAGCATCGACACCAGCGCCGGGATGGCCACCCACAGGGCGCCGATGAACATCTGGCTGCCCCAGGCGGCGAGCGTCCACAGGCCGTTGCGGTCGATTCCGGTCGGTGAAATCGGCAGGCTCTGGAAACTGCTGAGCACCAGCTGGAACAGCACGAGGTGACCGCCGAGCGCGAGAAACAGCAGCGTGCCGACGATGATGAAAAACTGCGACACCACCGGCACGTTGACGCCGTTGGCCGGGTCGACCATGGACGCGAAACCGAGACCCATCGTCATCGCGATGGATTCGCCGGCGATCATCAGCGCGCCGAACACGAGCTGCAGGGTAAATCCCATGGCGAGCCCGATCAGCACCTGCTGCACGGAAATCATCAGGCCGGCCAGCGACAGCGGCTCGACCGCCGGAACCTCGGGCAGCAGCGGCACCACCAGTACCGACATCACCAGCGTCAGGATAACCTTGACCCGCGTCGGCACCAGCCGGGTGCCGAGCACCGGCATCGCCAGCAGCATCGCGCCGATGCGCATCATCGGCCACAGCAGCGAGCCGACGAAAGCCGTGGCTTCGGGAAAATCGAACTCCACGCGGCTACCCGATCAGGCCCGGTATGCCGAGGTAGAGCCGCTGGGTAAAGCTGACCAGCAGGTTCAGCATCCAGGGACCGGCGATCATGATCGACAGCAGCAGTACCAGCAGCTTGGGAATGAAGCTCAGGGTCTGCTCGTTGATCGAGGTCGCCGCCTGGAACATACCGATGATCAGGCCGATGGCGAGCGCCGACAGCAGCATCGGCGCGGCGATCAGCGCGATCAGGTAAAGCGTCTGCTGCGACAGGTCGATGATTTCGTCCGGGGTCACGTCAACCTCCCAGCAGGAAACTCGATGCCAGCGTGCCCATGATCAGGGCCCAGCCATCGACCAGCACGAACAGCATCAGCTTGAACGGCAGCGAGATGATCATCGGCGACAGCATCATCATACCCATCGACATCAGCACGCTCGCGACCACCAGGTCGATGATGACGAACGGTATGAAGATCAGGAAACCGATCTGGAACGCGGTCTTGAGCTCGCTGGTGACGAATGCCGGCATCAGCAGGGTCAGCGGCGTCTGCTCCGGCGACTCGATGTACTCCACGCCGGCAATGTCGGCGAACATGCGGATATCGGTTTCGCGGGTCTGCGCCAGCATGAAGGTCTTGAATGGCTCGGTCGCCTGGCGCAATGCATCCATCGCCGACAGCGAACCGTCCAGGTAGGGCTGCAACGCCACCTGGTTGACCTGGTCCAGCACCGGCGCCATCACGAACAGGGTCAGGAACAGCGCCAGCCCGAGAATAATCTGGTTCGAGGGCGTTTGCGCGGTGCCGAGCGCCTGGCGCAGGATCGACAGTACGATGATGATGCGGGTAAACGATGTCATCATCAGCAGGATCGCCGGCAGCAGCGTCAGCACCGTCATCAGCGCGAGAATTTCCAGCGTCACGCTGTAGGTCTGGCCATCGCCGTTGCCGCCGTCGACCGATATCGCCGGAATCCCGACGGACTGAGCCTGGACGTCGAAGGCCGCGAACAGCAGGGGTAACAGGGGGATCAGTCTCGGCACGAACGATTTCACGACGTCTCCCGGTCGCCCATCAGGCGATTGAATCGATCGGCAAAGTTCGCGCCGACCGCGGGGCCGTCGGGCAGTTCCAGCGGCTGCGCGAGCGTGTGCAGTTTTTCGATGCGTCCGGGCGACAGCCCTACCAGGATCTGTTCCTCGCCTACCTGCAGCAGCACGATTCGATCGCGCGTACCCAGCGACAGGCCGGCGACCACGCGGATCAGGCCCTGCCCCGACTGCTGCGCCAGGTTGAGTTTTTTCACCAGCCAGGCCAGCGCCACGATCACCAGCACGACCAGAATCAGTCCGCCGGTCAGCTTCAGCAGGTACGGCGACGACACCGGCTCGAGCGCTGCCGGCGCCTCTGCCTGGGCGCGCGCCGCACCCGTGGCAAGCCACAGGACTGGAAACGTGAGCCAGCGCATCAGCGCAGGTTCTTGATCCGGTCGGCCGGGCTGATCACGTCGGTCAGCCGGATGCCGAACTTGTCGTTGACGACCACGACCTCGCCATGCGCCACCAGCGTGCCGTTGACCAGCACGTCCATCGGCTCTCCCGCCAGGCGATCGAGTTCGACGATCGAGCCCTGGTTGAGCTGCAGCAGGTTACGAATGCTGAGCTGGGTACGACCGATTTCCATCGCCACGGTGACCGGGATATCGAGGATCACATCGAGCTTGACCTCGCCCGCCCCGGGGTTGGCCGACTCGCTCAGCTTGCGTGCTTCGACCTGCTTGAAATCCTCGTCATGCGCGGCGTTGTCCGCGTTGGCGTCCTCGACGCCGTCCAGCTGTTCCGCGGTCGCGGCCTGGTCCATTAACTGCTCGGTCTCGTTACTCATAAAAATCTCCAGATATCAGTGCTGCGGGAGCTTGATCCCGTCTTGATCCGGGTCGAAAATCTCGACGATCTCGTCCACCTTGACCGCGGCGTTGCCCTGGTGTTCGCCGTAGTGACCGCGCACCACCGGGATGTCCTCCGCCAGTACCAGCACGCGCTCCGGCAGGTCGATCGGGATGATGTCGCCGGCCTTGAAATTGATCAGCTCGGAAACCGGGATCTCTTTTTCGACGAACAGCGCCTGCAGGTTGATGCGCGCGTGCATCAGTTCCTCGCGCAGCAGGGTCGACCAGCGCTCGTCGGTTTCGCCGTGATCGCTCTGTACGCCGGCATCGAGCAGCGTGCGAATCGGCTCGATCATCGAGTAGGGATAAACCACGTGGATCTCGCCGCTGCTGCTGCCGAGATCGATAGCGAACCGCGATACCACGACGACTTCGCTGGGACTGACGATGGTCGCCATCTGCGGATTGAGTTCGTGGCCCTGCTGGCTGAAATTGACCGGCTTGATCGGCTGCCAGGCACGCGTGAGGTCGTTGAAACACAGCTGCACGACCTTGTTGATCACGCGCAGCTCGGTGCCGGTGAACTCGCGCTCGAGCGTGCTCGCCTTGATACTGCCGTCACCGCCGAAGAAGTTATCCACCAGCGCGAACACCAGCTGCGCGTCGAGTACCACCAGGCCGGTGCCGCGGAACGGGCTGACCTTGACGAGGTTCAGGCTGGTGGGCAAATCGAGGCCGCCGATATACTCGGAGTACTTGATCAGTTCGACACCCTCGGTGGTTATCTCGGGCGACTTGCGCAGCAGGTCGAAAAAGCTGATGCGAAAATAACGCATGAAGCGCGCATTGATCATTTCCAGCGTCGGCAGGCGACCGCGCACGATGCGCTCCTGGTCGTTGAAATCGAACGGCCGCGCCTCGCCGTCGAAGGCGCCCGAGTCGGAGGTATCGATGGCGCCGTCATCGACACCGCCGAGCAGCGCGTCGACTTCGTCCTGGCTGAGGATATCGTTACTCAAGACCCCGGCCCGCCCTACTGCATTACGAAGCTGGTGAAAAACACGTTGTCGACCTGGCCGCCCGAACCGTGTTCGTTGATCACCGACTGCACGGTTTCGAGCGCGGCTACCTGCAGTTTTTCCTTGCCGTTGGCGGCGCGCAGCTCGGCGGACTTTTGCCTGCCAAACAGCACCACGAGGTTATTGCGAATCAGCGGTTTGTGTTTTTCGAGCTCGTCCGCCACGTCTTCGTCGAAGGTCAGCACCTGCATCGAAATCTGCAGGAAACCGACCGGATCCTCGGGCGCGAGGTTGACCGTGAAAGCCGGCTTGAGGTCGACGTAGGTTGCGTTGCCGCGATCCGGCTCGGCCTCGACTTCGACTTCGGCTTCGGCGCTGTCGTCACCACCGACGATCATCAGCGTACCGGCCACCGATCCGCCAACCAGCAGCAGCGCGCCGAGCACCATGAATATCAGTTTTTTCTTGCCGCCGCCCGCCGGCGCTTCGGCTTCGTCATCGGCTTGCTTGTTGTCCTGGGCCATTTCCCGTCCCTCGTCGTGTTGAGTTTCCCCTTTCGTTAGCAAACCCTGTGCCAATCAAAAATAATCAATGAAATCAGCGGCTTGCGATTGCGGAAAAAAAAGAGCCGGAAATTTGACGCTGCGTTCGCCGGCGCAGGGACGGGAACCCGGCGGTATGCCGCAAAAACATCGCGATCGCAGCCCGCGGGCCGGCGCAACGCCGGGCAAAAAAAAGCGGCCCGAAGGCCGCCGAACCAGGGGGTAGTTACTTCAGTGAATTGCTTGCCGGTCAGGCAAATGTATCGACCAGGCCGTCACCGCGATACGCGGGGGAAAACTCGCCCGACCCCAGCTCGGCGTCGTCGTCGGCCGCGTTTTCATCAGCGTCCAGCGGTGCTTCGCCGGCGGAATTCTGGCCCCGCGCCAGCTGCTGCTCCTGGCGCTGGGATACGTCGACATTGACGTTCTGGAAACCGGCGTCCTGCAGGAATTCACGCAGGCGCGGGGTCGCGGCATCGATCAGGTCACGCGTCTGTCCCTGCTGGGCCTGGATGGTTATCGTGGTCGCATCGTCGGCGATGCGAATCTGCACATCTAGTCGGCCCAGCGCGGGCGGGTCGAGGCGTATCGAGGCACTGTTCTGCTTGTGATTGATCAACCAGCTGACGCGCTCGCCGATCCCCTCACCCCAGTCGGCCGGGGCTGCGTCCCGCGCCAGCGCAAGGGTATCGAGCTGCGGCGGCAGACCCGGCTGGAGCGGCGCACCGGTCGCCAGCGGGGTTGCCGTGGTGCCAGACGCCGCCAGCGGGGTTGCGTTCACCTGTACCGGGTTCGCCTGGAGCGCGTCCAGCGGCCGCTGCAGCAGGCTTTCGCGCAGCGCTAACGGGGTGTCGCCAGCCGAATCGACAGGCGCCAGGCCGCTGTCGGCCGGACGCGCATCCGGGCGCGGACTCGGGTTGACGTCGAACCCGGCGCGCAGCCAGGCTTCACGTGCCGGCACCGCCGTGGTCGAACCTGCGGGCGCAGGCTCGGCAGCTTGCGGCGCTGCCGCTTCGCCCACGCCGACCGCCGACGGCGGCGCGATCCTGTCGCCATTGCGCGGCCGGATCTCGATGCCGTTGCTCGCAGGCGGGGCGATTCGGTCGGTGCCGGTAGCTGCCGCGGCAGCGGGTCCGGAGTCAGCGCTCGGCGGCCGGGCTGCAGCGGTTGCATTCAGCCCTGGCAGCGATTGCGCGTCGAAGCGCGCGACGTCTTGCGCCGCGCGCTCGCCAGCGCGACTATCCGCCGGCACCAGCTGCGCCTGCGGACCCGTGCCGGTTGCACCTGTCGCCGGCACCGGCGTTGCAGCCGCGGGCACCGATCCGGAGCGCGGTAGCGGCGCGGTCGATTCGTTTGCGTCGACGTTGTTCGCGAGCGTGGCTCCCGGGTCACGCACCGGGTCAGTCACCATCGTCGCTGGCAGCGATGCGGGCGCCGGTGATATTCGGGTCGACAGCTCAACCTTGCCCGGCTGGTCCGCCACGGGCTGCGCAGGCGGCGGCGGAACGCGGGCGGCAACGGCCGTTGGCGCTAGCGGCGCCGCTTCAGCAGCGAGCGGCAAACCGCTGCCGCCGCGCGGCAAGACACGGCCCGCCGAAACCGGATTCGGCGTCAGCGGGGCGTTTGCCTCGATCGGTATCTCGGTCACGGATGTAGCGGCCTCGCGAACGGCGGCAGAAATCTGCTCCGGTAAGATCGGCGGCGGTATCGTGGACGACGTCATCGCCGGCCGAGAAACACCTTCGATAATCGCGTCGGGCGCTTGCGCCATGCCCCGCACCAATTCCTGGAGGTCATCCAGAGCGTTGATTTGCATGGACTTTTCATCGAATACGCGGGGTGAGTCGACGGCCGCGAGGCCGTTTGCGCGCGTTTCCCCGGATCCATCGCCGGGTAAATCCTTCAGCAACGCGGCAAAGGCTGCGCCGGGTTCCGGGGCCGGGAGTTCGACCTTCGCGGATTCAGCGCCGCCCGGGCGTATTTCGGTTAACAGTATGTCCATCGAGTCGGATCTTCGACCGGCGCGCGGTCGCCCTGCAGTTCGTCTTAAGCAGGGTAATGCAGGGAGCGTGCCAGTTTTCAGCGTCCGCGGCGCAGCGCGAATTCATCCATCGTCTTTTGCTCGCTGCGGTCCTGCTCGCGCAGTTCCTGGCGACGGATACGCTCGACCGCCTTGTGCAGCACCCTGGCATCGATTCGGCGATCACGCCAGCTCAGTCGCTTTTGCTCGAGTTCGCGCTGGCGCAGCTCGACTATTTCCCGCTGGCGCTCGATGGTCGTGTCCAGCTGCTGCAGGAAACGGTTGAATTCCTGCAGCTGGATCGGCGAGCAAGTCCCGCCGTCGGTTTCGCCACGCTCGAGGTATTCCCGCTTGTAATCCCTGAGCTGCTGCAGGCGCTGCTGCTCGATTTCGTACATTGCCTGGCTTTGTGCCAGCTCCTGCAGCGCGCGCTTTTCCTGCTGGTCGGTATGCTCGACAACCGGTTGCAGGCGCCGGGTACGGGTCATAGCTGGTCTCCGACTACCAGTTCACCGGCGCTGGCCGATTCATCCGCCGGCGCTGCCACCGGTTCGGCTCGCTGCAGCAGCTCGGCCAGCTGCGCACGGCTGTCGCCGATGCCAACCGCGGTGGTCATGTCCTGGCCGATGAACGCATTCATCGGCGCCTGCATCGCGATCGCGCGATCGATTTCCGGGTCCGAGCCACGCTGGTAGGCGCCCACGTTGATGAGGTCGCGGTTCTGGCGAAAGCGGCTGTAGATTCGCTTGAATTCCTGGATGCGGGCAAATTCGTCGGCCCGCGTGATCTGCGGCGCCAGTCGACTGATCGAGGTTTCGACGTCGATCGCCGGGTACAGCCCGGTCTCGGCCAGTTCGCGCGACAGTACGATATGACCGTCGAGGATGGCGCGTGCCGAGTCGGCGATCGGGTCAGCGTGGTCGTCACCCTCCACCAGCACCGTGTAGAACGCGGTGATCGAGCCGCCACCGTCACCGTTGCCGGCGCGTTCGACCAGCTGCGGCAGGCGCGCGAATACCGACGGCGGGTAACCCTTGGTGGCCGGCGGTTCGCCGATGGCCAGCGCAATTTCGCGCTGCGCCTGGGCAAAGCGCGTAAGCGAATCCATCAACAGCAGGACCTTGCCGCCGGCATCGCGAAAATACTCGGCGATGCTGGTCGCGAGCATCGCGCCGTGAATGCGCATCAGCGGCGAGGAATCCGCCGGGGCGGCAACCACCACGGCCTTGTGCAAACCCTGCTCGCCTAGAATCTCCTGCACGAATTCGCGCACCTCGCGGCCGCGTTCGCCGATCAGGCCGACGACGACGATGTCGGCCTCGGTGTAGCGCGTCATCATGCCGAGCAGCACCGACTTACCGACGCCGCTGCCGGCAAAAAGTCCCATCCGCTGCCCCCGACCGATCGGGCACAGCGCGTTGATCGCGCGCACGCCGACATCGAGCGCCTCGTCGATGGGTTTACGGTTGAGCGGGTTGATTTCCTTGCCGGTCATCGGCACCGGGTGACGCGCGCGCAACGGGCCACGCCCGTCGAGCGGCCGACCGCGGCCGTCGATGACGCGCCCGAGCAATTCCGGGCCGGCGAGCACGTCCGAGCCCTCGCGTGTCGGGATCACGCGCGCGTTCGGTGTCAGGCCGCGCACCTCGGAGGTCGGCATCAGGTAGAGGCGATCGCCGGCAAAGCCGACCACCTCGGTCTCGACCCGTTCGCCGGTGGCGTTGACCACGTCGCAGCGTGCGCCGATCGGTGCCTGGCAGCCGACCGCTTCGAGCGTCAGGCCCACCATGCGGGTCAGCACACCCTCGACCACCGGCCGCGCGTGTCGTTTCGACTCGCTGCCGACGCGCGCCAGCGCGGTCATCCAGTCCAGCCGCGCACGCTCGATCAGCGCTTCGCTCACGCGTCCTGCTCCCGCTCGCCGCCGAGTACCGACGCCGCCAGCGCGGACAGGCGATTCTCGAGTGTCGCGTTGATAGACGCCGGCGGCGCCTGGATTTCACAGCCGCCGCGGGTCATCATCGGGTCTTCGATCAGCTGCCAGCTGGTTTCCTCGTCGGCCGGCGCGAGCGACAGCGCGTCGCGCACCAGGCGTGCATCCTCCGGGTGCAGCAGGATAGAGATATTGCGCGTGGTGCCGGGCAGCAGCTGCACGCTGTCGCGGATCAGGCCGACGATCTCACCCGGTTCGACTTTCAGTTCACGCCGTACCAGCTGCTGCGCGAGGATGACCGCCAGCTGGGTCAGCTGGTGCTCGATATCCTCGTTGAGAGCCTGCAGCGGATGCTCGAAAAAGTCGATCAGCTCCAGCAGGTGCTGCTGCAGGCGGGCAGTTTCCTGCTGTGCACGCTCGAGTCCCTGGCGGAAACCCTCTTCCTCGGCCTGCTGCCGCCAGCTCTCGATATCGTCCGCGGTCGGCATCGTCGGATCGGCGATTTCACGAGAGCGCAGCACGCGTGACGGATCGGCCGCCATCACCGGCGCGCGCCACCGGGCGACCGCGTCGTCGTTGTTTTCGTCCGTTTCGCTCATGCGTCAGACCTGCCGTTGCGCGGTAACCCGGAACACGGCCTAGACCATGGCCTCGCCGCCGCCGCCGAGCATGATCTCGCCCGACTCCTCGAGCTTGCGCGCGACCGCGAGAATTTCCTTCTGCGCTTCCTCGACTTCGCTGAGCTTGACCGGTCCCTTGGCCTCCATGTCTTCCACCAGCATGTCGGCCGCGCGCGAGGACATGTTCTTGAGAAACTTCTTGCGCATCTCGTCGTCGACACCCTTCAGTGCCAGCGCCAGCAGGTCGGTGGAAATCTCGCGCATCATGGTCTGGATGCCGCGATCGTCGACATCGCGCAGGTTTTCGAACACGAACATCTGGTCCTCGATGCGCTCGGCGAGTTCCTCGTTTTCGCTGCGCATCACTTCCATGATCTGGTGGTTGACGTCGGTTTCGAGGAAATTGAGGATATCGGCCGCGGTCTTCTGTCCGCCGACCATCGACGACTTGACGTTGTCCTGGTCGCTGAAGTAGCGATCCATGATGCTGTCGAGTTCCTTGATCGCCGCGGGCTGTACACCCTCCAGCGTCGCGATACGCATCAGGATGCCGGCGCGGTCCGGCTCGGGCAGGAAGCTGAGCACCTGGGCGGCGTTGTCAGCCTCCAGGTAGGACAGCATGATGGCAATGATCTGCGGGTGTTCGAAGCGGATGATCTCGGCGATCGAGCGCGCATCCATCCACTTCAGCGAATCCAGCCCCTTGCTGCCGTTGCCGAGCAGGATGCGGTCGATCACGGTGCCGGCCTTTTCGCCGAGCGCCTTTTCCAGCATGCCGCGAACGTAACCGTCGTTGCCGACGCCGAGCGCGGTCTGGGTCTCGAGCAGATCGAAGAAGTTGTCGATCACGCCCTCGACCATCGGCCGCGAAACGTCGTTCATGGTTGCCATGGTCGAACCGACCTGCTGCACGTGGCGTGGATCCATGTGCTGCAGGATCGCCGCGGCGACGTCCTCGCCCAGCGTCAGCAGGAACACCCCGGCTTTCTCGGCACCCTTGAGGTTGCGCTCGCCGCCGGCTGCTTCTTCTTCAGCCACTACTCTTCACCCACCCACTGTTTCATCACGTTGGCTACCCGCGCCGGGTCGTCCATCACCATCGAGCGAGCCATATCGACCTTCTGATCGTAGGTCGCGTCCTTGCGCCGCATCAGCGCCGCCTGGCTGGAAGCGTCGGCGGTCAGGCTGGGTATACCCGGCTGGGGCGCGTAGGCCTGGCCCGGCATCGCGGCCGGCGCCGCGAGGGTCTGGACCGCGCCGCCCGCCTGCGCGGATTCGTCGTCCGTCGGCTTGAGCGACAGTGAACGCAGCAGCGGCCGTACGAAAATGAAATACACCAGTACCAGGCCGAGCGCGCCGAGGACCTGCTTGATCAGGTTGACGATCCAGGCTTCCTGCAACAGGCTTTGCCAGGCCGGCACGGGTTCGATCGCGGGCGGTTCGATTTCGAGGAAAGAAGCATTGACGACGCTGATGGAATCGCCGCGGATTTCGTCGAACCCGATGGTTTCCCGGACGAGGGTTTCGAAGCGGGCAATTTCTTCCTCGCTGTAGGGCGTTTCGCTGGTGCCGCCATCCTCTCCGGCGACCAGCTTGTCGTCGATGACGACCGCGACCGACAGCCGCTGGATCGTACCCGTGGGATTGCTGGTGTGGCTGACGATGCGATCGACCTCGTAGTTGCGCGTGGCGGAGCGATTCTGGTTACTCGGAATCTCCGGCGCAGCCGGTGCCGCTTCGCCTTCCAGCACCTCGGCTTCGTCCTCGACGACCGCGGCCGGCGGCGGTTGATTGCTGAGCGCGCCCGGAATGCCGAGCGCCTGGCCCAGGCTGCGGCTCTCCTGCTCGCTGATCTGCTCGCTGCGAATCACGCTGCGTTCGGGATCGAAGGCTTCACGGGTCGACTCGACCGCGGAAAAATCGAGCTGGGCCGAAACGCGGGCGTTGACCCGGCCCTCGCCGATGATCGGCTGCAACAGGCTGACGATATCGTCGACCAGTTTGTCCTCCAGCTTGCGCTGGTAATCGAACTGTCGCGTCGTCTGCGTCATGCCGCTTTCCATATCGTTGGTAAGCAGGCGGCCGAACTGATCCACCACCTTGACGTTGGAACTGTCCATCATCGGAACGCTGGAAGAAATGACCTGCGTGATGGCTTCGACATTGCCCGGATTCAGGACACGGCCGGGATGCAGCGTCACCATGACCGAGGCACTCGGCTGCGTGCGATTGCGGATGAAAATCGACTGCTCGGGGATCGCCAGGTGCACGCGCGCGCTCTTGACGGCATAAATCTCTTCCACCGACTTGACCAGCTCGGCCTCGATCGCATGCCGGTAGCGAGCGTTTTCGATGAACTGGCTGGTACCGAGCCCCTGCTCCTGGTAAATCTGGTCGATGCCCTGGGGACCGCTGCCGGTCAGTCCCTGGGCTCCGAGCAGCAGGCGCGCTTCCGCGACCCGCGTCTGGTCGACCAGCAGCGTGCCGCTGCCGGCATCCAGCCGGTAGTCGATGTTTTTCGAGTTCAGCAGGTCGGCTACCTGCGCCGCTTCCCTGCCGCTAACGTCTTCATAGATCGGCGTGTAGTTGGGCTCGGCGGTCCACAGCGCCACCACGGTGCCAACCGCGATCGCCGCCGCCAGTCCAATGAGCTTGCTGAAATGACGCACCGCGCGCGACTGCGCGATGGCATCGATCGGATTGGGCGTGCGAGCGGCTACGGCGACCATGCCCTGCCCCTCGGCGCCGGCCAGCGGCTGCTGACTTGCGGTTGCTTCTGCCATCAGGTTACACCGACATGTTCATGACGTCCTGGTAGGCGCTCAGGAGCTTGTTTCGCACCTGGGTCAGCGCCTCGAAGGACACGCGCGATTTCTGCGCCGCGATCATGACCTGGGCCAGGTCGACGTTTTCGCCCATCTCGAAGGCCTTGCGCAGGCTCGAGGTTTCCATCTGCGTTTCGTTGACGCGGTCGACGGCCTGCTGCATCAAATCGGCGAAACTGGTCTGCTGCTCGATACGCTCAGGCCCCTGCAGCGCTTCGCCGCGCGCCTCGGCCTGCAGCGCCATCATCTGGCCAAGCAAGTGGTTTTGTGTCGAATTGATCATTTTTTACCTCACCAGTCGATTAATTGACGGTTGATCCGGCCGGCCGGGCCCTGCGCATTGAATCGATGTTTTTTTGACACTCGATGCGCCTTTTTCCGTCCTGCCAGGTACAGTCAGCAACAATCGCGCCAACTCCGGGATTCGTGCCTCCACGGGCCGGCCGCACTGCGCCGCCCTACTCGGGCAGCGCGGCGCCTGCCTCACGCATGCGCGCCAGCTTGTAGCGCAGCGTGCGCGGGCTGATACCGAGCTTTTCGGCGGTTTTCTTGCGGCTGCCCCTGAAACTGCGCAGGGTTTCGAGAATGACTTCGGCCTCGCGGTCGCGCAGGTCCGTCTGCAGCTTGCCGGCATCCTCGAGCAGGACCTCGGTCGGCAGCTCGCTGGCCACGCTTTCGAGCATGATGTCCTGCGGCAGGATTTCGCGGCCCTGCTTCAGGATCAGCGCCCGCTGGATCACGTTGTCGAGTTCGCGTACGTTGCCCGGCCAGTGATGCTGCTGCAGCGTGGCACCAGCCGCCTCAGACAGCGTCAGGGATTCGCCGGCCGCACGGCTGTACTGCGCCAGGATGCGGTGCGCGATCGGCACGATGTCGGTCGGCCGCTCGCGCAGCGCCGGGATCGCGATCGGGAACACGTTGAGCCGGTAAAACAGGTCTTCACGGAAACGTTTGGCACGCACTTCCTCGCGCAGATCGCGATTGGTGGTCGCGATGATGCGCACGTCGAGTTCGATCACGCGCGTGCTGCCGAGGCGCTCGACTTCCTTCTCCTGCAGTACCCGCAGGATCTTGGCCTGCAGGCCCAGGTCCATCTCGGTGATCTCGTCGAGCAGCAGGGTACCGCCCTGCGACTGCTCGAATTTCCCCATGGTCGCCTTGTGCGCGCCGGTAAACGCACCTTTTTCGTAGCCGAACAGGACCGCCTCGAGCATGTTTTCCGGGATCGCGGCGCAGTTGATCGCGACGAACGGACCGTCCGCGCGCTGCGAATGCCGGTGGATGTAGCGCGAGTAGACTTCCTTGCCCACGCCGCTCTCGCCGTTGAGCAAAACCGATGTTTCACTGCGGGCGACGCGGCCGGCAATGCGCAGCGTTTCCTGGCTGCGCGGATCGACCGCCACCAGTTCGTCATCGCCACTGGCGCTGCTGCCGATCTGTTTGCGCACGGTGCTGACCAGGTTTTCGACCTCGAAAGGCTTGACCAGGTAATCGACCGCGCCAGCCTGGATCGCGTCCACCGCCTGCGGAATCGACCCGTAAGCCGTCATCAGGATAACCGGTACATCGAGCTGGCTGCGGCGAATCGCCGACAGCAGCTCGTACCCGCTGCCCGGGCTCATCTGTACGTCGCTGAGCACCAGCGAAGCCTGGTGGCTGGCCAGGAAACGCTCCGCGTCGCGGCCATTCTCGGCTTCGTGAAAACTGATCTGATTGAGCTCGAGCGTATCGCAGATTGCTTCACGCAGGTCGGCGTCGTCTTCGACTACAAGTACATCAACCATGGGTTACTCCTCAGGCTGCGGGGTTGTGACTGACCTGGCTCGCGAGCGCATCGCGACAGGGCAGGAAAATACGAAAGCGGCATCCTCGGCCGGGACGTGAATACACCGCGATACGGCCCTGGTGCGATTCGATCACGGCCTTGACCACGGCCAGGCCGAGGCCGGTACCGTCGGTCTTGGTGCTGAAAAAAGGTTCGAACAGGTGGCGCCGGGTTTCACGATCCATGCCGCGACCGTTGTCGCGCAGCGAAATCGACAACAGGCCCCGGCGCGTGGGCGCGATCTCGATGCGAATTACGGGATCGCGCTCGCAGGCCTGCAGCGCATTCATGCAGAGGTTGCCGAGCGCACCCAGCAGCGCGTCCTTGTTACCCTGCAGGGTCAGCAGCGAATCGCCGCCCTCGAGCAGCAGGCGCGCGCCGCGCTGCTGCAGCTGCGGCTGCAGCTGCTCCCGCAGTTCGGCGATCAGGTCGCGTACCGCGAAGTCCGCGGTCACGAAGCGGCCACCGTGAGCGAACATCAGCATATCGTTGATCAGGGTTTCGATATGGCGGTTGCGCGCCAGCGCCTTGCCGCTGAACTTGCGCAGCTGCAGCGCATCGAGCGCGCCGTCGGCACACTGCGACAGGTAGAGCATCGACGACGCCAGCGGTGTGCGGATCTGGTGCGCCAGGCTGGCCATCATCTTGCCCATGGTCACGAGGTGCAGGTTTTGCTGCGCCGTGCGCTGCAGCTCGCGGGTCTGGGTGACTTCCGACAGCAGCAGTATCTGTCCGGGGGCAAAACCCAGCGGGCCGGTCGATATGCTGAACTGGCGTCCGTCGGGGGTCTGCAACTCGCCCTGGTCCAGCTTCGGCAAGAAGGTCTGCGCCACCAGGTCGCGCCAGTAGCGCCCCTCGATATCGCTACCGAGGATCTGGCGAGCAAACGCATTTACCCGTCCTACCCGACCCTGCCGGTCGAGCACGACGACCCCGCCGGGGATCACGTCGAACAGGGCCTCGAACTCGGCCGTTGCCGGCGCAGCTGCGGGTTCGAGTCGATCCACGCAATGGTTAATGTCATCGAAACTGGCGTCCAGGCGCTGGCTCAGGCGGTTGAACTGTTCGAGGGCTGCCTGCAGGTGTTGCAGGGATCCGTGTTCGTTTTTTTGAATTTCGCTTTCCACACCCGGGAGGGTGCACAAGCCAAACCAACTAGAAGATTGTGAGAAAAATCAGTGACTTGCAGGCCGTCTTGTTTTTCGCCGCCAGAAAAATGACGCCAGGCAACGGCGAAAAACGAGACAAGCGTGAATTATTCGACGCGCTCGATCTCGTACTTGCGCATTTTTTCGACCAGGGTCGTACGCCGCATGTTGAGCATGGTCGCGGCGCGTGCAACAACGTTGTTGGTGCGCGACAGGGCCTGTTCGATCAGGGAGATTTCGATATCAGTGAGGTATTTCTTCATGTCGATACCGTCGCTCGGCAATTCGCTCACGTCGATCCGCGACAGCGACATCGCCGGCATATCGCCATCGAACCTGTTGTCGATCTCGGCCAGCGCCGCCTCGGTCTGGTATTTCTCGGGCAAATCCTTGGAGTCGACCACACCGTGCGGAAACAGGATCGCGAGACGCTCGATCAGGTTGGCCAGTTCCCGCACGTTGCCGGGCCACTGGTACTGCTGCAGCATCGCGATTGCTTTTTTACTGAGCCGCACCGAGCCGCGGTTTTCGCGTTCGATACGCGCGATCATCTCGTGGATCAGCAGCGGAATATCGGACGACCGCTCGCTCAGCGGCGGCACCTCGATCGGGAACACGTTGAGACGGTAAAACAGGTCCTCGCGGAACTTGCCCTCGGCGATCAGTTCCTCCAGGCGACGATGGGTGGCAGCGATGACGCGTACGTCGGTCTTGACCGACTTGTTGCTGCCGACCTTTTCGTAGCAGCGTTCCTGCAGCACCCGCAGCAGCTTGACCTGCATCGGCAGCGGCATGTCGCCGATTTCATCGAGAAAGATAACGCCTCCCTCGGCCAGCTCGAAGCGGCCCTGGCGGGAACTGATAGCGCCGGTAAACGCGCCTTTTTCATGGCCGAACAGCTCGCTTTCGAGCAGGTCGGCCGGGATCGCCCCGCAGTTGATCGGGATGAAGGGTTTCTTGCTGCGCGAGGACTGCGCGTGAATATTGCGTGCAATGACTTCCTTGCCGGTACCGGAATCACCGAGGATCAGCACCGACGCATTGGTGTCGGAGACCTGGTCGATCATCAGGTTGATACGCTCGATAGCGCTGCTGTTACCGATCAGCGGCTGGCATTCGCGGTTCTGCATCCGGCGCTCGCGCTTGTTGTGCTTGCGCGCCTGGTCGAGCACCTGCGACAGCGAATAATAATCGGACTGGAAGCACAGCCCGGAAATGTAGGGCAGCTGGACGACGATTTCGAGCGAGCTTTGCTCGGACTTGTCGGCCATCAACACGACCGGGTACTGGCACTTGTCCTCGCGGTTGCGCTCGAGAAAATACTGCGTGATCTCGTCGGTGCCGATGCTGAAAATAGCGAGGTAGTTATAAAGTTCGCGACGCGGAATTTCGGGCAGCTGTTCCGGCGTGATGAGTTTCGCCTCGACCTTGATGAAGCCGAGCACGGCCAGGAAGGCGTGTCCGCGAGTGTAGTTCGAATCGACTACGAGTACTTCGTTACTGTCCTGGTTACCGCTGTGTTCCATGTTCCGATGCCGCCTCTGTCCACCTCTTCCTGCCCTAGCCAGAAAATTGACGACTGGCGAAGACTCAGGAAAAAGTTTAGTTGAAGCCGACGGAAATTCGGCGGTCCAAAGTGACTTTTTTACATTAATTTTTTAAATCACCGTCCCTACTAAAAAATAGGGACAGGTTAAGCGCCCGAGTAGGCACGAACGGCTTCGACCCCCTTTTTCAGGCGTTTTTGCTGGTCGAGAATCGAGGCTTTTAATAGGGACAGTCTATCTACAACCTGGTCGTTGAGATCCTGCAGGTGTCGGGCCCTGATTAAATCAATTTCTTCGATAGGCACTGTAAATGCCTGTTTAATCAACGGTTGACGCTCTTCTTCGAGCTGCCACACGGATTCGAACTCACCTTCCTCGAGCAATTCGAGAATCTCGTCCGTGAGTTCGATGGCGCGTTCGAGATAGTATTTTTTTACCATGGCTGCCGTTTTTTCCTCAGGCGCTGACCGGTTGCTCCGGTTGTGAAATCTGCGCCCACGCGGAACGAATTTCTCCCAAAAGCCCGCTGACTTCATTGAGCTTGGCTATATCGTCGTTGAGATTGGCCTCGGCCAGGGTCAAACCCATGTACTGGTAGAGTGCCGTCAGATTCCCGGCGAGCTCCCCGCCCTGCTGGTGATCGACACAGCCTTCCAGACCGCCAATGATCTGCACCGCCTTGCTGATGAACTCGGCCTTGGCCGCGGTGTCGCCGCGTGACAGCGCGCCGCGGGCCTGGGCGATGCGCTCGATCGCGCCATTCATCAGGCGCAGGATGAGTTCGTGCGGGTCCGCGTAGGCGATGGCGCTGTGGTCCGCCGACTGGTACTGGCTGACGGCTTTGAAGGCGAGATTCGGCATGGGTAAGTCTCCGTTTTTGTTACCCGTTGTATCGTCCCGACCGGGCGAATCTTTAGAGGTCGTAGTCATCTAGCTGCCGTTGTTACCGGAGCCCGGTTGCGGCAGGTTGGCCAGCTGCTGGCTGAGGAAGTTGCTGGTCTGGTTGAACTGGGCAACCAGCGCGTCGAGTGCCGAAAACTGGCGCACCAGGCGGGCTTCCAGCGCCGCGATCCGGTCATCCAGCCGTACCCGGTCGTCCTGGATTTCCTCCAGGCTGTCGTTGATTCCCTGCTCGCGTGCGTTGATGAAGCCATCGGTTTCGAGGAAGCTGTCGAGCAGGTCGTCGAGCTGGCCGGCAATTCCCTGCGTGATCGTGACGCTGCCGCGGGCACCGGTCGCCTGGGTCGCGAAGCTGACCGCCAGGCCATTGCTGTCACCCGTGGTACTGGTCAGGACCCCGGCGCTGCCATCGGCGGCAACACCATTGATAGAACCGATGAAGTCGGTGCCGTCGACGCCGTTGCCAACGGTTATACCGTAGCGATTGTCGGTTTGCGGATCGATCGCGGTCACCTCGACCGACGATCCGGCGCCGCTGGAATCGGACGTAATCACGAATCGATCGGCAGCGGCATCATAGCTGACCGTGACCGATAGCCCGTTGGTTACCAGGTCCGGGGCCGCATTGATCTGGGTCTGTATTTCGCTCGCCAGCGACGCCTCGTCGGGATAGTTGCCGTTGGTCAGGGTGATACTCCCGGTGGAAATCCCGTCGACCGTCAGGGTCATGTTATTACTGTTGCCGCGCACCCGCAGATCGGTAACCGGCTGAGTCCCGGTATAGACGCCCTGGGTCAGGAACGAGGTCACGTTGACGGCGTAGGTGCCGTTGTTTGTCTCCGGCGTGGCCGCTACGTAACGCACGCCCGGATCCGTGGTTCTGCCCTGCAGGGTAAACAATGCCTGTACATCGGCGCTGTTATTCTCGAGCGCATCCTTGAGCTTGCTGTTGTCGACGCTGAGCTTGCCGCTGGAATCGGTACGGATACCGATATCGACCAGTGACCGAATATTACCCTGCAAACCGGCGACACTGCCGAACACGATGCCGCGCACCTTGCTCTCGATGCCGCGCACGGTGAAATCGCCGGTGAGCACGCTGGCGGACTGGGTCTCGGCATTGTAGCGCGTCAGTTCGTCGATGCTGTCCATGAGTCCGTTATAGGCGGTGACGAATCCATTGACTGCCGCGGTGATCTCGGACCTGTTTTCGCTGATCTCGACCGTCACCGGGGTGTTGAGCTCCGCTTTCTTCAGATCGAGGGTCACACCGTTGATCGCGCCTTCGACTTCATTGGTTTCACGGGTGATATCGAGGCCGTTGATTCTCAGCGCCGCATCCTGCGCCTCCACGGTCTGCCCCATGCTGGTTTGCGCCGCGGCATTGAAGGCCAGCTGCGACAGGCCGGCATTGTCATTGTCATTAGCGTCGCTATCGCCGCTGACGGTAATTTCCATGCTGTTGTCAGCGCCGGTGTTTTCCGAAGTCAGCACCAGTCGATAGCCACTGCCGTCGTTCACGATCGATGCCAGTATGCCGAATTCGTTGTCGTTGATGTAATCGCGGAAACCGGTCAGCGTGTTGTTGCCGTTGGCGGCGCTGATTTCGATCACCTGGGGGCTTTGCCCGGCATCGGGAGTAAAACTGTAGGGTCCGGTAGTTGTCGTACCGAACTGTATGGTCAACGTGCCTTCGCCGATGACGTCGTCGACCGTTGCAAACGCACTGGCGGCGCTGGAGGCCAGCGACTGCGCCTGGGCCAGGGCGTTGACCTCGACCGTGTAACTGCCGACGTCGGCGGAGTTTTCCACCGTCGCGGAAAACAGCGCATCATTCGACAGCGAAACCGACTTGGCGTCGAACGCGCTGGTCGAACTCAGCCCGCCGAGGCTCGCCTGGAACTGCGACAGCGAGCTGCGCAACAGGCCGAAACCGGACAACTCGGCGCTCAGATCGGACTCCTTGCGCGCCAGCCGGTTGAGCACCGGCGCACGCTCCGCCTCGACCAGGTTGTTCACCAGCGACCCGAGATCGAGCCCCGAGCCGACACCCAGTGATGATATTCCCGCCATCAATCCTTCCTACTTCCGCTTAATCGAAGCGAAAAGGGGGATGGCAGTGCCATCCCCCTTTTCGCCCTGCTCTTGAATACGAGCAAAAAACAGGCCAGATAACATCAGGTCACGTCTGAAAAGATCATTCCCTGCGCCATCTCGCCCTGGCCGGCCGCATTTTCCTCCATGTCCTTCAGGTGCCGCACGATCGCCAGCACTTCTTCCGATGGTATCTGGCGAATCAGCTTGCCGCTTTTCGAATCGACGACGCTGATCACGGTGCGACCGCTGTCCTCGTCCAGGTTGAAGGACAGGTCCCGCTGAACGTTTTGAATAACGCTGTTCATGCGGCTAACCGCCTGGCCCAGATCGGCCGGATTGGCCACCTTTTGCGGCGGAACCTTGCCTTCCCGCGGCAAGGATTCACCGCCCCTTGCGGGCGCGGCGGCCTGGCTGCCCCTGGCAACCTGGCCCGTGTTCTTGACAAAGGCCAGGGTCCGGAGCGATTCCACGTTTGAGATCCCGTTAGCCATGTTGTTTCTCCGCTTCGCGAAGAGACTGGCACCCGCGGTGCCAGTCTCTCTTTACCTACCGCTTACTGAAGAAGCGCCAGTACGTTCTGCGGCTGGGCGTTGGCCTGCGACAGAATCGCGATGCCGGCCTGCTGCAGGATCTGGTTGCGCGTCAACGCGGCGGTTTCGGCCGCGAAATCCGCGTCACGGATCCGTGAACGCGCGGCCGACTGGTTCTCGGTGGTCACGCTCAGGTTCGCGATCGTCGATTCGAAGCGAGTCTGAACCGCACCCAGCTCGGCACGCAGGCCGCTGATTTGCTGCAGCGCGAAGTCGAGCGTCAGCAGCGCGTCGTTGGCGTTGCTGCCGGTCAGCACGTCAACCGCGTTCAGGGTGCGGTCGTTCTGCGTCAGAGCCGTGGGGCTGTCACCAGCCACGTCCGCCAGGGTTCCCGAAATCGTGAAGGCGCCCTCGCTAACCGCACCGGCGAAAGTAACACCCGCCGAGTAGGTCTGCGCTCCACCGACGATAGCCGCACCCGCGCCCGCAACCACGATGTCGGAACCGTCGCTATTCGACAGCACGATATCGGTACCGGCGGTACCGGCACTGGCAGTAACACCGGACTGGGTCGATACCGCGTTGATCTTCGCGACCATCTGGTCGCGCGTATCGGCGGCGGCACCGGCAATCGTGATACTGTTGATCGTAAAGTTGGCAGTAGCTGCAGCATAGGTCAGGTCATCGGTGTTCACCGTGGTGTTTTTCAACGCCTGGACACCGCTGCTGGCCGAAACCGCGTTGACCGCGGCGACGATGTCGTCGGTGGTGGTTGCGGTGCTGGTCGTGGCGGTAACGCCGTTGACCACCAGGTCGGTCGCCGCGGCGATAGCAGTCGCGGTGAACGAACCGGAGACTGCGACACGGCCACCGAGCTGGGAAGCCCGCGAGTCGACGCCGTCGACCTGAATCGTCTGGTTCTGGTTGGCGCCAACCTGGAAAGTCAGGGTCGACAGGGTACCGTCGAGGATATTCTGACCGTTGAACTGGGTAGAGTTCGAGATCCGGTTGACTTCGGCGATCAGCTGGCTCACCTCGTTGTTCAGCGCCTGGCGGTCTGAAGACGAGTTGGTATCGTTGATCGACTGAACGGCCAGTTCACGAATACGCTGCAGCGCGTCACTCGCGGTACTCAGCGCACCCTCGGCGGTCTGGGCAAAGGAAACGCCGTCGTTGGCGTTACGGATTGCCTGGTTCAGGCCGCGGATCTGGGTAGTGAACCGCTCAGAGATCGCCAGGCCCGCGGCGTCATCCTTCGCGCTGTTGATGCGGAGACCGCTCGACAGGCGCTGCAGAGACGTGGCGAGACTACTCTGAGAACTGTTCAGGTTTCTCTGCGCCGTTAACGACGCTATGTTGGTGTTGATAATTTGAGGCATTGTTCTCTCCTAAATACACGGCTCAACAGGCGCCGGATTCGTTTCTCGGGCATCCGGCTCGATGGCTGGAACTGCCCGTTCAAGGGCTATAGCGGCCGTGGCGGAAAAAACTTTAAGAAAATGTTTAGCGACATCCCGGGCTACCCGGGCCGCCTACTTGAGAAAGTTGAACAGCGAGGAGCTGGTGATACGCGCGAACACGGCCTGCGCGGCATCGAGCGTGGTTTGCTCGAGCGTCAGCTGGCTGATGGCCTCGGCCAGGTCGGTGTCACGTAAAGTGCTCAGCGTCGAGCGTGTGACCAGCAGCTGGGCATCGTTCTGTTCGCGCTGGCCGTCGAGCGCGTTGAGCCGCCCGCCGATGATCGTGCGCGTGTTCAGCGATACTTCCAGCGCGGCATCGAGATCGGCCAGCGACTGGCCGATACCGGCCACCCGGGCAGCGTCGGATGGCGCGCCGCGCAGGGTTTCGGCAAGATCCGACACGGTCTGAAACACGTCCTGGAAACGGCCGGTGCCGACGGTAAACACGTCGCCCGCCGCCGGTGCACCCGTGATCGAGGTCCGTACGCCCTGGAAATCGATACCCTGTCCCGGGCTGTAGGTTGCGCCGGTGACGATGTTGACACCGCCGGCCACGTCGAAGACATCGTAGACACCCGGCGCGGTAAAACGGATTTCGTAATCACCCGGTACGTAGGCACCCGCATCCAGAACCCTGGCCGGCGCCAGTGTTCCGCTGCCGGTGTTGCCCGCCGCGGCGGATTCACGCAGCGCTACCGAGGAAGGGATCTCGAGAAATATGTCCTGTCCCGGAATATCGGTGGCCAGCTGTCTACTCTCGCCGATCGGCATGAAACGAACGCCATCGTCGCCGTTGAACTGCACGTGATCGCGCGCTCCGGTGCTGGTGGCGACGAACGGCTGTGCCGTGTTCTGGAACCCGGCGAACAGGTAGTCGCCGTTGGCGTCACGCGTGTTGGCGAGCGAATAGAGCTGGCTCAGGCGCTCGTCGATCTCGGCGGCAATCGCCCCGCGCGACACGGCATCCACCGGTGCGTTGTTGGCCTGGATGGCCAGTTCACGCACCCGGTTCAGCAGCTCGGCATAGTCCGCCATCACCGCATCCTGCTGCAGCAGGCGCTGTTCGGCAATATTGATATTGTCCTGGTACTGCAGGTTGATCGAGACCTTTTGCTCGAGCTCGAGAATGCGCGACGCGGCGGCGGGATCGTCGGACGGCTTTTGCAGGCGCGTACCGGTCGAAATCTGGCGCTGCAGCTCGGCCAGCTTTTGCTGTTGCTGCTGAAAGGCCTCGACGCCCTGGGTATAGATTTGCCGGGTCGAAATTCGCATGTTTACCTTACGCTGTCGAGCAGCGTTTCGAACAGGGTTTGCGCCGTGGTCACGAGCCGCGCATTGGCCTCGTAGGCCTGCTGGAAACGCACCAGGTCAGCCGCTTCTTCGTCCAGGTTGACCGAAACTTTAGCCAACTTGCGATCCGTGGCCTGCGACAGCAGGGCCTGCTGGGCATCGCTTTCCAGGTTCGCGCCGAGCGCCTTGGCGCCGACGAAACCGACCAGCGTCGCGTAATCTTGCTGCAGGCTGGCAACCCCGCCATCGAACAGGCCGAGCTGCTGTACGCCAACCAGTTCGAGCGCATTGCGGTTGTCGCCCGCACCGCCGAGGTTGGCCTCGATGCTGAACAGATCGCCCGCCTGCGGCGCCCCTTCGAGACTGACCTGCCAGCCATTGCCATCGATCAGCATGCCGTCGGTATACGGAATGGCCGCGCCGGCGACGTAGGGCACGCCGCCTGCCACGACATCGACATCCGCGCGCAGCGTCGTCGGCGGCGAATCGAATGTCAGGCTTGCCGGGTCGAGCAGGTTCGGATCGGTGACGTCGACGATCGTGCCGCCGCTGATCGCGGCATTACCCAGGTTGGACAGCGACGCGCTGGTCCGAATCGGCCGCGCGGCCGCGATTTCAGCCGGATCGCTGGTGATAACCTGCAGGCTCTGCGCACCCGCGAGCGTCGGCTTGATCGTGAAACTGTCGCCCACCGCGGCACCGGCACCGTTGATCGTCAGCGTGAGGCCTTCGAAAGTAAGGGTCGCGGGCGCACCGTTGGCCACGGTCGTACTGCTGCCGCTGTCCGAGGTCAGGGTCCAGTTGGCGCCGTCGAACGACAGCCGGTAGTCATCCGTGGTCAGCCCGGCGATGTCGCTGACCACGGTCGAAACCGTCGCCGTGCCGGTATTGCTCGCGTAGGGGATCGACCGCGGTCCGGCGTAGCTGAAAAAGTCCTGGCCGAGATTGTTGTTCAGGTCCATGCCGTCGCGCATCTGCGCGTTGAATGCCTCGGCCAGGCCAAGCGCGCTGCGCCCGAGCGCGTTGCGCGCGGGATTCAGTACCTGGTCGCGGAATTCGAGCAGGCCGCCGAGTTCACCGCCGGTCAGGTTGCTACTGATGTCGTAGACCGTGACCAGGCCGTTGTAGGCGATGACATCGTTGGCCGGATCGGCAACGTCGGCCTGCGCGCGCAGGCTGAAGGCCTCGACGCCGGTCAGCATGGCCTGGCCGTTGCCGATGAAAATCGACAGGTTGCTTTCGCCTTCGTCGACCACGGTGATATCGACCTTTTGCGCGAGCTCGTCGAGCAGCGCGTCGCGCTGGTCGAGCAGATCGGCCGACTGCTGCGAGGTCGATGCCGACGCGGCAATATCGTTGAGTGCAATGTTGACATCACGGATGCGTAACACCAGCGAATTGATTTCCTCGACCGTGCTGGCTATCGCATCACCGGTATTTTGCGACAGTTCCTCGAAACGGCTGTCGATGCTCTGGAAACGCCCGACCAGGGTTTCCGCGCTACCCAGCAGCGCGTAACGTACCGAGCTCGAACCGGGATCGTCGGCCAGATCCTGTACCGAGGCGAAAAAATCCTGCAGCATCGGCGAGATACCGCCGTTCGGATCGGCCAGCACGTCGTCGATATAGCCGGCCAGGTCGGCGAGCATGCCGGCACGCGCCTGGGCCGAGGTCGTATCGCGCACTTCACGCGTCAGGAACTGGTCATAGGCGCGCTGCACGGCATCGACGCGCACGCCGTTACCATAGTAGTTGCCACCGAAAAACGACGGCGTATTGGTATCGAACTCCACCGTCTGCCGGCTGTAGCCGGGGGTGTTCACATTGGCGATATTGTGGCTGGTCGTGCTCAGCGCACGCTGGTAACTCAGCAGGCCGCTGACGGCGGTGTTCAAAAGATCAGGCATTGTTCTTATCTCCCGGCGCGGTCTGCGCCAGTGACGTGCGCAGCAGATCGCCGCGTAAAATCGCGATTACCTTGTCGGCATAGTCGGGGTCGGTGGCATAACCGGCGGCGTGAATCGCGCGAATGTACCCGCTGTCGTCGCTAGTTTGCAGCGCGTCGCCGTAGCGCGGGCTGGACTGGATGAAGTCGACGTAATCGCGCAGGCTGTGCGCCGGCGAGGCATAGGCGCGGAAACGCGACACCTGGCTGTGCAGGGCACCGTCGCTGAACTCGAGCGATGCGCGTTGCAGGCTGCCGCCCTGCCAGTCGGCCCCGGCCTTGATACCGAACAGGTTGAAGCTGCTGCGGCCATCGTCGAATTGCATGACGTGTTTACCCCAGCCGGTTTCGAGTGCGGCCTGCGCAATCAGCAGTTCGGGGCTGACACCCAGCCGGGCCGCGGCATCTTGCGCCTCGGGCAGCAGGTCGGCGACGAAGCGGGCCGGTTGCTGCCAGCGCTGGTTCAGCGCCGCGTTTTGCGCAACCTCGGCAAAGTCGTCGTTCAGCACGCGGTGTAACACGACGCCGGCGGGCGGCGTCTTCGAAACAGTGGCATCTGCGGCTGCGGCAACGCCGGCAGGCGGCGTCGCCAGCGTCTTCGAAACAGCGGCGCCAACGGGTACGGCGACACCGCCAGCGGTTGCGGGTGACGACGCCGATACCGCGGCGGCTACCGGCAGCGGCGGTGCCGCGCCGGCCGGGACACGCGCCGGCAGGGCTGCCATGGACGCGGCTTGCGCTACAGCGCTGTCCGTCGAGCCCGGCATCCGCGCCGCGATCAGGCGCGCGACGCCGAGACCACCCTGCCCCGCAATGGTTTGTGCCAGCTGCTTGTCGTGCATTTCACGATAAAAATCGAGCGTGCTGCTGTGCTGGCCCTGGTCAACGGTCGCGGCGGCGCGCATCGCCGCCAGCATCTGCTGCAGGAACAGGCCCTCGAACTGCTGCGCCACGGCGACCGCGGCATGACCGCGATCGGTACGCGCCTGCAGCTTCAGTTCGCCGAAGCGCTGAAAGTCGAGAAAGAAGCCTGGCTGGTCCGTAATTGCCATGGGTACGGTAATCAGATGACGATCAGCTCCGCGCTCAGCGCGCCGACCTGCTTGAGGGATTCGAGAATCGCCACCAGGTCACCCGGCGAAGCGCCGACCTGGTTGACCGCGCGCACGATCTCGCTGAGGGTTACGCCCTGCGGAAAGCGAAACATGCGGCTGCTTTCCTCGGTGACGTCGATATCCGATTCGACATTTTCGGTGGTTTCGCCCCTGCTGAACGGTCCGGGCTGATCCACGTTGACCGTGTTGGTTATGGTCACGGTCATGTTGCCGTGCGATACCGCCGCCGCGTATACCTTGACGTGATTGCCGATGACCACGGTACCCGAGCGCGCGTTGACGATCACGCGCGCCGGCGCATCGCCCGGCTGGAACTCCAGGTTCTCGATAAACGACATGAAGCCGACTCGCTGCGAGGGATCCCGCGGCGCATTGATGGCAACGGTCACGCTGTCCTCGGCGCGGGCATTGTTCGGCCCGAGGACCTGGTTGACGGTGTCGGCCAGCCGCTTGGCGGTGGTGAAATCCGGGCGCATCAGGTGCAGCGTAATCGTATCGCCGGCGGCAAAGGGGTTGGCGATTTCGCGCTCGATGCTGGCACCGTTAGGGATCCGGCCGGCGCTCGGTATGTTGATCGAGATCGACGAGCCGTCGGCACCTTCGACGCCGAGACCACCAACGATCAGGTTACCCTGGGCCAGCGCGTAGATCTCGCCGTCCGCGCCTTTCAGCGGCGTCATCAGCAGGCTGCCGCCGCGCAGGCTCTTGGCGTTGCCCAGCGAGGACACGGTGATGTCGATGGTCTGCCCGATCTTGGCGAACGGCGGCAGTTCCGCATGTACCGACACCGCGGCTATGTTCTTCAACTGCGGATTGACACCGGCCGGCAGCGTAATGCCGTAACGCGTCAGCATCGCCTTCAGGCTTTGCACCGTAAACGGGGTTTGCGAGGTCTGGTCGCCGGTGCCGTCGAGACCGACGACCAGGCCGTAACCTACCAGCTGGTTCGCGCGTACACCCTTGATCGTCGTGATGTCCTTGATACGCTCAGCCGATGCGTTCCCGCAAAATCCGATTAAAATCAATAATATAAAATATTTTCCTAATTTCACTTCGAGCTCCTACATTGGGAATATCGGGCTGTCGAAAAAGCGCGTCAGCCAACCCTTGGTGTTGGATTCGGCGATCACGCCGCCACCACCGTAAAAGATTCGCGAATTGGCGATCTTGCGTGACTGCACGACGTTATCGGTGCTGATGTCCTCGGGACGCACGATCCCGGACAGGCGAATAAATTCGGAGCCCTGGTTGAGCCCGAGGATCTTTTCCCCGCGAATCAGCAGGTTGCCGTTCGGCAGCACGTGGGTGACGGTCACCGCGATTTCGCCGCTCAGGCTGTTGCTCTGCTGACTGTCGCCGCTGCCGGAGAACTCGCGCTCGCCGGAAATGTTGCTCGACAGCACGGCATTACCATTGACCGTCGGCCCGGTACTGCCGAATACCGCGCTGGCGGAGACATCGACCTCGTCGTCCTTGGCCGTGTTGGTGGCCGCCGACTTGGAGGCGTTGGTCGACTCCGACAGGGTCACGCTCAAGACGTCGCCGACGCGGTACGCCTTGTTGTCCTCGAACAGCTGCACCGTGCGCCCGGGCTGATAGATCGAGCCGTTGGGCAATGGCTCGAACGCGGCAGGATCGAGCTCGATCGGCGCATACTGCGGATCCGGCTGCACCACGATCCGGGTTGCCGAGCAACCGCTGCCGAGCAGCAAAAAAGCGATCAGGATCAATGCCTTATTAAATCCGTTCATCGCGCCACCTAGGTGTTGTTGTTGAGGTACTGCAGCATGCCGTCGGCGGTCGAAATCAGCTTGGAATTCATTTCGTAGGCGCGTTGCGTCTCGATCATGCTGACCATTTCCTCGACGATGTTCACGTTGGAGCCCTCCAGCGCACCCTGGCGCAGGCGGCCAAGACCGGTCTGGCCGGGCGTGCCTTCCTGCGCGGTGCCGCTGGCGGCGGACTCGACGTAGAGGTTCTCACCGATCGGCTGCAGGCCGGTCGGGTTGACGAAGTTGGCGAGCTGGATGCTGCCGACGTTGGTCGGCGATGCCTGGCCCGGCAATTGGGCACTGACGATGCCGTCGATGCCGATCGTCACCGACTGGGTGTCGGCCGGGAGACTGATACCGGGCTGCAAGGTATAGCCGCTGGCGGTAACAATTTGCCCCTGGTCGGAAATCATGAAGCTGCCGTCACGGGTGTAGGCCTGGGTGCCGTCCGGCAGCAGCACCGGGAAAAAACCCTTGCCGTCTATCGCCACGTCCAGCGGCTTTTCGGTGGTTTCTATGTTGCCCTGGCTGTGGATCTTCTCGGTGGCGACGACGCGGGTGCCGGTGCCGAGCATCAATCCCGACGGCAGGCGCGTGTCTTCCGAGGTTTGCGCGCCGACCTGGCGTACGTTCTGGTACAACAGTTCCTCGAATACCGCGCGCGACTGCTTGAAGCCGGTGGTCGAGACGTTGGCAAGGTTGTTCGATATCACCGACAGGCGCGTCTGCTGCGCGTCGAGGCCGGTTTTTGCTACCCACAGGGCCTGGTTCATGCTGTTATCTCCATCGATTACTGCTGATGGAGAACTATGCAGATACCGTGCCAGAAAGCCCGATGACCCGATACCAGGCAAACCGGAAGAAATCAGGAAATCAGGGGACGTACCCCGTTTAATTGAATTAAACGGGGTACGTCCCCGGTTTATGGTTTGCGGCGGCGGGGAGCGGTCTAGATAGGTTCGAGTGGCGGATCGAGCAGGTTGAACAGGCGCTCCATGTGCTCGATGGCCTCGCGCCCGCTATCGGTCAGCTGACCACCCTCGGGCTCGGTGATCAGGCCTTTCTGGTGCATGCGGCCGGCCGCGGCGACAACCGCCGGATCGGGATTGTCATGCACGTCCATCGCCACGGGACCACCCATTGCAAAACGACGCAGCAGCGCCAGTTCGTCGACCAGTTCCGGATCGATATGCATTTTCTCCTCCTTTTGCAGCGGGTCCCGTCAGGGTCGCGCCGGGTCTTCGCCTTCCTTTTCCGGCAGCAGCAGGTCGCTGCGACTGATGCCGAGCGCCAGTGCCGTGGTGGTGGCGACGTAAATTGACGAGTAGGTGCCGACCACGACCCCGATGATCAACGCCAGTGCAAACGCGTGGATAACCTCGCCACCGAGGAAGAACAGCGACAGCAGCACCAGCAGGGTCGTAAACGATGTCATCAAGGTCCGCGAAATGGTCTGGTTGACCGAATAGTTGACGGTTTCGATGGTCGTTTTCTTGCGCAGCTTGCGGAAATTCTCACGCACGCGGTCGAACACGACGATGGTGTCGTTGAGCGAATAACCGATAACCGCGAGCAGCGCGGCGAGCACGCTGAGATCGAAATCGAGGCGAAACAGGGAAAAGATACCGAGCGTAATCAGCACGTCGTGTATCAACGCCGCGACCGCGCCCAGCGAAAAACGATACTCGAAGCGAAAAGCAACATACACGAGTATCGCTATCAGCGCGTACAGCACCGCGAGACCGCCATCCTCGGTCAATTCCTCGCCCACCTGCGGCCCGACGAACTCCACGCGCCGATCCTCTACCCTGCCGTCGCTGTTGGCACGCAGCAGCCTGATGATTTCGGAGCTGACCTCGGCCTTGTCCTTCTCGGGATCCGGTACCAGCCGGATCAGTACCTCGCTGGCGCTGCCGAAGTGCTGCACGATGGTGTCGTCGTAACCGTTGTCCTGCAGCAGCTCGCGAATCGGCTGCAGCTCCACCGCCTGCTCGTAGCCGACCTCGATGATGGTGCCACCGGTGAAATCGATGCCGACATTGAGCTTGAGCGTCGCCAGGCTGCCGATCGAAACGGTCAGCAGGATCGCCGACAGGATCACCGCCGCGCGGCGCAGGCGCATGAAATCGAAATTGGTAATCAGTTGCTTCGCCATGTCAGATCGCCAGCCGGGTTACCTGTTTGCGCCCGTAGATCAGGTTGATCACGGCGCGGGTACCGAAAATCGCGGTGAACATCGACGACGCGATACCGATCATCAGGGTGACGGCAAAGCCCTGGATCGGGCCGGTACCGAAACCGAAGAGTACGATCGCGGCGATAAAAGTCGTGATGTTGGCATCGGCAATGGTGCCGAAGGCTTTTTCGTAGCCGGCAAAAATCGCCGCCTGTGGCGTGTTGCCGAGCCGGATCTCCTCGCGTATTCGCTCGAATATCAGTACGTTGGCGTCGACCGCCATGCCAACGGTCAGTACGATACCGGCAATACCCGGCAGCGTCAGCGTCGCCTGGAACAGCGACAGTACCGCCACCATCAGCACCAGGTTCAACGCCAGCGCCAGGTTTGCCACCAGGCCGAACACCTTGTAGTACACGGCCATGAAAACCAGCACCAGCGCAAATCCGACCATGACCGACATGAAGCCGCGGTCGATGTTTTCCTGGCCGAGGCTCGGGCCGACCGTACGCTCCTCGATGATGACCATCGGCGCCCGCAGCGCGCCCGCGCGCAGCAGCAGCGCCAGGTCGCGCGCCTCGCGCGTGCTGTCGAGACCGGTAATGTGGAAACGCTTGCTGAGCTGATCGCGAATGGTGGCGACGTTGATGACCTCGGTATCGGTGCGCCGCTTCGGCCTGAGCTCGCCATCGATTTCCTCGAACTCGAACTTGTCCTCGATGAAGACCACGGCCATCGGCTTGCCGATGTTGTCGCGCGTGATCTCGGCCATGCGGTCCGCGCCCTTGGCGTTCATCGTTATCGTCACGTCCGGCGTGCCGGACTGCTGATCGATCCCCGACGCGGCGCCCACTACCTGGTCGCCGGTGGCGATCACGCTGCGCTTGAGCAGCACCGGGTCGCCGTTGCTCTGGGTGTAAAGGCGCGCGCCGATCGGTGCCTTGCCGGTCGCCTGCGCGGCGCTCCAGTCGGTGAAACTGCCGTGCACCAGGCGAAACTCGAGGGTTGCCGTGGCGCCGAGAATCTCCTTCGCGCGCACCGTATCCTGCACGCCGGGCAACTGGACCACGACCCGGCTGTCACCCTGGCGCTGGATAACGGGTTCCGCCACCCCGAGTTCGTTGACCCGGTTCTTCAGGGTCGAAATGTTCTGTTCCACCGCTGCGCGGCGCTCCTCGTCGAGCGTGGTCTCGTTGTAACTGACGTCGATGAACCAGCTGCGGCCGTCCTCCCGATCGGTGAAGACATAGTCGCGATACTCTTCCTCCAGCACCAGCCTCGCCGCGTCCCGCGCGGCCGCGTCGGTAAAGCGGATCGCGATCCTGTCGCTATCCGACTGGACCGCGCGATAGCGCTGTTTTTCCTCGCGCAGAAAGCTGCGCAGCTCGTTGGCGGTGCGCTGCAGCGACTTCTCGATCGCCGATTCCATGTCGACTTCCATCAGGAAGTGCACGCCGCCGCGCAGGTCGAGCCCCAGGTACATCGGCAGCGCATTCATTGCCGCCAGCCATTCCGGCGTCGCCGGGGCAAGATTCAGCGCAACCGTGTACCGGCTGTCCGTGGCCTCCATCAGGGCCCGGATGTCGCCGGCCGCGCGCAACTGGCCTTCTTCCGAGTCGAAGCGCAGCAGGATATTGTTGCCTTCCAGTTCGATCGAGCGGTAGTCGATGTTCTCGCTGTCGATCAGGCTCTGCACCAGGCTGAGCTCGGCTTCGTCGATCAGGTTGACGCGATGCGATATCTGCACCGCCGGATCTTCGCCGTACAGATTGGGAAGAGCGTAGACCGCCCCGACCACGACGATCAGGACGAGGAGAAAATATCTCCACGGAGCGTAGCGATTGACCATCTGCGTCTAGATATTCTTGATCGTACCCTTGGGCAGCACCGACATGATGGCGTGGCGCTGAACCTTGACCTCGACATTGTCGGCGATCTTGCAGGTGAGGAAACTTTCGTCGACCTCGATGATCTTGCCGACCAGTCCACCGTTGGTAATGATTTCGTCCCCCTTGCTGAGGGCCTCGACCATGTTCCTGTGTTCCTTGGCCTTTTTCTGCTGCGGGCGAATCAACAGGAAGTAGAAGATCGCGAACATCAACAGCAGCGGAATGATCATCTCGAAACCGCCACCCGCCTGGCCCTCGGCGCCCTGGGCCAGTGCATCACTGATAAAGAAGCTCATGTTAAAAACCTTTGGTTTGCCGGATTACCCCGGGAGCCGGTCCCGGAGCGGCGCGTATTATGGCACTAGCCCGGGTTTTTCACCAGTATCCTTTGCCCCGCGGCGCGGAGGATGAATTCCGTCTGCTCACGCGGGCATCTGCTGTCAGTCTTTTGTGCATGACCTATGGACGCTCGCGACGGGATTTTGTTCCTTCGATTTCGGCTGCCGACAAGCCCTGCGGCCAGTCGGAAAACGCAAACACCGGGAATCCCCGGCAGGCGGCGCGCCAGTCCGCCTCAGTCGCCGGGCTGCAGCCGACGATAAAACTCGGCGCGGAAGGCCTCGAAACGGCCCGCATCGATGGCATCCCTGATCCCGCGCATCAGGTCCTGGAAATAATACAGGTTGTGCAGCGTCTTCAGGCGTGCGCCCAGGATTTCGCCGCACTTGTCGAGGTGCCGCAGGTAGGCGCGCGAATAGTTCTGGCAGGTGTAGCAGCCGCAGTGCTCGTCGAGCGGGCGCGTATCGTCCGCGTAGCGGCTGTTGCGAATGCGCACGATGCCGTGATGGGTGTAGAGGAACCCGGTACGCGCGTTGCGGGTCGGAATTACGCAGTCGAACATGTCGATTCCGCGGTAAACCCCCTCGACCAGGTCCTCGGGACGGCCGACGCCCATCAGGTAGCGCGGCCGCTCGGCCGGCAGCGCCGGCAGCAGGCTGTCGAGCACCGCGTTGCGCAATTCCGGTTCCTCGCCAACCGACAGGCCGCCCACGGCATAACCATCGAAGCCGATCTCGAGCAGGTGCCGGGCCGACTCCAGCCGCAGGTCGTCGTGCACCCCGCCCTGTACGATACCGAACAGCGCGTTGGGATTATCGGCGAATGCCGTTTTGCTGCGCTCGGCCCAGCGCATCGAGCGCAGCATGGAATCCCGCACCGTTTCGCGCGGCGCCGGGTAAGGCGTACATTCGTCGAAACACATGACGATATCCGAACCCAGGTCCCGCTGCACCTGCATGGATACTTCGGGGCTCAGGAATACGCGGCTGCCATCGACCGGCGAGGCGAAGGTCACGCCCTGCTCGTCCAGCTTGCGCATCTTGGCCAGGCTGAACACCTGGAAGCCGCCCGAATCGGTCAGGATCGGTCCCTGCCAGTGCATCAGGTCATGCAGATCGCCGTGCTTGCGAATGATTTCGGTCCCGGGTCGCAGCATCAGGTGAAAGGTGTTGCCGAGGATGATCTGCGCACCGGTTTCGACCAGCTCTTCCGGGGTCATCGCCTTGACCGTGCCGTAGGTGCCGACCGGCATGAAGGCCGGGGTATCGACGACACCACGCTCGAATTCGAGCCGGCCGCGGCGAGCGTTGCCGTCGCTGCCGAGATGGCTGAAAGACATCATGCGCTGCGGCCGCCGCGGCCGGCGATGAACATCGCGTCGCCATAGCTGAAAAAGCGATATTGCTCGCGTACGGCATGCGCATAGGCCCGGCGCACGAGGTCGGTCCCGGCGAAGGCACTGATCATGACCAGCAGCGTGGAACGCGGCAGGTGAAAGTTGGTCAGCATCGCGTCTACCACGCGAAATTCGTAACCGGGTTTGATGAACAGCGTCGATTCGCCGCGCATGGGGCGCAGGCGACCAGTGGCCCAGGCGCTTTCGAGACAGCGCACCACGGTGGTACCGATCGCGATGACGCGCTTGCGCCGCGCATGGGTCTGTTCCACCAGGTCGCAGACCTCGGGCGTCACCTCCATCAACTCCGCATGCATGACGTGATCGTCCAGGTTTTCACCGCGCACTGGCTGGAAGGTACCGGCGCCGACGTGCAGGGTCACCTGGGTAGTGATCGCGCCACGCGCCTCGAGCGCGGCGATCTTGGCGGCATCGAAATGCAGCCCCGCGGTCGGTGCCGCGACCGCGCCCGGTTTGCGCGCATAAACGGTCTGGTAACGTTCCCGGTCGGCCCTGGCGTCCGCACGCCTGATGTAGGGTGGCAGGGGCACGTGTCCGTGGCGCTCGAGCAATTCCAGCCAGCTGCCCTGCTCCTGCCACAATATGAACATGTCGCCCTCGCGGCGCAGCATTTCGCAATCGATGGCGCCCTCCAGCTGCAGACGGCTCCCGGGTTTGGGCGTCTTGCTGGCGCGCAGCTGGGCGAGCAGCGTCCGGTCGTCGATGACCCGTTCGACCAGTACCTCGACCTGGCCGCCGCTTTGCTTGCGGCCGAGCAAACGGGCCGGGATCACGCGCGTATCGTTGAATACGACCAGGTCGCCGGCATCGACGTGATCGACCAGCTCGGTGAAATGATGATCGCTGAACCGTCCCAGCGCCGGCTCCAGCACCATCAGGCGCGAACCGGTACGCTCGGGCAGGGGTTCCTGCGCGATCAGTTCCTCGGGCAGCCGGTAATCGAAATCGCTCAGGCGCATGGTCGGGTCGCTCGAAAAGACGGCGTATGATAGCGTTAATCGCGCCGCCGCAATAGCCGCGGCCTGATTTGGCGCCGTTCGAGCGCAACTACCACTGGCGCGGCTTTTGGATTAGAATCCCGCCCTCATTGCCGGGGTGGCGGAACTGGTAGACGCGGCGGATTCAAAATCCGCTGGTGGTAACACCTTGGGGGTTCGAGTCCCCCCTCCGGTACCAACTCTCGAGCGGGCCCGGGTGGCTGGCACGATCGACCGCAGCCCTCTACCCGCACCCGTTTCCGCCCTGCGCTGACCCCCGCAGCAGCGCCGGCAGTCGAGCCCGGGCGTCTCGACCACCAATCACGGGCACAAAAAAGCCGCGGCCGGTAAACCGGCCGCGGCTCTCGTTGCACCCGGATCAGGCGGCTTTTTCGCCGTCCTTGTGCTCGAGCGTGGCGCTGTCGCTGGCGATCGCGATGCTGCGCGGTTTCATCGCCTCAGGGATTTCCTTCACCAGGCGAATGACCAGCAGTCCGTTTTTCAGCTCGGCGCCGCTGACCTCGATGTAGTCGGCCAGGTTGAACTTGCGCTCGAAGCTGCGGTTGGCGATGCCGCGATAGAGATAGGACTTCTCCACGCCATCTTCTGCTTTCTTGCCGCGTACGCGCAGGACGCCCTTTTCGACCTGGATATCGAGCTCGCTCTCCTCGAAGCCGGCAACGGCCAGCGTGATCGCGTAGCGGTCTTCACCGGTGGCCTCGATATCGTAGGGCGGAAAGCCGCTGGCGGCCTTGTCCGAGCGCATTGCGCTGTCGAGCAGGGAGGCCATGCGGTCGAAACCGACGGTGCTGCGGTACAGGGGTGATAAATCGATGGTAGTCATAACAAATTCTCCTATTGAGCAATTGGTTGAAGCGCCGCCACTCTGCTGAGAGACCTGGCGACACGACTCCCAAGGTAGGATTACCTGTCGACTTTTCAAGCCCGCTTGAGGAGGATTTTGTCGATTTCGCCGCTGTCGAGCCAATTGACGAAATGCTCGAACGGCAGCGGGCGAGCGATGTAATAACCCTGCACCTGGTCACAACCCAGTTCGGCGACGAGATTCCAGTCCGCTTCGTCCTCGACGCCCTCGGCAACCACGGTCATGTCGAGTTTTTTCGCCAGCAGCACGCTGGATTCGAGGATGGCGCGCGCCGCATCGTCGCGCGACGCGCCGTGGACGAAGGCGCGGTCGATCTTGAACTCGGAGAACGGAATGCGCTGCAGCTGCTCGAGCGACGAGTAGCCGGTACCGAAATCGTCGATCGACAGGTTGAAGCGCTTCAGCGACAGTCGGCTCAGTATATCCAGCGCCACCGACAAGTGCTCCATCAAACGACTCTCGGTTATCTCGAACGAAACCCCGGATGCTTCGAGCCCGGCCTGCTCGAGCAGGCCGGACACGTGATCCGGCCACTCGAGGTTGGTCAGGGAATCCACTGAAATGTTGATCGCGATACCGAGATCGTGGCCGAGCGTCTTGAGCTCGCCGGCATACCCCAGCGCGCGACGGCAAACCGCATCGGTCAAATCGCTGATGAGGCCCTGCTCCTCGGCCATGCCAATAAACGAGTCGGGCCTGATCAGGCCCATCGCCGGATGGTTCCAGCGCGCCAGCGCCTCGGCCCCGATTACCCGGCCACTGGCGATGTCGACCTTGGGCTGGAAATAGGTATCGATCTGCTTGTCGGCAATCGCCCGCGCCAGGTCGTCGCGGGTGAAAGCATCCACCAGCATCATCGTGCCCTCGGAGCGAATCTGGTCGAGCTGATCGAGCAGTTCGCTGAGACGTGCCGGCGTAGCCGGTTTTTCGAGCACCCCCAGCACGTGCAGGTCGTGTTCGATGGCCAGCTTTTCCACTGTCTTGAGTATCCGTAAATCCTCGCCGCTGGTCAGGATGATCGAACCGGAAAACTTCTGTGCCGCCAGGTGCCGGATCAGTTCGACACCATCCATGCCCGGCATGTTCAGGTCGCAGATGATCACGTCGACCTGGTCACGATTTTCGCTGAGCATGTCGAGCGCAGCCGTGCCCGACATCGCGTTGAGCACACCGGATATGCCGAGATCGTTGAGCATCACGGTAGTGATGCGGTGCATGATGTAGTCGTCGTCCACCACCAGCAGCTTGATGCTGAACTGGGTGATGTCTTCGTCGTCATCGGGTAACTCGAGGTTAAAAGCGGTGGTATCCTCCACCTCGAGCTCCGCTCCCGCCTCACCCGCGTCTTGCTGCGGCGCGTCGGCGAGATAATCCTCGAGAAAATGCGTTACGTCACCGGCCAGCTGCCTGAAAAACGGGACGCATTCGTCGATTTCCGCCCAGTCCGCGTTCTTGGCGGCCTGTTCCAGGTCTTCGCAGGCGCTCGCCAGCGCGAGTGCGCCGAGACTGCGCGCGGAGGACTTGAGCTTGTGCGTATACTCGACGAGCTGCTCGTCGCTCTTCCAGGCATAAGCCTGTTGAATATCCGCCATCGCGTTCGGCAGGCCATGATGGAATCTGAGTAGCAGGTTTTGATGCAGCTCGGGCTTGGCGCCGGTCGACTGCTGCAGAACCTCGAAGTCGATGGGCTGGTCGAGCGGCAGATCGACCACCTGGTCCATGCTGTCAGCCGGCGGGGTAATGGCATCCCCGCTTTCCTGCGCCAGCCATTTCCCCAGCGCCGCGCGCAGCTCATCGAGCTCCACCGGCTTCGAGATCACTTCGTCGACACCTGCCTCGTAACATTTGCGCACGTCGTTTTCGAGCGCATTGGCGGTTATCGCGAGGATCGGTTTGCGCGGCTCGCCGCTAACCTGCGCCAGCCTGATTTCACGCACGAGATCGTAACCGTTCATGCGCGGCATACGGATATCGGTAACCAGCAGCGCATAATCGCCTTCGCGCCAGCGCTCGAGCGCGGTTTCCCCGTCCTCGACGTAGTCCGCGGTATAACCGAGTATATTGAGCTGCGCCGCCATCAGTTCCTGGTTGATCAGGTTGTCCTCGGCGACCAGGATGCGGGTGTTGCCGCGAGCTGTCGCTTGCGGCGCCGCCAACTGTTCGGTTTCGGCAGCGATTGCCGGGATGGATGCATCCGTAAGTTCGAAAGAAACCCAGAAGGTACTGCCGACGCCGATCTCGGTATCGATGCCAAGGTCGCCGTGCATGAGATCCAGCAGCTGGCGCGTAATCACCAGGCCGATGCCGGTGCCCTCCACCGCGCTGTGCTCGGCGCCGAGGCGGTTGAAGGGTTGAAACAGTTCCTTCAATCGTTCCGGCGAAATACCGTTGCCGGTATCGCGTACGCCGATGCGCAGTTGACCCGCGTCATCGCGCTCGCACAGCACCGTGATAGATCCCTGTTGGCGATTGTACTTGACCGCGTTGGTCAGCAGGTTAAGAAACACCTGTTTCAACCGGATCGAGTCGGCCATTACGCTGAGCCTGTCGAACTCGTCTGGCGAATACTCGATAGTGATGTCGCGTTCCTGCGCCAGCGGCGCTACCCAATGAACCGCATCGCCCAGGACCTGCGGCAGCGAAACCGGTTCCAGCGCAACATTGACTTCGCCGGACTCGATGCGCGCGAGATCGAGTATCTGGTCGATCAGCGACATCAGGTGTTTGCCCGCACGATTGATTTCGTTGGCATTGGCCAGGTGTTCCTGCGACAGGTCCCGGTCATAGCTGAAAAGCTGCGAAAAGCCGAGGATCGCGTTCAGCGGCGTGCGCAATTCGTGGCTCATGCTGGAAAGGAATTCCGACTTGGCCTCGTTGGCTTTTTCGGCCTGTTCCTTGGCTTCGATCAACGCGGTTTCGGCTTCCTTGCGATGGGTAATGTCTTCGTAAAGCGTGATCACCCGCTCCCAGGTATCCTCGTAGCCGCTGGCGACCGTGGAAATGGAACGCGTGATGAAAAAACTGTCGTCGTAGCGTGAATCCACGCGCTCGGTTTCGAAAAACCGCTGGCCGCTGGCCAGTGCCGCAATCTCCTTGGCATAAAAATCGACCCATTCGAGATCCCACCAGGCGTCGATATCTTCTTCCACCGTCTGCCAGGCTTCTTTTGAGGGCGCCCGGTGCATCTGGATCATCGCATCGTTGACCGCGGTAATCGAGGTCTCGCGCGCAAGGTCGCGCAGCAGCTGCGGATTATCACGCAGGTAGCTTTCGAGGTCTTCGACGCCCTTGTAGCGCAGTTTGTCGACCAGGCGCTTGGCCGCGGAGTAGTCTTCTTCCTGGGCACCCAGCGGCAGTTGCTCGAACATGGTAGCGAAGCGCGTTTCGCTCTGGCGCAGAGCCTCGAGCATTTGCTGCGGCTCGGTCACGTCCTGCACCACGCCGAAGGTTGCTACCATCTCACCATCGTCGTCGAACACGCCCTGTTCGACTTCGCGCAGGTGACGAACATCGCCCCTGGCGGTAAGAATCCGGTACTCGAACGCGTGCGAATCGCCGGGTTCCAGCGGCGGCCGCGAGCTGGTCTGCTGGCGGTAGTACTCTCGATCGTCGGGATGGACGATGCGCTCGAAATCTTCGAGCGACTGCAGGGCATCATCCGCGCGGTCGGCTTCGATGCCGAAGATAGAAGCCATTTCCTCGGAGTAATAAATCGGCTTGCGCGTGCGCTCATCCCACTCCCACAGGCCGAGGCGCAACAGCCGGCACAGGTCACGGCTACGGGCGTCACGGGCCTCCAGCGTTGCCTGCGCTTCGTCCAGCTGGCGCCGCAGATCGGCAATCTCGGCGCGCAGCTGCGGCTCCGCGAACGGCATCTCGGATACCTTTTCGGCTTTCTTGGTCAACTTCTCGAATTCAGGCCAAATACACCGCTGAGTATAGGCACAAAGCGCTGATTGTGCGTGGCAACGGGTATAGCGCACCCGGTTTTTTGGTGGCCCCGGGGACCCGCGACAAACCCTGCCCGGAACTGACATGGCTGACCCCTGTCGCCATCGGAGTCAGCCGGCGCCGAGCGGTCATTGGCCCCAGATTCCGCGGGTCCGGGGACCGACTCTGGCGCAATCGACGGCCGGCAGCGCACCACCAGGGCATGGGGTAGGGGCAGCCCGAACTTGATCCCGGTATGCGGCTGCACCCGGCAGATGTGCCGTACCTGATGTTGCACCAGCCCCGGTGCCGCGCCGCTTCAATCACACATCCAGGCTAATCCCAGCGGCCGGGCCAGGCAGACGCCACGTCGCCGACCGAGAATTTCAGCCTCGAGATTGCTAACGGAATCGATCTCCCGACGCAACCAGGCCAGGCCAACCGGCTTTTGCAGCCGGTGGCCAAAGGCGGCGGAGGTAACCGTGCCGACTGCCTCGTTGCCGACGAATACCGTATGGCCATAAAACGGATCGATGTCCGCAACATCGAACTCGAGCATCCGCAGGCTCCAGCGATCGTCGCGGTCGGCACGCGCCAGCATCGCGTCGCGGCCGATAAATTCACGCTTGCCGACGTGAACGAGGTGATCGAGCCCGGCTTCCAGCGGTGTGCGCTCGGTCGTGAGGTCGACACCCCAGGCGCGGTATCCCATTTCGAGGCGCATCGCGTTCATCGCAAACGCACCGTAAAAACCGGCCTCGAACTTGCGCCCGGCCTGCAGCAGGCGGTCGAACAGCGGGCGCTGGTCGGCAAGCGCATGGTGCAGTTCGAAGCCGGCCTCGCCGACATAGGAAACGCGCAGCGCAACGACCTCGATGCCGCCGACCCTGAGTGGCCGTGCGCCCAGCCACGGAAAGCCGGCGGGCGATAAATCCGCATCCGTCAGCGATTGCAGCAGGGCCTCGGCCCGCGGACCCATCACACCGAATACGCCGCGCTCCTCGCTGAGGTCAGCGATCTCGAGATCGAGTCCGGCCGAGCGCTGCCGCAGCAGGTCGGCATCCTGGCGCCGGGCGGCAGCGGCACTGGCGAGATAAAAATCGTGTTCGCCGAGCCGCGTCACCGAAAATTCCGCTGCGACACCACCCGCGGGCGTCAGTGCGTGCGTCAACCCGAGCCGGCCGATCGCCGGTACGCGATTGGCGCCGAGCCGGTCGACGAAGCGCGCCGCGTCCGCGCCGCGGATGCGAAACTTGGCGAACACCGACAGGTCCGCGAGCGCAACGTTTTCGTGCAGCTGGCGACATTCTTGTGCGACCGCGTCGAACCAGTTGGCCCTGCTGAAACTCAGGGTTGATTCGGTAATCGACCTGTCCCGGCAAAACCAGTTGGGCCGCTCGCGACCGTAAGCGCTGCCGAACACGGCGCCGTGCTGCCGCAAGGCTTCGTAGACCGGCGTGACCAGGCCCGGTCGGCCCGCGGGGCGCTCTTCGTAGGGATAGTGGATGCCGAACTGCGCGGCAAAACACTCGACCGCTTTGGCCACCCGGTAGTCACGGTCGGCGTAGCCGCCGAAGCGACGCGCGTCGACTGCCAGCGCATCCATCGGCGGTTCACCGCCATCCATCCACTCCGCCAGCATACGCCCGGCGCCGCCGCCTTCCATCACGCCCATCGACGAACCGGTCAGCAGCCAGGCATTGTCGAGGCCGAAAGCCGGCCCGATCAATGGATTGGCGTCCGGGGTAAACGTGATCGGGCCGTTGACCACGCGCTTGATGCCGCCCTCGCCCGCCGCCGGCACCCGCGCCATCGCGAGCGCGGCGATATCGGCGATGGCGTCGATATCAGGTTCCAGTAACTCCATGCCGAAGGCCGGCGGTACACCGTCGATCGACCACGGTTTGCCGTGCTTTTCATACGGGCCGATGATCACCCCGTCGCGCTCCATGCGCAGGTACCAGCTCTCGTCCGGGTCGCGAATCATCGGCAGCTCGCGCTCGAGCGCGGCGAACGCGTCGATGCGATCGGTCACCAGGTACTGGTGCAACATCGGTACAACCGGCAGATCCACCCCCATCATGTCGCCGATCTCGCGGCACCAGGTACCGGCCGCGTTGACCAGGTGCTCGGCGTGAATATGCCCCTGCTCGGTGGTGACCAGCCATTCACGGTTCGGCAGCTGCTCGATCGCGGTAACCGCTGTATTGCGATAGATCTCGGCGCCGCGATCACGCGCGCCGCGCGCCATCGCGTGCGTCGCCTGGCTGGGATCGACGTGGCCGTCGAGCGGTTCGTAGATGGCGCCGATCAGGTCATCGACTTGCGCCAGGGGGTATATCGCCTGCAACTCGGCGGGTGTCAGTATTTCGAAATCGAAGCCGGCAAAGCGCCCGATCCCGCGCACCTGGCGATATTCGTCGAGCCGGTCCGGCAAGCGCGTGACGCGCAGCGCGCCGCAGGCATGGAAACTGACGGGTTGACCGGTATCCGCCTCCAGTTCGCCGCTGTACAGGCGCACGCTGTGTGCGCGCAGGTTCATGATCGTGATGTTATGCGCGTAGTGCGTACACAGGCCCGCCGCGTGCCAGGTCGAACCGGCGGTCAGTTCATTCTTCTCCAGCAGCACGAGATCCTGCCAGCCGAGCCTGGCGAGGTGATACAGCAGCGAGCAGCCCATGACGCCGCCGCCGATCACGACGACGCGAGCGTGAGATTTCATCTTGCCGGCCTCCGCGGTGGTTGCTCGAGCACCGCCAGCGGGTAACGTTCACCGGCAATCTCGATTTCGAAATCGGTCGCGGCCAGGTCGGCGCGATCGTAGAACATGACGAATGCAAGGGCCTGTTGACAGCGAAAGCCGAGTCCGCCCGAGGTGCAGTGACCGACGATCCGCGTGCCTCTGTACACCGGTTCCTCGTGCAGCAACAGGACCTCGTCGGCCAGCACGCGACAGAGTTTCGACTGTTTGCGCCAGCCGCGCTCCTGCTGTTCGAGCAGGGCCTGCCGGCCGATAAAATCGGACCGCTTGTCCAGCGCCACGGCAAAGCCGAGTTCGCACTCGTAGGGTGTGTCATCGGGCCCCATGTCGTGCCCCCAGTGACGGAAGCCGATTTCCAGCCGGCAGGCATCGAGGGCAAAATGCCCGGCCATACCGATTTGCCGAGTAAAATCGAGCTCGAGCAGGCGCTCCAGCCAGGCCTCCGCCTGCGCCAGCGGCAGGTAAACTTCCCAGCCGAGTTCACCGACGTAACTGAGCCGCAGCGCCAACGCCTCGGTCCCATCGATCGCGAATACTCTCGCGCTCGCAAACGGAAAAGCCGTGTCGCGACAGTCGAGGCCGCTCGCGGCCTGCATCAGCTCGCGCGACGCGGGCCCCATGAGGCCGAGCACCGCGTACTCGTCGGTCCTATCCCGCAGTTCGACCAGGCCGCCGTCCGGCAGGTGCCTGCGCAGCCACTCCAGGTCCTTGAAGCGGGTGGCCGCGCCGCCGACGATCCAGAATCGATCCGCGGCCAGTCGCGTCACGGTCAGCTCGGCTTCGATGCCACCGCGTTCGTTCAGCAACAGCGTGTAGCGGATGCGCCCCGCTGCCAGGTCGAGATCGCTGCAACAGAGCGTTTGCAGCCAGGCCAGTGCACCCGGGCCACGAACTTCGAACTTGGCGAAGGGGCTGAGTTCGAACAGGCTGGCGTGCGCGCTGCAGTGACGGGCTTCGCGCCGGGCCGCCGGCCACCAGCACTGGCGCTCGTGGCTGTAGCGCAACGCGGACTCGTCGGCCTCGACGGCATACCACAGTGGCCGCTCCCAGCCGGTCGGCGCACCGAACACGGCGCCCCGGGCGGCGAGACGTTGGTGCCAGGCCGAGCGCCGCAGGTCGCGACCGCCGCGATACTGTTTGAACGGCCAGTGCATCGCAAACTGGTTGTGCACCGCTTCCGGCAAACGCCGTTGCAGGAATTCGTCTCCTGCCATTAGCGGATCGAGACGCTGCAGGTCGACTTCCCACAGGTCCATCGGCGCGGCGCCGTCGCGCACCCACCGCGCCATGACCTTGCCGACGCCGGCCGACGATACGATGCCGATCGAATTGAAGCCGGCGGCGACGAACAGGCCGCGGCAGCCCGGCACTTCGCCCATCAGCTGGCGGGTGTCCGGGGTAAAGGTCTCGGGTCCATTCATGAAATGTGTAATACCCTGGTCGGCGATCGCGGGTACCCGGTGGATGCCCGCGTCGAGCATCGGTGCGGCCTGCTCCCAGTCCTCGTCGAACATCAGGAAGGGCGCATCGCCTGCGGCGGCCTGCCAGGGCTTGGGGTTGGCTTCGAAAGCGCCGAGCACGAGCTTGCCGTTATCCCCCTTGAAATAGATGCCGCCATCAAGATCGCGCAGGATCGGACAGGGATCCGGCAGGTCGTCGACGACATCGGTCACGAGGTACATGTGTTCGCAGGCCACCAGCGGCAGCCCGATGCCACAGCCGGCCGCGAGCTGCCGCGACCAGGCCCCGGCGGCCAGTACCAGCCGGCGGCAGTTTATCCGCCTGCCGTCGGCCAGCACCACCCCGTGCAGTCCGCCGTCCGCGACATCGATCGACGTTACCGCAGAGTTTTCGCGCAACTCGACACCCTGCGCGCGCGCCGCGCGGGCGTAGGCCATGCACAGGTCGACCGGGTTGACCTGGCTGTCCTCTTCGACCCACAGGCCGCCGGCCAGGTCGTCGCAGCGCACCAGCGCAAATCGCGACGCGATCTCGCGCGGCCCGAGCATCTCGGCATGCAGGCCGCTGCGATCACCCATCGCCTTGAGGCGCCGCAGCTCGACCATGCGGGCCGCGGTCTGCGCGAGCCAGATGCCGCCGGTGCGACGATAGCCGGTATCCTGGCCGGTACGCTGTTGCAGGTCGGCGAACAGTTCGATCGCGTACTGCGCGAGCCGCGTCAGGTTCATGCTCGCGCGCAGCGGGCCGACGATGCCGGCGGCGTGCCAGCTGGTGCCGCTGGTCAACTGGTGGCGTTCGAGCAGCAGGACATCGCTGACACCCAGGTCGCCGAGGTGCATCGCGATGCTGAGCCCGATCGCCCCGCCACCGACGATCACTACTTCGCGCTCCTCAGTCACCCGTAATTCCCCCGTCGCGGCAACACCGGTTGCCGCCCGCAAACGTAAGCGCAACCAAAGCAAAGTCCGGTACGATCGCCAGCAAAATCAACCTTGCGGATCGGGCGTTGTCGTCGGCGGCAAGCAGCATTCAAGGTCACGTCTTTCGCATCAGTAGCTGCGGTCGGGCATCTCGGCCTTGCGGCGCGCGACATAGTCCTGCAGGGCTTCGTCGATTGCCGGATCCAGCGGCGGCGGCTGGTAATCGGCCAGCAGCTGTTTCCAGATGCGATTGGCGCGCTGCGCGGTTTGCAGCGAACCCTCGCTTTGCCACTGCTCGAACGAGTTGGCGTCGGCCAGCGGCGAACGATAGTAGGCGGACTCGAAGTTCGCCAGCGTGTGTTGACTGGAGAGGAAATGGCTGCCCGGCCCGACCTCGGCAATGGCGTCCATCGCCTGCGCGTTGTCCGACAGGTCGATGCCGCGGCAAAACTCGATCAGCTTGCCGCACAGATCGGCGTCGATGATCGTTTTTTCATAGCCGGTGCAAAGCCCGCCCTCGAGCCAGCCGGTGGCATGGTTGATGAAATTGGCGCCCGCCAGTACCGCCATCGTCAGCGACAGCGTGCCTTCCTGCTGGGCCTGGCTGTCGGGTACCTTGGACGCGGTCAGGCTGCCGACGGTGTGAAACGGCACCCCGAGCCGGCGCGCGAGCTGACCCGCGGCCAGCACCGTGCGCGCGGCCTCCGGCATGCCGAAGGTCGGCGCGCCCGACTGCATCGACATCGCGGTGGCAAAACTGCCCATCAGGCACGGCGCGCCCGGACGAATCAGCTGGGTCAGCGCACAGCTCGCGAGCGCCTCGGCCAGCAGTTGCGCCAGCGTGCCCGCCTCGGTACAGGGGCTCATGGCGCCGGTTACCATCCACGGCGTGCAGGCGACGGCCTGGTTGTTGCGCGCGTACACCTTGAGCGAGCCGGACATGGCTTCGTCCATGACCAGCGGCGCGTTGGTGTTGCTGACCGCGTAGAGCACCGTATTGCGATCGACAAAGTCGTCGCCGAACAGGATCCGCGCCATTGCCACCGAATCTTCCGCGCGCTCACGACCGATCAGCGCGCCGAACAGGGCGCGGTCGCCGTGACGGATGTGCGCCAGCATCATGTCGAGATGACGCTTGTTGACCGGGACATCCACCGGTTCGCAGACGATACCGCCGGCATGGTGCAGCTGCGGCAGCATGTTATGAATCCGGGTCAACCGGTCGAAGTCGTCCAGCGTCGCGTAGCGCCGACCCTGGTCGAGATCGTGCACGAAGGCCGGCCCGTACACCGGGCTCAACACGGTATTGTTGCCGCCAATGACCAGGTTGTTGGCGGGATTACGCGCGTGCTGGGTGTATTCACGCGGCGCGCTGGCCTGGATGATGCTGCGACACATGCCCGGCTCGAAACGCACCCGCTCTGCCTGCACATCGGCGCCGGCCGCGCGAAACAGTTCGAGGATCTCCGGGTCGTTGGTGAATTCCATGCCGGTATCGCGCAGGATGCGGTCGGCATTGTGTTCGATCAGGCAAAGACCTTCCTCGCTGAGGATATCGTAGTTCGCCACGCGGCGCTGGATGTAAGGCGCGCGTGCACCGCTGTCTTCACGCGGCTGGCCGCGAACCCGTCGGCCGCGGCGCCTGCGGTTACTGTCGGCGGTTGTCGCCAAGCGCTGAATCTCCCGTTGGTGCCGCGACTATTCTGACCATTGCCGCCGGTCGTGACAACCGCGGCAAGCCGGCTTCAGCAATTCTGATTAGCGCCATAAGAATGTCTTAAACTGCGCGCGGGACAGTTGTATCCGTGCTCGAGTTGGCCTATGTTGCCGAAAGTTTCGCTGGGCGGATTTCACATGAACTCACAATTCGATCACGATCAGCACGAATTCGAAACCGACTGGGACACCGATGCGATCGTCGCGCGGCGCAATCGCTATTACGCCGCTTCGCAGCGCGCTTTCGTGCCCTACCGGACGCCGCTGATCTTCCAGCGCGGCCAGGACAATTACCTGTGGGACGAAAAGGGCAATCGTTACCTCGACTGCCTGAGCCAGAACCTGACCATCAGCGTGGGTTACAACAACCCGGTCGTGACCCGCGAGGCGGCGCGCCAGGCGCAGACGCTGCAGCACTGCACGACGATGTTTTTCCACCCGGTACCGGCGCATTTCGCCGAAGAACTCACGCGCACTTTCCCGGCCGGCGAAGACTGGACCGTGCACCTGATGAACAGCGGCGCCGAAGCCATCGACATGGCAATCCTGCTGGCGCGGGCGCATACCGGCAACATCGACCTCGTATCGCTGACCAACGCCTATCACGGCGCGACCTTCGGTGCGCAGTCGGTGACCGGCATCAGCGGTTTTCGCCACAAGGTGCCGTTGCTCGGCGGGGTTCACTTCACCCCGGTGCCGGACCAGTATCGCGGCATTCACGGTGCAGGCGTCGACAGCTACCTCAACGATCTCGACGGCACGATTCACTACGCCACGTCGGGGCGCGTGGCCGGCATGCTGATCGAGCCGGTGCAGGGTTACGGCGGCATCGTGCCGATACCCGAAGACTATATCCGCGGCGCGGCCGAACGCGTCCGGGCGGCCGGCGGCCTGCTGATCATCGACGAGGTGCAGGCCGGCATGGCGCGCACCGGTGACGATTTCTGGTCATTCCAGAAATCCGGCGTGGTGCCGGACATCGTGGTCGCGGCCAAGGGCATCGGCAACGGTTATCCGCTGGCGGCGCTGATCGTCAAGCGCGAGATCGCGGAATCGATGGCGGAAAAGTTTTATTTTCATACCTATGGCGCCAACCCGGTCAGCTGTGCCGCGGGTCGCGCGGTGCTGCACGTGATCCACGCGCACGAACTGCAGGCGCGTGCGCAGCAGGTCGGCACTGCACTGCTAGACGTGTTGCGTGAACTGCAAACACGCCACGAAGTGATCGGTGATGTGCGCGGTCGCGGCATGATGATGGCGGTGGAACTGGTTAAAAACCGCGACAGTCGCGAACCCGACCCGGAAACCATGGCGCGCCTGTTCGAAAAAACGCGTGAATTCGGGCTGGTTGCGAGCAAGTCGGGCGCCTATCGCAACGTGTTGCGCATTTGTCCGCCGCTGTGCACGCAAATGCAGGATGTGGAGTTGTTCGAGGAAGCGATTAACAAGGCCTTCGACAGCCTGTAAAGTCCGTCCCTGGAAAGGCGAACGGACCAACATCTTGCCGGGCAACAACGTTCAGCACGACTTCAACCTGCTGCGCTCACTGGAGGTATTCCTCGCGGTTGCCGAACAGGGCCAGCTGACGCGGGCCGCCGCACAACTCGGCATCAGCCAGTCTGCCGTGTCGCAACACCTCGCCAATCTCGAATCGCTATACGCGACCGAGCTGCTCGATCGAAGCCTGCGGCCCATGCAGCTGACGCTGACCGGCCAGGCACTGCAGCAGCACGCCCGCGAGATACTGCGTCGCGTCGACGCGGCCAATCTCGATCTTGCGCGCATCGGTCAGCCGCAGATTCCACTGCTGCGGGCCTGCCTGCTGCCGTCGCTGGCAACCCTGCTGACGCCGGTCGTGATCGAGCAGACCGGCGGCGGAGGACAGATGCCGACGATCAGCCTGTATGCCGACCTCGCCAGTTCGCATGCCCACCTGATCAAGTCGCGCCAGGTCGACCTGGTGGTCACCTCGCAGGCATTTTTCGACCTGGACGGCCTGCTGCGCTACCCCGTTTTGCGGGAATCGTTTTTACTGGTGTTGCCACCCCGGACGCAGGATTTCGGCGCCGACCTTGCGCAGCTGGCGCGTGAACTGCCGCTGGTGCGCTTTTCACCGTCGACACCTGCGGGCATGCTGGTCGAGCAGCACCTGCGACGCTGTAATCTGCGTATCGACCGTTTCTATGATGCCGATCGCACGACCATGATCATGGCGGCGGTTGCCGCCGGCCAGGGTTTCGGCATCCTGTCGCCCACGCTGCTGCTTGACGGTTTGATCGAGGGCATGCGGGTCGACCTGCGTCCGCTGCCGCTCAGGCCCCTGACCCGCGACATCATGCTCCTGCATCGCGAAGGCGAACTCGGCCGCCTGCCGCGCGCGCTGGCTGACGCGGCAAGGATACGAATCGCGGATGCGGTGGCAAGCCAGTCCCCGGTACTGCGCGACGCGATCGAGTTTGCGCCCGACCCGCAAAGTTAAACCACAACCCGTTTCGCGCTACAATCCGGTTTTTGACGACTGGACGGTCTATCATGGCGAAAACTCCTTCGACGATGCTCGAAATCGGCACCGCGGCACCTGCATTCTCGCTGCCGCAGGCGGGCAGTGAAAACCAGGTCAGCCTGCAGGATTTTGCCGGCCAGCCCCTGCTGGTGGTGTTTTCCTGTAACCACTGCCCCTACGTGCTGCATATACTCGAATCCTTCACCGAGTTCGCCAACGACGCCCGCCAGCGTGGCATCGAAGTAGTCATGATCAGCGCCAACGACGTGGCTGGCTACCCCGACGACAGCCCGGACAAGATGGCGGCACTGGCAGCGCGCATGGGTTTCGAATTCCCGTACCTGTACGATGAATCGCAGCAGGTCGCAATTGCCTATCGCGCGGCCTGCACACCCGATTTTTTCCTGTTCGACGCGGACCATCGCCTGGTCTACCGGGGCCAGTACGACGCGGCCCGCCCGGGTAACAGCGCACCGGTAACCGGGGCCGACATGCGCGCGGCGGTGAATGGTTTACTGGGAGATGGCGAGATACCCGCGGAGCAGGTGCCGAGCGTCGGCTGCAATATCAAGTGGCGCGCCGGCAACGAGCCGGACTACTTCTGACATCGCCAGGCCGGGCGCCAGCTTCAGGGTTCGACACCGAGATCGTCGCCATCGATCGCGAAGTCGTCTGCTTGCGGCCGCCGGCGCAGCAGCAGCCAACCGACGATTGCGGCAAGGATCAGCGCCAGGTTGACGCCGAGCACGATGAAGCCGAGCGTGCGGCGGTTCAGCCCATCACTTTCCTCGCGGGCGCCCGCCGGTTCGACCGTCGCCGCCGGCGGTGGCGCGACCACGCCGAGCATCGAGACCTCGTCGAGCTCGAACTCGACGATGCGCTCGTCGTGCGACAGGGCTGAAATCGTGACCATCGCGCGGTAAAGCCCCTGCTGCCCGGTTTTTACCCGCGCCTGCAGCCAGCCGCCAAGCGCGGATTCGAACACCGGCCGCTCACGGCTGCCGTCCGGCGCCCGCACGAGCACCTCGGCGCTCATGCCATCGGCTCGCAGAAAGGCTTCGCGCGCGCGCAGCTTCAGGTTGAAAATCCCCGGCGCTTCGGCCTGCGCAACCTCGACCTCGACTGGTGCTCGAACCTCGAGCTCGACCTGGCGGCTGCGCCGATAGCGGCGAGTCGACGCCGAAATCTCGAAATAGTGGCGCCCTTCCGCCAGCCGCACCGGGTTGAGATGGCGGTATTGTCCCTTGAACTGGCGTTCCGGATGATGCTCCATTTCGATCACTTCGCGTCGACCCTCGGGGTCGACGTGCGTGACCTCGAAATCGACGAAGCGCAGGTAACTGTTCTTGCGGATCTGTTTACCGTTTTTGAACAGCCGGGCGCTCAGCACCAGGTCATCGCCCGGGGCCACGAAGGCCGGCAACTCGCCGATAGCGAGGTTGAGACGCGATTGCACCAGCAGCCGGCTGTCAGCCCCGACCGTGCCGTTGATGCGCCAGCTGCCCGCGTCGGGCCTGGCGATCGATACCAGGTCGAAACCGTCGCCGGCAAGCCAGCTGTGTCCGCGCGTCTTGTCGGCGCTGATCGCGGCGCTGTCGGGCGGGATCAGCAGCGGCGACGATGACTGCTCGCCGCGATACAGCAACAGGGTAATTCGGTCGACGGCTTCATCGACATCGAAGCCGCCGGCAATCGGACTACCGAACTCGATGCCGGCCGCGCCGGCGTAAACCGCGAAAGCTTCCGGCACGAGGCGCGCGGCATCGTCGAGCGCACGGTAGGAACCGCCGGTCGCTACCGCCAGCCGGCGCAACAGGCTTTCGTCGACCTCGTCGCCGAGCGCCAGCACGTGCAGCTCGGCGCCCGCACGCGCGAGCTGCGGCAACTGCGACTTCAGCAGGCGCGCGCGCGATTCCTCGTTACGCTCCGGGTTACGCGACGCGGCCAGTCGACTGTCGGTGACCAGCAGCAGGACCCGGCGCGAGCCGGCATCGGCCTTGCTCCAGCCGACGCTGGCCCTGGTCAGCGCGGTTTCGAGATGGCTGAGCTCGGCATTGGCATGAATGCGCGCGGCGCCTTCCCCTGCCCGCTTGCGCCAGTTCGGGTCCACCTTGCCCCAGTCGACGATCATTTCGGCGTAGCGCCCGTAGGTCCATGCACCCGCGCGTGCGCCATCCGGCAACAGGCCGGCGAACAGCTGCAGCAGTGCGCCGCGCTGGTTCCCCGGGTCCTGTTGCGCCATGCTCTGGCTGACGTCGAATACCAGACGCAGGTCGAGCACCTGCGTCTCGGCCCGCGCCGGGGCAACCGCGAGGCAGGCGAGTAACAGCAGATATGGACAAAAAGGTCGGCGCATTGGTATAAGCTTTAACATTACGCGTCCGTTATCGGCAGTCGGTGAGACTTCTGAACCCCGACCGATCTCGCCGCCCGCGGGCACGCGCCGCAACCAGCTACAGGAATCCAGGCCGCCGATGGCGAACGATCCGTTCAACCCGGAGATCAACCCGAAGGTATACGATTTTTGCGTGCGCGCGTTTCGCAGCACGCGCAAGCTGCTCAAGCTCAATATCAAGCTGCACCAGGAAAACCCTGGCGAAAACAGCCTCGTGCGCCAGGGTGATATCTTCCTGTTCAACCATTTCTCGCGCTTCGAGACGTTCATCCCGCAGTACCTGATCCACGAGGAAACCGGCGCCTACTGCCGCTCGGTGGCGGCGGCGGAGTTTTTCGACGGCGACGATCGCTTCAGCCAGTTTCTCTACGATATCGGCGTCGTCCCCAACGACCTGCCGCACCTGTTCCCGTTCCTGGTGCGGGAAATCCTGCACGATCGCAAACTGATCGTGTTTCCCGAGGGCGGCATGGTGAAGGACAAGCGGGTGGTCGACGAGCGCGGCGGCTACAGCGTGTTTTCACGCAGCGCCAACGAGCGGCGCAAGCATCACCGCGGTTCCGCCGTGATTGCGCTCGCACTGGATGCGTTCAAGACCGCGCTGCTGTACGACTATTCGAAAGGCCGTTACGACCGCATCGAGCGCTGGACCGAACAGCTCGGCTTCGAATCCACCGAAAAGCTGATGATCAAGGCGATCAAGCCGACGATTATCGTCCCCAGCAACATCACCTTTTACCCGATCCGGGTCAGCGACAACATCCTGCACCAGGCCGCGCGCCGTTTTAACAAGAAAATCGACAAGCGTTTCGCCGAGGAACTGATCATCGAGGGTAACCTGCTGTTCAAGCATACCGACATGGACATCCGCTTTTCGCGGCCGCTGGTGATGGGAAACTACTGGCGCTGGTGGGAGAAGCGCCTGCTGCCTAACGTCGTGCACAGCTTCGACAGTCTCGACGAACTGTTCGAGCTGAAAACGCAGCAGGGTCACCTGGGTGGGCGGATTCACGCCTTCGGCATGCGCGCCAAGTCGAACGTGGTGCGCGACGACTACATGCGCTCGATGTACCAGGCGGTTACCGCTAACCTCAGCCACCTCGCCTCGCTGATCATTCTCGACCTGTTCGAACAGGGTCTGCGTCGCATCAGCTGCAGCCGTTTTCACAAGATGCTCTATCTCGCCATCAAGCGCCTGCAGGACTCCGGCCATCCGCTGCACCGCAGCCTGCAAAACCCGGAAGAATACGCCGCCATCGTCAACCAGGGCAGCAGCCGGCTGGAGCAGTTCCTGAAAACGGCCAACAGCCTTTCGCTGGTACACGTGGAGGAAGGCGAATACGTGCTCGACGACAAGCTGATCTCGGATTTCGAAATCGACGAGATTCGTACCGAAAACCTGATTGCCGTGTACGCCAACGAGGTTCATCCGCTGCACAAGATCACCCGCATCGTCGACGGCGCGATCGCCGACGCGGATCGAATCGAAGCACTGCAGCTGGCCAAACTTCGCTTCGACGATGAAGTCAGGTCACTGGCCTGGGATCGCGCGGCCTTCGATCGACCGCGTTACGCGGATGTCAACTCCGGGCAAACGCAGACCGCCGACGCGCGCCCGTTCCTGCTGGAATCGAACAACAAGTCGGCCAGCGCGGTACTGCTGATTCACGGTTTCATGGCCGGGCCCGAGGAATTACGCAGTCTCGGTGAACGTCTGCACGCGCGGGGACATCACGTCCTCGGAATTCGCCTGAAGGGTCACGGCACCTCGCCATGGGACCTGCGCAGCCGCAACTGGCACGACTGGGCGCAATCGGTTGCGCGCGGCTTCGACATCATCAAGGCATACAGCAACGAAGTGCACATCGTCGGCTTTTCCACCGGCGGACTGCTGGCGCTGTGGCACGCGGCCCAGCACCCGCAGATCCGAATCAAGTCGGTCAGCAGCGTCTCGGCACCGGTCCACTTTCGCAACAAGAACATGATCTTCGTACCGCTGCTGCACCACGCCAACGCGCTGGTCAGCTGGGTTACCGAGGAAGGCCTGGTGCCGTTTCGACCCAATCGGCCGGAAAATCCGCACATCAATTACCAGCACATCCCGATTAGAGCACTTTACCAGTTGCAGCAACTTATCGACCATTTGACCGAAGATAACCTCAAGATCAACGCAGATGTCTACCTTTACCAGGGAAATGGCGATCCCGTCGTGGAACCTTCCAGCGTGCGCACACTCGAAAAGAACATATCCGCCGAAAACCTGCGGGTGATCATGCTCGAAAGCGAGCGCCACGGCGTGGTTTACAGCAATGTCGACGAGGTCCAGGAGAAAATTTGCGCCACTCTTCTATAATCGGTTTAATCTCGATCGAGAAAGCCCCGCTGCGACAAAAGAACGGTAACCGGGCACCCTGAGCAAATGTTTCACCCGACGCGACTCCTGATTTCCGGCTTTGCCATAGTCATCCTGATGCTGGTGACGCTGGCCTTCGTCGCGTTTCATTCCAGCGGCGGCGGCACCGCCGAGGTCAACCGCGAGGTTGCGCGCCAGATCGAGAAAATAAACCTGATCAACGAGCTGTCGACGATCATCCACGATCGCACCCGCTTCATGCAGTCCATGCTGTTGCACGACGAGGAGTTCATCGAGCAGGAGTCGCTGCCCGGCTTCAACCGCCTGGGCGGCGCCTATCGCGAGACCCACCAGCGACTGGTGCCGATGCTGGCGCCACGCGAGCGCGAGATCATGAACGCAATCGACCGCCTCGACCGCGATATCAGCGATCTGAATCGCCAGGTCTCGGTGCTGTTCCTGAACGGCAGCCGCGACGAGGCCAGCAGGATACTGCTGCAGGAAGTGCTGCCGAAAACCGAACCGTTACTGCTTTACCTGTCGGAGCTGACCCAGGCCCAGCGCATGGACCTGCAGAAAGCGCTGCTGCTGGCGACGCAGGACGCGGAGGCGGGACGCAGCCAGGTCGTCATCTTCTCCATCGTCGCCGTGATCATCAGCCTGGCGGTGACTTTCGTCGCCATCTGGTACGGCCACAAGCTGTCCGGCCAGCTGCAGGAGATGAATAATTACCTCGAGCAAAAAATCTACGAACGCACCGAGTCGCTGCTCGACACGCAGAAGGAACTGATCGAAGACAACAACGAACTGACGCGCATGGCGCTGACCGACAGCCTGACCGGGTTGTCCAACCGCATGCACATGAACCAGATCCTGCACAAGGAGTTCGCCCGCTTCGAACGACATAACCAGCGCTTCGGCATCATCATGCTCGATATCGATCACTTCAAGCAGGTCAACGACAGCTACGGTCACGATACCGGCGACACGGTGCTGAAAAAGCTGGCGAAGATTTTCGAAGGCGCTATCCGCGCCAGCGATTTTGTCGCCCGCTGGGGCGGTGAGGAATTCCTGATCTGTTGCACCACGATCGAGGAAGGAGACCTGCTGCCGATCGCGGAAACCATTCGCCAGCTGGTCGCCAACACCGATTACGAACCGTCGGCGAACATTACCGCGAGTCTCGGCTGTGCCGCCATCGTCAAGGGTGAAACCATCGGCGAACTGCTCAAGCGCGCCGACATCGCGCTCTACGAAGCCAAGAACAACGGCCGCAACCAGACCGTTGTCTCGGAATTCACCGACATTTCACTGGTCTGAGCCGTACCGGTCGCTGGCGCGCATACCGAGCATGCGTCGCAGGGTATCGTCGCGATCGACGAAATGATGCTTGAGCGCGGCGGCGGCGTGCAACACCACCAGCGCAATCAGCCCGTAGGCCAGGTATTCGTGCACCAGCCCGGCGCGATCCTCCTGCTCGGGGATGCTCGTAAGCGTAGCCGATACCGAAAAAAGTCCGAACACGTCGATCGGTTTGCCATCGGCGGTGGAAATCAGGTAGCCCGTAAACATGACTACGACGATCAGCAGGTAGAACAGGTGGTGTACCAGGCTGGCGGCCCGTTCCTCCAGCGGCGTCGTCCCGGCGATCGGCGCTGGCCGCGGGTTGGTCAAACGCCAGGCAATGCGCAGCACGAGCACCAGCGCAAGCAGGATGCCGATACCCTTGTGGATTTCGGGCAGGGTCTTGTACAGCGGATCGTAGTAGGTCAGGTCGACCATGTAGAAACCCAGCCCGAACAGGCCCAGGATGACCAGCGCCATCAGCCAGTGCAAGGCTATCGCAATCGTACCCCAGGTCTGCGGCGTGTTGCGCATCTTCGGCATCACGATTCCCTCAGTCGATGAAGTGCAGCTGCACCCGCCGCTGTTCGTCGCGGCTGAACCAGGCGTGGTGCACGCGGTCGGTACCATGCTCGTAGTAAAGCTTGAGGCTGTGTTCCACCACCGGGAATGCAAGCTGATCCCAGGGTATTTGTTCGCGGCTCATCATCGCCACCTCGAGACTCTCCTGCCCGGGCGAAATTTCCTCGCTGGCGAGTTCGCCGTGAAACATCAGGTAGACCTGCGAAATGTAGGGCATGCTGAAAATCCCGAACAGGGTCAGCGGGCCGGCCTGGGCGTTGGCTTCCTCCATGGCTTCACGCGCGGCTGCCTCGGCGACGGTTTCATTGTTTTCCATGAATCCCGCCGGCAGGGTCCACAGGCCGTAACGCGGCTCGATCGCGCGGCGACACATCAACACCCGGTCGCCCCGGGTCAGGATCGCGCCGCAGACGTTGTTCGGATTCTGGTAATGAATATAACCGCAGTGGTCGCAGACAAAGCGTTCACGATTGTCGTCCACCGGGATTTTTAGCGTGACCTGCTGGCCGCACTGGCTGCAATAGTTCACGGCAGGTTGTCCTCCACCAGGGCGCCCAGCACCGCACGCACGCGTGCAACTCCCTGTTCCAGGTTTTGCAGAATTTCGGGCATGCTGATGTGGTCCGCGCGCACGCCGGCAGCCCAGTTCACGACCAGTGCGAGACTGGCGTAGTCGATATCGAGTTCGCGCGCGAGCGCCGCTTCGGGCATGCCGGTCATACCGACCATGCTGCAACCGTCACGCGCCAGGCGGCGGACTTCCGCCGCGGTTTCCAGCCGCGGTCCATTGGTGCAGGCATAGGTGCCGTCGGTTACCAGCGATTGCCCGGCACGCCGCGCGGCGGCGGCGATGGCGGCGCGCAAGCGCTCGCTGTAAGGATGGGTAAAATCGACATGCAGCACGGAATCACCGGAGCCATCGCTGAAACTGTGTGCGCGGCCCGAACTGTAGTCGATGATCTGGTCCGGCGTCGCCAGCGTCAGCGGCGGCATGTCGTCGCTGATTCCGCCGACGGCGTTGACCGCCACGATGCGGGTGGCGCCGGCGTCGGCAAGCGCGCGCAGGTTGGCGCGGTAGTTGACCAGGTGCGGCGGGATGCGGTGACCCGGTCCGTGGCGCGGCAAAAACAGGATCCCGGCACCGCGCCAGCGACCGCGCAGGACATCGGCAGAGGTTTCGCCGTAGGCAGTCGCCGGGCCGAACTGTTCCTCCAGCTCGAAATCGTCCCCCGGCGTGTAAAAGCCGCTGCCGCCGATGATCGCCAGCATCAGTCGACCTTTTCCGGCAGCGCGTAGATCGCGGGCAGGTTGCGAAAGTGGCCGTTGAGATCCATGCCGACGCCGTAGACATAGCAGTCGCCGCATTCGAGGCCGACATAATCGGGAGCAATGTCCGCGGTCTTGCGTTCGTGTGTCTTGCGAATCAGGAAGGCGCTGACGCATTTACGCGCGCCGTGCTTCATGCAATAGGACTTGACCTCCTCCAGGGTATAACCCTGGTCGAAGATATCGTCGACGATGATGACGTTGCGATCGCGGATCTCGTTTTGCGGGTAGGCCTTCCACAACACGTCCTTGCCCAGCGTAGCCAGCCGGTAGCGGGTGGCATGGACATAATCGAGCGTCAGGGGAAAGTTCCAGTGGCGCAGCAGCTGACCGGTCAGGTACAGCCCGCCGTTCATTACGCACAATACCAGCGGGAAATCAGCCCCGCAGTCTGCCTCGACCCGGGCAGCCAGTTCAGCGATGCCCTGCTCCACCGCGGCTTCGTCGAACAACAGTTCGGCGCCGTCGTGAACCTGCTGTGCCCTGTCCCGATTCACGCTAGGACTCCAGCGTAACCGGGTCGGCGATGTGCAGGGTCGTCGTCGGAAACGCGATTTCGGCCCCGTGTGCCTCGATAATTTCGGCGATGCGCAACATGATTTCCTGTTTTTTCTGGTGGTATTCGACCCAGCGAGTCGTCTTGGTGAAACAATACACCATGAAGTCCAGCGAGGAATCGGCGAACTCGATGAAGTTGACCATTAGCGTCTGGTTGGTATCGATCGCCTCGTGGTTGCGCAACATCGTCTCGACCTCGGCCACCACCTGGTCCATGCGATCGAGGTCGGCGTAGCGCAGGCCGATGTTTTCGTAGATGCGACGGTTGTTCATGCGCGACGGGTTTTCCACGATCACGTTGGTAAATACCGAGTTGGGCACGTACAGCGGGCGCGACTCGAAGTTGCGAATGACCGTGACGCGCCAGCCGATCTTTTCCACCGTACCCTCGATACTGCGATCGGGCGAGCGAATCCAGTCTCCGACCGCGAACGGTCGATCGAGATAGATGATCAGCGCACCAAAAAAATTGGCCAGCAGGTCCCTGGCGGCAAAACCGATGGCGATACCGCCGAGACCGCCCATCGCGAGCACGCCCGAGATGCTGAAGCCGAGCGTCTGCAGGATCACGAGCGCGGCGGTAATCACGATCGCGAGGCGCACCAGCTTGCCGATCGCCTCGGCCGTGTGTTGATCCACGGAGTCCACGCCGCGGGTAAATTCGCCTTCCGCACCGCGCACCAGGTTGAGCAGGAACCAGGTCAGGCACAGCAGTACACCAACGTCGCGCACCGGATCGGCATAGGCGAACAGCGCGGTTTCCGTTTCGCTGTAAATCAGCTCGATCGCCACCGCGATGCCGATGATCCAGACGCCCCAGGTGACCGGCTTGTGCATGGCATCGATGATCAGATCGTCCCACCGGGTCTCGGTCTTGCCGAAGCGATGCAGCAGTCGCGCCAGCACGCGCTTGAGGAAAAAACTCGCGAACCCGGTCGCCAGCAGGATAAGGAAAACCTGCAACACCCACAGCCACTGACGATCGAGGCCGGGCACCCAGTTTTGCAGCTCGCTCATGTTTCGAACAAATCTCCGCTTTCGGCCAGTCCCAGGCGATGGTGGAACGCGGCGAGGTCGGCGCATGCGGCCTGCCACCCGGGGGAATCGAACAGCCCCTGATCGGGCGCTTCGCCGTGCAGCCGGATCATGCGCATCTGCGACGCCGGGTTCGAATAACCCTGCAGGCTTTCGAGCACTGCGTCGGCACCGTCCGGATTGTTGCAAACCAGCAGAATATCGCAACCCGCATCCAGCGCATGCCGGGCGCGCTCGGGATAGCCACCCACCGATTCGGCCCCGCTCATACTGAGGTCATCGCTGAACACGATACCCTCGAAGCCGAACTGCCCGCGCAGAATCTGCTCGATCCAGAAGCGCGAGTAACCCGCCGGGTGCGCGTCGACCCGGTCGTAGATCACGTGCGCCATCATGATACCGGTCAGGTGGGTAGCGATCACCCGTCGGAACGGCAGCAGGTCGAGCGCCTCGATCTCGGCCAGGCTGCGTCGATCGAACGGCATGACGTGATGCGAGTCGCCTTCGACCGAGCCGTGTCCGGGAAAGTGTTTGCCTACCGCTTCCATGCCCGCCCGCCGCATGCCGCGGATCCAGGCATTGCCGAGGCGGGCAACGACTTCGGGATCGCGGTGAAAGGCGCGGTCTCCGATCACGCTGCTGACCGGGTTGGCCACGTCGAGCACCGGGGCAAAACTGAGATCGACGCCATAACGCAACAGCTCGGCCGCCATGATCCAGGCGAAGCTTTCGGCCAGTTCGATTGCGCCCGCGGCATCGGTGTCGTACAGGTCGCCCAGGTGACCCATCGCCGGCAGGGCTGCGAAGCCCTCGCGGAAACGCTGCACCCGGCCGCCTTCCTGGTCGACCGCGAGCACCAGCCGCGGATCGCGCAAGGCGTGCACTTCCGCGCACAGCGCTGCCAGTTGTTCGGGATCGCGGTAATTGCGGCTGAACAGGATCAGGCCGCCAACCTGCGGATGACGCAGGCGGCGGCGATCTTCATCGCTCAGTTCGCAACCCTCGATATCGAGCATGACCGGGCCAAGCGTCATAAGTCCTGCTCCAGCAGCACCACGGCCTCGGCCGCGATACCCTCTTCGCGACCGACGAAGCCGAGTTTTTCGGTGGTGGTTGCCTTGATGCCGATCTGCGCCGGACTGCATTCGAGGTCGCGCGCGAGATTCTGTCGCATGGCGTCGATTCGCGCCGCCAGCCGCGGCGCCTGCGCCATCACGGTCAGGTCCGCGTTAGCGAGCCGCCAGCCCTCCGCGCGCACCAGCCGCAGCGCTTCGCGCAGGAATTCACGGCTGTCGCGGCCTTCGTTGGCCGGATCGTCGTCGGGAAACAGTCGGCCGATATCTCCAAGCGCGAGCGCGCCGAGCAGCGCATCGCACAGCGCGTGAATCAGCACGTCCCCGTCGGAGTGAGCGATGATCGCGTACTTGCAGTCGATGAAAACCCCGCCGAGCACGAAACCTTCGCCGTCACCGTAGGCGTGTACATCGAAACCGTGACCGATCCGGTAGCTGGCCATGAACTAGATTATCCGCGCGGACTGGCCGCCAAGTATAACCGCCTGGCCCCGCTGGCTAAACCCGGCTGAGCGCGTGGACATTGAACAGCAGCATGCTGAACAACAGCAAGGCTCCGGCCTGGTGCAGCGCGCCGAGCACTACCGGCACCTGCCACAGCAGTGTGCTGATGCCCAGCGCGACCTGGATAATGACCATCATGCCGATCAGCTTGAAGCTTGTCTGCGCGGGCTGGCTGGCAAAAGTCTCGCGCCCGCGCCAGTACCAGGCCAGCAGCAGGATAGCGGTCAGCACCGCCAGCCAGCGGTGATTGAACTGCACCGTCACCAGGTTTTCCAGCGGATTCAGGTACCAGGGCGACAGCGCGCCTATGCCCTCCGGAATCAGTGCGCCGCCCATGAGGGGAAAAGTATTGAATATCATTCCGGCATCGAGCCCGGCGACGAATCCGCCCGAGACGATGGTAAGCAATACCAGGCAGGTCAACGCCAGCGAGCCCTGCCGCCAGCGTGGCCGGGTCGACTCGGCCAGCGGCCGGTAGGGCCGGGGCGAAAGCAGGCCGAGAATCGTCCACAGGATGAAGCCGAAGATCAGGATGGCGCTGGTTAAATGCGCGGTCAGGCGGTACTGGCTGACGTGCGGGTTATTGACCAGCCCGCTCTTCACCATGTACCAGCCGAGCAATCCCTGCAGCCCGCCCAGCACGAACATGAGCATCAGGCGCGGAGTGAGGCCCGGACGGATCCTGCGACTGAACCAGAAGTACAGGAACGGCAGCAGGAATACCAGGCCGATAAGGCGACCCAGCATGCGGTGTGAATACTCGAACCAGTAGATACGCTTGAATTCATCGACACTCATGCCGCGATTGATCTGCTGGTACTCGGGGAACTGCCGGTAGAGATCGAACTCGGCCTGCCACTGCAGCGCAGTCAGCGGCGGCAGCATGCCGGTCGGGTGCCAGGTTACCATCGACAGTCCCGATCCCGTGAGACGGGTGACCCCGCCCAGTACTACCATGGCAAACACCAGCGCCAGACAAACCATCAACCAGCGCGCAATCGCGCGATCGTCTGAAGAAACCTCGGACATGAGACTGTGAACCTGTTACTGCTCGCTGGCCACTACCTGACGGAAACGCGTGCCGTTGACACGCCCGGAAGCATACTTGTCGAGGCGACCATCCATTTTGTCGGCCAGTTGACGCAGGCGGTCGCCGGTCGGCGGGTGGGTCTTCAACAGGACCTCGAGCTCGCCGGATTCCGGATTTATGCTGTCGATCGTAGTGAGTACGTCGAGCAGCGCAAACGGATCGTAACCGGCCCGCGCGGCCAACACAACCCCGCGCATATCGGCATCGAATTCATACTCGCGATCGAGCCCGGTGGCGTAGAGCTGGACACCGGCGTTGATCATCGCGCGCAGCTTTTCACGGTCGCCGGAATCGCCGACCTGGCCGACGGTTACCCGGGTCCAGAACTCGCGTTTCATGGTTTTCTGCAGCGCTCGCAGGTGATGCTTGTGTACCACGTGCGCAATTTCGTGCGCCAGGATTCCGGCCAGCTGCGCTTCGTTCTCGAGCAGGTTGTAGAGACCGAGGGTAATAACCACGTAGCCGCCGGGAGCCGCGAAGGCATTGATGCCATCCGATTCGATGACGCCGAATCGCCACGGCAGTTTCTTGCGCTTCGATTGCGACGCTACCCAGTAGCCGACATCGTTGACGTAGCGCTGCAGGGCGGGATTGTCGACCAGCGGGGCCGCGCCGAGCAATCCGGAGACGAGATTACCGCCGATCTCGATCTCGTCCTCGGTCGAGACCTTGCCGCGCGCGGCATCAATGTCTTTTTTCGCTTGCCTGAGCTTTTTCTTGGCTTTCTCGAATTCCTGCTGCAGCTCGTCGAGGTCGAAAGCCGCCACCGATGTGTTCCAGCCGGAGCCAACGACCAGGCAACAGCAAACGAATGCGAGCAGAACGGAGCGTTTCATGTTACCGGCCCGCGATATGCGCCACGGACCGTGCCTCGAGCTTGCCCGTACGGGTAAAAGCCGGCATGCGGGTGCTGCCGCTGGCGAACCGGTCCATCTTTTCCAGTTCGACAAAATCGGCCTGCGCCGCATTGATTTCGGCTTCGCTGAGTCCGCGCACGCCGATCGTTGCCGTGCCCGAACTGGTGCTGCCGCTCCTGGTACTGAAGAAACTGCTGGCCCTGCGCGAAAACGAGGCGAGGCCCGCAAGGAATCCGCGCGAATCCTCGCCGGTTTCGACACTGGCGGGGGCATCGAAGTTGCCCGCGCGCACCTGGTAGCTGCGCACCCATCCGATCACCGCCTGCTGCTCGACAAACACTTCCTGCCAGCCACCCTTGCGCGAGAATATCGATACCCGGGTGCCGGCGACCAGCTCGCCGACCTGCGGCGAGTTACTGCTGGCATCGGCGAATACCGCCGCGCTGCGCACGATTACGCCGTCCTGGCTTGCCGCCGCCGGCACCACCAGCACGATCAACAACAGACAGTAGCGCCACGGTTTCCTGCTCATGGCCGGATTATAGCAGCCAGGATTTACTCGGGGATGTCAGCATGGCGGGATCGACCCGGGTGATCCCGCGGGAGGGGGGTTCGAATTGCGGCTTTACCGACGATTGAACAGCTGCCGGCGACGCAAAAAAAAGGCGCCTGCTTGCGGCGCCTCTTTCGTCCTCGCTGCCATTGGAATTTTTCTGATGTGGGCAGCTTTCTCCTCCAGTTTTCGGTTTTTCGTAACTGTTTCAGGACAGCCTTTTCGGCGCCGTTGCCTCGTCGGGCAACCTGGCAAGAGGCGCTAGTAAACCACAGGCCTTGTCCAGATACCACTGAAAATTGGCTTTTTCTCGATTTGCAGCAGCGGATTTCGCGCGCGCCGGCCTGTTTGCGGGCGATCCGACGATGGCGCGATCGCAAGGCCGGGACTGTCGTCCAGAGGGTGGACCGGATCACTGAACCAGGCCCTGATCAGCGCGTCTCGAGCCAAATCGCCCGCTGCCGGTCAACAGGTCCCGCTACCTTCCGTTCATCTTCGAGTGGCTTTCCGCAGCGGCGCTAGGCGGGCCCGTGAACGATTTTCGTCCGTTGCCTCAGCATTCGAACGCGAGTGCCGATAGTTACCGTTACGCGCCGCAGCGAACCGGAAAATTCATGCAAACCAGCGACACCTTCTCGAAAACGCCCAGGGGTCAGTCGGAAATCGACCACAGGACCGGTGCGCTATCGATGAAGGAGCGCCGCGTTCTGATCCTGGTCAACGGGCACAACGATGCGGCAACGCTTGCGCAGCTGTCGCTATGCGACAACATCGAGGACATCCTGCACAACCTGCTGCGGCTCGAATTCATCCAGCCGGTTGCGCACGCGGTCAATCCCGCCGGCACAGGCGGCGGAGCTAGTATGGACAGCCAGCCCGCGGATGCAGAGGCCGACGAGGCCGATCCAAGGGAATTCATGTGCAATACCCTGCTGACCTTCGGCAATCGCGTCCGCGTCGCGGCCCTGGTCGAGCAAATTTATGCCACCGACGATCTCGCGGCACTGCAGGGCCTGGTTAAATCCTGGTACGCGGCGATCTCGGAAACGCCTGGCGGCATGTACCAGGCGGACGATCTGCGTAAGGATCTGCAGAAAATGCTGGGGACCTAGGCGCCCTGCCCGGAACGCGGATCCACCGCGGCGAGCTGCCGCGGATCGGCCCCTTCGAAAACGTAGGCCTGGCCGAATCCGCGCACGAAGCTGCCCCGCTCGATTCGCGCCCGAAACAGGTTGAAGTCGGCCAGCGGCTCGAGCAAGTCCATGACCTTACCGAAATTACGCCTGAATACCGCCATGACCGGCGCGAAACGGGAATCGTCTCGTGCCACCAGCTCCGCCCGGCACTGCAGGGTTATGCGTCGGCGGGCGAACGCATTACTGCCTTCATGCTCCACCATGACCAGGCCAAGCGCGGGGTTGCGGCGCAGGTTATGCGCATGTGCGGCAAGATCGCTCAGAAAAAGGAATATGCCGTCCTCCAGCCAGACTATCGGCGCATGGCTCGCTTCCGGCAGCGCATCGGTACCGAGGGTTGCCAGCTGCGCACTGTCGACCTGCGCGCGCAAATCGAGGTAATCGCTCAGGGGATCGTCGGTCACGGGCGGGTTCCTGGGATAAAACCCGATTTTGCCATGACCTCAGGGAGGTTTCACGGGCTCGCGCAGTATCAGCCGCCCATGCGCATCAGGCTGGCGCTGGCGGCATCGTTCTCGCTCGCGAGGTTCATCAGCTTGACCTGGTGTTCATAGTAGCGCGCGTAGTCGATCATGCGCACCATGGCCTCGACCGCGTTCACGTTGCTGGCCTCGAGTGCACCGGATGTAATCGCGATATCCGCATCCGGCGGCAGTTCGCCGCCATCCGCGCTGCGGAACAGCCCGTCTTCGCCACGCACCAGTTGGCCAGCCTCGGCACGCACGAGTCGAATGCGATCGACCGCGACCAGGCTGTCGGCGGACTGTCCGGCGGCACGTATACTCACCGTGCCGTCGCGTCCGACCACCAGTGACTCGAACTGCGGAATGGTGATCGGACCGCCCTCGCCGAGCACGATCTGGTTGGCGCCGTTGAGCAGCAGACCGTTCGGGTCTATGCGAAAGTCGCCCCGGCGCGAGTAAGCGGTACCACCATCGGCGGCCTGCACCGCGAACCAGCCATCGTCGTCGAGCGCGACGTCGAGATCGCGCCCGGTAGTCATCAGGGCGCCGGGGCGGAGATCCGCCCCGGCGGGTTCATCCATGACATAGACGCGGTCCTGGAATCCCGGTCCCGTGAGCGGCCGCGCCTGGAAGTGATCCAGCGTCGCCTTGAATCCCACCGTGCTGACGTTGGCGAGATTATTGGCGTTGTTTTGCTGCGCAAGCATGGCTTGCGCGGCACCGTTCATTGCGAGATAGAGATAGTTGTCCACGTCATTATTCCCCGGGTATCAGTTACCGGATCTGGATGATCGTATCGGTAACCGCGTTGGAAGTTTCGATCGACCGGGCGTTGGCCTGGAAATTCCGCTGCGCGGTAATCAGGTTGACCAGTTGCTGGGTCAGGTCGACGTTGGAGGTTTCCAGCGCACCGGACTGGATCAGGCCGAAGCGGCCCGTGCCGGCGCCACCGGTGATCACCGCCCCCGAATCGATGGTTTCCTTCCAGGAAGCGGCGCCGATCGAGCGCAGACCCTGGCTGTTGGGAAAATCGGCCATCGCGATCTGTCCCAGCGGGTTGGAGATGCCGTTACTGTAGGTTGCGCGCAGCATGCCATCCTCGGAAATATCGAGCCCTGTCAGGCGCCCCGTGGCAAAACCGTCCGGGTCCAGCGTGGCCACCGAGAACGGTGACGCAAACTGGGTCATCGGGTTGTTGGCGAAATCGTGGGTAATCGTCAGCGGCGCCGCGCCGTTGGTCAGCGCAACCGCCAGGTTCTGCGACAGTGCCGGCGTTACGGTGTCGAAGCTGCCGTCGGTGTTGAAGTTCAGGATAGCCGCGTCCGTGGTGGTCGGCGTACCGCCGTTCAGGTGCGTGATCGCGGTACCGCCGTTAATGTCGACCTCGGCGCCGTCCAGGTAGGTGAAAACCACCCACTGGTTGGGATCGTTGGCACCGTTGGTGGGGGAGCCCGGCTGATCATGCACGAAGTAGTAGGACAGCACGTGCGAGGCACCGAGCGAGTCGTAAACCGTGGTCGACGTGGAGTGGTTGTAGGTGTTACTCGCGGTCGGGTCGAACGCGGTCGGCAGCAGCGCGGTCGTGGTCGAGTCCAGGTTCACGCCGATCTCGATCTCGGTGGTGGCCTGCGGCGATCCGGTGGTCGGCGGCAGCTGCACCGGCACGGTCGTATTCAGGCTGGTCGAGGTGACGTTGCCGCTGGCATCGACCGGGAAAGCCTGCACGTATTCGCCCGCGCTGTTGGTCAGGTAACCGGCGTTATCCACGCGGAACTGGCCCGCGCGGGTATAGGTGATATCGCTGCCGGCCAGGTCGCTGTTCATGACGAAAAATCCCTGGCCGCTGACGGCGAGGTCGAGGGTCGCGTCGGTAAACTTGAGGTTACCCTGGTCGAACTGCTGACTGACGCTGGACACCCGCACACCGCTGCCGACCGATGTCGGCGTGTTACCGAAGGGTGAAATCTCGAACAGGTCGGCAAACTCGGTGCGCGAGTGCTTGAAGCCAGTCGTCGCGACGTTGGCGATGTTGTTACTGGTGACGCCGAGGTCGACCGTCGCGGCCTGTAATCCGCTGAGTGCTGTATTGAAGGACATCTGTTTCTCCTGCCTTGTTACATGATTTTGCGAACCTGGCCCATGTCGATATCGCCGAGACCGGAGACGCCGAGCGTCAAATCCTGTCCACCGACGCCGAGCGTTACGCTCTCGACATCAACCACCGTGTAGGTACTGCCGCTGGTCACCGCGTCACCGCGATACACTTCGGCTGCAATCCGGTATTCGCCGCTCGCGAGGCGATTACCGCCGGCATCCTCGCCATTCCACGCGAATTCGACCAGGCCCGCCTGCTGTGCACCGAGCTCTTCACGATGCACCAGCTGGCCCGCGCCGTTCTGGATCGAGATCACGATCCGGCTGGCCGGCTGTTCGAGGTCCACCGCGGCCGTCATCGACTGACCATCCGTGAGAAAACCGCTGCTCGCCGGCACCAGTACGCGCCGGCCGACCAGGGTCGAAGCCTGCAGCGCCTGGTTCGACTGGAACGAGGCGCTCATGTTGTTGAAAGTGGTATTCAAATCGTTGATCCCGCTTACCGTGCCGAACTGCGCCATCTGGCCGAGGAAATCGCCGTTCTCCATTGGCTGCAGCGGATCCTGGAAACGCAGCTGGGCGGTCATCAGCTCGAGGAATTCAGCCTGGCCGAGTTCATCGTTGGCGCGCTGCTCGGTCTCGACCTTACGATTGAGCCCGAGCTGGGTAAAAATATTGTTGCTATCGATTTCGGACATGATTTATTCCTCAGCTGCCCAGGCTCAGTACACGCAGCAGCAGGTCGCGCGACGTGTTCATGACTTCGACGTTGTTCTGGTAGGCGCGCGACGCCGACAGCATGTTGGCCATTTCCTCGACCGGGTTGACGTTGCTGCCATAAACGAAACCTTCCGCGTCCGCCAGCGCATGCGCGGGATCGTAGCGGCGCTGCACCGCTTGCTGGCTTTCGACCACGCCGAGCATGCGGACCCCGACCTCGCCCGCGGCACCCTGCCCGTCGAGCATGGCCTGGAACACCGGCTGACGCGAGCGATAGGCCGCGGCTTCGCTGGAAGCCAGGGTTTCGGCATTGGCGAGGTTGCTGGCGATACTGTTGAGCCGCACCGACTGTGCGCTGATGGCGCTGCCGGAAATATTAAAGTTGGCGAACAGGCCCATGGTTATTCTCCCTTGAGGGCCTTGACCAGGCCGTTGATCTTGCTGTTGAGAAAGGTGAAGCTGGCCTGGTACTGCAGTGCGTTCTGCGCGAACTCGGCCTGCTCCACGTGTGAATCCACGGTATTACCGTCGAGTGACGGATGCAGCGGCACGCGATACTGCAGTGCCGCTGACGATTGCGCGGCAAACTGCCCGCCATTAGCGGGAGTGATGTGATTGCGATGCGTACTGGCAAGCGTTACCGGGGGCGTCATGCTGTCGCCGGCCTTTTTCAGGGCGTCGGCAAAATCGAAGTCGCGCGCCTTGTAGTGCGGCGTATCCGCGTTGGCGATATTCGACGCCAGCACCGATGCACGCTGTCCGCGCAACAGCAGCGCGTCGTCGTGCAGGGAAAATACTCGTTCGAAACTGATCGGCATGTCGGGCACCGTGAATAACAATGCCGGATACCATGCAGCGACGGTGCCATCGTTATATTTTATATATTTATCAACCACTTAATCGGTCTCATGCGACATCGCGGAGGCGGCAAAAAGCGGCAATCCGGGGTATGGTGTTGCCGCCTTGCCACCCTTTGCAGGATTGCAGCTGCACCGGACTGGCGCGCGCGTGTGCCGGGATCATCGAACTGCGGGTGCTTGCCGGGCTATAACCGAGGGAGAAAGGCGCCAGCAGGAATCAGTGCCTCGCCGGGGCATGATCCGGCGAGTCCGCCGGTGGCGACAGCTCGGCTGATGGACATATTGGCCCGAATCTTGCTGGTACTAGCCGTATGAAGAAGCATGATTCGTCCAGTTCACTCGATTGCTCGCGTCCCGGCCTGTGGCTGATCGGCCTGGTTTTGCTCTGCACGCTGCTGCCGGCGCGCGCGGCCGACTACCAGAGCCTCGCGTCGATCCGCCTGCAGGCCGAGGAGTTTGTCATGTCCTGGCCCTACGAAAGCCCCTATCCACCGCGCTTTCGGGCCGGAAACCTCGATTCACGACTGCGCCTGAAGGCCTGCGCGGCACCGCTCGAAATCGATTTTGCCAACCGCGATCGCGTCCATGGCAACACCGCGCTGCTGATTCGCTGCCCGCAAAAGACCAGCTGGAAACTGCACCTGCCGGTATCGATCGAGGTGTATGCCGATGTCGCGGTGACCTCGATACCGCTGGTCAGGGGTCAAATACTTGACGCCACCGCGGTGATTTTGCAAAAAGAGAACATCGCGCGCCTGAAAAATGGCTATTTCGGCGACACCGCGGCCCTGGCAGACCTCGAGGCACGCCGCAGTCTGCCCGCCGGTACGGTCCTGACTCCGCGCAACCTGCAGCCGCGCATGCTGGTCAAATCGGGCCAGAGCGTAACACTGGTGTTAAACTACCTCGGCCTGCAGGTCAAAACGACCGGGCGGGCGCTGCAGTCGGCGCGCATGGGGCAACGGGTGAAGGTACGCAATAGCCAGACCCGGAAAGTAGTCGAGGGCGTGGTGTCCGGCGAAGGCCTGGTCAGGGTTTCGATCTGAGCAGGATCCGCGAGCCAGCGTCGAATAGATTTAATTTTTTATCCCGTCGGTCGATATAGAGTACGGGAAGCAGTACGGAGACAGGTGATGACCGATCCAATCAACACGCAAAACCGCTTGCGCAACAGTGTGCTCAACTCGCAGGGCAAACAGGGCGAGGCGACCAGTACCGAACGCCAGGGTGGCGATACCCGGGCCGCGGCGCGCGCGGAGTCTGCGATCGTCGAGCTCAGCAACCCGGCGCTCATGCAGGAGCTGGGCGAACAGATCCGCAACCTTCCCGAGGTCAACCAGGCACGGGTCGAAGCCGTCAAGAACGCCCTCGGCAACGGCGAGTACGAACCCGATGCCGAGGTGATTGCGCGCAAGTACGCCGAAATCGAAAAGCTGCTGCCATGACCCCGGCCGACTGCCGCCGCGAGCTGACCCGCGTGCTGCATGCCCAGCAGCAGCGAGTCAGTCACGCGAGCGCGTTCCTCAAGCAGGTCAAACAGGCCGTGGCCGAGGATAATCTCGACCAGCTGCAGGCGCTGCTGACGCAACCGGGCTTTTCGCTCGGCGAGATCGAGTCGATCGAAGCAGAGCGCCGGCAACTGCTGCAGCGGTTCGGCTTCGCCACCGACGCCGAAGGATACCAGCGCTGCATCGACTGGTGCGACGACAGCGACGCCAGCCTGGCAGAGCAAAACACGACCCTCAAAACCGAGTTGATCGATCTTCAGCACCAGCTCCAGCTCAACCAGCTGCTGGTCAACAAGGGACAGGATCGTATACGACGCTCGCTGGGCATCCTGACCGGGATGGATACCGCCATCCAGGGCAAAACCTACGACCGCGCCGGCAAGGCCGCGCTACCCTCGGGCCGCCGCGATATCGCGATCGCCTGACTTTATCGACGGCATTCCCTCCCCGCCTGCCGCGCTGTCACGCAGCGGGCCCGTTTGCACCAAGCAACCGAATCGCGGCCGCTGAAATCCAGATCGCCGCCATCGGGCGTGCGGGCAAAGAAAAACCCCATCGCTTGATGGGGTCAACGCACAACATATGAAACAGCAGGGTATGGTCGAATTGTAATACCGGTGCAGCAGCGAACCGAGACCCGCGTCGCATAATCACGGCCCCGGGGTGTGAACTATTGCTACCCGTAAACGTGAACGGTATCGCTGCCGCCGATGCCAAAGCCCGGACCGCTGGGTATACTAGCTACTTACACCGGATTTCCGCGACCATGAACCAGGACCTCGAACGACTGCAGCAATACCCCTTCGAAAAACTCGCGCAGCTGAAAAGCGATCTGCGGGCGCCCGCCGGGCTCGATCACATCGCCCTGTCGATTGGCGAACCTCAGCACGCGCCGCCGCACCTGGTCGTCGAGCAGATGATCGCCCACCTGCACCAGCTTGCCCGCTACCCGACGACCCGCGGCAGTGACGAACTGCGCGGCGCGATCGCGGACTGGCTGGAGCGACGCTTCGCGCTGCCCGCGGCGGCCGTCGATCCGGCCGGCCAGGTACTGCCGGTAAGCGGTACGCGCGAGGCGCTGTTCGCTATCGCGCAATGTATCGTCGATCGCAACGCCGGCGAACCGGCGGTACTGATGCCGAATCCCTTCTACCAGATCTACGAGGGCGCCGCGCTGCTCGCCGGCGCCGAACCGGTCTACCTGAACTGCCTGCCGCAGAACAGTTTTCTGCCGGATCTCGACGCCGTGGACGACAGGACCTGGCAACGCTGCCAGCTGATCTACGTCTGCAGTCCCGGCAATCCAAGCGGCGCCGTGATGTCGGCCGAGTACCTGACGCGCCTGCTCGAGCTGGCCGAGCAACACGACTTCGTGATTGCCAGCGACGAATGCTACTCGGAGATCTATCCCGACGAATCGGCGCCACCACCAGGCCTGCTCGGCGTCGCATGGCAAGCCGGGCTGACCGATTTCAGGCGCTGCCTTGCTTTCCACAGCCTGTCGAAACGCTCCAACCTGCCCGGACTAAGATCCGGCTTCGTGGCCGGCGACGCCGCTATCCTGCGCGAATTCCTGCGCTATCGCACCTACCAGGGCTGTGCCCTGCCGACCGCGAGCCAGAGTGCCAGCGCCACGGCCTGGCGAGACGAAGAGCACGTGCTTGCCAACCGCGCGCTTTACCGCGAAAAATTTGCGCGCGTGGTCGAGGTGCTTTCTGCTACACTCGCGCCGCGGGCGCCGCAGGCCGGATTCTACCTGTGGGCCGAGACCCCGATTGCCGACACCGAGTTCGCGCGCCGATTGTACGCCGAGCAAAACGTCACCGTCCTGCCAGGACGCTACCTCGCGCGCGACAGCGGCGGCATCAACCCCGGTGAAAACCGCGTGCGCATGGCGCTGGTCGCACCGCTGGACGAATGCCTCGATGCGGCCCGGCGGATCAATCACATGATGAACAACTGGTAGGAGACGATATGTCCGACTTGCAGCAAGTGATCGAACAGGCGTTCGAGAACCGCGCCGAGATCAACCCCGCCAACGTCACCCCGGAAGTGCGCGATGCCGTGCTGGCTGCGATCGAACTGCTCGATTCCGGCGAGGGCCGCGTGGCGGAGCCCGCCGCAAGCGGCTGGCGGGTCAACGAGTGGCTGAAAAAGGCCGTGCTGCTGTCCTTCCGCATTCGCGAAAACCAGATCATGCCGGGCGGCTATACCCAGTACTACGACAAGGTGGATTCGAAGTTTGACGGCATGAGCGCCGACACGCACGCGGCCAGCGGCGTGCGCGTGGTGCCGCCAGCGGTCGCGCGCAAGGGCGCCTACGTCGCGCCCGGCGTGGTAATGATGCCGAGTTACGTCAACATCGGTGCTTACGTTGATAGCGGCACCATGGTCGACACCTGGGCCACGGTCGGCTCCTGCGCGCAGATCGGCAAGAATGTGCATCTTTCCGGCGGCGTCGGCATCGGCGGCGTGCTGGAACCGCTGCAAGCCTCGCCGACGATCATCGAGGACAACTGTTTCATCGGCGCACGCTCGGAGGTGGTCGAGGGTGTGATCGTCGGCCGCAACTCGGTTATCTCGATGGGGGTTTACATCGGCCAGAGCACCAAGATCTATCATCGCGAAACCGGCGAAATCAGTTACGGGCGCATCCCGGAGGGCTCGGTCGTGGTGTCCGGTAACCTGCCAGCGGAGGACGGCAGCCACAGCCTCTACTGCGCGGTAATCGTCAAGCAGGTAGATGAAAAGACCCGTTCCAAGGTCGGCATAAACGACCTGCTGCGCAACATCTAGGATCACCCCATGACCACGCTTTACGGTATCAGCAACTGCGACACGATCAGGAAGGCACGAGCCTTCCTGGCGCAGGCGGGCGTCGACTATCGCTTTCACGACTATCGCAAGGACGGTATCGATGCCGGCCTGCTGCGGGAATTCATCGCTGCCCTCGGCTGGGAGAACCTGTTGAACCGGCGCGGTACGAGCTGGCGCAAGCTGCCCGAGCAGGTTCGTGCCGACATCGACGCCGAATCCGCGGCCGCGGCAATGCTCGACAACCCGGCCCTGATCAAGCGTCCGCTGCTGGAGCATGCGGGCTGCCTGTATATCGGTTTCGACGCCGCTACCTGGCCGGAAATCCTGTCATGAGTGAACGCAGCGCTACGCTCGAACTGGCAATCGAACTGATCACCCGCGCGTCGGTGACACCCCACGATCTCGGCTGCCAGGACCTGATGATCAAACGCCTCGAGAAGATCGGCTTCGACTGTGAAACCATGGTCTTCGGCGAGGTCACCAACTTGTGGGCGCGGCGTGGCAGCGCCGAACCCGTGCTCGCTTTTGCCGGTCACACCGACGTGGTGCCCACCGGCCCGCTGGAACGCTGGCACAGCGACCCGTTCGTGCCCGAAATCCGCGACGGCGTACTCTATGGCCGTGGCGCGGCGGACATGAAATCGAGCATTGCCGCGATGGTGACGGCCTGCGAAAAGTTTGTCGCCGCGCATCCCGATCACCAGGGATCGATTGCATTCCTGATCACCTCCGATGAAGAAGGTGTTGCGGTCGACGGCACGGTCAAGGTCATCGAGGCGCTCGAGGCGCGCAACGAAAAAATCACCTGGGCACTGGTCGGCGAACCCTCGAGCACCAGCACCGTCGGCGACGTAGTCAAGAACGGCCGTCGCGGGTCGATCGGCGCCAGGCTGGTCATTCACGGCGTGCAGGGGCATGTCGCCTACCCGCACAAGGTCGACAATCCCATTCATCGTGCGATGCCGGCACTGCACGAACTCGCGCGCCACCAGTGGGACCAGGGCAACCAGTTCTTTCCGCCCACCAGCCTGCAGATTTCCAATATCAATGCCGGCACCGGCGCGCATAACGTGGTACCGGGGCATGCGGAGGTATTCTTCAACCTGCGCTACTCGACCGAAATCGATCCGCCGCACATCATGGATACGACGCGCGCGATCCTCGACAAGCACGAACTCGAGTACGATCTCGACTGGTCGATTTCGGGTTACCCTTTCCTGACCGCCGAGGGCGAACTGGTCGCGGCGGCGCAGGCGTCGATCCTGCAGCATCGTGGTTTTGCCACCCGCCTCGAAACGACCGGCGGTACCTCGGACGGCCGTTTCATCGCCCCGACCGGTGCGCAGGTGGTTGAACTGGGGCCGGTCAATGACTCGATTCACAAGGTCAACGAACACGTCGACGTCGGCGAGCTCGACCTGCTGTCGGATATCTATCAAACCATTCTCGAACGCCTGCTGGCCTGAGCCTTGATCGGTCGCTTTGCGCCAACCCCGTCAGGCCCGCTGCACTTCGGTTCTCTGGTCGCGGCACTGGCAAGCTTCTGCCAGGCCCGCGCCAGCGGACGGCAGTGGCTGCTGCGCATCGAGGATGTCGATACGCCGCGCGTGGTCGAAGGCGCCGCAACCCTTATCCTGCGCGATCTCGAAGCCTTCGGTTTCGAGTGGGACGGCCCGGTGCTGCACCAGAGCGACCGCTTCGAATTCTATCGCGCGCAACTCGAGCGCCTTTGGTCGCAGGGCGACTGTTTCGCCTGCGCCTGCAGCCGCCGCAGCCTGCGCGAACAGGGCGTGGCCAGCGGCATACTGGGCCAGATTTATCCCGGCAACTGCCGCGCGCGAGGATTATCCGCCGCCGGTCACTCGATCAGGCTGAATACCCGCGACGCTGGCTCGATCGGGTTCGAGGACGGGATCTACGGCCGGTTCGATCTCGACCTCGAACGCGAGGTCGGCGATTTTGTGCTGCAGCGGCGGGACGGGATCTACGCTTATCACCTCGCGGTGGTGGTCGATGACGAGGAACAGGGAGTCGATGAAATCGTGCGCGGTGCCGACTTGCTGGAGAACACCTGCCTGCATATCTACCTGCAGCAACGACTCGGCTTCGCAACGCCGCGCTACCTGCACCTGCCGCTGGTCAACAACGCCGACGGCGTCAAGCTGAGCAAGCAGACCGGCGCGCTGGCGCTCGATTCGCAGCGGGCACCAGCGCTACTGGTCGCGGCGCTGCGTCACCTTGGGCAGCAGCCGCCGGGCGGGCTGGCGCAGGCGACGGTTGCCGAGGTGATCGGCTGGAGCCTTGCCAACTGGCGCCTCGACCGGATTCCGGCGGCCAAACCGATTGCGGCCGAAGCGCTCGAAGCCGGTTGAGCGCCAGCAGCGAAACGGTCCGGCGGCCACCAGGGTCGGCTTGTACGGCGCTCGTGGACGAGTAAACTTGGCGCCAACCAGGATTGACACAAACCGGAAATGACATGCTTAAATCCGCTGACGACATCATCCGCGAAGCCCAGCAGCACATCGAGTGTGTCGATGTCGCGACCGCGAGATCGATTTATGACTCCAGTCCCGATGCGGTGATCGTCGACGTTCGCCAGCCCGAAAAAGCGAAACAATCGAAGCTGTCCGACTCGGTCAACATCGACCGCGGGCTGCTCGAATACCAGGTACACAAGGTTTGTCCCGACGTCAGCACGGTCATCATCACCCACTGCGGTGGCGGTGGACGCGCCTCGATGGCGGCGCATACGCTCAAACAGATGGGCTACCTGCGCGTGTACGCCATTACCGCGCCCTACGACGAGATCAAGCAGGCTTTCGGTTAGCTAGCGGACGCGGTCGATGACGAGTTCGAGCTGCGCCGGTGGCTGCGTGCTGTCTATCGCCTCGATCTCGGTGTAAAAATCGCCGTCCTGCGCCACCGGGTTGCCGGACAGCGAGACCCTCGCACCAACGACGACCTGGTCGAAACCGGACAGCTTCATCGCCGGCATCATCGCATCCTCGTCACCCAGCGTCAGCGACACCGGTAACTCCGCAAGCGTCAGGCGCTTGACCGCGAGCGGCATGGGCGGTCCCTGCTGCGCGCGCGCGTAGACGAATACCGCCGTATCCGGTTCAGCCCGCGCACGCAGGTCGGGGGTAATGTCGACGCTGAGACTGAGCTGGCGTTCGCCGTCCACGGCCGCGGCCGAGGCAGTCGCCAGCTCGGGCTCGCGTTCCTCCAGGGTCCTGATCAGGTTACGCACTTCGAGCGCGGATCTCGGGTTGTCCTGGATCATCGGCAACAGCCGCGTCCAGTAGGCATGCGCCGCCTTGAAATCCTGTCGTTGCTCGGCAGCCATGCCGGCGAGCCAGAGCCCGTTGGGAAAATTCGGCGACAGCTCGAGGCCGCGCAGAACCAGCCGCTCGGGTTCGCCCGCAAGGCTGCCGTTATTGCGCATCGCCAACGCATCGGCGAGCGCGAACATGACGCCGGGTTCTTCGCCGATCAGATCGTAGGAGCGCTGGTAGGCGGTAACCGCATCGTCGAACTGCTGCTTCGCCATGAACACCCGCCCGAGCATGAACCAGCCCTCGGCATCTTCCGGGTTTTGCTGCAGGCGTACGCGGATCGCGGCCTGCATTTCGTCGAGCGACATCTGCGGCGCCGGCGCGCTTTGCGGCGTCGCCAGCGCGAGCTGCGGATCGAGTGCAACCCGGTGCTCGCCGTAATGCAGGTACAGCAGCACGCTGGTTACCGGCACGAACAGCAGGACGAAGTAGACCATCCAGCGGCCACGCGCCTGGCGCGCGTGCTCGTCGCCACCATCGAGTTCGAGCGCCAGCGCGGTCTGCAGGTCGCGGTAGGCGCTGTCGTAGGCGGCCTGGTCGATTTCGCCCGCGGCAAGCTGCGCATCGAGCTGCTGTTTCTGCTCGCGCGCAATCTGGATATTCTGCTGCCGACGCTGGTCTTCGCCGGTTTCCTGCACCCGCCGCAGCATCGGCGGCAGCAGCATGACGAGCGCGAGCACGAGCAGGCCCGCGGCGGATATCCAGAAAATCATTGCTTGTCGTCTCGCTGTTCCAGCAGATCACGCGCCTGCGCGAGGGTGGTTTCATCTACTTCCGCCGGGCCGGAGGAAGCCGCGCGCAGCCGACGTACGAACAGCACCAGGACGATCAGCAGCAGCAGGAACGGACCGAGCCACAACAGGTAAGTGCTGGATTTGAACTGCGGCCGGTAGAGGACAAAATCGCCGTAGCGCGCGACCATGAAATCGATGACTTCCTGCCTCGATTTACCTTCCTGCAGCATTTCGTAGGTTTCGCGGCGCAGGTCCTGGGCCAGCTCGGCATCGGAATCCTTCAGGTTCTGGTTCTGGCAGACCAGGCAGCGCAGCTCGTCGATCAACAGCTGGTAATCGGCCTCTTTTTCCGGCGAATCGAAATCGTAGACCTCGATCACGGCCTGTGCCGGCAGCAGCCAGCCTGCCAGTAGCAGGAAACAGAACGTGCGCATCAGCTGAGCAGCTCGCGAATGACGGGCAATACCTCGGCTTCCAGCGACTCGTTGGTCACCGGCCCGATGTGCTTGTACTTGATTGCCCCGTCGGCACCGATTACGAAAGTCTCGGGTACGCCGTAGACACCCCAGTCGATGCCGACCCGGCCGTCGCGATCGATCACGCTGGTTGCGTAAGGATTACCGAACTGCCGTAACCAGCGCTCGGCTTCGCCGGGATCGTCCTTGTAGTTCAGGCCGATTACCGCCACCAGGTTCTCGCGTGCAAGCCGCGTAATGACCTCGTGCTCGTCGCGGCAGGAAACACACCAGGAGGCCCACACGTTCAGCACCCAGACCTGGCCCATCATGTCGGCGGTGGACAGCTGCTTCTGCGGCGCGTCGAGCATCGCCAGCGAAAAGGCCGGCGCCGCCTTGTCGATCAGCGGCGAGGGTACCTTCTTCGGGTCCAGGCTGAGACCGTAGCCGAGCAGCCCGACCATCAGCGCAAAAATCACCAGCGGCATGATGAAACGGTTCACGAGGCGGCCTCGTTTGCCGCGGCGTCGCCGGCACGGCTGCGCACCAGGCGCCGGTAGCGCCGGTCGCTCGCGGCCACGATACCGCCGATACCCATGATCAGCGCCCCGAGCCATATCCAGCGAATGAACGGCTTGTAGTAAACCCTGACAGCCCAGGTCCCCGCGCTGTCGAGCGGCTCGCCGAGCGCGATGAACAGGTCACGGGTCAGGCCGGCGTCGATCGCGGCTTCGGTCATCGGCATTTTCTGCACGCGGTAAATACGTTTCTCCGGAAACAGGTCGATATTGTAGTTACCCGACTCGGAGCGCACGCTGAAACCCCCGCGCGTCGCGGTATAGTTGTGGATGTCGTACTGGCGCACGCCCCGGAAGGTAAACTCGTAACCGGCCACCGAGTAGGTGTCGCCCGGCGCCATGCGCAGGTCCCGCTCCACGGTATACAGGCTCGTCAGCGTTACGCCGACGATAAACACGGCAACGCCGACGTGGCCGAGCAGCATGCCGTAAAAGCCGGCCGGCGTGGAGCGCAGGGCCGAGCCCAGTGCGCGTCCGCGCACGCGATCGTACAGCGCCAGCCCCGCGGTCAACGCGATCCACAGCGCCATGACCAGCCCGGCGGCGGCGGCAAAGTGCCATTGCGGCTGCACCAGGCTTAACCCGAACCCACCGACCACGGCCAGCACCGCCGGCAGCCACAGCTTGCCGCGCAGGCGCGCGATGCTGTCGGATTTCCAGCGCAGCAGCATGCCGATACCGATCAGTACGCCCAGCGGCGCGGTCAGGGCGAAGAACATCAGGTTGAAGTAAGGGGGCCCAACCGAGATCTTGCCGCCCATCGCGTCGATCGCGATCGGGTAGAGCGTGCCGAGCAGGATTGCGGCGGTAACCACGGCGAGGAAAACGTTGTTCAGCAGCAGCGCGCCGTCGCGCGACAGCAGCTCGGTCTTGGCCGCGCTTTTCAGCAGCGGCGCGCGCCAGGCGTAGAGCGCCAGCGAACCGCCGACCACGACCACCAGGAAACCGAGGATGAACACGCCACGCTCGGGATCGGTGGCGAAGGCATGCACCGAGGTCAGCACGCCCGAGCGCACGAGGAAGGTGCCGAGCAGGCTGAGCGCGAAGGCGAAGATCGCGAGCAGCGCGGTCCAGGCCTTGAAGGTACCGCGCTTCTCGGTAATCGCCAGCGAGTGCATCAGCGCGGTACCGATCAGCCACGGCATGAACGAGGCATTTTCGACCGGATCCCAGAACCACCAGCCGCCCCAGCCGAGTTCGTAGTAGGCCCACCAACTGCCGAGGGCGATGCCGAGGGTCAGGAACATCCACGCGATATTGGTCCAGGGACGCGCCCAGCGTGCCCAGGCCGAATCCACCTGGCCGGAAATCAGCGCGGCGATCGCGAACGCGAAGGCCACCGAAAACCCGACGTAGCCGAGGTAGAGCATCGGCGGATGAATCGCGAGGCCGATATCCTGCAGCAGCGGGTTGAGATCGCTGCCCTCGGGCGCCGCCGGCAGCAGGCGTTCGAACGGATTCGACGTGATGATAATGAACAGCAGGAAACCGACACAGACCAGCCCGAGCACACCCAGCACGCGCGCGCGCATGACCCGCGGCACGCTCGGGGTGAAGACCGCGACCGCGCCGGCCCAGCCCGCCAGCACCAGCGCCCACAGCAGCAGCGAGCCCTCGTGCGAGCCCCACACCCCGGAAATGCGATAGATAAGCGGCAGCTCGCTATTCGAGTTCTGCGCGACGTAAAGCACCGAAAAATCGTGCGCCAGGAAAGCCCAGGTCAGGCAGGCGTAGGAAATCGCGACGAACAGCAGTTGCGCCAGCGCCGACGGCACCGCCAGGTTGACCCAGCGCTGGATGCCGAGGCTGGCACCGGCCAGGGGTACGATCGCCTGCACCAGCGCGACACAGAGCGCGATGATCAGCGCGAGGTGACCAATCTCGGGAATCATTGCTGCGCCTCCCTGGCCTTGTGCATTTCGGCGAGTTCGGGCGGCATGTAGTTCTCGTCGTGTTTCGCGAGCACTTCCTCGGCAACGAAGTCGCCGCGCGCATCGAGGCGGCCGTTGGCGATGATACCCTGCCCCTCGCGGAACAGGTCGGGCAGGATACCGGTGTATTTGACGGTTACCTGCTCTTCGTTATCGGTGAGGTCGAACTGTACCGTCAGGCCGTCGCCCGGGCGACTCACGCTGCCGGCGACAACCATGCCGCCGACGCGGAACAACCGGTCCGCCGGGGCTTCGCCAGCGCGCACTTCGCTCGGCGTCTTGAAAAACATGATATTCTGGTTCAGCGACTGCAGCGCGAAGCTGACGCCGACCGATACTCCGGCCACCATCAACACCACCAGCGCGAGTCGTTTCTTTCTTGCGGGCGTCATTGTTGCTCTCTACCTCTGCGCCGTTTGAGCTGGCGCAAGACTTGTTTATGTTGCCTTCTCGGCAGATACCAGTTCAACCACAAAACCAGTACGGCAATGCCGTAGCTCGGCCAGACGAACTGGGCATACCCCCCCATATGAAAAAATTCCGCCACCTAAAGTTCCTCGACCCAGCGGCTGTTTCGTTCACGCTGCAGCAGCTCGGCCCGACACTTCTGGAACAGGACGGCGGCGTAATACACCTGGAACGCGAGCGCCATGATCAGGATCGGCACGTACATGCTCGGCGGCATCGACGGTTTGTCGAACTTGGTCAGCGATGCGGGCTGGTGCAGCGAGTGCCACCATTCGACCGAGTAGTGAATAATCGGCACATTGACCACACCGACAATAGCCAGGATCGCGACCGCGCGCCCGGCTATCCGCTTGTCCTCGATGGCGTTGTGCAGGCCGATCACGCCCAGGTACAGGAACAGCAGGATCAGTTCAGAGGTCAGGCGCGCGTCCCACACCCAGTAAGTGCCCCACATGGGTTTGCCCCACAGCGAACCGGTCACCAATGCGAGGAAGGTAAACGATGCGCCGATCGGCGCACTGCTTATCAGCACCACCTCGGCCAGTTTCATGCGCCAGACGATTATGACCACGCCGCATACGGCCATCACCACGTAGATGAACAGGGACATCCAGGCCGCGGGTACGTGAACGAAGATAATGCGGTAGCTCTCTCCCTGCTGGTAATCGGTCGGGGCCAGGATCAGGCCACCGTAGAGTCCGGCCAGTACCAGCACCATGAAGATCGCGTTCAGCCACGGAATAAACCTGCCGGCTATGCGGTAAAAGTGGGGCGGCGAACCGAGTTTGTGAAACCACAGAAACATAACTAAATCCAGCGGCTATCCCGCCGACATACGCAATGCCGCGGCAGTCGCCCAGGGCGACAGCGAGATCGACAGAAACAGGAATGCCAGCAACATATAGATCTGGGGTGTTACATCGAGTCCCATCGCGGCGTTTTCAATCGCGCTGGCGGCGAATATCAACACCGGCACGTACAACGGCAAAACCAGCAGGGACAGGATTATACCACCTTTTCGCAGTCCCACGGTCAATGCCACGCCGATTGCGCCGATCAGGCTCAGGATCGGTGTGCCGAGCAGAATCGTCAGCAGCAGCATGGGCTGCGCCGCGCTCGGCATGCCGAGCATTTCGGCCAGCAGCGGCGCCACCAGCAACAGCGGCAGCCCGGTCACCAGCCAGTGCGCGCAGACCTTGGCCAGCACCAAAACCGCCACCGGGTGCGCGCTGAGCAAAATCTGCTCCAGCGAACCGTCGTCGAAATCGGAACGGAAGATACTTTCCAGCGACAGCATCGCGGCCAGCAGCGCGGCCACCCAGACGATTCCGGGCGCGATGCGCGCCAGCAGTTCCGGCAACGCCCCCAGCGCCAGCGGAAACAGCGTTATTACCACCACGAAAAACAGCAGCGGCATCGCGTACTCGGCCCGGTTGCGCAGCGCGAGCAACAGGTCGCGGCGTAGCAGGAAAACGAACGCCTGCCACAGCGACAGCCGCTGAACGTTCATGCCTTCGCCCCGAGGTCGAGGCGCCGGATTCGCTCGTGGTCGAGCGGTATATCGTGATGCGAGGTCATTACGATCATGCCACCGGCTTCGATGTGGGCAACGAACAGCCCGGTAAACATCGCCATGCTGGCCTTGTCGAGCGAGGTAAAGGGTTCGTCGAGAATCCACAGGATCGAGCGCGTCGCCAGCAATCGCGCCAGCGCCAGCCGGCGACGCTGGCCGGCGGAAAGGCTGCCGGCCTCCGTTTCGCCGTAAACGTAAAGGTTGACCTGTTCCAGCACATCGTCCAGCTCGAGCGCCGACGGTATTCCCATCGCACGCGCGAGGCGCAGGTTTTCCAGGCAGGACAGTTCGCGTTTGACACCGTCATGGTGTCCGACATAGGCAATTTCCTCGTAGTAGTCGCCGGCCAGCTTTTCGATGGTCTCGCCACGCCAGCGCACCTCGCCCTCGTCGGCCAGCCGCAGCCCGGTCAGGATTCGCAGCAGGCTGGTCTTGCCGCAACCGTTGGGCCCCTCGACCACCAGCATCTGGCCCGCTTCGAGCACCAGCTCGAGACCGCCGAATAGCCTGCGATCGTTACGGATACAGGTCAGGTTGCGGGTTTCGAGCAAGGTGTTGGCGGACATACCATTTACAGTGTAGGACGTGCGCGCAGGTTAGCCGTGGGTCGGGGCGCGATCAACTCATTTTAGTTGATTTAAATCAGGCGTGCCCAAGCTAAACGGAGTAGGTTAAAATCAGGTATCTTGGAGGTAGTAAACATGACCAGCAAAGAACAGCTAATCGAACAGCATATCCGGGAATACGAGGCACGTCTGAAGCACGTCGACGAACTGTACGTGCGCGCGCAGGAAGCAACCGAACACCTGGACGACGAACACGCCTCCCGCGCCAAGCTCGAAGCCTACGGTGAACTGTTGACCGACATGCAGCAAAAGGGTGACGAAATCAAGACCATGCATCTCGGCCACTGGCGCGAGGAAACCGTGCAGAACGCCGGTCCCATGGCAATCTGGGACATATTCGCGCAGAAGCTGGAGGATTTCATCGAGCGCCATTCCCGCTCGGATTGAGCCGCTCGCGCCAGCCCTCGTCGCCGCGGGGGCCGGGGAGCGACTGACCGCTCAGGTTTTCTGCGCGACCAGGAGCCAGCCCGGACGATCCAGTTCGGTCATGTAATTGAACTGCTCGAGCTTGCGGATCTGCCAGCTGCCCGCGTCCTGCAACGCCCGGAAAGCCTGCTCGAAACCGCCGGACTCGTAGTAGGCCCCGTTCATGATGGCGACGAAAATACCGCCCGGCGCGAGCGGGCGCAGCATTTCCGGCACGTGCTCCGCAGCGACGTGGCCGGCACCCATCGAGCCGATGCAGCAGGCAGCGCCATAGGTTGCATCGGCAAGCGCAATCGGTCCGGTCAGATCCGCGCACAGCAGGCTGCGATAAACCCCCTTGGCACGGGCCTGTGTCAGCATACCCTCGGAAATATCGAGCCCGTCGATACGGGTAAAACCTTCGGCGGCGAGCGCGGCGCCGACCAGTCCGGTGCCGCAGCCGTAGTCGACCACGTCCAGTTCACGCGTGCTCACCGCGGCCCCCAGCTCGACCGCCGCGATGCGCGGCGACACGTAGCCGAACTCGGCCAGCAGGTGGCGGTCGTAATCGTCCGACCAGTCATCGTAGATATCGCGAGAGCTGTCGCCCTGGCCGAGGTTGCTCACCCGGAAAAGAATGTCATCGGATTTGTCTCTCATGCGGATTTCCTCCCGTGCTGCGCCGCGGGTCTAACCCCGCAGGTATTCGTTGCGCGGATCGAACAGGGGCCGGGTGTAGAGGCGCGCCCCGACCATGTCGCCCAGGATCTCGATCTCGACCTCGCGACCTTCCTCGATTAGTTCCACTGGCAGGAAACCGTACGCGATGCTCTTTTGCGCGTAGTGCGAGTATCCGCCCGATGTCACGTAACCGACCACTTCCCCGCCATGCCAGATCGGCTCCCAGGCCACCGCATCGGCATCGATGGCGTCGACGACAAACGTGCAAAGCCGGCGCGAAACACCGCGCTCGCGCTCGGCCAGCGCCGCCGCCTTGCCGATGAAATCGGCCGCCTTGTCGTAAGCGACAAAACGATCCAGGCCCGTCTCGCAGGGCGTGTAATCGGGTTTGAACTCGCGCATCCACGAGCCGAAAGACTTGTCGAGCCGCAGGCTCATCATCGCGCGCATGCCGAAGGGACGCAGGCCGAGGTCGGCTCCAGCCGCGGTCAGTACCTCGTAGAGTCCGGCCTGGTGCTGCCAGGGTACGTAGATCTCGTAGCCGCGATCGCCGGTGTAGCTGACGCGTTGCACGATCGCGTGCAGCGGACCCACGTCGATTTCGCGCACCGACAGAAACGGAAATGCCGCGCTGGACACGTCAGCGCGGGTAACGCGCTGCAGCAGCTGCTGCGCACGCGGCCCGGCAACCTGGAAGCCGATTCGTTCCTGCGAGACATTACGCAGCGTCACGTCCGCGTCCGGCAGGTGCTGCTCGAACCAGCGCATGTGATAGGCCTGCGCGCCGTACGACGCGGTCACCTGGAACAGGTCCTCGCGCACCTGGGCAACGGTAAAATCTCCGATAATGCGCCCCCCGGGGCTCAACATCGGGTTCAACGCGAGGCGGCCGACCGCGGGAATGCGACCAGCCATTATCCGGTCGAGGTAGGCCCGGGCTGCGCGACCGCCGACTTCATACTTGCCGAAGTTATGCACTTCGTTGATTCCGACCGCCTCGCGCACCGCGCGCACTTCCTCGCCGACGGTCTCGAACGCGTTCGAGCGCCGGAAGCTCGGTATTTCGTAGGGCTCCTCGCCCGCGGGGGCAAAATAGTTGACGTGCTCCATGCCGTACATATCGCCGAACACCGCATTTTGCGCCTTCCAGATACCATAGGCCGGGGTCGTATCGAGCGGCCGGGCGGCCGGCAACTCTTCGTTGGGGTAAGACACGCTGAAACGGCGCTGGTAGTTTTCCCGCACCTTGAGACGGGTGTATGACGGCGTGCAGTAGTCGCCGAAGCGCGCCACGTCCATCGCGAAAACGTCGCGCGACGGCTCGCCTTCGATCATCCACTCCGCCAGCGTCAGACCGACGCCACCACCCTGGCTGAAACCGGCCATGACCGCGCAGGCCGACCAGTAGTTGCGCAGCCCGGGCACCGGGCCGACCAGCGGGTTACCGTCCGGCGCGAAGGTAAAGGGGCCATTGATGATGGTCTTGATCCCGGCCTCGCCCAGCACCGGGTAGCGGCGGAAGGCAAACTCCATCGAGTCGCCGATACGGTCGAGATTGTCTTCCAGCAGTTCGTGGCCGAAGTCCCAGCGGGTACCGTCTACCGCCCAGGGTTCGCAGTTTTGCTCGTAGAACCCGATCACCAGTCCCTTGCCCTCCTGGCGCAGGTAACTCTCGCCTTCCGGATCCATGACGTGCGGCAGTTCGTGCTCGCGTTCGGCCACCTCGGGGATATCGGCGGTCGCGAAGTACTGGTGCTCCATCGGGTGCAACGGCAGATAAACGCCCGCCATTGCACCGACCTCGCGTGCCCACAGGCCAGCGGCATTCACCAGCTGCTCGGCGACGATCGTACCCTGCTCCGTGAGCACGTCCCAGCCGCCGTCGGCACGCGGACTGGTTGCCAGCACGCGGTTGCGCAGGACTATCTCGGCACCCTGCATCTGCGCACCCTTGGCATAGGCGTGGGTCGTGCCGGACGGATCGAGATGACCGTCGAGCGGATCGTACAGCGCTCCGAGAACACCGTCGGTATTCGTAATCGGACTGAGTTCACGGATTTCCTCCGGTCCTATCAGCTCCGTATCGAGCCCCATGTGGCGATGCATCGCGCGCGCCGACTTGAGAAAGTCGAGCCGCTCGGGTGATTCCGCGAGGGTGATGCCGCCCACGTGGTGCAGGCTGCAGGACTGGCCGGTCAGTTGCTCGAGTTCACGGTACAGCCGGATGGTGTAACCCTGCAGTGCGGCCATGTTGGTATCGGCATTGAGAGTATGAAAACCGCCCGCCGCGTGCCAGGTCGATCCGGAGGTCAGCTCCGAACGCTCGATCAGCACGACGTCCCGCAGGCCGAGCCTGGTCAGGTGATAGATCACGCTGCAGCCGACGACGCCGCCGCCGATAACCACGACCTGGGCATGAGATTTCATCGTTTCACCTCGCTGGCAAGTAGCCTGAATTGTTGCGCCGCAAATCATCGCGCCGGGCCGCGACGCAACGCCGGTCGCGCGCTCGACAGGCCGCCAGCACGCCGGCCCGGTTAGCGGTCGATTGCCGCCCTGGTCGCGTCATCGACATTTTGCCAGCAACGCCTGCAGGTAGTCGCCAATCTCGTGCGGATGCACCACCGCGAGCCGGATCAGGTCGTCGAAACGATCCGTCAGGCGGCGAATGTGGTCGATACTGTTGACGATGACATACAGGTGTCCCAGGAACACCGATGCACGCATCGGCCCGAAGATGGTAAATGATGCCGAGTAAGTCTGCTTGCCGTCGAACAGGAACCAGCGAAAACCGGGATAAAGCTCGGCGTTCAGCTCGATCATCTGCTGCAGCTGGCGACGGCGATCGGGCGCCGGCATACCCTGCCAGATACCCTGCCCCGCGGCGAAGGCATCGAGCTGCTGCAGCGGCATGCAGGTCTCGAGTTCGCTGCCGGGATGGCGCTGCTGCAACAGCAACAACTGGTTGTCACGCACGGACTGGTCGACCCGACCCGAACCGTAGCGGTTGAACTCGTATTCCGCCACTGCCTCGGTCTTGAGCAGGTCGGGCAGCGTCGTCGGCACGTAACGCACCTTGTAGCCGCAGGCCTCGCGGTGCCACTCCAGGTTCTTGTCGAACACCAGGCCGCTGTACTCGTCGACCTCGAGCGCTTCCGGCATGATGTCGGCCGCCATGCTCCCTTCCTGGGTCAGCCCCAGCAACCAGTCGATGCTGACCTGGTGTACCTCGGCAATCGAGGCTACCGTATCGGCACGCGGCAGGCGCACGTTATCCGGCGCGAGCAGTTGCGAGAGGGTCGAGCGATCGACCCGGATCGATGACGCGAACGCCGAGCGATTGAGACCGCTGTGGGTAATAACCTGCTGCAGGCGTTCCTGGAAAAGGTTGACCCGCTGCTGCAGTTTCACTGCTTTCCGCCCAGCTCCGCGCGGCGCCCGGCGATGTAATCTTCCAGCGCCATTCGGCGATCGTCCTCGAGCGGGGGCGCCTCGAACGCGGCCAGCGTTTCGCGGTAGATTCGGTTGGCGCGAACGAAGGCGTCCTCGCTGCCGTTTTCGCTCCAGGTTTCGAAATTACTCCAGTCCGATACCAGCGGCTGGTAAAACGCCGTCGTGTAGTGAGCCATGGTGTGCGCGGTAGCAAAAAAATGGCCGCCGTGACCGGCCTCGCGAATCGCGTCCAGCGCCAGCGATTCCTCGTCCACCCGCAGCGGTGCCAGCGTCTCGCGCATCATTTGCAGCATGTCGATATCGACGATGAACTTCTCGAACGAGGCGCAGAGACCGCCTTCGAGCCAGCCGGCGGCGTGCTTGACGATATTGGCGTGTCCCATGACCGCGCCCCACAGCGACATCTGCGATTCCCAGGCTGCCTGCGCATCGACGCAGTTGGCGGCATTGGTATTGGACGAACGGAACGGGATGCCGTAGCGACGCGCGAGCTGCCCGGTGGCCCAGGCGGCACGCGTGTACTCGGGCGTGCCGAATGCCGGCGAACCGCTGCGCATGTCGGCATTGGAGGTAAAGCCACCGTACACCATCGGCGTGCCGGGATTGACGATTTGCGCCAGCGCAATCGTACCCAGCGCTTCGGCATTTTGCTGGGCGAGCGCGCCGGCAAGCGTGATCGGGCACATGGCACCCGACAGCGTGAACGGCGTAACTATGACCGGCTGGCCGTGCTCGGCCATTTCGATCAGGCCCTCGCTCATCGGTCCATCGACGCGCAGCGGCGAATTGGTGTTGACCACGGTATTGACGCTGGGCTCGGACTTCAGCTGCTCGAGTTCGACACCGCGCGCGAGCGCGGCCATGCGGATGCCGTCCATGACCCGACCGCCGCCGAGGCAGTAGAGACTGAAGCTTCGATCGGTCAGGGTATAAGCCGCGAGGCTCGCATCGAGGTGACGCGTGTCCGGGTGCAGATCGATCGGTTCGACCGGGTAGCCGGAAAAAAAATCGATGACATCGTAAACCTGGCCGAGACGCAGGAAATTGCAGTAGTCCTCGAAGTTCCCGGTGCGGCGACCGCCCTCGAGGTCGGAGCTGTTGGGCGCGCTGGCAACGGTGGTAAAGTTGATCGCGTTGCCGCCCACCCGGCGGTTGCGCTCGGGGTTGCGCGCGTGCAGGGTAAACTGCGCCGGTACGGTATCGATGCGACGCATGACCTGATCGCGGTCCATGAACACGCGCTGCAGGTCCCAGTCGACGCGTGCACCGTCCTGCTCATAGATTGCGAGCGCCGTCTGGCTCAGCACTTCGAGGCCGATTTCCTCGAGAATCCGCATCGAGCCATCATGGATCAGGTCCAGCGCCTCGGCGCCGATTGCGGCGATCGGTTCGTAGGGATTGAAACACTGCTCGATCCGGGCTTCGACCAGCCCGGCGGGAGCCGCCGCACGTTTTCGGCCTCGTCTTCTGCTGACCATCACGGCCTCCACGACAATAGTCAGGCGATATTATTGGAGCGGCATTGGCTTGTCTATCAGTGTCACGGGTGTTTTTCCGGAACAAGTCTGTTGACTTAAGTAAACACTTTTGCGAGCGCGGCGCCATGGCTGGCGCGGTAAAAAAGTCACTGGCATCGGGCCGCGATCGGCGCTACCTTGCGTGCATGTCGACTCCGCCGCCCTTCATCGCCTGCGGCATGTACGCGTTCACCCCCGAGTTGCGCTCGGCCTGGGATGCGCTGCTGCGGCAGTACCACGACGTGGCAGGTCTTGCCGGCGACCCGCCGCCGGTTGAATTCGATACCGACGAGTCGATGCTGCGTGATCCCGCGATGCTGTTCGGCCACACCTGCGGCTACCCGCTGATGACCCGGCTGCGCGACGCGGTAACACCGGTGTGCGTACCGGAATTCGATGTGCCGGGCTGCGAAGATCACCTCTATGCGAGCCGCTTCGTCGTGCCGGCAGAATCCGGTATCGACAGCCTCGGCGACTGCCAGGGTCAAGTCGTTGCGGTCAACACGGTCGATTCCAACAGCGGTATGAACGTGCTGCGATACGCGCTGGCGAAGATCGGCGCGCGCGCGCCCTGGTTCGAACAGGTCGAGCTCACCGGCGGGCATCGCTACAGCCTGGAGGCAGTTGCCGCCGGGCGTGCACAGCTGGCCGCAATCGACTGTGTCAGCTACCAGCTGGTCATGGACATCGCACCGCACCTGGCCGGGGCGGTACGCACGATCGCCTTCAGCCGCCGCAGCCCTGGTCTGCCGCTGGTGATTCCGGCGCGGCACACCGACGATTTCGATCGTAACGGCTTCACTGCCGACCTCAACCTCGCGCTCGCGGCGCTTGCGCCAGGGCAGCGCGCCAGCCTGCATATCAGGCGATTTCGACCAGTCGACCTGGCCGACTACGAGATAATTCTGCAGATGGAGCAGTTCGCGATCGAGCGCGGTTACGCGCAACTGAAATAGCAATTGCCGGAGCGCGGGGTCTCAACTAGACTCCGTCCGTTTTCAGTCATCCGATGCCCGCGGGAAGCATCTCATGTGGAAAGATCTCGGTAGCTCCTGGGCCATTCTGCTCGGCATCGGCTTCATGATGCTCGCCCTCGGTTTGCAGAGCACGCTGCTCGGCGTGCGCGCATCGATCGAGGGCTTTTCGACCTTTACCACCGGGGTGTTGATGTCGGGTTATTTCGTCGGCCTGTTCGGCGGCTCGCTACTGGCACCGATCCTGGTGCAGCGGGTCGGCCACATCCGCGTGTTCTCCGCGCTCGCGTCACTGGCGTCGATATCGATCCTGTTCCACGGCGTATACATCGAGCCCGTAGTCTGGTGGCTGATGCGCGTAATCACCGGTATCTGTTTCGCCGGCTTCTACGTGGTCACCGAGAGCTGGCTCAACGACCGCGCCAGCAACGAAACACGCGGCAAGATGCTGTCGGTTTACATGGTCATCGTGACCGGCGGCATAGCCGCCGGCCAGTTACTGGTCAACCTCGCCGGCCCGGAAACCATCGACCTGTTCATCTTCGCGTCGGTGATCATTTCTTTCGGCCTGATTCCGATTCTGCTGACCGTCAAGCCCGCGCCGGCCTTCGCCACCTCGTCCAAGCTGTCGATGCGGGACCTGTATCGCGCCTCGCCGCTGGCGGTCATCGGAACCTGCCTGACCGGCGCCGCGCACGGCACCATTTTTGGACTCGGCGCGGTTTACGGCGCGGCGGCGCTGACCGACGTCAAGGCCGTATCGATCTTCATGGCCTGCTTCATGGTCGGCAGCCTGTTCACGCAGTGGCCGGTCGGCTACATCTCCGACCGCGTCGGCCGGCGGGGAGTAATGGCGGCGCTGTCGCTGATCTCGATCGCCTCCTGCCTCGTCATCCTGGCCCTGCCGCAGGGTGCACTGTCGTTTTACCTGCTGGCCGCACTGATCGGCGGAGCGGCGATGCCGATGTACTCGGTCTGTATCGCCTACGCCAACGATCGGCTCGAACCGCAGCAAATCGTTGCCGCCAGCGGCGCGCTGGTCATGGCCGCCGGCATCGGCTCGATGACGGGCCCGGTAACGATCTCCTTTTTCATGGACCTGCTCGACGTCGACTTCTACTTCTGGGGCATCGCCGGAATCTTCGCGATCATCCTGCTGTTCACGCTGATTCGGATCGGCGCACGCGCGGGGGTTGCGGTCGAAGACCAGTCCACCCTGGTAGCCGGCCCCATCGGCACACCGATCGCCGAATATATCGCACCCGATTCGCTCGAGTACGCCGAAGCCGTCGCGCGCGACGAACTGCAGGCACTCGACTCGCAGGAAGACGTCACCGAAAGAGAGCTGTAGTCCGCAGCGTGGCGGGCTTGTCACAGGCTCCAGCGCAGATCGAGGAAAAACTGGTCTTCGTCACCGACGCCATCCTCGAGCTCCTTCAACGGATGACCCCACACCACGCGGCCGCTGAAATTGGCGTCGGTAATCGCGATGCCGGCACCGAGTGAATAGATATCGCCGCACACGTCGGGATTATCGATCTCGCATTTGACCTCGCCATAATCCAGGCCGATGGTGAAATCGAAACGCTTGAGTAGCCGATCGCGGTCCAGGTTTCGGTCGGCCCGCCTGATACGCCGGATCATATCGATACGCAGGTAACCGGCATTACTGCCACTGAGGGCCGCGGGGTAGCCACGCACCGTGTAGGGACTGCCGAGGCTGAGCTGGTCGCTGGCAAACAGAATGTCGTCGGTGTGCTGCAGGTACAGCCGCAGCGCGGCGTCCCATGGCGAACGCCCGAGGTAAAACAGCAGGTTGCTGTCGAGAACGAACTTGTCGAACTGCAGGCGGGCCTCGTTTTCGAAACCGTTCTCGAGGGTGTAGTAATCGTCGTCGCGTGCTCCCCACGAATCGAGCCCCTGCTGCCAGGCGTAACGGTTGTTCAGCTGACCCCAGTCGGCCAGCCACAGCTGCTGCAGTTCGAGCTGGGCCTGGCTGGTGCGGTAGCTCGACACGTCGATACGCTCGCCTTCGAAAAAACTGTCGGTATCCTCGAGTTCGAGCGTGAACGCGACGATGAATCGCTGCCGCTGGCCGCGAAAGACCGTCTTGTCCACGCGCAGCCGATCGGTGACGGTATCGCCGCTGGAGAGGAAACTTTCGTTGATGCCCTGCAGCCGCTGTTCGAACTCGATATCGCTGCGGCCCAGCGACACGCCGAATTCGCCGAGGGCGAACGAATAGGTGATTTCATGGCTGCGATCGCTCTGCAGGGTTTCGCGGACTTCACCGTCGTTGTAGCGCAACTCCAGCACGTCGTTGATTTCGAGCGGGTTGTCCAGCATCAGCCGCAGGCTGAGCTGCTCGTCGCGATCGGTCTGCAGATTGACGCCGGCCTCGATGCGCAGCGAATCCTGTTCATCGATGTCTATCACCACGATGCTGGCGCCGGGAACGGAGCCGGGGCGGATCTCGAAACTTGCACTGACCGACTGGACCCGCTGCAGGGTTTCCAGCGCATCCTCCAGTTGTCGCAGATTCAGCAGGTCTCCCCGAAAGCGGAAGGCCGCGTCGAGCCGCCTTCGCGGCAAGCCGCTGTCCGCGTCTACGATCGCCTCGACAGTGCCGAGAACAACATCGATCTCGACCGCGCCGTCGCTGATATCCTGCTCTCGCAGGTACGGACGGGTGGTGACGTACCCGCGCTCGATATAGCGGTTTGAAAGAGCGGCCAGCAGGCGTTGCAGCAGGTCGCCATCGATGCAGCTGCCAACAAACGGTGCTACCAGCGCGTCACGCTCGGCGGCGCCCAGGATCCGCTTTTCGCTGATCTCGACCCGCTCGAGCAGCGTGCAGTCGCCGGCCGCGAATGCCGGGAACCCGGGACCGAGCAGGCACAGCAGGGCCGCTGCGAAGCGGCAGCTTTGACTAGAAACGGATCGACGCGAGCGCACGAATGACGGTGGCGTCGAATTCGTACAGCGGCTCCTCGCCCACCGGCCCGCCCTTGGTCAGGTCGCGGAAGTTATCGTAATCGAACTGGATGAAATCGACGTTGACGCCGACGCTGCCGCGTTCGATCGCCGACCAGGCGCGGCCGAACTCGTAAGTCGCGCCGACGCCTATAGTCGTGCTGTCGAATTCGCTCAATTCCTTGTCGCGCGCGTAGTAGGTCTGCGAATCCTGGAACGGAAACAGGTCGCTGTAGAACTCGGCCTCGGTTTGGGTGTAGAAACGGGCAGAAGTCTCGATAATCCAGTCATCGCCGTATGGCATCGTGTAACCGATTTCGAACGTGGTGGCATCGATACCCCAGTTGTCGTCGAACACCCGCACCCCGGCATGTAGCGCGGCGCGCTGCTCGAGAAAATAATTGCCCCTGATCGCGAACGCGTTACTGGTCCGCGTGTTGGGATATTTTTCGGGACCGAGGCTGTAGCCTCCGCCATCCCGGAAACGCACGAAGCGGTATGGATTATTGAGAAAGCCCTCGTCGGTGATGGTCTCGAATGCGAACGCCATGACGAAGTTCTTGGTCAGGATTTGCGACAGCGAAACCCGGTAGCGGCGCGATTCGTTGTCTTCCTCGAAGGTATCGTCAGTACTGTCGCCGACTTCGTTATCGCCGAACGCGAAGCTGATCGACACCGTGGTCAGGTCACCGAACATGTCCTGCGAGATCCCGAGACTATACGAGGTTGCATCGTAGTCGTTCTCCTCGCTGACCCCGTAGCCGACGCTGACCGTCGTCTTGTTGGTCAGGTAATCGAGCGCAACCGAATTTTCCTCGCGAGTTTCCGTGTATTCGCTCGCGCCGCTGACCTCGACGTCGATGGTCGCACTGGTGACGTTGTCGACATAGTGATTCAGGCCCACCGAAACGCTGTCGCCGAGGTTCTTGCGCACCAGCACCGCGGGCCCGTCGATGGTCGCGCCGCCGCCGTCATAACTGTGATACAGCAGGTCGGCGCGCTCTTCGGGCAACACCGCGGCGCCGGCATGTCGACATGCCAGCGCCAGCAACAGAATCAGGCCGAGGTAACGCATGGGTGGAGCACCTGGGGCGTATCAGTTACAGCCGCAGCCCCCGCCGGACACCACGCCCGCGCCGCGCGAACCTTCGCGCGAATCGTAAACGTGGTGCAGGTAGTTGGCCGACACCGGATCGCGGGTGAAACTCATGATCGGATCGGCCAGGTTGGCCCGTTCGTAGGGCTTGACCCAGGGTTCGGTAGCGCAGCCAGCGAGCAGCAGGGCGAGACCGCAAAGGATAAAAGTTGTTTGCTGTTTCATGGATGCTTACTCGCGAATCAGTTTCTTGACCATCTGCCGGTACTTCTTTTCGTCGCCGGGCTTGTAACCCTTGTGCAGGTAGCGCATGTTTCCATCGCGGTCCACCAGTACCGTGGTCGGCATCGCTACCACGTCGTACATTTTGCTGACCTTGTTGGTGTTATCAAGCAGTACCGGGAAATCGACCGGCGTATTGCCGAGAAAACCACGCGCATCGGATGAGTTTTCCTCGACGTTGACGCCGAGGACGGTAAAACCGAGCGGTTCGTACTTGTTGTGCAGATCGTTCAGCAGCGGCATTTCCTGGCGACAGGGGCCGCACCAGGACGCCCAGAAATTGATCATGACAACGTTGCCGCGCATCTCGCTGAGCTTCAGGTTTTTACCGGTGAGCGATTTGAGCGTGAAATTGGGAGCCGGGCCCTTGACGCCAGCGGCGGTGGCAGTACCGATACCGCCAATGGCAATTGTACCCGCCAGCAGCAGTCGAGGCAGCATGTATCGAATTTTATCCATCATAGTCGTTCTCCTAGAAAAACAGGTTTAGTGCTACCGTGAACTCGAGGTTGTTGGTGTCCTCGGTCTCACCGAATATGTCCATTTCCCAGATCAGGTTGCGCATCTCGACATCCAGGCTGAATGCGTCCGCGAACAGGGTACGGTAACCCACCCCGTAAGCAATGGTAAACCGGTCGTCGCCGGCGAAATCGGTCGTGCCGGCACCCGCGGCAAGATAAAACACATTATTAAATGTAGTCGAATCGGTGACGAATGCCTCCCCCGGGAACAGATTAAATCCGAGCGTGACCAGGTAGTATTCGAGTTCGCGCTCGTCGCTCGACAGCAGCGGTGCGCCGCCGGTCAGGCGTTCGAAGCTGGTCTCGCCCGCGTCGGCCATGCCGAAAGCGCCCTGGACGAAAAAATCTTCCGAGATGTGGTAGCCCAGTTTGACGCCTACCACGACATCGGTATCGAAATTCTCGATCGCGAGAAAGCCGGCATACACGGCAATTTCGAAGTCATCGGACTCGATCAGCGATTCATCGAACTCCTCGCGTTCGATCTGTGGCTCGATCAGCGTGGTCTCGTCCGTCTCGTCCGTCTCGTCGCTTTGAGCCAGCACCTGGCCCGCCGGAAACAGCGCGAGCAGCATCCCCGCGGCTAGAAAAATACTGCGAAACCTAGTTTCCACTCGAATACTTCCTCGTTATCGTCGTTGGCCGTGGTGGACGAGAAGATCACGTACTCATTTACCTCGGCACGGAACATGAAACTGCGGCTGATGTAACGCTGAATGCCGAGACCGACCTGGGCCAGCTCGTTTTCATCGTCCTCGGGCGCGATAAGCGTAGCGCTCGGCTCAACATCGATCTTGCCGACGCCAAGCGTCAGATAGGGTGAATACTTGAGATCCGGCAGCGGCTGCATGACCAGGTTGAGTTTCCAGAAGGTCGCGTTCGAATCGTCGCCGATGGATTGCCCGTAGTGTACCTCGCCTGCCAGGTTCTCGGTGAAGGAATAGGCGCCGAACAGGGTAAATACCGGCGCCGATTCGAATTCTCCACCGGTGAAGCCGACCACCCAGTCGCGAACGATAAAATCGTCCTCGGTATTGTCGGTGATCGGGAGCCTCTCGCCGCTCGGCAGCAGCGTGCGCCGCATTTGCGAGCGACTGGCCCAGCCGCTTTTGCCGTCGTCGGTTTCGATGCGGAACCAGTCCGTCTTGCGTCGCAGGATCCGCACCTCGGTGCCGCGATCGATCACGAAAAAGATCGGGTAGCCCGAGCCCGGCCCGGTATGCAGCTCGATGAAGGGATCGGCAATCTTGACCCGCAAGCGGTCGTCGGCTTCGTCGGTCTCGGTCAGCTCGCGGGTCTCCTCGAAATCCTGGTTCTGGGCGCGGGCCGACCCGTGCACGGCAATCGACAGACACACGAAAGCGGACAGCAATATCCCCGTCAGATATCTCAAGCTCGTGTTTCCATCGTGGTCCATGCGGTATTTTCAGCAATGCCCAGCCACAGCACAATCGTTTTCGGCACGGCGCAGTCCGCGGGGGAAGGCCCGCCCTCTCCAGGGACTGCAATGCGGTTCGAACACGATCATGTTGCGGCCCCTGGGAAGAGTCTGCGCGGACTCGGCTTCGCGGCGTATTACCCGGCAAGGGCAAGCCGCAGCCCGCGCAACACGCCTGCGTTGCGCTCGCACAGATACACTGAGCGTAGCTGAAAATAGCGCGAGGACCACTAATTTAATTTTGCGGTGCGGAGGTATTAAACGGGTCGTTGTAGTTCTGCGCGCCCAGGTCCAGCCATTCCCCGATCAGCTTCAACTCGTCGGGCGTCAGGAAACCCGTGTGGTCGACGTAATTCGGGTCGCTGCCAGGCGTCGACAGGGTTCGCGGCGCATCCAGCTCGGTTTCGGTCAGCTTTTCGATGAAGTAGCTGCTACGCGCGCCGTCGGGCTCCATGCTCGGCTGTACGTCGACGGTAGTGGTGCCGCCCATGCCGTCGGGTACCAGCCGGTCTTCGAGCGTGGTGACGTTGAGCACTTCTTCCTGGTCGACGAACAGCAGCTCGCGGTAGGACTTGAGGTGATCGTTGTTCTGGTCGGAAACGCCATCGGTCAGGTCTAGCTGGCCATCGGCGACGCGATCGTTACCCATGGCGTCCTGGGTGGTGTGACACTGGGTGCAGGTATCGTCGCCGACACCGTTCATGTCCGCGTCGACCCCGCGGTCGACGGCCCAGATCGGGTGGATCTGCTCGGGGTAGTTGATCGTGGCGCGGCAGTTGAAGCGCCACGGAAAGCAGAAGGCGTTGGCCGGCGCCGGCACCGAGACATCCAGATTGGCGTATTCGTAGGCATAGCTGGCATCGGGCGCGCGTGCCGCCGGGTCGGTCCAGTAGTCGTCGTAGACGAGGTCTATGTTCAGCTGCGGCTGTGGCGTCGGCAGCGGCAGCGTCAGGCTGACACGATCGAAACGAACTTCGGCCATGGTCTGACCAAAATCACCCCAGTAGGGGTTGGGCGACATGTTGCCCGGAATCAGGGTATTGACGAACTGCAGGGCCAGCGGCAGACCGCTGTTGATCGTCGGCGCATGCCCATCGGCGCGGCTGTGCACCTCGGGCGGCGCACCGCCGTTGACCAGGTCGTGACAGCCAACACAGTTGAGCTGGTCGCCCGGCTGTACCTGGAGCCAGTTATTGTGCGGCGGGCCGATCCGACGGCCCTCGCCGTCGAGCACCTCGATACCCAGCGGCGTGTTTGCCGGGACCTTGACCTTGATCGAGCCGTCCGGTTCGATCGGCGCGTAACCGACGATTTCGCGCATACCGCGATTGCGTATCGGACCGAACGCATCGTCGTCGAGATCCAGCGCGGTGGGCACCTCGGGATCGTCCGGGTCGGGAATCGCAACCGGCTTGACGAAACGCACGAACCGCGCCGCGCGCTGCGCGGCGGTGGCATTGACCGGATCCGCCAGCTGCTCTACCGCGGTAATCCCCGGCGCGGTTACGGGAACATTGAGGAATCCACCGCTGAAGCTGTTGTCACCAAAATCGTAGACGCTGCGCACGTTGACCACGCCGACGTTTTCGGTGATCCAGGCGCCGTTGAGCACGCCGGTAGCGGCGCGATCCCGGATTACGTTCTGGCGCGCTATCGGCAGCATCGTGATGGCCTCGGTGATGACCCGGCCGGGCTGCACCAGGACCAGCGGTTTCTCGGTGTTCTGGCTCAGGTTATACAGCCAGATCGAGTAATAAGGCGAAGATTCCTGGGCATTCGGATCGTCGACGTAGGGTTCGATACAGGGCCGGATCGTGCCATTGACATCGAGCTGGCAGGTTGATTTGCTGACCAGCAGGCGATCGGACCCGTCCTGCAGCGGGAAAGCCGAGCTGTAGCGCCCCTGCAGCGGAAAGTCGCCGTTGAGGGCCACGTCGGTCACGGTCGCGGCGCGCTGTGCCGGACCCGATAAACCGGTCAGCGACCAGATCGGCTTGTCGTTTTCGACGAAGCGAGCGGTATCGATGATGACGATGTCGCCACCGTCGAAGGTGCCGGTAAACGGCTTGGCAATGGCCAGCATGTTGCCATTCGGCATTTCGCGCAGGCCGGTGAACTGTACGTTTACACCCTTGTAGTTGTGGCTGCGCGAGCCGTACAGCATTTCGAGGTCGCTGCCATCCGGATTGACCTTGTATATATTGAATTCATTGTTGCCGGCCGCATTGTCCCACCGGCTGAATACGACCTGGCCGTTGAAACTGCTACCCAGCACCTGCGGCTGCAGGTCGTGGCTCTGGTTGAAGGAGATCTGGCGCAGCGCGGAACCGTCCGGATTCATCACGTGCAGCACCAGCGCGATTTCGTCCTCGTCCTCGTCGAGCGCCGAGAACTGCGGCTTCAGTTCGTTGGTCAGGATTTCCCGCGCCTGCGTCTGGCGCGAGGAAGTAAACACGATCCGGCCGTCCGGCAGGTAGGCCGGGTAGAGATCGTCACCCGCCTCGGCGGTAATATCGTCGGTGATGATCCGGCGTAGCGTGGCGGTCTCGAGTTCGTATTCGTAGATATTCCACGACGGCACGTCATCGTCGTTCGGATCGGGATCGAACAGGCGCAGCGAGAAAATCAGCTTTTTGCCCTCGAAATCAGAGTTCAGCCCCTTGACGTCGCCCTGCCCGCCGGTTACCGCCGCGGTGATATTGGTGACGTCCGAACCGGCTTGCGAAGTGGTTTGCAGGTAAACGTCGCCCCCGGCACTGAACAGCAGCGGTTCACGCAGGTCGGCATTGACCTGGTCGCCCATGTCGTCGAGCGGGATCGGGCGATTGATGTAGGCGAGCGGGATCTCGACCACGCCTGGATCGATTCCGTCGCCCGACGAACCGCAGCCCTTGATGCCGACGAGCGCGCCCGCCAGCATCAGCAGCCCGAGCCACTTGAGGCCCGCCAGCGACAGCGGCCCGGTAGCGGTCATTTTTGCGGTTTTAGAGGCAGTTACGTGCTTCATTTTTACCTTTTGAACAATCTTGACAATGCACTTTAACTCCAGTGCCGGAGTTTATCTTCTATATGTAGCGCCAATCTTCCGGTTTCTGACCAAGTGTCGTTTTTTCGGTATGAACGGTATACGAGCCACTGGTCAGGTCCCGTAAAATATGGTTCGAAGAAATATAGCTGAATGGCACTGGAATACTGTATTTGCAAAGCTTATCAGCAGAATCGGACGGGATAACAGTAATTTGGGCTTTTGTGAAAAAATTCCGGGCCGGGTTCGCATTCAGGGGTTAATCCCTGTGCTAGATTAGGGGTTAACTTGATTACGGCGCTGAAACAACTGCGCGGCGATGACGAGGAGACAAACTGGGGATTTCCATGGGAAAGATTAGCAAGCTATCGCTGCCGCTGGTGATGATCGCGACCGTTGTCGCGCAGTCGTACGTGCAGCCCGTGATGGCCGGCGCCGAAGAACGACGCCAGGCCCATCGAATCCACGTGCGCCTGACTGGCGTCACGCCAACCAATGCCGTGATCGACGCGATGGAGACTCGTCTCCTGTCCGATCCATCCGGCAAGACCGCGGCGGAGTACGCGATCGACACCGCGCAAAACCCGAACGCCCGGTACTTTTACAACGTGACGTTGAAGAACTGGATTGCGCCCTGGACCAACGAGGAGCAGACGGTCTTTACCGATCTCAACGACTACACCGCGACCGCTATCGGCCTGATCCGGGACGGCGGCGATTTTCGCCAGATCCTGCACGGCGATATCATCTACCGCGGTATCGTCCCGGGGCTGCCGCCGGTATCGAACAGCAACAACAACCACTACCGCGATCTCGAGGACCTGGGCCCAATCGCCGGCGACCTGTCGAACCCGGGCATTCTCCAGGGCACGACGCAGAGCTCGGTTACCGGCCTGCCCGCGGCGGCCACCGCCGGCGTCATGACTACCCGCGCGGCGGCGATGGCGTTTTTCTTCGACGGCACCAACCGCGCGATGTTCCGCTTCACGATGATGAACCACATGTGCAGCGACCTCGAGCCGCTGAAAGACACCTCGCGCACGCCTGACCGCGTGCGCCGCGACGTATCGCGCAGCCCGGGCGGCGACAGCCGCATTTTTCTCAATACCTGCGTCGGCTGCCACGCCGGCATGGACGGCATGTCGGGTGCGTTCGCCCACTACGAGTGGGTTTATACCAACGACCAGAGCGATGGTCGCCTGGTTTACCGGGATATCGGCGATCCCACCGAGTTCGACCCGGTGACGGGTGTCGCGATCAAGCACAACATCAACGCCAACAACTTCGAGTTCGGCTACGAAACCACCGACGACACCTGGATCAACTACTGGCGTAACGGCCAGAACTGGCTGCTCGGCTGGAACAACTACGCCGGCCTCTCGCTCGACACCAAGGGTAACGCGGTTGGTCGTGGCGCCAAGGAGCTGGGACTCGAGCTGGCCAACAGCACGGCCTTTGCCCAGTGCCAGGTCGACAAGGCTTTCAAGGCGATTTGCCTGCGCGATCCCAACGTCATGAGCGCCGACCGCGCGCAACGCAACGCAATACGTGACGCATTCATGGGCAGCTACAACGGCGACATGCGTGAAGTTTTCACCGACGTCGCCGCGTATTGCAGAGGGAGTTGATCATGACCGATTACCGTTCCATTGTTAAAACGCTAACCATCCTCGCGCTGGGCGCATGGCTCGCCGCCTGTGATTCCAGCGTGGGTACCTCGTCGAACCCGGACCTGAGCGACGTCTCCACCGGTTACAACGGACCGCCGGCGCGTACCGCCGACATCCTGTCGTTCGAGACCAACTTCTGGACCTTCCTCAAGGAAGAAAACCGCTGTGGCCAGTGCCACCGTTCGGACCAGGCGCCCTACTTCGTCGATTTCAGCGACGTCAACGCCGCCTACTCGGAGGCGATTGCCTACGCCGACCTGCAGGACCCGGCAAGCTCGATTTTCGTCACCAAGGTCGGTAGCGGACACAATTGCTGGCTCGCCTCGACCGCGGCCTGCGCCACCAACATCGAGCAGATGATCACCAACTGGGCGACCGATTCGGCCGTGACTTCAGCGCGCCTGATCCAGCTAACCGCGCCGACGATCAAGTCGCCCGGCGATGCCAAGTCGTTCCCGCCGACGGCCACCACGCCCGGCACCAACGGCCGGAGCTTCGCCGACACCGTGCACCCGATCCTGATCGGCACCGCGGCCGGCATCAGCACCAACAACTGCCAGGGTTGCCACGAGGAAACCGCCAACCCGCTGCCGATCGCGCCGTTCTTCGGCAACGCCGACGTCAACAGCGCATACGAGGCGGCCAAGTCCAAGATGGATATCGACACGCCGTCCAACTCGCGTTTCGTGGTCCGTCTCGGCAGCGAGTTTCACAACTGCTGGGATAACTGCCCGGACGATGCGCTGGACATGCAGAACGCGATCCAGCTGTGGGCCGACGGCATCCAGCCGACACCGGTGGATCCCAGCCTGATCACCAGCATGGCGCTGACCATGGACGACGGTATCGTCGCCGCCGGCGGCAACCGCCACGAGAGCAACCTGGTGGCGCTGTGGGAGTTCAAGACCGGCAGCGGCCTGACCGCCTACGATACCTCGGGTATCGACCCCGCGGTGGACCTGACCCTGATCGGCAGTGTCGCCTTCATGCCCGGTTACGGCCTCAACTTCACCGGCGGCCGCGCGCAGGCGAACACGCTTGCCAGCGACAAGCTGCACCAGTTTATCGAGGGCACGACCCGCGAATACGCGATCGAGGCCTGGATAACGCCGGCCAACGTCAGCCAGGAAGACGCCAATATCATTTCCTACTCCGGTGGCGATGCCGCGCGCAACTTCACCCTCGCACAGGACATGTACGACTACGAGTTTTACAACCGCTCCACGGATTCGGACGCCAACGGCGAACCGCTGTTCACCAGTGACGATGGCAACGACAACGAGGTCCTGCAGTCCAGCCTGCAGCACGTCGTGGTCAACTATCACCCGATCAACGGGCGCGAGATTTTCGTCAACGGCCAGGCGGTAGCCGGTACCACCGAGCCGACCCCGGGCCCCAACACGGTGCAGAACGTCTGGAACGACACCTTTGCCTTCATCCTCGGCAACGAGGTGTCGGGTAACCGTCCGTGGATGGGCCAGGTCCGTATGGCCGCGATCCACAACCGTGCGCTGACGGCGGCCCAGGTGCAGCAGAACTTCGACGTCGGTGTCGGCGAGAAGTATTACCTGCTGTTCTACATCGGCCATCGCGTCGGTATCAACGACGCCTACATCATGTTCGAGGTATCGGAGTTCGACAGCTACAGCTACCTGTTCGACAAGCCGACCTTCATCAACCTCGATCCCGACTGGACCCCGGGTGGCTTCAACATCCAGGGCATGCGTATCGGCATCAACGGCAAGCAGGCGCTGGCCGGCCAGTCCTTCGCCAGCATGAACGTCAACATCGACGCCGGCAGCTACGATCCGGCGACGGGCCAGCTGCTGTCGCCGCTGGGCACGATCATCGCTCTCGAAAAGGGTCGCGAAAGCGACGAGTTTTTCCTGACCTTCGAGGTTATCGGCGCCCAGTCCAACACGTTCAACGACCCGCAGCCGCCGGCGCCGGCCGATCCCGCCGACCCGCCGCAAGCGGTCGCGTCCGATATCGGCATGCGCACCTTCGAGGAAATCCACTCGACGATTTCCGAGATTACCGGCGTACCGATCGGTGATGCCGGCAATACAACGGTGCAGGCGGTGTACGACGAGTACATCCAGCAGCTGCCGGCGGTCGAGGCGATCGACGCCTTCCTGCCGTCACACCAGATGGCGATAGCACAGCTGGCGCTCACCTCCTGCAGTGAACTGGTAGAGGACGCTGGCGCGAGAGCCGCTTATTTCCCCGGCTTCGATTTCAACGCCGGTTCCCTGACCGCGTTCAACAACGCAACCAAGCGCGCGCAGGTCATCGATCCGATCCTGACCGCGGCCATGAACGTCGACCAGATCACGCCGGCCAACAACCTGACTTCGCAACCGCTCGAAGCCACGATTCACGACATGCTCGGTTCCACCGTGGAACAGCATCTCGATGATCCGGCGGCGGCCAGCGGCGACGAATACGATAGCCTGATCACGGAGCTGCTTGCCAGCCCGTCGAACACCGATACGGCTGCGAGAACCCGCCAGATCGTCAAAGCGGTTTGCGCCGCGGTGACCGGCGGCGCGGTAATGATCGTACAATAGGACAGACTGATGCCCAGATTCAAAAAGAACCCACAGTTCGAAAATCCCGACGCGCCGCTGCTGCACGAGGATCACAAGCGCCCCACGACCCGGCGCGAGTTTATCCAGCAGGGATTCCTGACCGGCGGCGCGATGGCGGCAACGGGTAGCTGGCTGAGCCTGTTCGCCAATCCGAACGAAGCCCTGGCGGCGGTCTCGCCGGACCTCGACGCACTGGCCGGCTCACTGGCCAATTGCCCGCTGGGCGGCGGCGGTGCCGGCGTCAACGTGCCGTTCATCAGCTTCGACCTGGCCGGCGGCGCCAACATTTCCGGCTCCAACGTGCTGGTCGGCGACATGGGCGGGCAGTTCGATTTACTGTCGACCGCGGGCTACAGCAAGATCGGCCTGCCCGGCGACATGCTGCCGGGCCAGGACAGTACCGGGCTCACCGAGGGTCCCAACGGCGACCTGCTCAATCCGAGCCCGACCAACGATTTCACCAACTCCGAACTCGGTCTCGCTTTCCATGCCGACAGCGCCATGCTGTTCGGTATCCGCGAGAAAGTCGACCCGGCGAATTTTACCGCCATCGACGGCGCCATTATCCCGGCGCGCTCCGATAACGACACCGGCAACAATCCGCACAACCCGCTCTACCCGCTGGTCATGACCGATCCCAGCGTGCGTGGCACGGTGGTCGACCTGATCGGTTCGCGCAACAGCGTATCCGGCGGCAACTCGATGGCGCCGGCGATGTACGTCAACCCGGAATTTCGTCCGACCAAGGTCGATCGCCCGAGCGACGTGACCGGCATGGTCGACGTCGGTGACCTGACCGCGATTCTCGACGCCGGCGATGTCACCGCGGTAATGGAATCCATGGCGCGCGTATCGCACAAGAAGATGCAGGCCGGCATCACCACCGGCCTGACCAACGACGACATCATCAAGGACATGGTGCGCTGCGGCTATCTCAAGGCCGCCGATATCGCCGATCGATTTGCCGGCGTGCCGGTGGACCCGATGCTCGATCCGAACATCAACCGCGACGTTGTCGGTGGTAACGTACTGGCGCCGTTCAGTGCTTCCGAACTCAACAACGATGGCGAATTCCGCAAGACGGCGTCGGTCATGAAAATGGTCGTCAATCGCTACGCTGCCGGCGGCTGTATCACCATGGGTGGTTACGATTACCACGGCGGCGCCCGCATTCGCGGCGAAAACCGCGATCTGCGCGCCGGCCGCTGCATCGGCGCCTGCCTGCAGTACGCCGCGCTGCTCAATACGCCGCTGATGATTTACGTGTTCAGCGACGGGTCCCTGTCCAGTAACGGTACGCCGGATGACTCGCAAAGCACGGGTGCCGGAGAGAACCTGACGCTTGGCGGTCGCGGCAAGGGTGAATGGACCGGCGACAATTCGTCGACGGCGGCGTCGTTCTTCCTCCTGTTCCGGCCCAACGGGAACACGCCCAGCCTGATCGGCAGTCGCCAGATCGGGCACATGAACGCGGGCGCCTCGGTGGTGACCTCGTCCACGCCGGCGGCCAACAATCCCAACCTGCTGGTCAACATGGTCATGCTGAACTACATGTCCATCAACGGCATGCTGAATAGCGGTATCCAGCCGTTCCTGGACGCGTTCCCCAACCACGGGCTCGGCAACAATCCGGCACAATATATCTCGTTCGGCGATATCAGAACCTGATAAGATACGCCCTGCGTATCAAAACCACGGGTCGGACCCGTTCGACATGACTTTGCCTGCGCGTCTTGTCTTGCTGATCCTGTTATTCGGCCTGCCCTTCTGGGTGCAGGCCGAATGGCATAATGCGCAGCGAGATATCATGGGCACGCGCATAAGCCTCGATACATGGCATGCCGACGCCACGCGCGCCGCTGAGTGCGCCAACAGGGTGTTCGAGGAACTGCGTCGTATCGAGGTGCTCATGAGCACCTACATCGCGACCAGCGAAATCTCCAGGATCAACGCCGATGCGGCCGTATCGAGCCTCGAAATCAGCCCCGAGCTCGCCGGCCTGATCGAAAAATCGCTCTATTTTTCGGATATTTCGGGTGGCGCCTTCGACATCACCTACGCCAGCGTCGGCTACGCCTACGACTACCGCAACAAGCAACAGCCCGACGACGAAGCCCTCGCGCGCGCGCTGCCCGCGATCGACTACCGGCACGTCGAGCTCGACGGCAATCGCATCCGCTTTCGCCACGCGGGCGTGCGCATCGACCTCGGCGGTATCGCCAAGGGTTACGCCGTCGATCGCGGCGTCGCGACTCTCGCCAGCTGCGGCATCAGTCGCGCGATGCTCAGCGCGGGTGGCGACAGCCGGATCATCGGCGACCGCGGCGGTCATCCCTGGGTCATCGGCATCCAGCACCCGCGCGATCCGGAAGCTATCGCGTTACGCGTTCCGCTGAGTGACACCGCGGTGTCGACCTCGGGCGACTACGAGCGTTTTTTCTTCGCCGACGGCGAACGCGTGCACCACATCCTGAACCCGAAAACCGGCAAGTCCGCCGAGGGCAGCTGGAGCGCAACCGTTACCGGGCCGGATGCCATGACAACTGACGCCTTATCTACTACTCTCTTTGTATTGGGTGCGGTAGAGGGTATCGCGCTGATCGAAAGCCTGGAGGGTTTCGACGCAATCGTCATTGACCACCATGGAAAGGTGCACTATTCATCGGGATTCAAAGAGCCTGAAAGCGAAAGCTAGCCGTCCCGTACCGGTATTCAAATGAAAAGACTAAGCCTGATTCTGCTCCTGCTTGCCGCGATCGCGATGCCGCTGCATGCGCAAGAGGCCGAAAGCGACGACGTGAACGAGGCGTCGGCCGACGAAGTGCTCGAGGACGACGCGCTCGAGGACGACCTGCTCGAAGAAGAGGACGAGGCCGAGGACTCGCTGGACGCCAGTATCGAGGCGCTGAAGAAGGAAGTCCTGTCGCTGAACCGCGACCTGTTCATTCTCGAGGAAGACCTGCTGTTCCCGGCCAACACCCAGTTCAGCGTGTTCCTGTCGATGAATGCCGGCGCACTGTTCCAGCTCGACTCGATCCAGCTCAAGATCGACGACAAGAATATCGCCAATCACCTGTACACCGAGCGCGAGCTCGCCGCGCTCAAGCGTGGCGGCGTGCAGCGGCTGTATATCGGTAACCTGCCCACCGGCGAACACGAGGTGGTCGCGATCTTTACCGGTATCGGCCCCAAGGGGCGTGATTACCGCCGCGGACAGACGATCACGATCGAGAAAACCACCGAGCCCCAGTTCATCGAGTTCATCATCGAGGACGACAGCGGCAAGGAACAACCGCAGTTCGATGTCAGGATCTGGGAATAAACTCCGGTCGACCAGCCGACGCATCCTGAGCGCGCTCCTGCGACTGGGGCCGCTGGCGCTGTGCCTGGCCATCGTTGCGCCGTCTTCGCAGGCGGATGAACTCGAGCCGCACCGGGTGGAAAACCTGGCCTACGGCCAGGCCCTGTTCGAGTATTACCAGGACCACGAGCTGAACGCGATCACGCGGCTGATGATCGCCGAAGAGCGGCCGCGGACCGACGTGCAGCAGCACGAATCCAACCTGCTGCTGGCGGACCTGTATTACGGCTACGGCCTGTACGAAGAATCCCGCCAGCGTTTTGCCCAGCTACTCGGTGCCGAGGTTTCGGACTCGATCCAGAACCGCATCTGGTTCAACCTCGCCCGCCTGCGCTTCGAGCAGGGTTTTCATGACCAGTCGCTGGAATTGCTGGCGCGCATCAACGATCGGCTGCCGGACAATATCGAGGCCGAGCGCAAGTTCCTGCAGACCAACCTGTTGATCGGCAAACAGCAGTACGACGATGCCGCCGACCTGTCGAATCGAATCGACGCCCAGTCGATCTGGAAGTTCTATGCCCGCTACAACCTCGCGGTCAGCCTGGTCGAGGGTGAACGTCCAGAACAGGGCCGCTTCCTGCTCGATCAGCTGGGCCAGATCGAGGCCGAAGACGCGGAGCGGCTCGCCCTGCGGGATCGCGCCAACCTGTCGCTGGGACTCAAGCAGATTCGTCTCGAACAGCCCGAATCCGCGATCGATGCCCTGTCGCGGGTACGCCTGCACGGCCCGCTCAGTCACGAAGCGCTGCTGGCTTCCGGCTGGGCCTGGCACCAGCTGGGCCAATACGAAAAAGCGCTGGTGCCATGGCGCGAGCTGTTGCGCCGTAATTCGCTCGATTCGGCTACCCAGGAAGCGATTCTCGCCATCCCGGCCAACTATGCCGCGGCCGGCGAGGAAATCCTCGCCCTGCGCAGCTTCGAAAGCGCCGCCGAGCAGTTCAATGGCCAGCTTGCCCTGCTCGACCTGGCCGTCGAATCGATCGAGAACGACGGCCTGATCGCGGCCTTGCGCGAGCACGCGATACTGTTCGACCGGGCCAGCCTGCAGCGCCTGCCGCCGAGTTCGGACGTGACCCCTTACCTGCATCGCCTGCTGGCGTCTCCCGGCTTCCAGCGCGAAATAAAGCGCTACCAGCAGCTGCTCGACATTCGCGGCTCGCTGCGCTACTGGGGCACCAGTTTCCCCGCGCTGGAGCTGATGCTCGAGGAACGCCGGCGCGGATTTACGCAGAAACTGCCGAAGCTGGAAAGCACCACCAGTTTCGATCAACTCGAGAACCTGCGCGCGCAACGCGACCTGTTTGCCGACCAGGTCGGCACCATCGAGCGTGACGGCGACTACCTCGCGCTGGTGAACTCGACCGAGCGGGAGCATCTCGATCGCCTGGACCGCGTCGCGAGCGCCATCGAAAAGGTATCGGCCTCGCGTAATACTGCCTACCAGGCAGACATGCATCGAGTGCTGTCCGGCCTGCTGCACTACGAGCTGGAGACCGATTTCCCGGCCCGTTTCTGGCAGTCCAAAAAGCAGCTGCTTCTGCTCGACCGGGCACTCGGCGAATCCGAGCAGCGAGCGAGCGACCTGCGCCGCATTCGCGAAAGCACCGAACTCGAGTTCGCCAGTTTCGACCAGCGCATCAGCGGCCAGGAGGAGCGCATTCGCCAGCTGCGCGGCAACGTTTCGCAGTTGCTCGCGCGCCAGGAAGCGCACATCAACAAGCTCGCCATCGACGAAATCCGCTGGCAACAGCGGCACGTGGTGCAGCTGCGCCTGAATGCCCGCTTCGAACTCGCCAAACTGTACGACGAGCTTACCGCGGATTCGGAAAGCCGATCACCGGTTCCCGAGGAAGAAACCGGTGAGCCCGATTCGCCTGCTAGCGAAGGTGACACCCAGCCCCCGGAACCCGGCACACAAACCTCGGAGCTCGACGTGCCACCTGCCGAGGCCGAAGTCCAGTGATGTTCAACCCGCGCACCCTTGGTCTCGTGATCGCCGCCGTGGCACTGGCTTCCTGCGCCGGCGGCAGTGACTATGGTCCGACCATCGGCGATCTCGACGAACCGGTCAGTTTCGAGTCGATCGGCACCCTCGACGGTTTCCCGACGGAGGTCGATCCCGAGGTCAGTTTCGAGATCGACAGCCAGCAGGTCATCGAGAGTTTTCGCGAGCTGGTTGCGATAACCGCCGAGGGCGGCGGCACCGGCGACGAACTGCGCCGCCTGGCCGATCTCGAACTGGAAGCCAGTCTCGACAAGCAACTCGATGACGACGAAAACACCGAGGCACAGGACTCGGCCGACGTGCTGCAGGCAATCGCGATCTACGAGGGATATCTCGAAAAATACCCTGACCGCATCGACAACGACATGATCCTGTACCAGATGTCACGCGCCTATGCGCTCGAGGGGACGCCGGAAAAATCACTGGCGGCGCTGGATCGGATCGCGTTCGAATTCCCGCAGTCGAAGTACATCGACGAGGTACAGTTCCGCCGCGGTGAGATCCTGTTCGTCGACGGTGATTTCACCGGCGCCGAGGAAGCTTACGGCATGATCGTCCAGTTTTATCCGGATTCGGTCTTCTTCGAAAAAGCCCTCTACAAGTTCGGCTGGGCCCAGTTCAAACAGGACCGCTTCGGCGACGCGCTGGCCAGTTTTACCCGGCTGCTCGATATCAACCTGGAGAACGACAAGGTCCAGGAAATCGACTTCAACCCGGCACTCACGCGCGGCGAGCTCGAACTGCTCGAAGACGTGGTACGCGTGGTATCGCTGACCTTCGTTTACCGCGAGGAAGAAGTTTATATTTCCGACCATTTTGCGCGCGCGGGCAAGCGTGACTACGAACCGCTGCTGTATCGCAAGCTGGGCGAAATGTACCTGTCCCGCAACCGGCTCATCGACAGTTCGAAACTGTTCCTGACCTATGCCGGCGAATATCCCAACTCGCCGCACACGCCCTATTTTCACGAGCGTGCGATCCAGGTTTACCAGCAGGCCGGCTATGCCGACCTGGTGCTCGAACAAAAGATCGCGTTCGTCAATCGATACGACGTCGGCACCGAGTACTGGTCGCTGCAAAACGAGCAGACCCGGCAGAAGGTCACGCCGATCCTGGTCACCCATCTCGGCGACCTGGCGACCCACTACCACGCCGAGGCGCGCAAGACCAGGAAGGCCGCTGACTACGAGATTGCCGCCAACTGGTATCGCCGCAACCTGAAGTCCTTCCCCGACGATCCCGGCGCGTCGAGGGTGAATTTCCTGCTGGCGGAAAGCCTCTTTGATGCGCGCCGCTATCCGCAGGCAGTCGACGAGTACGAAAAAACCGCCTACGGGTATGCACAACATGACGACAGCGCGGAAGCCGGCTACGCCGCGCTGACCGCCTTCGACGCGATGTTCGCCACCACCAATGCCAGCGACATCCCGGCGCTGCGGCGCAAGCGTATCCAGTCCGCGGTGCGCTTTACCACCACCTTCCCGAATGATCCGCGGCTGTCGACGGTCGAACTGCAGACCGCCAACCAGTTCTACGCGTGGAAGGAGTACGACCAGGTCAAGGATTCGGCGCTGCGCCTGATCAACAACCAGAACGTCAACCGCGATACCAAGAAAATTGCCTGGACCCTGCTGTCGGATTCGCAGTTTTCCACCAGTGATTACGCCGGCGCGGAAAAGTCCTACGTTGCGCTGCTGGGATTCCTGCCGGCACAGGGCAAGGAGCGCCAGGAAGTTCGCGAACAGGTGGCGGCCAGTATCTACAAGCAGGGTGAAGCCGCGCGTGACGCGGGCGACCACCTGTTGGCGGCATCACATTTCAGCCGCCTCGGCCAGGTCATACCGGAATCCCCGACGCGTATCGTCGCCGACTACGACGCCGCCACGGCTTACGTCCAGCTCGAGGACTGGCCGGCGACGATCGAGGCGCTGGAAGTTTTCCGCAAGCGCTACCCGAAGGACAAGCGCTTTACCGCCGGCGTTACCGAAAAACTCGCCCTGGCCTACAGCAACAGCGGCAACCAGTCGTTCGCGGCGCGTGAAATGCTGGCGCTGTCCAACATGCCGGGCAGCGGCGAGCGCAAGCGTGACCTGATGTGGCGCGCCGCCGAACTGTACGAGGAAACCGGCCAACAGGAACAGGCGGTCAAGGTATACAAACAGTACGTCAAGGCTTACCCGACACCGCTGGCGCGTTCGATCGAGCTGCGTTACAAGATTTCCGAGCACTACCGTGCGCGCAACGATCGCAAGAATCTCAATTTCTGGCTCAACGAGATCGTGCGCTCCGACGCGCGGGGCAAGGCCGAACGCAACGATCGCAGCCGCTACCTGGCAGCGCACGCCAGCCTCGAGCTGATCGGGCCGCTGCACCGCTCGTACCAGAAAGCCCGCCTGACCGTGCCGCTGAAAAAGAGCCTGCGACAGAAAAAGCAGCTGATGGAGCAATCGATCGACGCCTACAGCAAGGCGATGAATTACCAGGTAGCCGAAGTGACCACCGAGGCGACTTTCCAGATCGCGGAAATTTACCACGACTTTGCCAAGTCGCTGATGAATTCACAGCGGCCCAAGGGCCTCAGCGAGGAAGAACTGGAAGAATACGACCTGCTGCTGGAGGAACAGGCGTTTCCGTTCGAGGAAAAGGCGATCGATATACACCTGGCCAATTTCAAGCGCATACCCCAGGGCACCTACGACGAACCCATCCGCAGAAGCCTGCGGGTACTGGGCGAACTGATGCCGTTTCGTTTCGCCAAGATGGAAAGCACCGATGCTTACGTGGAATTACAGTAAAACGCTGACGCTGGTGATCGGCCTGCTGCTGCTGGCGGCCTGCTCGAGCACGCCGGGTCCGGGTCCCGCGCCGGCGCCCGAGGCCACGCAAGCCCCGGCCAGCGATGGCGGGCAGGCCGACGCGCAGGATGTGCCTGCCGACACGCCCGAGCCGGTAGACTTCAACCAGCGTGCCTACCTCGAAGCGATTGCTTCGCTCAAGAACGGCAACGTCGACCAGGCGCTGGACCTGTTGCTGGAGGTCAGCCGCGAAGCACCCGACAAGCCCTATATTTTCACCAACATCGGGCTTGCCTACCTCAAGCTCGAGCAACCGGGGAAAGCCGAGCAGGCTTTTCTCGACGCACTGGAACAAGACGATCGCGACGCGGTCGCGCACAATCATCTCGGTATCCTGCTGCGCCAGCAAGGCAACTTCGCCGAAGCGCTGCGGCACTACCGCCGGGCGATCCAGATCGACGACGAATATGCGCCGGCTTATCTCAACCTGGGCATTTTATATGATCTATACTTACAGGATCTGGAGAAGGCACTGCGCCATTACGAAACCTACCTGTCGCTGACCGGCGAGGAAAATCCGCAGGTCACGGGCTGGATTACCGACATCCAGCGACAGCTCAAATCGGCGGGCGCCCAGTCACAGGGATAAAATGAGAAAACTTTCGCAACATATTCTGCTCACTTTTGCTATTTCAATGAGTGTCGCAGCGAGCGCGCAGGACCGGCTCGAACTGGAAGGTACCGAGATCATAGGTAACAAGGAGTTACCCAAGGTGCTATACATAGTGCCGTGGAAATCGGTAGAGCGCTTCGAGATCGAGACGCCACCGATTACCAGTATCATGGACCAGGGGCTGACACCGATCAGCCGGGCTGCATTTAAACGCAAAATTCGTTACCACGAAGCTATATTTAGCAAGGCGACGCCGGAATAATCCGGCAGTCAATCACGACGGAGACTCTCGAGATGACCGAAATGCTCACAACCATCATCCGTTTTTTCCAGGATGGGGGCCCTTTCATGTATCCCATCCTGGCCGTTCTGGGCATCGGGCTGGCGATCACGCTGGAGCGCTGGATGCACCTGAGCGTGGCCAGGACCAAGAACCGCCGCATGATCGCGAAGCTCATGCCGCTGGTGGAAAAAGGCGACGTTGCCGGCGCCAGCAAGCTGGCGAGCCAATCCAGCGCCACGGTCAGCCACATCCTGCTGCAGGGCATGCAACACTACCAGTCGGCCCGCCGTCGCGACGATTTCGAAGCCGCGATGGACGAGAGCATCATGGAAGCGATTCCGCGCCTGGAGAAACGCACGCACTATCTCGCGATGTTCGCCAATATCGCCACCCTGCTCGGCCTGCTGGGTACCATCATCGGCCTGATCAAGGCGTTCACCGCGGTGGCGCAGGTCGACCCGTCGATGAAAGCGGAGATCCTGTCGACCAGTATCTCGGTGGCGATGAACACGACCGCTTTCGGCCTGATCGTGGCCATTCCGCTGCTGTTCTTCTACACGGTGCTGCAGACCAAGACCACCGAGATCGTCGACAGCCTGGAAATGACGGTGGTCAAGTTCGTGAACCACCTGTCGCGCGTCAAGAACAAGGCCTAGTAATTCCCGATGTCGAAAAGGGTACATCGTCGCAAGCACCCCGCGGTGGAGCTGAATATCACCGCGTTCATGAACCTGATGGTGGTGCTGGTTCCGTTCCTGCTGATGACCGCGGTCTTCAGCCACATCACCGTGCTCGACCTGAACCTGCCGCCACCCGGCGCGGCCGACACCAAGCAGCCGAAGAAGCCGCCCTACGAGCTGCGCATCACGATCCGCAAGAACATGCTGGTGCTGTCCGATAACCGCATCGGCCTGATCCAGCGCATTCCGGTCAAGGGCAAGGAGCATGATTTCGCGCGTCTCAAGGAGACCCTGAAACAGGTCAAGGCGCGCCTGCCCGATCACACCAATATCACGATCCTGGCGGAACAGCAGACCCGCTACGAGGACTTGATCAGTGCGATGGACAACGCGCGTTCCTACCGGGCCCAGGTCGACGGCGAGTGGGTTTTCGCCGAGCTGTTTCCGGACATCTCCATCGGCGACGCCGCCAAGTAAGTAAGGACAGGATCGCACTATGAAAATGTCTCGACGCGCCAGGCGCATGAAGACGCACCATGCCCGCGGCCAGCGCCGCAGCGCCGCGCTCAACATGGTGTCGCTGATGGATATCTTTACCATCCTGGTGTTCTTCCTGCTGGTCAACGCCACCAGCAGCGAGGTACTGCCCTCGCCCAAGAATATCGTGCTGCCGGAAGCCGCTTCCGAGAAGGCGCCGGTACGTAACCTGGTAATCGCGGTGGATGGCGACACCATTCGCCTGCAAGGTGCACCGGTGGTCAGCGTGCGGGACGCGATGCGGGGCGACAAGAACTCCATCGTGCCGCTGTACCAGGCGCTGCGCCGGGCCTCCGTCGAGGTCAGGGACGTGACCGACAAGAAGGGCGTCACCATCATGGGTGACCAGGAAATACCCTACGCGCTGCTGAAAAAGATCATGCTGACCTGTGCCGGCGCCGAGTACACCAATATCAAGTTCGCGGTCAACCAGAAGGCGGCGGAAACCTGATGGCAAAAAGGGTCACAATCAACGAACCCAACCTGCCCTGGGTTAATCACGGCGAGGATCGCAGGTTTCGCATCCTGACCACCGTGATCCTGGTGCTGTTCTTCGGCCTGGGACTGTTTCTCAACGCGCTTGAACTGCCCGAGCCCGAGCGCAAGGAACTGGTCGACGTCTCGCCGCGCCTGGCCAAGCTGATCCTGGAAAAGGAGAAGGTCACGCCGCCGCCCAAGCCGAAGCCGAAGCCGCCGGAGAAAAAGGAAGTCGAAAAGAAGAAGAAAGAGCCGGAAAAGAAAAAGGAAGTCGAAAAGAAAAAGGAGCCGGAAAAGAAAAAGACCGCCAAGGAAGTCGCGCAGAACACCGGCCTGATCGCGCTCAGCGACGAGCTGGCCGATTTGCGTGAAACCTTCGATCTCGAAGACGCGCCGCAGCCGCAAACCAACAAGGGTAACCAGGCCGTCAAGGTCGCCACCGCGAGCGACCTGCTGACCTCCACCGCGGCCGGCGGCAGCGGCGGTATCCAGACCAGCGCCCTCAATCGCAAGATCACGACCAGCGAGCTGAGCCAGCGCCAGACCACGCAGGTCAAGAGCAACATCGAAACCGAGCAGACCCAGGTCGCCAAGGCCGAGACCGCCAGCGGCAAGCAAAAGGGTGGCGCCGGCACACGCACCAGTAACGAAATCGAGCGCGTGTTCCAGAAAAACAAGGGCCCGATATTCCAGATCTACAATCGCGCGCTGCGCAAGAATCCCGCCCTGCAGGGCAAGGTGGTGGTGGAAATCACGATCAATCCCGACGGCTCGGTCAAGTCCGCCAAGATCCTGTCGAGCGAACTGGGTGACGAAAAGCTCGAGCGCAAGCTGTTGCTCAAGATCAAGCGATTCAAGTTCGCCAAGGCGAACGTGAACGAAATCACGGTCACTTACCCGATCGACTTCCTGCCTTCCTGATGACCCCGCGGGCCGGTTTGCATGGCCAAACCGCCCGCCTGCGTATCCGCAAGCTCATGCCTGCCGACGCGGGCTTCATCCTCGAACTCGCCACGGATCCCGACTGGCTGCGCTACATCGGTGACCGCGGCATCCGGGATCTCGACAGCGCGCGTAACTGGATCGAAAGCGGGCCGATGACATCGTATCGCAAGCATGGGTTCGGACTGGATCGGCTCGGCCTCGGCCAGGATGACATCCCGATCGGAATCTGTGGCCTGCTGCAACGCGAAAACACGGTTGGCCCCGAACTGGGCTTCGCCCTGCTGCCCGCGCATCGCGGCCGGGGTTATGCCCGCGAGGCGGCCGCGGCGGTCATCGAGCAGCTGCGCAAAGACAGGCCGGAGCTTGGCCGGCTTTACGCCCTGGCTACACCGGACAATCTTCCATCCGGCAACCTGTTGCGCAAACTGGGATTTGTCCGCGACGACGACTATCGGCCGGATAGCGCCAACGCGCTACTGCAAAGATATCGGCTCGATCTGTAATCGTCGCCAGTATCAACTGCCGGCCTGCTGCTGACCATCCTCGTACATACGAATCAGCATGGCACGGATACTGGTCACGGCTTCCTCGCGGATCATCAGGCGTTGATCTTCCAGTATCTGCGCCATATCGTCGATAGACCGCTGGCCGTCGATCAACGACATCATGTGCGCCAGGATACGCTTCGACATGATCTCGGTTTGAAACGCCGGCGTAACCGGCACCGGTTGATCCGACCTCACCAGCCAGTCCGGCAGCGCGACGTGGCGCGCCGGCGCCTTGATCGATTTGATCTTGCGCGCACTGATGACGACCACGCGTTCGCTGCGCCCGAGACGATCGAACGGCGATACCATGTACGGGATCTCCGCCTCGACCACCTCCGGCCTGGAAAATCCGCTGGCCTCGATGATGGCGAGGCTTTCCTCGAGACTGATTCGCTCGCGCGGCTGGGCGCTGCGAAACGCGTGCGATCCGAACCAGATCCAGCAACCGTCCTCGGCCAGCAGCCGGTTCCAGCGCCGCGCCTGCAGCGACAGTGACTCGGGCAGGATGTCGACCAGCCAGGGGGTAATCAGCGTATCGAAAGCAGCGTTTTTGAACGGCGCACGCAAGGCACTGGCGAGCAACAGCGACAGGTTTTCGCCCGCGGCCGCCGGGGCCCGCAGAACCTGCTCACGGGCAATGTCCTGCATGCTGCGCGGCGCAATCGGAAACTCGTGCAGGGTAACCGACTCGCCACGCAACAACCTGGCGGCAGCCAGCAACAGCAACGGGTTGAAATCCGACGCGACGGTCAGTGCCGCCGGAAAAGATCGATGCAGATCGTAGGCCAGGCGTGATCCGCCGGCGCCCAGTACCAGCATGTTGCGGGGTTCGTGATCGCCGAGACCCTCGAGCACGAGGCGCAGGGACTCTTCATTTTCCGCGTCCCCCCAGCACCAGTCCCGGTGCAGGTTGGCGTAATAGGTCGATATGCCCTGGTCACCGGGCAGTCGCGTGCGCAGGGCCAGGTAGGTTTCGTGACTGGCGGTCAGGGAGGCCGTATCCAGTGGCGCCAGTATCGAGTTGAGCTCGCCGATATGCGCCGCGTTTGCCGCGTGGACCAGCTGCATGCGCTGACTTGCGGGTTGCGGCAGATCCGCTTGCGCGAGCGCGGCCTCCAGTGCCCGGTTTTCGTGCTCGAGCTCGCGTATGCGTGCGTGATAGCGAATGCGCCAGGCATCCAGCGAGGTAGCGGGATCGGCAAACAGAAACGGAATCCCGTCCAGCTTCGGAAACCCGGTTTTACAGCCGGTACATTGCAACGAATCGCCCTCGACGGTAATGCGATTATCGCATCGCGGACAGGCCAGTAGCGCTTGCAGATCGGGACTTGTCATGCAGCGATACTACCCTGTATCGCGGCGCGGTAACAGCCGTCGAGACCAGCCGGCGGTATGCGCTGAGTGACCGATTTGTTACCCTTGGTTCATGTTTGCCCGTCTCTTTTGTCTCGGCCTGCTTATCCTCTGCGCTCCGCCCGCTCATGCCGGGAAATCCGCGGCGGACTACCAGCTGTACGATCTCGAAGGCGAGCTCCACCGGGCCTCGGATTATCGTGGCCGCTGGCTGGTGATCAACTACTGGGCTACCTGGTGCGCACCCTGCCTGCACGAAATGCCGGAACTGCAGCGTTTCTACGAAGACAACGCGGAACGCGCGATGCTCTGGGGGGTGACCTTCGAGGACGAGGACCGTGGCGCAATCGTCGAATTTGTCGAGCGCGTTGGCGTCACCTACCCGATCCTCGGTTTCGGCCAGGATCCACGCACGGGGTTCGGCGAGGTCAGGGTACTGCCGACCACCTTCGTGATCGATCCGCAAGGCGTCTTGCACGAAAGATTCGAGGGCCCGATCAAGGCAGCGCACCTGCAACGCGCGATCAGCGGAAAATGACACATGAATAAACACTGCAGCGCCAGCGACGCGGTCGCCGGAATCGAGGATGGCAACACCCTGGCGACCGGCGGATTCGTCGGTATCGGTTTCCCGGAAGCGCTCGCGATCGCGCTCGAACAACGTTTCGTCGACAGCGGCGCACCGCGCGACCTGACGCTGATGTACGCCGCCGGCCAGGGCGACGGTAGCGAGCGCGGCCTCAACCACCTCGGCCACGACGGCCTGGTCAGGCGCGTGGTCGGCGGCCACTGGGGCCTGGTACCGAAACTCGGCAAACTCGCGCTGGATAACCGCATCGAAGCCTACAACCTGCCGCAGGGGGTGATTACCCACCTGTACCGGGATATCGCCGCGGGGCGACCCGGCGCGCTGACCCGCGTCGGTCTCCATACCTTCGTCGATCCGCGGGTCGAAGGCGGCAAGCTGAATACGCGCACCAGCGAAGACCTCGTGCGCCTGATGGAAATCGACGGCGAGGACTATCTTTTCTACAAGGCGTTTCCGATCGACGTCGCCTTCCTGCGCGGCACGACCGCGGACGCCAGCGGCAACATCACCATGGAGCGCGAGGCGCTGCCACTGGAAGCACTGGCCATCGCCCAGGCCACGCGCAACAGCGGCGGCCGGGTCATCGTGCAGGTCGAACGCATCACCAGTCATCACGTGCTGCCACCGGACCTGGTGCGCATTCCCGGTATCCTGGTCGACCACGTCGTCGTGGCCGAAGCCGACCACCACCGACAGACTTTCAGCACGCAGTACAATCCCGCATTCACCGGTGAAGTCACCCTGCCCGCTTCCGCCATCGCGCGCCTGCCGCTGAACGAGCGCAAGATCATCGGTCGGCGTGCCGCGCAGGAACTGAAAGCGGGTGCCGTGGTGAACCTCGGTATCGGCATGCCGGAAGCGGTTGCCGGCGTAGCCAACGAGGAAGGCAGGCTGCAGGACGTAACCCTGACGGTCGAGCCCGGCGGCATCGGCGGTATCCCGGCTTCAGGGCTCGACTTCGGCGCCGTCTCCAACGCGGCGGCGATCATCGATCAGCCCGCGCAGTTCGATTTTTACGACGGCGGCGGACTCGACCAGGCTTTTCTCGGTATGGCGCAGGCGGATACGGATGGTAACGTCAACGTCAGCCGTTTCGGCAGCCGTACCGCCGGGGCCGGTGGCTTCATCAACATCAGCCAGAACGCGCGCGAAGTGTATTTCCTCGGTACTTTTACCAGCGGCGGGCTGGCAATCGAATGTAGCGACGGCGAGCTACGGATCCGGCAGGAGGGCAAGGCAGCCAAGTTTGTCGAGCAGGTCGACCACCTGACCTTCAGCGGTCGGTACGCGCGCGAGCGCGGTCAGCGCATCCTCTACATCACCGAGCGCGCGGTGTTCGACCTGACCGGGGAAGGCCTGCGACTGATCGAGATCGCGCCCGGTATCGATCTCGAGCGGGACGTCCTTGCCCACATGGCTTTTCGTCCCGCTATCGCCGACCGGCTCGCCAGCATGCCGGCCTCACTGTTCCGCGACTGAGCGGCGCTCAGGCTACCAGCACCAGCGGACAACGCAGGCCCTCGAGCAGCAGTGCAAGCTGTTGCGAATCTTCGGGCTGCGGCAGTATTGCACAATCGAACGCGGCCTTGTTGGCCGGCAGCATGTCGGCCAGCGCGTCGGCGGGGATTTGCCGCATACCCACCTGGCCGGGGTCCACCCCGCCCTGCAGCAGCAGTTCGGGCGTGATCGTGGCAGGGTCGAGCGCGACCAGCGCCAGTTCGACAGGTACCGATTCGAAACCGCGCAGCACCGCCGGCAGTGCCGCTAACACGTCGCGATCCGGGTCGCCAACTACCAGGATGCGGTGGCGCCCGTGGGCTGGTGCCGCCCGCGCCCTGGTCCGCTGTGGCTCGAAGATCAGCAACGCGGCTTCCTTGCCTTCCGCCAACCCGACTTCGCGCAGGCGCCCGCGTACCGTGTCGAAACTCCAGCCTCGCTCGAGCTCGCGCGCTTCCCGTTCCAGCGTGCGCCGGGACTCGCGTGCGACCGCCCGCATCGAACGCAGCATGCGCTCGACTTCGAGCGGCCGCTCCTGCGCGGTAGTCAGGCTGATTTCACGGGTGAACGGCAGGCCGGTCAACTGCAGCAAGTCCTCGTCCTCGATGAACAGGCCACGCAGCTGACGCCGGGTCGATGCGGCGAGGCGCACGGCCAGCAGGATCGTGGCGATCGAGTAGCCGCTCGCACCGGCCGCCAGTACGACGCTCCTGGCATTGTTTACGCGCGCTGGCTTCATCCCGCTTCAGGCGGGCTGTCCGCCCGTTCGGCATCCCTGGCTTCGCGGGCGAGTTGCCGTTGGGACTGCTGCAGTTGCGAGATTCGATCGGCAACCCGCCGGTTGAAACTGCCCTCGGGATAGATACCGTCGTCATCGCCAACGCCGGCCTCGAGACCGCACAGCAGGCCCATGACATCCTCGACCGTAGCTGCCGGGTAGATATGGAAACGCCCGGCCTCGACCGCGTCCCTGACGTCGCGATGCAACATCAGATGCAGGCGGTTGACCGCCGGAACGATGACCCCCTGCTCTCCCGTGAGACCTCGGCTGGCGCAGATTTCGAAGAATCCCTCGATCTTTTCGTTGACCCCGCCGATCGCCTGGATTTCGCCGAGCTGATTGATGGAGCCGGTTACCGCGAGCGACTGTTTGAGCGGAATATCGCCCAGCGCAGACAACAGCGCGCAGAGCTCGGCGGCCGAGGCGCTGTCACCGTCGACGCGCCCGTAGGATTGCTCGAAGGCCAGGCTTGCGGCCAGCGGCAGCGGCTTGTCGGGTGCGTATCGACTGGCGAGAAAACTCGCCAGTATCATGACGCCCTTGGAATGGATGTCACCGCCGAGCTTTGCCTCGCGCTCGATGTCGATGACGCCGCCGCGCCCGAGGCGCGCCGTTGCCGTGATGCGCGAGGTCAGTCCGAACAGGTAACCGCCGGCCTGCAGCACCGACAGGCCGTTGACCTGCGCCACGCGCGTACCCTCGGTATCGATCAGCTTGATACCGCGCAGTATCTGTTCCTGCATCAGCTCGCGGTAGCGGTCCTGGCGGTAGTCCCGCTGTTCGATTGCCTGCTCGATATCCGCGCGACCGATCCGGTCGCGCCCGTCGCGCCCGGCCCAGTAATCGGCCTCGCCCAGCAGGTCGCGCAGGCGTTCGACGTGCAGGGACAGTTTCTCGGCATCGCCTGCATCGCGCGACGACTCTTCGACCAGGCGCGCGACGGCATCGCGCTCGACCGGTCGCAGCTCTCCCTGCTGCTGCAGGGTAGCCACGAGGCGGGCGTAACCGGCAACCGTGTCCGCCGCTCTCGGCGTAGTGGTCGAGAAATCCGCCGCGACCTTGAACAGTTCGTCGAACTCGGGATCGTAGGCCTTCAGCAGGAAATACAGCTCCGGCTCACCGGTCAGGATGACCTTGATCCGCAGCGGGATCGATTCCGGCTCCAGCGATACCGTGTTCGCCAGGCTCAGCATCTGTTCGAGCGACTGGATCCTGATCTCGCGAGCCTTGAGCGCCCGCTTGAGGCCCTGCCAGGCATAACCGTGACGCAATACCTGGTTCGCATCCAGTACCAGGTAGCCGCCATTGGCGCGGTGCAGCGCACCCGGCTTGATCAGCGTGAAATTGGTGATCAGCGTCCCCATCTGCGACGCGTACTCGACGCGCCCGATCAGGTTCTGGTAAGTCGGATTGTCCTCGAACACGATCGGCGATCCCTGGCTGGCGGTATTGTCGACGATGACATTGATGCCGTACTGAAAAAATTCGCGCACCCGGGTCGCCACCTGCTCCAGCCCGCTGTCTCCCTGGCGCGGTAAAAAGGCTTCGGCCTCCCGGATAGCGTTTTCCGTCACCGATCCCAGGTACTCCATGACCGCGGGAAGTTCGCGGTAGCGATCCTCCATCCACGCGATCAACTGCTCCACCGTGTGGCGCGTGATTTCCTCGTTCAGGGCCTTGATCCGCTGGTGATGCTCGCGCTGCAGCAGCGGCAGGTCGCGGATGACTTCCTGCAGCTTTTTCTGCAGCTCGGCCACCAGCACCTCGATACGCTGTTTTTCGTCGTCGGGCAGGTTTTCGTATTCCTGCTGATCGAGCGGATGTCCGTCCTTCGACGGGCCGAGGGTATAACCGGCGGGTGTACGTACGACCATGATACCGCTGGCCTCGGCTTCGCTGGCGAGCTCGCGGAAGGCCTCTTCCTGGTGATCCTGCAGATCCTGTTCGATCTCCTGGCGACGGTTGCGATACTCCTCGCTCTCGAATGCCGTCGGCAGCGCGGACAGGAGGTCCTCGACCAGCGTCTCCATGTCGCCGCGCAACTGCTGCCCCAGGCCGGCCGGGAGTCGCAGCATGCGCGGTTGCTGCGGCAGGTCGAAGTTGTTGACGTAACACCAGTCGGAGCGCGCGTCCTCGAGACCGGCACGGCCGTGCAGCACCTGCTGCACGAGATCATCCTTGCCAAAACCCGAATTACCGATGACGAACAGGTTGAATCCCTGCCGCTCGATGTCGACGCCGAATTCGATTGCGTCGAGCGCGCGCTGCTGGCCGAGCGGCTGCGCCGCCGGTTCGACCTGCGCGGTCGTCTCGAATTCGAATTGCTCCGGGTCGCAAACCCGGTACAGGGAATCAGCGGCGAATGCCTTGATTTCGTCCATGGCGGAATTTTCCACCAAAATGCCGGCACGAATCCGATCTGGATCAACTAGTGCCGCCATTTTGGATCAAAACGCCAGGCGCTGGCCTTCAGCCGGTTGTTCCGTGCTCCAAAAATGAACAGCTCGCGCATATAACGCACCTGTTGCATGCCCGCCGCCCGGGGGTAACCGGGAATCGCCGCGCGCCCGGGTCTGGCGGGGTTTCCCGGGAGTTAGCTGACGCTCGCTGCGAAAACGAAGTCGGTGACAAGCGATCCTGCACAAGCCACGACAAACATTCAGTCGGGCCTTGCTTCGCCGGCTTTTTCGTAGTCCCAGTAAGCAGCCTCGATATTGTGGCCGTCTGGATCGAGAAAAAAAGCCGCGTAGTATCCCGGCCAATAGTCTTCGCGATACCCCGGACCGCCATTATCCGTCGCCCCGGCATCGATAGCCGCTTTATGAAAGGCTTTAACCTCTTCCCTGCTCCTGGCCTCGAAAGCCAGGTGCGTGGGCACGACTCGTTCGCTCAAAATCCAGAGATCAGTGTTTTTGCCGTCAAAGAATCCGGCAGCCTCGCCTGCCTCGAATTTTTTTACATAGCCTAGTGTTGCCAGCACCTTGATGTAGAAAGCTTTGGAAGCCTCGTAGTTGCTGACGTGCAAATGAGCGTGAGCGATCATGTTTGGTACCTGTATTACGAGACAAGCGTGGTGTCGTTCGATGCGAACCGGGTTTGTCACAGTTTACGATTCGTCACAACGATAACCAGCTAACGCCTTTCTCTTTTGATCGCGATCAAAATACTTCGGCATCGGAATGATGCTTGCTGGTTTCCGCTTGGGCCGAAGGTCGCTCCCGGTGTAAACGAACCAAACCTCAGCTCAGGGCACGAAGCTACTGATTGTAATATCGACGAAAACGGACGCCGAGATACTTCAGGTGTGCGACAGGGATCGACCCAAGTGAGGCACTCAGATTTTCCGGACAATAGTGCGGGTTCCATTGTTGCGCCGCCAAAAACTTGACACCCATGATCAATTACTGGAACCTGTTCTGGTCTTTTGATCGGCCTCGAATGTTAACGCTGATTACATAGAGGTGCAGTACCGGCGGTGCAGTATCTTCGATACTGGCCCAATCATAGCCTTCCCGAGCCGACCTTAGGTGAGTTTACGACCAGGAAAACTGCGAAGGGCTATATCGTCAGGCGTCCAAAAACCTCCGTATCATTTTGGTGATTTCATTCTGATGACGCCCAACAGTGTTTTTATTGACCTCGCAAGTTACTGGTAACAATGGATTGCCTTAAAGCATCGAGGCGATTAATAAAAACCATAGGAGACCAATAATGAACAAAACAGTAAAAATACTTTTAACCTCTCTGCTTAGTATCATGCTCGTCTATGCTCCACAGGCCGTCCGCGCCGACGACGAGAATCCGCTCAAAGATCCGAGTTTTGAGCGATGGCTATCGCCAGATGTTGGTGGCTGGGTTTTGTTCGGCACTACTTTTTTTACAAATGACCAGGCACGTCGTGGCCGTAATTCCTTATTTAATGGGGCTACATTCGGCGCAGGTGGCAGCTTTCAGGAGTTTCCGGCCCGGCCTGGCTCGCAATGGCGGTTAACAGGCTATGGTTTGACTACCGACGTTCTTCAGGGAGAGCCGGCTTTTGGTGTCGTGCAGTTTTCTTTCTTCGACTCCGCCGGTAATGACCTGGGAACGGTCGAGACTGCCGGCGAAGAATTCCCGGCCAAAACATCTAATCAAGTGAATGGCGGGTCACCCGTCGGCAAGTGGATTTTCCTGGATACCGGTATTGCGACTGCCCCTGAAAACACAGCGACTATTCAGGCCTTCACGCTTTATGTCGACTTCAGTGGAAACACTCAGGGAGTCTATTTTGATGACCTGAGTTTGTGCGCCCTCGAAGCTGATGAGGATGACGATGACGATGAAGTAGAATGCAAAGAGTTCGACGACGATGACGACGATGACGACGACGACGACGATGACGATGACGACGACTAGCAGAGCGTCGCGTTGATATAATTTTGTAGCCCCGCCGCGCGCGGGGCTTTTTGTACCTGCTGGACTCTGCTTATGGCCGAAGGTTGATTCTGGACTCTCATCATCGGGCATCCGCTTCAGGGTGACATCGAATGGCGGGTCGTTTTACGTAATGTCGAGTCTTACCGCAGCGCGCAGGCTCGAGGCAACAGCCTGCCAAAGATTTGTCCAGGTTAGGTAACCTCCAAAAAAAGCCCCGCTCGAAAGCGGGGCTTTTGTGTTGCCGTTTGGGCAGTTTCGCGACGCCTGGTAGTATTCTGGCGTCGCGAGCACCGCTAGAGCAAGGCGGATTTTTTCGTGAAGGCGTAAGCGTACGAACAGTACGTGAACGTCTCGCGCAAAAATCCAACGCCGCTATCGCGGTGCGCAGCAGCCAGAATTACATCATGCCGCCCATGCCGCCCATACCGCCCATATCAGGCATCGCCGGGGCCGGCGCTTCCTTCTTCGGTGCTTCCGCGACCATGGCTTCGGTCGTGATCAGCAGGCCGGCGACGGACGCCGCGTTCTGCAGGGCTGAACGTGCAACCTTGGTCGGATCGAGAATACCCATGTCGATCATGTCGCCGTACTCGCCGGTGGCAGCGTTGTAACCGTAGTTACCTTCACCACCTTCGACGGCGTTGGTGACCACCGAGGCCTCGGCGCCGGCGTTGGTTGCGATCTGGCGCAGCGGCTCTTCCATCGCGCGACGCGCGATGTTGATGCCGATATCCTGGTCGTGGTTGTCACCCTTGACGTCGGCAACCGCGGCGCGGGCACGGATCAGGGCAACGCCACCGCCGGCAACCACGCCTTCCTCGACCGCGGCACGGGTCGAGTGCAGCGCGTCTTCGACGCGGGCTTTCTTTTCCTTCATCTCGATCTCGGTTGCCGCACCGACCTTGATGACGCCAACACCACCGGCCAGCTTGGCCAGGCGTTCCTGCATCTTCTCGGTGTCGTACTCGGAAGTCGACTCGGCGATCTGCGCCTTGATCTGGCTGATACGGGCCTTGATATCGTCCGCGGTACCGCCACCGTCGACGATGGTGGTGTTTTCCTTGGTAATCGATACTTTCTTGGCCGTACCCAGGTCGTCCAGGGTCGCTTTTTCCAGTGACAGGCCGACTTCTTCCGAAATCACCTGGCCGCCGGTCAGTACCGCGATGTCCTGCAGCATGGCCTTGCGGCGATCACCGAAGCCCGGTGCCTTGACCGCGCAGACCTTGACGATGCCACGCATGCTGTTGACGACCAGGGTCGCCAGCGCTTCGCCTTCGATATCTTCGGCGATGATCAGGAGCGGCTTGCTGGACTTGGCTACCGACTCGAGAACCGGCAGCAGTTCGCGGATGTTGGAGATCTTCTTGTCGAACAGCAGCACCATCGGATCGTCCAGTTCGGCCGACATGGTGGACTGCTCGTTGACGAAGTAAGGCGACAGGTAGCCGCGATCGAACTGCATGCCTTCGACGACCTCGAGCTCATTGTGCAGCGAAGTGCCTTCCTCGACGGTGATGACGCCTTCCTTGCCGACCTTCTCCATCGCGTCCGCGATGATTTCCCCGACGCTTTCGTCGGAGTTGGCCGAGATCGTGCCGACCTGCGCAATCGCCTTGCTGTCTTCACAGGGAGTGGAGCTGGCGGACAGTGACTCGACGGCCTCGGCAACGGCCTTGTCGATGCCGCGCTTGAGATCCATCGGGTTCATGCCGGCAGCAACGGCTTTCATGCCCTCGCGCACGATGGCCTGCGCCAGCACGGTAGCAGTGGTGGTGCCGTCGCCGGCCACGTCAGAAGTCTGCGAGGAGACTTCCTTGACCATTTGCGCACCCATGTTTTCGAACTTGTCTTCGAGTTCGATTTCCTTGGCCACGGACACGCCGTCCTTGGTCATGGTCGGCGCACCGAAACTCTTGTCCAGCACGACGTTGCGGCCTTTCGGGCCGAGGGTGACCTTGACCGCGTTGGCCAGAATGTTGACGCCGTTTACCATGCGCGTGCGCGCGTCGTCGCCAAATTTGACTTCTTTAGCACTCATTTGGGTTTAACCTCTTGATTTTCCTGAATTATTCGACAACAGCGATGATGTCGTCTTCACGCATGATCAGCAGCTCTTCGCCGTCGACCTTGATCTCGGTACCGGAGTACTTGCCAAAGTAGACGGTGTCGCCGGGCTTGACTTCAAGTGCGCGGACATCGCCGGAATCGGTGATCTTGCCGTTGCCGACGGCGAGGATCTCACCCATGCTCGGCTTTTCCGTGGCGGTATCGGGAATCACGATACCACCGGCGGTGGTACGCTCTTCTTCCTTACGCCGGACGATGACTCGATCGTGCAAGGGACGAATATTCATTATTTGCTACGCTCCGTAGTTTCTCGTTTAACGTTGCCCACCCGCTGCGGGTTGGGGGTATTCTTGGCTTTCTGGCACTCCGGCTGGCGGAGTGCTTAGCACTCGTTTTATGGGAGTGCTAATAATATGCACGCTTTCTTTCGAGTCAACCCAGTTGGGGGAAAAATGATGCAATTCAAGGAGAAATCAGCGATTCGCGGCGCAAATCCGCCGAAATCGGAAGGATCTAGTCTTCGCGGCGGTACTTGACGCCGTCGATCACGTCCTGGTCACGCGTGCCCGGCGGCCTGCCGCCGACCGGACCGGTAACGATCATGCGCGCCGCGAGGCGGCCGGTAAGCCACTGGCGCGTCGGCGGGAACAGCAGCAGGAAGCCGATGGCATCGGTACAGAAGCCGGGCGTCAGCAGCAGCGCGCCGGCGATGATCAGGCCGACACCCTCGAGCATTTCCTGCGCCGGCAGCTCGTTGCTGTCCAGTTTCTGCCGCGCACGCATCAGCGTCGACAGGCCCTGCAGCCGCAGCAACCAGACGCCGATCACCGCGGTCGCCACCACCGCCAGGATGGTCCAGCCCGCGCCGATCACCTGCCCGACCTGGATCAGCAGGTAGATCTCGACCAGCGGGACGATCAAAAACAGGATGGCGACGAAGGGAAACATGTATTTAGAGGCGCGAAGCCCGGGATTCTACTACTATTGTGTATTACCAGAGTGATAATGCCCTGACGACAAGATAGGGTTAGCATACCAGATTATCAATCCCGACCCGGCAGCATGTCCGATCCCTACCTCGTGATCACCTCCTGGCCCGATCTCGAGGGCGCCAAGGCCCAGGCCCGGTCGTGGCTGGAAAAAAAGCTCGCGGCAAGCGTAAACATTTTGCCGCAGATGGACTCTATGTATCACTGGAAAGGCGAACTGAGACATGGCCGTGAACACAAGATTTTCATCAAGACGAGCGAGCATTGCCTGGCGACACTCGAACGTGAAATCAACGCCGCTCATCCTTACGCCGTGGCGGAGATCCTGTTTTTCAGGATAGACTCCGGCAACGCCGATTACCTCCACTGGATCAGTCAATCGACCACATGAAAACCCTACACCGCCTGTTTGCGCTCACCCTGCTAGTCTGCCTCGGCGCGGCCCTGCCGGCCGTGGCCCAGGACGACGAGCTGCTGCCGCCCGAGGAAGCCTTCGCGCTGCGCGCCTGGATCGACGGCGACAGCCTCGTGGCCGAGTACAGTATTGCTCCCGGCTACTACATGTATCGCGAGCGTTTCGATTTCCAGGTCGAGCAAAGCGACCTGCCGGCGCGCTTCGACGTTGCCAGCATACCGCCGGGCAAGGTCAAGCAGGACGAATTCTTCGGCGAAGTCGAGACTTACCGCAACCGCGTGCGCATCGAGCTGCCGCTGCTGTTCGACGGCCCCCGCGCCACGCAGATGGCGGTCAAGGCGGTGAGCCAGGGCTGCGCCGACATCGGCGTGTGTTATCCGCCGCTGAAGCAGTCGCTGCAGGTGCAGCTGGCCTCGACCGAAACCATCCTGCCCACCGCCTGGACACCCGCGGACGCAGGTGACAGCCCGGCGGACCCCGGCGTTGCGGCACTGCAGGCCCTGCTCAACGAAGTCACGGATAACCTCGCGCAACAGGAACAGGCAAAAACGAGCCAGAGCGTCGAGCCCGCGGCAGAAGAAGACCCGCTGCTGGCGCTGCAACAGCTCGGCGAAGACATCGGTCTCGGCGGCGATGACGACATACCGCATCCCGACCAGGCGTTCGTGCTGAGCGCGCGCCTCGACGCCAACAACGTCATCCAGAGCAATATCCTGCTCGGCGAGGGCATCTACCTCTACCGCGAAAAGATCCGGATCTCGATGGCCGGCGGCGAAGGTCACGCCGTCGGCGCGATTTCGCTGCCGCGCGGCAAGCAGAAAAACGATGAGTTCCTCGGCCTGACCGAGGTGATCTACGGCGCTGTCGACGTATCCATCCCGATCCTGAGCGAAGATGGCGCCAGTTCCCGGTTCGCGCTGGCCTACGAGTACCAGGGCTGTCTCGAGGAGCGGATCTGTTACCCGCCGATCGTCAAGTACCTGTCGGTAGACGCGGCCAATGGCCTGCTGCAGGTGGTCGATGACCTGGCGCTGGCGGGGGCCGCCACGGCAACCGGAGTTGCAGCCGCCCCGGCGGCATCAGCCGCCGACCCTGCCTCGGGCCAGCCGCTGTCGGAACAGGAAAGTTTCGCCCAGCTGCTGCGCGACGCCAACCTGATGCTGATCATCGGCCTGTTTTTTATCGCCGGTGTCGGCCTGACCTTCACCCCCTGCGTGTTCCCGATGATACCGATCCTGTCGAGCATCATTGCCGGCCAGGGCGAAAACATCACCACCGGCAAGGCCTTTACCCTGTCGCTGGTCTACGTGCTGACGATGGCTTTCACCTACGCCGCCGCCGGCGCGATCGTCGGCTTTTACGGCGCGGAGTTCAATATCCAGATCTGGTTCCAGGATCCGATCATCCTGTCCGGCTTCGCGCTGGTGTTCGTACTGCTGGCACTGTCGATGTTCGGCTTCTACGAACTGCAACTGCCGAACGCGCTGCAGTCGCGCCTGACCGCGGTCAGCAACAGCCAGCAGGGCGGCACGCTGATCGGCGTGGGTATCATGGGCTTCCTGTCCGCGATCATCGTCGGACCCTGTATTACCGCCCCGCTGGTCGGTGCCCTGATCTTCATTTCGCAAACCCAGGACTGGCTGCTGGGCGGGCTGGCGTTGTTTGCGCTCGGCCTCGGCATGGGCGTGCCGCTGATGCTGGTTGGCACCTCGGCCGGCAAGCTGCTGCCGCGCGCGGGCGGCTGGATGGACACGGTAAAGGCATTTTTCGGTATCGTGTTGCTCGGTGTCGCGATCTGGCTGCTGGAACGTATCCTGCCGATCGGCATCACCATGCTGCTGGTCGCCGCGCTGTTGATCGCATCGGCGATTTACATGGGTGCGCTGGATTCGCTCGGCGAATCCCCGAGCGGCTGGCGCAAATTCGGCAAGTCGATGGGGCTGCTGATACTGCTGTACGGCGTCGCTTACCTGGTCGGCGCCGCGGCCGGCAGCAAGGACCTGCTGCAGCCGCTGCGCGGCCTCGCCGCCTCGACCGGCAGCACGCAGGGTGAACAGCACCTGGCGTTCCGCCAGATCAAGGGCGAACAGGGACTGCAGGTCGCGTTGAACGATGCATCGCGCCAGGGCCAGAACACCATGCTCGACTTTTACGCCGACTGGTGTGTCGAATGCAAGGTCATGGAAAAATATACCTTTACCCACCCGGCCGTATTGCAGGCGCTCGACGGCGTCGCCGCGCTGCAGGCGGACGTAACCGAGAACGACGCCGCCGACTCCGGGCTCATGAGCTCGCTCGGCATCTACGGCCCGCCCGCGATCATGTTCTTCGATCGCAACGGTAACGAAATTCGCCATCGCCGCGTGGTCGGCGAAATGTCGGGCGAGGATTTCGCCGCGCACGTCGCCGCAACCTTTCAGTGAACCGCAACACGCTCATCAGCATCGCGGTGGCGGTGTGTTCGATGCTGGCCGGGGTTGCGCTGTTCCAGTGGTATGAAGGCCGGCAGGAACCGTTCCCCGCTCCTGCAAGCGCTACGCAAGCGGTCGAACTGCACTCGATTCCGCTGGTCGACCTCGACGGTGACCAGCGCCTGCTGTCCGATTATCGCGGCCGTATCCTGGTGGTCAATTTCTGGGCACCGTGGTGCGCGCCCTGCCGACGCGAGATTCCGGCGCTGATCGACCTGCAACGCAGCTACCCCGCCGAACAGGTCACCGTGCTGGGGCTCGCTTTCGACGGCGCCGAGCCGGTGCGCGATTTTGCCGCGGAGTACGGCATCGAGTACCCGCTGTTCCTCGCCGGCGCCGGCAGCGCGATGTACAACGCGGCGCTCGGCAATCCCAGCGGTGCCCTGCCCTACACCGCGCTGCTCGACCGCGATCTGCAAATCCGCTTCCAGCACAATGGCGAAGTCACGCGCGAACAGCTCGAAACCGCGCTGCAACCGCTGCTGGCGGGTGTCGACGGCTAAACAAAGACGCCTTTCTGCCGCAAACTTCGCCAAACTGGCATATAACTCGCAAAAACTGGACTCTATCTTGCCAATGTGTGAGAATCCGCGCATATTTTTCTGGCGGCCTGGATAACACGCTAATGACAAAAATTCTGGTCATGCACGGCCCCAACCTGAACCTGCTCGGCACGCGTGAGCCCGAAATATACGGTGCCGATACCCTCGACGACATAAACCGGCAACTGGCGCAGATGGCGCAGCAAAACACGGTCGAGTTCGCCCACTTCCAGTCCAATGTCGAAGGCGAACTGGTGTCGCGCGTGCAGCAGGCGGCCGGCGACGGGGTGGACTGCATCATCATCAATCCCGCGGCCTACACCCATACCAGCGTCGCGCTGCGCGATGCCTTCCTCGCTACCCGCATTCCATTCATCGAAGTGCACCTGTCGAACGTGTACGCGCGCGAGGATTTCCGAAGCTTTTCCTACCTGTCGGACCTGGCGCTCGGCGTAATCGGCGGCTTCGGCAAGAACAGTTACCTGCTGGCCTTCGAAGCCGCGGTCATTCACTGCAAACACACTGATGCGAAGAGAACCGACTAAATGGATATCCGCAAGATAAAAAAGCTGATCGAACTGCTGGAGGAATCCGGCATCGCCGAACTGGAAATCAAGGAGGGCGAGGAATCGGTGCGCATCAGCCGGCAGTCGTCGACCCTGGTACAGGGCGTTGCGCCGGTAGCCGCGCCGATTGCCGCCCCCGCGGCGGCCCCGGTCGCACCCGCGGCACCGGCAGCGACGGAAGCCCGCGAGGTAGTCAGCGGTCACCAGGTCAAGTCGCCGATGGTGGGTACTTTCTATGCCGCCGCGTCGCCGACCTCGGAGCCGTTTGTCGCGCCGGGGCAACAGGTCAACATCGGCGACACCCTGTGCATCATCGAGGCAATGAAAATGATGAACCAGATCGAGGCCGACAGGGCGGGCAAGATTCGCGACATCCTGGTCGATAACGGCAGCCCGGTCGAGTTCGACCAGGTACTGTTCATCATCGAGTAGTAGCGCCGTGCTGGAAAAAATCCTGATCGCCAACCGCGGGGAAATCGCGCTGCGTATCCTGCGCGCCTGCCGCGAAATGAACATCCGGACCGTCGCGGTACATTCGACCGCCGATCGCGACCTGAAACACGTGCGCCTGGCCGATGAGTCGGTTTGCATCGGTCCGCCATCATCGCTCGAGAGTTATCTCAACATCCCGGCGCTGATCTGTGCCGCCGAGCTGACCAACGCCGATGGCATTCATCCCGGCTACGGATTCCTGTCGGAAAACGCCGAGTTCGCCGAGCAGGTCGAAACCAGCGGCTTCAAGTTTATCGGCCCCAGCGCAGCCGCGATCCGCACCATGGGTGACAAGGTGGCCGCTATCCAGGCAATGAAGGATGCCGGCGTGCCGACGGTGCCCGGCTCCGACGGCCCGCTGGACGACAACGGACCGCGCAACATCGAGATCGCGCGCAAAATCGGCTACCCGGTCATCATCAAGGCGGCCGGTGGTGGCGGCGGGCGCGGCATGCGTGTCGTGGAGAACGAGGAGAGCCTGCTCAACTCGATCCAGCTGACTCGCTCGGAGGCAGCCGCGGCGTTCAACAACGACACGGTATACATGGAAAAATTTCTCGGTGCGCCACGTCACATCGAGATCCAGGTGCTGGCGGACGCCCACGGCAACGCTATCCATCTCGGCGAGCGCGACTGCTCGATGCAGCGGCGTCACCAGAAAGTGGTCGAGGAAGCGCCGGCGCCGGGCATCACGCCCGAACAACGCGCCGAAATCGGCGGGCGCTGCGTCGAGGCCTGCGTGCAGATGGGTTACGAGGGTGCCGGCACCTTCGAATTTCTGTACGAGGACGGCGAGTTCTACTTCATCGAAATGAACACCCGCGTGCAGGTCGAACATCCCGTGACCGAACTGGTCACCTGGGTCGATATCATCAAGGAACAGATTTCGATCGCGTCCGGCAATCCGCTGCGTTTCCAGCAAAGCGACATCGAGATGCACGGTCACGCGATCGAGTGCCGGATCAACGCCGAGGACCCGCGCACCTTTCTGCCGTCGCCGGGCAAGATCACGCTCTATCACGCGCCCGGCGGCCCCGGGGTACGCATGGACTCGCATATCTACAACGGCTACAGCGTTCCGCCCTACTACGACTCGATGATCGGCAAGCTGATAACCTTCGGCAACACGCGCGATTCGGCAATCGCGCGGATGAACGGCGCGCTGTCGGAAATCGTCATCGAGGGCATCAAGACCAACATCGACCTGCAGCAGCGCATCCTCAGCGATCCCAGGTTTGCCGAGGGCGGCACCGACATTCACTACCTGGAAAAGAAACTGGCCTCCGAGTAAACCGGCAAGACCGTGAGCTGGCGTCAAATTCGACTGCGCTGTAACCGCGATCAGCTCGACGCGGTCGAAGAGCGACTGCTCGACATGGGCGCGCAAAGCCTTTCGATCGCCGATGCCGGCGACGAACCCCTGTTCGAACCGTTGCCCGGTGAAATGCCGCTGTGGCGCGAATCCGTCGTCAGCGCCACCTTCGATGCCGACGTCGACACCGGCGCGGTCGAACAGGCATTGAGCCCGGTGGTAACCCCGGCTTCGCTCGCCGCCGTCGCCTGGGAACGACTCGCGGAAGAGGACTGGAGCGAGAGCTACAAGGACCACTTCGCGCCGCTGGCCTGCGCCCCCGGCCTGTGGATAGTGCCGAGCTGGTGCCAGCCGCCAGAGCCCGACGCGGTCAACATCCGGCTCGATCCGGGCATGGCGTTCGGCACCGGCAGCCATGCCACCACCGCGCTTTGTCTCGCCCGGCTGGCCGCACGACCGCCGCGAGCACTCGATGTAATCGACTACGGCTGCGGCTCGGGAATTCTCGCTGTCGCCGCCTGCAAGCTGGGCGCGCGCCAGCTACGCGCAATCGATATCGACCCGCAGGCCCTGCGCGCCTGCGCCGACAATCTCGAGCGCAACGGTATCGATCCCGCGATCTACCGGATCTGCGCGCCGGCGGAGCTGGATGATCGGCCCTGCGACCTGCTGCTGGCCAACATACTCGCCGGCACACTGACCGGGCTCGCGCCCGATTTTGCCCGGCGGCTGCGCCCGGGCGGCAGGATACTGCTTTCAGGGATACTCAAACAGCAGGCGAAAACGATACAATCCGTCTACGACCCCTGGTTCGACTTCGAGCCGGCCTCGATTCGCGACGACTGGATCTGCCTCGACGGAACCCGGAAATAGACAAGCAAATGTTCAAGCGCACCCAGCTCGGCGATGTCATGGAAACCACCTGCAACCAGTGCAATAGCCGTTTCCGCATCACCGAAAGGCAGTTGAAACAGGCATACGGCAAGGTTTGCTGCGGCGAATGCGGCTGCGTGTTCAACGCGCTCGGCAGCCTCAAGAGTTTCGATGGCCCGCTGCCAACCGACTATCACGAGCGCCTGCTCGCCGAAGAGGCCGAGGCTGCAAAATCCGATCACCCCGACGTCGACCTGACCGAACCGGTTTACGATTTCGACAGCAACGATACCCACGAGGAGCAGGACGGCGAGACACGGGGGCTGAGCCTGCACGAAGCCATGTACGGCTCCGACAAGAATGCGCGCGGCACCTCACCGCTGGTCTGGTTCATCGGCATCCTGCTGCTGATAGGAATCGGCACCGCGCAGGCCATCTACTACCAGCGTTACCAGCTGGTGGAAAAGCCGCGCTACCAGCAGCAGGTCATCACCCTGTGTCGTTTCCTGCCCTGTGCGGAAAGCAAGTTCTCCAGCACCGACCAGATCCGCCTGCTGGAGCGCAACGTGTTCACCCACCCGGTAATCGATGACGCACTGATGGTGACCGGTGCTTTCGTCAACCAGGCGCCCTTCGCGCAAAAGACGCCCGAACTCCTGATCAGCCTGTTCGACGTCAAGGGCAACCTGATCGCGAATCGCCTGTTCAAACCGGCGGAGTACCTGCTCGAAAATCGCAGTCGTGACCGTATCGATCCGGGCAAACCGGTGCAGTTCCGGCTCGAGATCGTCGATCCGGGGACCAACGCGCTGACCTACGAATTCGAGTTTTTCTAGGCCGTTCAGCACCCCGGGTAAAGGCTCGCCGCGGCGGTTTTGGCAGGGGTAAACTAAAATAAGTCACATTAATGACAGGATCGAAAGATACTGCTATCTGCGGCCTGATACTCGGAGTATATTGCACTCTCTCTCGACGAGAGATCCGGGCAAACAACTCTCCTGTGGACCACTAGCAACGCGATGCTACAACAACTGCAGCTGACACGAATTTTTCCGTTCCTGCGCTGGGGCAGAAGCATGTCGCGCGACAGTGTGCGCGCCGACGCCATTGCCGGCCTCACGGGCGCGGCACTGGTGCTGCCGCAGGGCGTGGCCTTCGCTGCAATCGCCGGCATGCCGCCCGAATACGGCCTCTATACCAGCATGGTACCCGCGATCATCGCCGCCCTGTGGGGCTCGTCCTGGCACCTGGTCTCCGGCCCCACGACCGCGGCCTCGGTCATCATGTTCGCATCGCTCAGCGGCATCGCCACACCGGGCAGCGAGGAATACGTTTCGCTCGCGATTACCCTCGCCTTCATGGTCGGCGTGCTGCAGCTGGTCATGGGACTGGTGCGTCTCGGTGCGCTGGTCAATTTCATTTCCCACTCGGTGGTGGTCGGCTTTACCGCCGGCGCGGCCTGCCTGATCGCGGCCAAGCAGGTGGAAGTGTTTCTCGGCATCGATATCCCGGACGGCAGCCACCTGCTGCGCAGTTTCGAGTATGTCTGGGAGCACTGGCGACAGCTACACCCGCTGGTCATGGTGGTCGGCTCCATCACGCTGCTGACCGCGATCCTGACTCACCGCAAGCTCGGCGGCATGAGCATGATCGCGGCGCTGATCGTCGGCGCCCTGGTCGCGGCGATGTTCAACAATATTTTCGGCGAAGAAATTTCGGGTATCGAAATGATCGGCGCCCTGCCCCAGCAGCTGCCGCCGCTGTCGATGCCGCAGTTCTCGCTCGAGGTCCTGCGCCAGCTGTCACCCCTTGCGCTGACCATGACCCTGTTTGCACTGACCGAAGCCGTATCGATCGCACGCTCGATTTCGATCCGCTCGGGACAGCCACTGGAGGGCAACCAGGAATTTATCGGCCAGGGCCTGTCGAACATTTTCGGCAGTTTTTTTTCGTCCTACGTCGCTACCGGTTCGTTCAACCGCAGCGGCGCCAACTACGATGCAGGCGCACGCACACCGCTGTCGTCGGTGCTGGCGGCGCTGTTCCTGATCGCTATCGTACTCGCGGTAGCCCCGCTGACCTCGCACCTGCCGAAAGCCGCCGTGTCCGGCCTGCTGTTCCTGGTTGCCTGGCGCCTGATCAACTTCCGCCAGATCCGCAAGATCCTGGGTGCCGATCGCAACGAGGCCGTGATTCTCGGCATCGTTTTCTTCGGCACCGTGTTCTTTTCGATCGAGTTCGCGATCCTGGCCGGCGTGCTGCTGTCGCTGATGATCTTCCTGCGCAAGACCTCTCGCCCAAGGCTGTCGCCGCGCGTACCCGACACGGATTCGATCAGCCGCAAGTTCATCTATGGCCACGGCAGATCCGAGTGCCCGCAGCTCAAGATCCTGCGGCTCGACGACGCGCTCTACTTCGGCTCGGTCTCGCACGTCGGTGAACTCATGCGGCGCTATCGCGAACACTACCCGGAACAGAAACACCTGCTGCTGCTGACCAAGGGTATCAGCCAGGTCGATGTCGCCGGCTGCGAACTGCTGATCAACGAAACGCGCGAACGTCGCGACGTCGGTGGCGACCTGTACATGTACCGCCTGCGGGAAACCGCGTCGAAGGTATTCGAGCGCGGTGGTTACCAGGCCGAAATCGGCGAAGAGAATATATTCGATGCCAAGCAGGAAGCGATCGAACGCATCTTCGATCGCCTCGACAAGTCGATCTGCGCCACCTGCGAAGCACGCATCTTTCTCGAATGCCGAACCATCGCTAAAATAGAGTCCAAACCCGAGACCGGAACCGAAACCGCAACCGGGGCGCAACCCGAGCCCAAACCCGCAGCCAGCTGATCCATATGTCGCTGACCATCGGCCCCTACCGCTTCCCCAACCGCCTCGCGCTGGCCCCCATGGCCGGCGTCACCGATCGGCCGTTCCGCCAGCTCTGCCGTCAGCTTGGCGCCGGCATGACCGTGTCGGAAATGATCAGCAGCCGACCCGAATTGCGCGCCACGCGCAAGACACGGCTGCGGCTCGATCACGCAGGCGAACCCGGCCCCATCATGGTGCAGATCGCCGGCGGCATCCCGCGGATGATGGCCGACGCGGCGCGCGCCAACGTCGATGAAGGCGCCGAGATCATCGATATCAACATGGGCTGTCCGGCGAAAAAAGTCTGCAAGGTCGATGCCGGTTCCGCACTGCTGCGCGACACCCGCCTGGTCGAATCGATCTTGCGCGCCGTCGTCGACGCGGTCGACGTGCCGGTCACGCTCAAGATTCGCACGGGCTGGTCGCGCGCGGCGCGCAACGCGCTCGAGGTTGCGCGTATTGCCGAGGACTGCGGCATACAGGCCCTGACGATTCACGGCCGTACTCGCGAGGACCGTTTCAAGGGTGTTGCCGAATACGAAACGATTCGCGCGGTCAAATCCGCGATCTCGATCCCGGTCATCGCCAACGGCGACATCGATTCGGCCAAAAAAGCCAAAATGGTCATGGACTTCACAGCTGCGGATGCTATTATGGTTGGCCGTATCGCGCAGCAGCGTCCGTGGATTTTTAACCAGATCGAGCACTACCTGGCGACCGGAATCCTGGTCGACGAACCATCGGACGACTCAAAAAAAAGCTGGCTCATCGGTCATCTACGAAACCTGTATGCGTTTTACGGAGAGTACCAGGGGGTACGAATCGCGCGTAAGCATATAAACTGGCAGTTGGGCAGCTTCCCGAATTACAACAACCTGAAGCCCCGACTTATGGCGGCGGAAACGTCCGACCTGCAGCTGCAAATTATCCAAGCTTACTTCGCCGACCGTCATCCCCTGCGCTATGATCGGGCATCATGAGGAGCGCCCGGGAGGACACAACCTGGTTTAGTCAGCGTGGCGAAAAAGAAGAATACAAGTCTTTTGCAGCAGTCGGTCGAGCAGGCGATTCGTAAATACCTCGACGACCTCGACGGCGAACTTCCCAACAACCTGTTCGACACGGTCATTTCCGAGATCGAGCAACCCATGCTGAAAACCGTGCTGCGCCATTGCGATAACAACCAGTCCAAGACGGCGCTGTGCCTGGGCATCAATCGCGGCACACTGCGCAAGAAACTCAAGCAATACCATATCGAACATTAATCGTTGGTTTTACGCCCCGACCAATCGGCTATAATGCCGCCTTGCCAACAACCGGAATCCCCCTGATGCCTATTCGCCGCGCGCTGCTGAGCGTGTCCGACAAGTCCGGCGTAGTCGAACTCGCGCAGCAACTCGCCGCCCGCGGGGTCGAGCTGTTGTCCACCGGTGGCACCGCGAAACTGCTCGCCGACAGCGGTGTCGACGTTACCGAGATTTCGGAATACACCGGCTTCCCGGAAATGATGGACGGACGGGTCAAGACGCTGCACCCGAAAGTTCACGGCGGTATTCTCGGCCGGCGCGGGACCGACGACGAAGTGATGTCGGCGCACGCGATCGAACCCATCGACCTGGTCGTGATAAACCTGTACCCGTTCCAGCAAACCGTGGCGCGGCCCGACTGCAGCTTCGACGACGCGGTCGAAAACATCGACATAGGCGGGCCGGCCATGGTGCGCGCCGCGGCCAAGAATCACGCCAGCGTCACCGTGGTGGTCGATCCGTCCGACTACGCCGCGCTGCTGGCCGAAATCGAAGCCAGCGGCGGAATCGGTGACGAGACCCGCTTCTCGCTCGCTATCAAGGCCTTCGAACATACCGCGCAGTACGACGGCGCAATCGCGAATTACTTCGGCCGCCTGGTGCAGCCTGAAGCCGATCGATCCTTTCCACGCACGCTGAACCTGCAGTTTCATCACGTGCAGTCCATGCGTTACGGCGAAAACCCGCACCAGGGCGCGGCTTTCTACCGCGATCCGTCGAGTCTCGAACCCGCGGTTTCGAATGCGACCCAGCTGCAGGGCAAGGCGCTGTCGTTCAACAACATCGCCGACACCGATGCCGCGCTGGAATGCGTAAAACAATACGAGGAACCGGCCTGCGTGATCGTCAAGCACGCCAATCCCTGCGGTGTCGCGCTGGCCAGTGATATCGGCGAGGCTTACCAGCGGGCCTACTCGACCGATCCCGAATCGGCTTTTGGCGGCATCATCGCCTTCAACCGGCCGCTCGACGCCGCCACCGCGAAAGCCATACTCGAGCAGCAGTTCGTCGAGGTCATCGTCGCGCCCGGAGTCGATGCCGGCGCGCACGAGGTAGTCGCCGGCAAGGAAAACGTCCGCTTGCTCGAATGCGCGGCCTGGCAGGATCCCGTAACGCGTCACGATTACAAGCACGTCAACGGCGGCCTGCTGGTGCAGGATGCGGATCTCGCGCTTTACCGCGAGCTCGAGGTGGTCAGCGAGCTGCGGCCGGACGACGGCCAGATGCGCGACCTGGTGTTCGCCTGGCAGGTCGCCAAGTTCGTCAAGTCCAATGCGATCGTCTATGCCGCCGACGGCATGACGATCGGCGTCGGCGCCGGCCAGATGTCGCGCATCAACAGCGCGCGCATTGCCGCGATCAAGGCCGAACATGCCGGCCTTCAGGTTGCCGGCGCGGTCATGGCTTCCGATGCCTTCTTTCCGTTTCGCGACGGTATCGACGCGGCCAGCGAGGTCGGCATCAGCGCGGTCATCCAGCCGGGCGGGTCGATGCGCGACGACGAGGTTATCGCCGCGGCCAACGAGCACGGCATGGCGATGGTGTTCACCGGCATGCGCCACTTCCGCCACTAATCGGGAGAGCCAGGCGAGATGCGGGTACTGATCATCGGTGGTGGCGGCAGGGAACATGCGCTGGCGTGGAAAGCCGCACAATCGGCGCGGGTCGAGCAGGTTTTCGTCGCGCCGGGCAATGCCGGTACCGAACTCGAACCCGGACTGGAAAATGTCGCCATCGGCGCCGAAGACATCGATGGCCTGCTCGCCTTCGCGGACAGGCAGTCAATCGACCTGACCATCGTCGGTCCCGAGGCACCGCTGGTGGCCGGTATCGTCGATCGTTTCGACGACGCCGGGCTCGTCATCTTCGGCCCCGATGCCGGCGCGGCCCAGCTCGAAGGCTCGAAAACTTTTACCAAGGACTTCCTCGCACGCCACGCGATCCCGACGGCAGGCTATCAGAGTTTTACCGAGATCGAGCCCGCGCGGGCTTACGCGCGCGAACTCGGTTTTCCGGTCGTCATCAAGGCCGACGGCCTTGCCGCGGGCAAGGGCGTGATCATCGCCACCGATAGCGCCGAAGCCGATGCCACCATCGACGACATGCTGGCCGGCAATCGTTTCGGCGAGGCGGGGCATCGCGTGGTAGTCGAGGAATTCCTGCCGGGCGAAGAAGCGAGCTTCATCTGTATTGTCGACGGCGAGACGATCGTGCCGATGGCCACGTCGCAGGATCACAAGGCGCGCGACGATGGCGACCGTGGTCCCAACACGGGCGGCATGGGCGCCTATTCCCCGGCACCGCTGGTAACCCCCGAGCTCGAGGCACAGGTGATGGCCGAAATCATCCGCCCCACCGTCAGGGGCATGGCGGCCGAAGGCCATCGCTACCGCGGATTTCTCTATGCCGGGTTGATGATCGGCGAGGACGGCGTCGCACGCGTGCTCGAATACAACTGCCGTTTCGGTGATCCCGAAACCCAGCCTATCCTGATGCGCCTGCGCTCCGACCTGGTCGAGCTGTGCCTGGCCGCCTGTCGTGGCGAACTCGCCGGCATGCACGCGGAGTGGGATTCGCGCGCGAGCCTTGGTGTCGTGCTCGCCGCCGACGGCTATCCCGATGCCTACCCCAAAGGCGAGCGCATCGCTTCGATTCCGGCGGAAAGCGACGACGGCAAGGTGTTTCATGCCGGCACCGCGCGCGATGCCGAGGGTAACATCGTCACCAGTGGCGGGCGCGTTTTGTGCGCGGTAGGCCTCGGCGACGATATCGCCGGCGCGCAAAAAAAGGCTTACGAACTGGTCTCGGCAATCTCCTGGGACACGGCATTTTACCGTCGCGATATCGGTTTCAAGGCGCTTTAGAGCGCAAATTTCCCCACGTCTGCAAGCAGTCACAGAGCGCTTTGTTAAAGTGATTTGTTAACTATGGGAGATAAGTTGTTGCCGTGGGTAGGAAAAAAATTCACGTCCCTGTGAAATCGACACAACCACTACATATAGTATGTGAATTTACATCAGATCACAAGATGTTGTGATTAATTTACTTATCATTATACTATCCGGACTCTACCGAGGGGGTCCGAATCGATGAAGTGTCAGAACTGTCAGTCCGCCATGTTCGTCAGCGACGAAACCGTCAACGACCGCAGCCACGTAACTTTTTACCGCTGCAGTGTCTGTGCCAGCGAGCAGGTTTCATCCGAACCCGCCCTGCAGGCCGCCGGTACCGAAGACAGCGGCTATTTCGACAGTGCTACGTCGGCGGCTGAGCGGCCGCGTTACTTCATGGCCTGAGGCCGCAAGCCGCGGATCAACCAGGTCCGTAACAGGAATCCACGGATCAAACGGATGCGTACAACGGGCAAAAGGAGAGGCCTGTGCAACCACCGAACTTTCGACCGAACCGCCGTCTCGCGCGTAACTGGTATCGCCTGCGCGATCGCCTGCTGTTTGTGCCGGGAGCGCTGGTCCTGGCGTACGGTATCTGGCTGTCGCTCAATCCCTGAACTGCTCAGGCCGTGCGAAATACCAACTGCGCGCTTAATCCGCCGAGCGTCGAGGAGCCGAACTCCAGCTCGATATCGTAGGACTCGACGATATCGGCTACCACCGCAAGACCTATACCCTGTCCCTCGGTTGCCTCGTCGAGGCGCGTACCGCGTTGCAGGATTCGCTTGATTTCACCGGCACCAAGACCCCCGCCATCGTCCTCGATAGACAGGCGCATGTTTTGTTCGTCGGCCAGTTCACCGGTGATACGCACGCACTGCCGGCCGTACTTGAATGCGTTGTCGAGCAGGTTACCGATCACTTCGAGGCAGTCGCCCTCGTCCATGCGCAGCGGCATCCGTTCGGCCAGCTCGACTTCGACCCGCATGCCTTTTTCGCGGTAGACCTTCTCCAGTGCCGACACCAGCTTGGTGACAATCCGCGCGAGATCGACGGGCCGGCTGATACGCAGGCCGGACTCGCTGGTAGCTTTTTGCAGCTGGTAGGACACGATCTGGTTCATGCGTTCGGTCTGCTCGCGCAGGGTGTCGACGCGCGGCGCGTCCAGCTCCGCCTGTTCACCGAGACCGGTCAACACCGCCAGCGGCGTCTTCAGGCTGTGCGCGAGATCGTCCATCGCGATGCGATATCGCTGGCGCTGGAACTGTTCGCGTTTCAACAGAATATTGAGATTTTCGGTGAGCGGCGCGATCTCGTCGGGATAGCGCTGTTCGAAACCGCTTTGCTGCTGGTCTTCGATCGCCTTGATTTCGCGCCCGACCAGCTGCAGCGGTCGCAGGCTCCAGCGCATGACCAGGTACATGACCACCAGCAGCAGGGTCGTGGTGATGATCAGCCAGGCCCACAGCGTTTGCCGGAAACGCGTGAGCTGTTCGAAATAGTCGACCGCGTTACGCCATACCACCACGTCGTAGGAGCGCAGCTGGTTATCGACATCCGGCCAGACGATACCGAGTCCGAGGCGAAAGTAGGGTGTTGCAACATGCTCGACGATATCGAATTCCCACCTGCTGGTTTCGAGCTGGCCGGGTATCGGCGGAAAACCGAGCGCAACCGATTCCGAGCGCCAGATTTCACGTTTGTCCTGGTCGTAAATATGCGCGTAGAGGCCCGATGAGCGCGTTACCAGGCTCGGCTCGAACAGCCGGTTGCGAGACACCGTGATGCTGTGCCCCTCGGGCGTCTGGTCGACCGCGGCGAGCAGGCTGTAGATCAAAAGCTGCAGGCCATTCTCCTCGGCCTGCCTGGCGCGCTTGACCACCGCACGCTCCAGCGCAATGGCGGTCAGTACCATGAACACCACCAGCACCACCATCGAAACCAGCGTCAGTCTGGACTTGATCGATCTCACGTCGGCTGCATCGGCTCCGCGCGCTGCAGGGTAAAGCGATATCCCCTTCCCCGCAGCGTTTCGATCGGCCTGAGGCTTTCTTCCGGATCGAGCTTCTGCCGCAGGCGCCGAATGAATACCTCGATAACGTTGCTGTCGTTGTCCGATTCGTCGTCGTAGAGATGCTCGGTCAGCGTGGTCTTGGAGATCACCTCGCCGGCATGCAGCATCAGGTACTCGAGCACCTTGTACTCGTAGGCCGTCAGCTCCAGCTCCCGATCGTCGACGTAGGTACGCTGGGTGGCCGTATCCAGGCTGACCGGCGCGCACACGATGCGCGAATCGGCCCAGCCGGAGGCGCGCCGGATCAGGACCCGGATCCGCGCCAGCATTTCCTCGTGGTGAAATGGCTTGACCAGGTAATCGTCGGCACCGGCATCGAGGCCCTCCACCTTGTCCTGCCAGCGACCGCGCGCGGTCAGGATCAAAATCGGCAGGTTATTGGCCTCGGCGCGAATTCGACGAATGACGTCCAGCCCCGACATCCTCGGCAGGCCGAGATCGATGATCGCGACATCGGCCGGATATTCCTGTACCAGGTAGAGTCCCTCGTCGCCGTCAGCCGCGTAATCGACCGCAAAACCTTCCGTCTTCAGGCGTTCCACGATCTGCTGCTGGATATCGATATCGTCCTCGATCACTATCGCTCGCATGGTATTGCTCCGTTGCCTTGCAGATTTCAGAATACGGGTGAAACTTCGACACGCAGCTTGATGCGTTTGCCGGGATCGTAAGGCATGCGCACATGGTAGCGTTTCCCGCGGTATTTGTAAGTCACGTCATAACCGTCGATGACCTGCTCGTAACTGACGCGATGAACCGTCTCGCAGTGTTTGCGGTAGGCGACGACCTCGCGCGTGGCGTGATCGTGATGGCCGTTGATCGCCTCGTGACCGATCTGCGCGCCTACCAGGGTACCGACCGCGGTGGCGATTTTCTGGCCGCTACCATCACCGATCTGGTGGCCGATGATGCCGCCGATGATGCCGCCCGCGAGCATACCGCCAGCCGACTTGTGGTGCCGTTCGGTATGATACACCGGCACCTCGTAACACTCCCGCACCGGTGACGATACCTCGACTTCACGGTAAATCGGCCGCACGTCGATCACGCGTCCGTATTCGTAGCCGCCCTGCTGCGCACCGTAGCTGTGCTGCTGCGGGCCGTGATCGGCCAGTACGCCGCTGGACACCAGCATCAGTGCCGCGCCAAGAGTTGCTGTCAGCTTGTTCATGGTGTTCTCCATAGTCCACGATAACTTGCAGGCAATATAGTCCAGCAAGCTGAATCGAGGCTTAACACACTGATTCTGCGTGATTTTTACGGGCTGTTTATGAAAAAATCCTCAATCGCGACGAAGCTTGTCGTTGAGCGCGATCGGTGTCGGAAAACGTGCCACGACGTAATAGGACGAGAACAGGAAGCTTGCCAGCGTCGCCACCTGGACCAGGTAGGATACCTCGCTACCGATGATTGCCAGCTCTACCGCCATCAACGCCAGCAGCAGCGAGAATTCGCTCATCTGCCCGAGCCGGATCGCGACCTCGGTCGCACGCCCCTCGGCTTCCTTCGAAAACTGCATCATCGTGCGGTAGATCAGGGGCTTGACCAGGATCGCGATCAGGCTCAGGCCGAGGGCGGCGAGCCAGATCTGCGGCAGTATCGCGAGATTGAAACCGGCACCGAGGGCGACAAAAAATATCACGAGGAAAAAATCGCGTAGTGGTTTCAGGCTCTCGGCGATGAACAGCGCGATCGGGCTGCGGGCGATACTGACCCCGGCGACAAAAGCGCCGATCTCGTAGGACAGGCCGACCTGCTCGGCAATCTCGGCGAGGCCGACACACCAGCCCAGCGCGAGCAGAAAGATATATTCCTGGATGCGATCGAAGCGCGCGATCAGGCGCACCAGCAAGTGCTTTTCCACCAGCCAGGCGAACACCACCAGCAGCGGGAAGGCCAGTACCGGGCGGATCATCGCGAGCCAGCCGGTATCGGCGCTGGCGCTGCCCTCCAGCGCCAGCAGCAGGAAAATCGCGATGATGTCCTGCAGCAGCAGTACGCTGATGATGATTTCGCCGGTACGCTGGTGATGCAGCACCGTCGTCGGTATCAGCTTGAGGCCGATGATCGTGCTCGAAAACATCAGCGCCGCACCGACGATCATACCCTCGGCCAGGCTGTAGCCGAACAGCAGGCAATAACCCGTACCGAGACCGAGTAACAGCAGTGAGCTCGCACCGGTGACGATGGTCGTTTCGCCGGCAAGCTTGATCAGCTCCTGCGGGTTCAGGTTCAGTCCGAGCAGAAACAGCAGGAAGATGATGCCGACATGGGCGATGTCCTGGATCAGCTCGACGTCCGTGATCAGGTGCAGGCCCCAGGGGCCGATGAGCAGGCCGAGCGCAATATAAGCGATGATCAGCGACTGGCGAAACCACATCGCGAGCGTCGCGAGCACCGCGGCGCCAAAGAAGATCAGGAACAGGATGTAGACCATCGAGACTTCGCCCATGCGCGCTAGATTACCACGTCCCGGGCTTGATTTTTCAGGGGGTTGCCCTAACCTTTGCCGCTGTTCGATTCCCCGGACCATTCATGTACGCACTCGAAATCAAGGGCCTGCGCAAGACCTATGCCAGCGGGCTCGAAGCCCTGAAGGGCATCGACCTGCAGGTCGAGGAAGGCGATTTCTTCGCCCTGCTCGGCCCCAACGGCGCCGGCAAGTCGACCTGTATCGGCATTATTTCGGGCCTGGTCAACAAGAGCGCGGGCGACGTCAGGATCTTCGACCTGTCGATCGATTCATCTTTCATCCGTGCGCGCAGCCTGCTCGGCTCGGTACCGCAGGAGTTTAATTTCAACAATTTCGAACCGGTCGAGGAAATCCTGATCAACCAGGGCGGCTTTTACGGCGTGCCGAAAGCATTGGCGCGCGAGCGTGCCGAGCATTACCTCGCGCAACTGGGCCTGTGGCAGCACCGGCGGCAGCAGGCGCGACGCCTGTCCGGCGGCATGAAACGCCGCCTGATGATCGGGCGCGCCCTTATCCACGAACCCCGCCTGCTGATTCTCGACGAACCCACCGCCGGGGTCGACATCGAGTTGCGCCGCAGCATGTGGGACTTTCTCGAGCAGATCAACGACCAGGGCACCACCATTATCCTGACCACGCACTACCTGGAAGAAGCGGAACGCATGTGTCGCAATGTCGCGATCATCGACCACGGCGAAATCATCCGCCACAGCAGCATGAAAAACCTGCTGCGGCAGCTCAACAGCGAAACCTTCGTGCTCTACCTGCGCGACGATATAACCGAGGCACCGGCGCTCGCGAGCTTCGACAATGTCCGCCTGCTGGATCATCACAGCATCGAGGTCGAGGTGCATGAATCCCGTTCGATCAACGACCTGGTCAGCGAACTGGCCGCGCTCGGCATCGTCGTCGAACGCATGCGCAACAAGGTCAACCGGCTGGAAGAGCTGTTCGTCAAGCTGACGGCCAGGAACGACAAGCTGAGCGTAGCCTGACATGCTGCGCCAGTTCTGGATCGCCTACCTCACGATCACGCGCAAGGAAATCTACCGCTTCATGCGCATCTGGGTGCAGACCATCATCCCGCCGGTGGTCATGGTCGCGCTCTATTTCATTATTTTCGGCAGCCTGATAGGCCAGCGTATCGGTGAAATGGACGGCATGGTTTACATGGACTTCATCATGCCCGGGCTGGTCATGATGTCGATCATCACCAATTCTTACGGCAACGTCGTATCGTCGTTCTACGGCGCCAAGTATTCGCGTCACATCGAGGAGCTCCAGGTCGCGCCGGTACCGAACCTGGTAATTCTGCTCGGATTCGTCACCGGCGGCGTTGCGCGCGGTATCTGTGTCGGCATCGCGGTCACGCTGGTATCGCTGCTGTTCACCGATTTCAGCGTACACAATCCCTGGGTGGTGCTGCTGGTGGCTGTTTTGACCTCCTGCCTGTTCGCGCTGGCCGGACTGATCAACGCCATCTTCGCCAACAGTTTCGACGACATCACGATCATCCCGACCTTCGTTCTCACGCCGCTGACCTATCTCGGCGGCATCTTTTACTCGATCCGCATGCTGCCAGAGTTCTGGCAGCAGGTATCGCTGGGTAACCCGATCCTGTACATGGTCAACAGCTTTCGCTACGGCTTTCGCGGCAGCAGCGATATCGAGCTGCTGACCGCGCTCGGCGTCATCGGCTTCTTCATCGCCCTGCTGTTCGGCATCTGCATGTACCTGCTCGACCGCGGCATCGGCATACGCCAGTGAGCGAACTGATCGACATCGGCGTCAATCTGACCAACAAGGCCCTGCTGCGTGATCTCGACGGCGTCATGGCGCGCGCCGCCGATGCCGGTGTCGGCCGCATGGTCGTTACCGGTACCAGCCTGGAGGAGAGCCAGAAGGCGATCGAGCTGTGCGCGGCCTGGCCCGGGCGACTGGTTTCCACCTGCGGTATTCACCCGCACCACGCCAGCGAATGGGATGCGCACAGCGCGGACCGGATACGGGCGATGGCGGCCAATCCCTGCGTGCGTGCGATCGGCGAAACCGGGCTCGATTTCAACCGCAATTATTCCCCGCCGCTCGACCAGGAACAGGCCTTCGTGCACCAGGTTGAACTCGCCATCGAGCTCGACCTGCCGCTGTTCTGCCACCAGCGTGATGCCCATACGCGTTTCGTCGAACTGCTCGCCGAGTATCGGCCGCGGATACGACGCCTCGTGGTGCACTGTTTCACCGATAACCGCGCCGCGCTGATGGATTATCTCGAGCTCGACTGTTACATCGGTATCACCGGCTGGATCTGCGACGAACGGCGAGGCCTGGAGTTGCAGCAGCTGGTGCCGCTGATACCGGCCGAGCGCCTGCTGCTGGAGACCGACGCGCCCTACCTGCTGCCGCGCAACCTGTCGCCGAAACCCGCCAGCCGTACCAACGAACCGGCCCACCTCGCGCACATCCTGGCCGAGGTTGCGCGCCATCGCGCCGAATCCGCGGCCGCGCTCGCCGCGCAGGTCCGGCGCAACAGTCTCGAGTTTTTCGCGCTCGCGACCTGAAACGCGACGTTCGTCGCCCCGCCCCAAAAAAAATCGCCCCTGGCGTTACAAGTCATTGTTTAGGGTCTAGAATTAGGTATCGGATTGGCGATGAAAGACGATGAACGATCAGGCAAAACTCAACTTTTTTGCTTCGACTCCCGAGCCCTGCAGCTACCTCGAGAATCGGAAATCGGTCAGCGCGTTCGCCAATCCCCATATGGACATGGACATGAATACCTATAACGAGCTGATTCGGCACGGATTTCGCCGCTCGGGCGGGTACATCTACCGGCCACACTGTCCACAGTGCCAGGAGTGCATATCGGTGCGGATCCCGGTCAAGGCGCATCGCTACTCGCGCAACGAAAAGCGCGTCATCCGGCGTAACTCCGACCTGCGTATCAGCATCATGCCGAGCCGTTACCGCGACGAACACTTCGATCTCTACCGGCGTTACATCAACAGCCGGCACGACGACGGCAGCATGGCCAACCCGAACAAGTCGGACTACCATCGGTTCCTGATCTGCGACTGGACCGATACGCTGTTCTACGAGTACCGGCTCAATCGCATCCTGATCGCGGTTGCGGTCTGCGACCTGACCGATACCGGTCTGTCCGCGGTGTATACCTTCTTCGATCCCGACCACGCCGATCGCAGCCTCGGACATTTTGCGATCCTGAACCAGATCCACGAGACCCGCCTGCGCGATCTCGATTACCTCTACCTCGGCTACTGGATCCGCAACTGCAGCAAGATGAGCTACAAGCGTCGCTACCGCCCGCTCGAAGCCTACCTGCGCGACCAGTGGGTCATCCTCAACGACTGACCCACCCCCCGGGATCGACATCCACTCGCCCACATCGTCATCCCCACGCAACCGCACTACTGTCCGGGATATTTTAAACGCCTGATCAAAAACACTTTTAAAAACGATGTTTTGGTACGCTAAAGCCGTACTCCGACTTAATTCTCTACCTCTTGAGTTGTCATCCCGCGGC
>JASJCI010000065.1 GCA_030066085.1 Gammaproteobacteria bacterium | reverse complement strand
GGCGGTCTCGCGACGCAGGCGCAGTTCCTGCTGGCCAACGGCCTGCTCGAACTGGCGCAGGAGGCCATGGCCGGGGCGGGTGATGCCGAACGCATTACGCTCGCGCAGCAGATCAAGACACTGACCCTGCCCGGGGAAATGGGAGAGAAATTCAAGGTGCTGGCACTGACGAAAGACATCGAAGTGGAATTCGACCTGGTGGCGGGGATACCGCTTGGATAACCTGCAGATCATCTTCCTGTCGATCGTGCAGGGGCTGACCGAATTCCTGCCGATTTCCAGTTCCGCGCACCTGATCCTGGTACCACGCATGCTCGGCTGGCCCGACCAGGGGCTCGTGTTCGACGTCGGGGTCCACTTCGGTTCACTGATCGCGGTCGTGATCTACTTTCGCAGGGAAGTCGGCAAGATGCTGCGCGCCTGGCTGGGATCGCTGCGTGGCGGCGTAGCCGACGCCGATGCCCGTCTCGCCTGGTGGGTCATAATCGGCACCCTGCCGGCGATCGGGGTCGGATTCCTGGCCGAAAGAGCGATCGAGGCCCAGCTGCGGGCGCCCGAGATCATTGCCGCGGCGTCGATCGGTTTCGGTTTGCTGCTGTGGTATGCCGACGCTCGCTCGCGGCGCGAGCGCGACGAGTACGACCTGCAACTGCGGGACGTGCTGATCATCGGCTGCATGCAGGTGCTGGCGATGATCCCGGGCACTTCGCGCGCCGGTATTACGATCACCTCCGGCCTGCTGCTGGGGATGTCGCGGCGTGCAGCGGCGCGTTTTTCTTTCCTGCTCGCGATGCCCGTAATCTTCGCCAGCGGCGCGCTCGAAACCAGGCGCATGTTCATCGAAGTCAGCCCGATCAGTTGGGCCGACCTGCTGCTCGGCGTTCTGCTGTCCGCGATCAGCGCCGGTATTTGTATCCACATCTTTCTGCGCCTGGTCGAACGGGTCGGCATGCTGCCGTTCGTGATTTACCGGATCCTGCTGGGCCTGCTGATTCTCGCGGTGCTGGCCTGAGGCCGAAGCCTGGCAGTGGCTGGCCGGCAATCGAACCAACTCTTGCTCCTGCCCCTGTGGTACGCCTGCGGCTTACTGCTGCTGGCGCTGGTGGCGTCGCTGTCATTGATGCCGGTCCCGGGAGACGGCCCGCAGGTCAATGACAAGCTTGCCCATTTCATTACCTATGCGCTGTTGTCCGGCTGGTTCGGCCTGCTGGTTTCCAGCCGCCGCTGGCTGCTGTCGGTCTGGCTCGGGCTAACTGCTTTCGGGATCGTGATCGAGGGGCTGCAGGGTCTTACCGCGCACCGCTCGGCGGAATGGGCGGACGTTGTCGCCAATGGTCTCGGCGCCGCGGTCGGGTTAGTCGGATTTTTCACTGTACTGCGGCGGCTTTTGCGCCTGTTCGACGCGCGCCTGGCAGCACTAGTCGGTCGCTGACGCCTGCACCCGCGCGATCAACGCCAGGCGCTCGCGTTTGATTGCATCCCCGAGTGCCTTGCCTTCGAGTCCGGCTTCGCGCAACGGGGCATGATCCAGCGCGCGCAACTGCTGCGCGAGGTCGGCCAGGAACTCGGCCTGCGGGTAGGGCGCGTTTTCGAACTGCAGGCGGCCGCGCAGGTCGGCCAGGCAGGCGTCCAGCATCTTTGCGAAGCGCAGCGGCTTGCGAAACATATCGGCCGCGGTAAAAAGCTTCAGCAGCGTGACCGGCCTGAGTTCGAACGCCCGGTGCACCTGGGTATGGTACTCGGTAGTCAGCAGTGCCAGCGCCTCGTGCTCGCGCGGTACCCGCCAGCGGTGGCAGAAGGCGCGCACCAGTTCGACCCCGCGCGCCTCGTGACCGTGATGGCGCGGTAACAGCTCCGCCGGGGTGGTACCCTTGCCGAGATCGTGCATCAGCACCGCGAAGCGGGTTTGATTGTCATGGCCGAGCTCGGCGCTCTTGCGCAGCGCCATCATCAGGTGGACGCCGGTATCGATCTCGGGGTGATATCTCGCTGTTTGCGGTACGCCGAACAGCGCGTCGATTTCGGGAAACAGCCGGGCCAGCACGCCGCAGGCGCGCAGGCTCTCGAAAAACGCGGCTGGATCGGGCTCGTCGAGCGCGCGCGAGAGTTCCTGCCATACGCGCTCGGCCACCAGCGTTTCGAGTTCACCCGATTCACCGATCCGGCGGATAAGCGCACAGGTTTCATCGGCGACGCGAAAACCCATGCCGGCAAAACGCGCGGCGAAACGAGCCACGCGCAGGACCCGCACGGGGTCTTCGACGAAGGCGTCGGACACGTGGCGCAGGTAGCGTGCCTCGAGATCACGCTGGCCGCCGTAGGGGTCGATGATAGTGCCGTCCTCGGTCTCGGCCATCGCGTTGATGGTCAGGTCGCGTCGCAGCAAATCCTGTTCGATCGTGGTTGTCGGTTCGAAGCTGACTTCGAAACCGCGATAGCCCGGGCCGGTTTTACGTTCGCTGCGCGCGAGGGCGTACTCCTGTTTGCTGTCGGGATGCAGGAAAACCGGGAAGTCGCGACCAACGGGGGTATAACCGGCGGCGAGCATTTGATCGGGCGTGGCGCCGGTGACCACCCAGTCGATATCGTTAACCGCGAGTCCGAGCAGGCGATCGCGTACGCAACCGCCGACACGGTAGGATTTCACCTCGTATCCTCGGGTTCTTCGCTGCGGGGGAAGTTGCGGCGCATGCGATCGTAACTCGACTTGTTGCCGAACATCGCCGCGAGCCCACGCAGGTACTGGCGCAGGCTGGTGGGACAGGATTCACCCTCGGTGAGCACGTTGTCGGTTTGCAACGAGCGGTAGTTATCCATCGTGAACAGCTTGCCCGGCAGGTTCTGGAACACCAGGGCCTGCAGGCGGGACAGGCCATTGCCGAGCGGCAGGACCTTCACCGGCAGGTCGAGGGTATCGATGATCAGCTCGACGATCTGACGCAGGGTGAAGACCTCGGGACCGCAGACCTGGTAACGCTGCGAGTAGCTGTTGCGGTCCTCGATCGCGCCAACGATACGATCGACCAGGTCGCCGACGAATACCGGCTGCAGCTTTGCGTTGGGGCAGGCCAGCGGGAACAATCCGACGTAAAGACGCAGGATGCCGGCGAAGCGGTTGATGAAGCTGTCATGCTTGCCGAATACCACCGACGGTTGAAAACTGGTTACCTTGAGGTCGCGCTGACCGAAGGTGTGCAGCAGGTTTTCGCCCTCGCCCTTGGTGCGCAGGTACAGGCTGCTGCCGATTGCCTGGTCGGCGCCGAGCGCGCTGATGTGCAGCAGCCGACGGATACCGCTGTTGTTACAGGCCTCGACCACGGTCTTGATGAAGTCGACGTGATAGCGGCGGAAATCGCCGCGGCGGCGTTCATGCAGGATGCCGACCAGGTTGATCACGACCCGCTGGCCGGCACACAGCCGCTGCAGTTCCTCGGCTTCGGTGATACGGCCCTCGACGAGGCGAATGTTCGGGTGCACCAGTAGCGCGCGATTGCGATGCGGGCGCCGGCTCGGTACCGTAACCTGCCAGCCCTGGTTGGCCAACGCGTAAGCAAGCTGTTTGCCGATAAAACCGCAGCCGCCCAGCAGCAGGATTTTTCCGGGACTGGTCATACGGCTTTCTTGTTCCGCTGAGACTGATTGCGCGGCGGCCGGCGCCTGCGCTTCGGGCGCGCCGATTTCTTGCCGGGCTTGCCACCCGGCCCGTCCTCGCGTAGCCGTTTACCCATCATCTTTGCCGGTGGCTTCGGTTTGACCAGCAAGTCGTCCGTAATCGATTCGGTCGGGATTGCCTTTTGCGTGTAGCTTTCGATGTCGATCAGGTTCATGGCGTGGTTTTCGCAGGCAAAGCTGATAGCCGCGCCCGATTTACCGGCCCGTGCCGTGCGACCGATGCGATGAACGTAATCCTCGCCCAGCTCGGGCAGATCGTAGTTGAACACGTGGGTCACATCCGGGATATGCAGCCCGCGCGAGGCAACGTCGGTGGCGACCAGGATCGAGTATTCGCCGTCGTGGAATTTCTTCAGCAGTTTCTCGCGTTTGTTCTGGTGGATGTCGCCGGAGATGATGGCCGCTGACAGGTCGTTGCCCTGCAGGTATTCCCAGATCCTTATGGTCGCGTGCTTGGTATTGGCAAAAATGATGCTGCGCGGCGGCCGCAGCTTTTGCAGCAGGCCGAGCAGCAGCGGAATCTTTTCACGGTTAGCCGGGTGATAAACGGTCTGCTCGATGCGGTCCACTGCCGGCGAATCGGCATCGATGCGAATCAGCTGGGCCTCGTTCATGTGCTCGTAAGCGAGCTCCATGACCTTCTGTGCCATCGTTGCCGAAAACAGCATGTTCAGTCGCCTGTCCGGCGGCGGCAGGCGGCGCAGCAGGTAGCGTACGTCCGCAATGAATCCCATGTCGAACATGCGATCGGCTTCATCCAGCACCATCGCCTCGGCAGATTTCAGGTTGTACAGGCGCTGCTTGAAAAAATCGATCAGCCGTCCCGGTGTTCCGATCAGGATATCGACCGGTTCGTCGAACTGGCGCTTTTGCTGTTCGTAAGCCTTGCCGCCGTAGCAGATCGCCAGTTTCAGCGGCAGGTCCGCCAGCAGTTTCTGTGCGTCCTTGTGAATCTGTATCGCCAGTTCGCGCGTCGGCGCCAGGATCAGCGTGCGCGGCTTGCCCGGCTCGGTGGGGTTGCCGGACTGGAGTAGCCGCTGGGCGCAGGCCAGCAGGAAAGCGAGTGTTTTTCCGGTGCCGGTCTGGGCCTGTCCGGAAACGTCCTGGCCGCCCAGTAGCAGCGGTAGTGCGCGCGCCTGGATCGGCGTGCAGTAGCCAAACTCGAGCCGCTGCAGCGATTGCAGCAGGCGCTGATCCAGGTCGAGCGACCCGAATTCGACATCGGTCAAGTGTTGTTGTCCCATGGAGGGGAATTCTCGAAAAAGGCGTTGTTATGAACGCTATGGTAGCAAATTGGCAAAAAACCTGCGCCGCGATTTGAAATGGTGAATTCTAACCCCATGTCGGCGCCGGGGCGGGGGTTTTTTTGCACGCTTTTGCACCCGGTCCCGATTATTGACACAAATATATGATGCGACTAAATTGTCGATCTAACCAAGAGCCCCAGGGCTGGAGACACGCGTGAGTGAAAAAATAGTTTACCTTTCCGATGACAGCTTCGAGACCGACGTGCTGCAGGCCGACGGTCCGGTGCTGGTCGATTACTGGGCCGAATGGTGCGGCCCGTGCAAGATGATCGCGCCGATCCTGGAAGAGATCGCGGACGAGTACGACGGCCGCCTCACGGTCGCCAAGCTCAACATCGATGACAACCAGAACACCCCGCCGAAATACGGTATTCGCGGCATCCCGACGCTGATGCTGTTCAAGGCCGGCGAAGTCGAGGCGACCAAGGTCGGAGCTCTCTCCAAATCCCAGCTGACCGCGTTTCTCGACAGCAATATCTAGTCCAGTTTCATCGTGAAAAAAGGGTCGTCGACGAGGTAGACGACCCTGAATTACTGTGCTAACCTCAGACTAATCGATGCCGCGTTCCCGGCGGCAATCTCCTGAAAAAAGCCATATAAAAGTCCTTTTTTTCCTGGCCGTTGTTACGGCTATCAATCACCAACCGCAGCCAGTGTGCGCCTGACATGAACCTCAACGAGCTGAAGCAAAATACCGTTCCCGAACTGATCGAGACCCTCAAGGAAATCGGGGGAGACCATTCCGCGCGCATGCGTCGACAGGACATCATTTTCAGTATCCTGAAATCGCAGGCCAAGAAGGGCGAAGACATCTTCAGCGAGGGTGTGCTCGAAATCCTGCAGGACGGTTTTGGCTTCCTGCGCTCGGCCGACAGTTCCTATCTCGCCGGCCCCGACGACATCTACGTGTCGCCGAGCCAGATCCGGCGCTTCAACCTGCGCACCGGCGACACCATCAGCGGCAAGATACGCCCGCCGAAGGACAACGAGCGCTATTTCGCACTGCTCAAGGTCGACGAAATCAATTTCGATGTGCCGGAAAACGTCAAGCACAAGGTCCTGTTCGAAAACCTGACCCCGCTGCATCCGAACCAGCGCCTCGGGCTCGAGCGCGGCAACGGCAGCACCGAGGATATCACCGCGCGCATCATCGACCTGGTGTCGCCGATCGGCAAGGGTCAGCGCGGCCTCGTGGTATCACCGCCGAAAGCCGGTAAGACCCTGATGCTGCAGAACATCGCGCAAAGCATCACCAGTAACGATCCGGACTGCTACCTGATCGTACTGCTGATCGACGAACGCCCGGAAGAAGTCACCGAAATGGAGCGCATGGTCAAGGGTGAAGTCGTCGCCTCGACCTTCGACGAGCCGGCCAGCCGCCACGTACAGGTCGCGGAAATGGTCATCGAGAAGGCCAAGCGCCTGGTGGAACACAAGCGCGACGTCGTCATCCTGCTCGATTCGATTACCCGCCTGGCGCGTGCCTACAACACGACTATCCCGTCATCGGGCAAGGTCCTGACCGGTGGTGTCGATGCGCACGCGCTGCACCGGCCGAAACGTTTTTTCGGCGCCGCGCGCAATATCGAGGAAGGCGGCAGCCTGACGATTCTTGCGACCGCGCTGGTCGAAACCGGCTCGAAGATGGACGAAGTCATCTACGAGGAATTCAAGGGTACCGGTAACATGGAGATCCACCTCGACCGGCGTATCGCCGAGAAGCGCGTGTTTCCGGCGATCAACATCAATCGCTCCGGCACCCGCCGCGAGGAACTGCTGATGAGCCAGGAAGAGCTGCAAAAGGTCTGGATCCTGCGTAAGTTCCTGCACTCGATGGACGAAATCGAGGCTATGGAGTTTGTCCTCGGCCGCATGCAGACCAGCAAGACCAACCTGGAATTCTTCGACCAGATGAAGAAATGATCCCGACGGGCTGCGTGGCCCGGGGATATCCCGTCCATGCGCGCGGCGCAGGCCGATTCGTTCGCGCGCCGCGATCTCTCAGCCAGCCCGAACCGTGACGAGTGTCCGTTCGTTCGCACCGGTTGTCGGACACAACCCCCGCATCGTAATCCTCGGCAGCATGCCCGGCGTCGCCTCGCTCGAAGCGGTGCAGTACTACGCGCATCCGCGCAATGCCTTCTGGCCGATCATGGGGCGGCTGTTCGATTTCGATCACGAGGTCGACTATGCCGCGCGTATCGCGGCACTCGAGAGATTGCCGCTGATCCTGTGGGATTCGCTGCAAAGTTGCGTGCGTCCCGGCAGTCTCGATTCGAATATCGACCTGACTAGCGTCCGCGCCAACGATTTCGCCGGACTTTTTGCGGAACATGCCGGGATCCGCGCCGTGTTCTGCAACGGCGCCACGTCGGACAAGTATTTTCGCAAGCTGGCGTTGCCGCTACTCGAGGGCAATCATACTTTCGAGCTGCTGCGGCTGCCGTCCACTAGTCCGGCCAATGCCGGCATGAAGTTCGAGCAGAAGCTCGATGCCTGGCGGCGCATCCTCGAATACCTTTAACCGGCCAACATTCACGGTCGCCACTAACCCGTCATCGCCGCGCAAGGCTGCGCGTGCCCGGGCGATCCCCGGGATTGTGCAGCAATGACAAGATTCCCGCTTGCGCGGGAATGACGGCATTTAGTTGCGGGAATGACGGTGCTGCCGGCGCGGGCATGACACGGCCTTGCCGGGACCGGTTACTGGTGATGGCCGTGAGACTAGCCCCTTGGGTGAAGGTTTAGTCCCCGGGAAATTGTTCGACGCGCTTGGCCTCCAGCCCCGCCTCGTACCAGTCGGCCCGGTCACGCCAGAAAATATGATCCTGCGGTGAAATACCGGGTGCTTCGTCGAGGCTGCCCGCCGGAATGATCAGCAGGCCGCTCTTCTGGCTGATATAGGGCACCAGCGATCCGCAGTGACTGCAGAAACACTTCGATATCACGTCCGGTTCGTCGGGGGTATAGCGCGTGATCTGGTCTTCACCGGCAAGCCACCGCAGACGGTCCGGCATGCCGAAGATGTTGGCCGCGTGCGCGCTGCCGGTCGAGCGGCGACACTGGCTGCAGTGACAGAGGTGAAAGGCATCGAATGGACCGCTGACCCGGTAGCGGACTCGGCCGCACAGGCATCCGCCTTCAATCGGCTCGCTCATGGTGTGTTCTCCTGTTTCACTGGGTCGCCAGCAGGCGCGTGACGACGTCGTCGAAGCGGCGCTCGTGTACGTTGGCGAAGGCAAGGCGCACGAATCTCTCCTGTTCGGGGCCGAAATAGCTGCCCGGCAGGCTGACGAGTTCCTGTTCCTCGATCAGGCGCCTGACGACATCGCGCGCGGGTATGTCGAAGGGGTGTTCGACGTAGGCGAAATAGGCGCCGGCGCTGATCAGGCGGTATTGCAGGTCGGGGTGCGCGAAGGCACTCTGGATTGCAAGCGCGCGTTGTGCGAGTTCATCGGCTTTTTCGACCTTCCAGTCGTGCAGATTTTCGAGCCCGTACAGCGCCGCGAGTTGCCCCGCATGCGGCGCGCATATCGCGGTGCAGTCCTGGATTTTCTGCAGCTGCTCGAGCAGCGGCTGGCCGGCTGCCACCGCGCCGGTGCGGAAACCGGTCAGGCTGAAAACCTTGGAAAAACTGTAGAGGTGAACCAGGGTTTCGCGCCAGTCGGGTTCGCCGAACAGGCCGTGCGGCAAATCATCGATGGCGATGAAGTCACGGTAGGTTTCGTCGAGTATCAGGGCAATGCCGTGTTCGCGTGCAACCGCGTAGAAAGCCGCGATAACCTCCGGTGGGTAAATTGCACCGCTCGGATTATTGGGCGTGACCAGCAGGATTGCGCGCGTGCGCGGACCGATCAGGCCACGCGCCTCGTCGGGGTCCGGGATCGCCGTTTGCGCATTGAATGACAGGTAGCGTGGAATCACGCCGCGGGCCGTCAGCCACATCTGGTGATTGAAATAGCAGGGTAGCGGCAGGATGACTTCGTCGCCGGCCTCGCACAGGGTATCGATCACCGAGCAAAACGCCTGGTTGCAGCCGGCCGTGATCAGGATGTCCTCGGCACTGGCTGCACCGCGGTAGCGTTCACTGATGTTGGCCGCCAGCGCCGCGCGCAGTGGCTCGATGCCGCGAATGTCGGTATAGGTTGCGCCCTGGCCGGCACGAATCGCCTCGCCGAGGTAGTCTCGCAGCGACTGCGGCGGCAGATGTGCAGGCACCGCCTGGCACATGTCGATCAGGCCGTCGGAATCGCGGTTATCGACCCAGGACCAGGCTTCGGCAATCGGCGCGGCCGCGCAGTCGAGTACGTTGGGGTTGAATCGCATGCTTCCGCTCACACTTCCTGCTTTCATGGTAGTGGTTTCGGAAGCCGCTGACCAGTGCGATAATGCCGTTCAACAGTAAAGGAGAAGGCGAAATGAGATACCTCCACACGATGGTACGCGTGCATGACCTGGACGCGTCACTGGGATTTTACCGCGATCTGCTCGGCCTGGTCGAAACCGGTCGTTACGAGAGCGAGGAAGGGCAGTTCACGCTGGTATACCTGGCCGCGCCCGCGGACCTGGACAAGGCCCAGTCTGAACGTGCGCCGTTACTCGAGCTGACCTACAACTGGGATGGCGAGGTTTACACCGGCGGGCGCAATTTCGGCCACCTGGCATTCGAGGTCGATGATGTCTACACACTGTGCCAGAAAGTCATGGACCAGGGCGTCACGATAAACGTACCGCCGCGCGACGGACACATGGCCTTCTTCCGTTCGCCGGACAACATTTCGATCGAGCTGCTGCAAAAGGGCCAGCCGCTGGCACCGGCCGAGCCCTGGACTTCCATGCCGACCGTCGGTGAGTGGTAAAGCGGAACAGTATCTCGCGGGCCGCGTCGCGATCGTCACGGGCGGCCTGTCCGGAATCGGCAAGGCGATAGCCCTTGCGCTTGCCGAGCGTGGTGCGACGATTGCGGTCGGCAGCCGGCGTGAAGCCGGTGCCGCGCTCGCGGAGCTCGAAGCCAGCGCGGGACAACTGTTCTACCAGCGGCTCGATGTCGGCGACAGCCAGAGCGTGGCGGCTTTCGTCGACGGCTTGCGCGACGCGCACGGGTCAGCCGACATACTGGTCAACTCGGCCGGCATCACGGCCCATGAACTGGTGTGCGGACACGACGAGCAGTCCTGGCTCGATGTGATCGACATCAACCTGTCGGGCCCGTTTCGCATGATCCGCGCCTGCCTGCCGGCAATGATCGCGCGCGGCTGGGGGCGCATCATCAACATCGGCTCGACCGCGGCGACCACCGCGGTAGCCGATCATGCCGCTTACTGCGCGTCCAAATCCGGCCTGCTGGGATTGAGCCGCGCGGTTGCGCTCGAAGGCGCGCCGCACGGGGTCAGCTCGGTCGTGATCAGCCCGACCTGGGTCCAGACCGAGATGTTCGACAGCAGCATGGCAATCCAGGCGCGCAACGCCGGCCGCAGCGTCGACGAGGAAATCGCGCGGCTGGTAGCACAGCAGCCGCAGCAGCGGCTGGTGCAGCCGCGCGAGCTCGGCGCACTGGCCGCGTTTCTGTGCCGTGACGAAGCGCTTGGCATCACGATGGAAGATATCCAGCTCAACGCAGGCGCCCTGTGGTAGTTCGCCTCGGTCGCTCGATCGCGCGGTAGTTCTCCAACCGATCCAGGTTTCCACAGGGTCGTGCCCGGCATGGGCCGCCGGGCGCGATGTTAGCCTGACCTGGCTCAAAACCTTGTGCGATGTCGGGTTATACTCCGCGTAATTCTGGAGGTGGAGTAGATTCGTGCCCAGTCATCGACGTTATTTCCAGGCCCTGGCCGCGCTTTTCCTGATCGTATTTGCCCTGCTTGCGATCGAGCCCAGATATCGTCACGACTGGGCGCTGGAAAACGTGTTGGTCCTGCTTTTCGCCGCTTTCCTGGTCTTCTGTTATTACCGTTTCCCACTTTCGCGTATCTCCTACACGTTGATATTCCTGTTCATGGTGCTGCACCAGGTGGGCGCCCATTACACCTATGCCGAGGTGCCATACGACGAGTTCCTGCTGGCAAACTTCGGCTTCAGCCTCAACGAGGCCATGGGCTGGGAGCGCAATCATTTCGACCGGCTGGTGCATTTCCTCTACGGCCTGCTGATGGCTTACCCGATTCGCGAGATGTTTTGCCGGATCGCCGGTGCGAAGGGTTTCTGGGCCTATTTCTTTCCCCTCGAACTGACCATGGCGACCTCGATGATGTTCGAGCTGTTCGAGTGGGGAGCGGCAGAATTCTTCGGCGGTGACCTCGGAATCGCCTACCTCGGCACCCAGGGCGATGTCTGGGATGCGCACAAGGACATGGCGCTCGCGAGTATCGGCGCGCTGATCGCGATGTCGATTACGCTCGCGATCAACCTGCGTATCCAGCGCGACTTTGCCAGCGAATGGCGCGAAAGCTTCCGCATCAAAAATCCCCGGCCGCTTGGCGAAGACGAGATCATGCGGCGATTGCATGACCGGGATCAAAATTCGTAGGTCGAATCAATATTAGAATTCGCTAATATTTTTCCAACTCCATCGGAGATCTGCATGACTATCGACCGCATCGTAATGTTGTTCGCCGGCTGCGTGATAATGCTCAGCGTCGCGTTATCACAGCTGCATCACGTGTACTGGCTGTTTCTGACGGTTTTCGTCGGCCTCAACCTGGCACAAGCCTCGTTGACCGGCTTTTGCCCGTTGGTGAAAATACTGAAGGCTTTCGGTGCCAGGCCAGGCCAGGCTTTTTCCTGACCCGAATTTCCACTGCCATCACGAACCCGGCGAGAGAATAGCCGCTAATACCGCCGCCGGTGGCGGCATGCTCAAGGCAGTGATTTAGCGCAGGATTCGCGCATTCACGACAGCCAGCGCAGGC
>JASJCI010000029.1 GCA_030066085.1 Gammaproteobacteria bacterium | reverse complement strand
CCTAGCCGGGCCAGGGACGGCCCGGCGAGAGCGTCACACGGACGTGCCGTCCGCGGCAACGCCGCGGACGGAGCGCTTCCCGCAAAGCCTCTCACGACCTTGCAGGGCAAGTAGCCGGAAAGCCCTTTCGTCCTAACTTTGGTTTTTGATCAGGTGCGGTACTGGACGCCGGGAAAAACGCAGAGCATTTCGAACAGCAGGTTGGCCGCCACCAGCGCGGTATTGCCGGAGGTGTCGTAGGCCGGCGCCACCTCGACCAGGTCACCGCCGACGAGGTCGAGGCCGCGACAGCCGCGCACGATCTCGAGACCCTGGTGGACGCTGAGGCCACCGATTTCCGGGGTGCCGGTGCCCGGGGCGTAAGCCGGGTCGAGACCATCGATGTCGAAGGTCAGGTATACCGGACCTTCACCGAGTTGCTCGCGCACCTCGGCCATCAGCGGTGCCAACGACTGGTACCAGCATTCCTCGGCCTGCACCACGCGCACACCCTGCGCGCGCGGCCAGTCGAAATCGTCAGCCTCGTAGCCGCTGGCGCGCAGGCCGATCTGCACCATGCGCTTGGGATCCACCAGGCCTTCCTCGATCGCGCGCCGGAACGGCGTGCCGTGGGCAATGCGCTCGCCGAACATGTGGTCGTTGATATCGGCATGCGCATCCACGTGCACGATGCCGACCGGGCCGTGTTTACGCTGCAGCGCGCGCAGGATCGGCAGCGAAATCGTGTGATCGCCACCGAGCGTCAGCGGCTTGCAGTTCGCCGCGAGGATATCGTCGTAGGCGTTTTCGATGATCTCGATCGACTTCCGCAGGTTGAAGGTATTGATCGCGATGTCGCCGATATCCGCCACCTGCAGCGAGTCGAACGGCGCCGCGCGGGTGGCCATGTTATAGGGCCGGATCAGGCAGGATTCAGCGCGAATCTGGCGCGGGCCGTAACGTGCGCCGCTGCGATTCGACGTACCGATGTCGAAGGGCACCCCGACAAAGCCGACGTCAAGCCCGGCCGGCGATTCGGCCAGTGGCAGGCGCATCATGGTCGCGATGCCGCCGAAACGCGGCATCTCGTTACCGCCGAGCGGCTGGTTGAATTTGTTATCGCTCATTGAAACACCTTGCAGGCGGGCCCGTGTCGCGTCAGAAGCGGAAAGAGGCCAGGCCTTTCTTCGGTTTGGTCTCGACCGCGTTCTGCGGATAGAGATGGCGCAGCCAGCGGCTCTCCCACCAGCGGAAGCCGCGCGAAATGATGAGCACGATAATGAGGTAAAGCACCGCCGCGGTAATGAATCCCTCGTAAGCGAGGTAGTAGCGACCGTTGAGCCAACGGCCGACGCCGAGCAGGTCCTGGATCGTGATCGTGCTCGCGACCACCGAACCGTGCAGCATGAAGATGACCTCGTTGGAATAGGCCGGCAGCGCGCGGCGAAACGCGCTTGGCAACACGATGCGACGCATGCGCTGGGCGGCGCTGAAGCCGCAGGCCAGCGCGGCCTCGACCTCGCCGCGACTGGTGGTCACGATCGCACCGCGCAGCAGCTCGGTCGTGTAGGCCGCGGTATTGAGCGAAAACGCGATCAGCGCACACCACCAGGCCTGCGACAGGATCGGTCCCCACAGAAAAGACTCGCGCACGGCTTCGAACTGGCCGAGGCCGTAGTATATAAGATAGGTCTGCACCAGCAGCGGAGTACCGCGAAAGGTGTAGGTAAATGCCCACACCGGTGCGTTCAGGTAAGGATTCTTGCCGGCGCGGATGATCGCCAGCGGTACCGCCAGCGCACCGCCGATCAGCAGCGCCAGGCCGGTCAGCTGCAGGGTCACCAGGGCACCCAGCAGGAAACGGTCGAAATTCTGCGCGATCAGGACGACGTCGAGCGGCGACCAGGTCTCGAGGAACTGGATGATCGCTTCACCCATCTTCGGACCTCACCATGCCCTTGCTGTACTTTTTATCGAGCCAGCGCAGGCCCAGGTCCGACAGCGCGGTCAGTACCAGGTAGATCATCAGTACCGCGAACATGAAGGTGAACAGCAGGCGGGTCGAGCGCCCGGCGACGAAACCGTTGTAGACCACGTCCTGCAGGCCGATGACCGACACCAGCGCGGTCGACTTGATCTGCACCAGCCAGTTGTTGGAAAAACCCGGCAGCGCGTAGCGTACCATCTGCGGCCAGATGATACGCCGAAAAATAAGGAAACGGCTCATGCCGCAGGCAATGCCGGCCTCGATCTGGCCGCGCGGGATCGCGAGAATCGCGCCGCGAAAAGTCTCGGTCATGTAGCCGCCGAAGACCACGCCGATGGTGCCGACGCCGGCAGCGAACTGGCTGATTTCGACGTAATCCCACAGCCCGGTGAGCTGGCCGAGCTGGTTGGCGAGTTGCTGGCCGCCAAAAAACACCAGCAGGATCAGCACCAGGTCCGGCACACCCCGTACGATGGTGGTGTAACCGGCCGCGGTCTTCTGCGCGACGATGTTTTTCGACAGCTTGGCCCAGGCGCCGAGCAGGCCGAAGAACACCGAGAACAGCAGCGAGAACAGGGCGAGCTGAATCGTGACCCAGGTGCCCTGCAGCAACTGCCCCTGGTACTCGATGATCGCTTCCACGCCTGCCCCCGTCGGTTCGCTACCCGGCCGGCCGCGGCCAGCCGGGTTCGCGTATCAAATGACCGTCAGCCGCCGAAGATATCGAAGTCGAAATACTTCGCGTTGATCTTCTGGTAAACGCCCTTGTCGCGCAGTGCCTGGATTGCCTTGTTGAACTCCATGCGCAGCTCGTCGTCGCTCTTGCGCACGGCAATACCGGCACCTTCGCCGTGGCATTCCATGTCGTGCATGTCGCCGCCGACAAAGCCGAAACCCTTGCCGGCGTCGGTTTTCAGGAAACCGTCATCGGCAGCGATCGAGTCCGAGAAATTGGCGTCGATACGGCCGATCGCCAGGTCCTGGAACACCTCTTCCTGGGTCGCGTACAGTACCAGCTCGGCATCGGGAAACATCTTTTCCATGAAACACTGGTGCGTGGTACCGCGCTGCAGGCCGATACGCTTGCCTTTCAGGCCTTCCTTGGTGATCTGCAGGTCGGAACCGTTCTTGGCAACGAACTTGGCCGGCGTGTTGTAGTACTTGTCGGAAAAGTTGACCCGCTTCTTGCGTTCCTCGGTAATCGACATCGACGCGACGATGGCATCGTATTTTTTCGCCAGCAGCGCCGGGATCATGCCGTCCCAGTCCTGCTCGACGAGGACGCAGTTACGTCCCATTTCCGCGCACAGGGCCTCGGCGATTTCGATATCGAAACCCTTCAGCGTGCCGTCGGATTCCTTCCACGAAAATGGCGGATACGCGCCCTCGACACCGATACGGAGATCGGCTGCCTGTGCACTTGCCATTCCCCCGAGCAGAATTGCCAGGCCGAGGGTGGTCAGTATTTTTTTGAGTTTCATTGTATTTCCTCTCTTCGATTGTATTGCTTGCGGGATCGATTCCCGCGGTACATTACTGATTGGTCCTCGACAGGAACTGTCGAAAACGATCAGAATTCGGGTTGGTGAATATCTCCTTCGGGTCGCCCTGCTCCTCGACCAGTCCCTCGTGCAGGAACACGACCTTGTTGGACACGTCGCGCGCAAAACCCATCTCGTGGGTCACGACCAGCATCGTGCGGCCTTCCTCGGCGAGGTCGCGCATGACTTTCAGCACCTCGCCGATAAGCTCGGGATCCAGCGCCGAGGTCGGTTCGTCGAACAGCATGACCTCGGGCTGCATCGCCAGCCCGCGCGCGATCGCAACCCGCTGCTGCTGTCCGCCAGACAGCTGCAAAGGGTAATAGTCCTTGCGTTCGTAAATGCCGACTTTTTGCAGCAGCGCCTCGGCCTGTTCGATGGCCTCGGCCTTCGGCACCTTGAGCACGTGTATCGGCGCCTCGATGACGTTTTCGATCACCGTCATGTGCGACCAGAGATTGAAGCTCTGGAACACCATGCCGAGCTTGGCGCGCAGGCGCTCGACCTGGTGAATATCCTCGGGCTGGTAGCGGCCGCCCCTGGTGTGCATGCGGATTTTTTCACCGGCGATGTAGACTTCGCCGGCAGTCGGGGTTTCGAGCAGGTTGATGCAGCGCAGGAAGGTGCTCTTGCCGGAGCCGGAGGCGCCGAGAATCGAGATCACGTCACCCTTGTGCGCGGCCAGCGACACACCGCGAATCACCTCGTGGTCGCCAAAACTCTTGTGCAGGTCGTGTACTTCGAGCGCCGCCTGATCGTCTGCTGCCTCGCCCATCCCGATAGCCTCTCCCGGTTGCCGCTACTTGCGGTAATTATTGTTTTCGGCCGGTCATGGTAACACTAATTCGCGCGGCGGTTCATCCCGTTTATCACGCGCAGGGCGCATCAGAGCACGGCCTGCAGGCGGCGAATCACGGCCAGCGATTGCGCCGCGTAGCCACCGCCGAACAGGTTGGCGTGATTCAGCAGGTGGTACAGGTTGTACAGGTCGCGGCGCAGATCGTAGCCGGGATCGATCGTAAAATGTTCATGATATACCGAGAAAAAGCGCGCGCCCGGCGAACCGAACAGCTCCATCATCGCGAGATCGGCCTCGTGGTCGCCGTAGTAGCAGGCGGGATCGTATAGCACCGGCCGACCGGCACCGTCGGCGGACCAGTTGCCGCTCCACAGGTCGCCATGCAGCAGCGCGGGTCGAGGCCGGTAAGCGCCGAACAACCCGGCCAGCTTTTCTCCGAGTCGTGCACCGCTATCGAGCAGTTCGCGCCCGAAGCGGCCATTTTGCGCACCGAGGCGCAACTGGGCGCCGAGGCGCTGCTCGCGCCAGAATTCGAGCCAGTCGTCGCTCCAGCGATTCGATTGCGGCGTGCTGCCGATGGTGTTGTCGCCGTCGAAACCGAAAGCATCCGCGCCGCAGGCATGCATGGCCGCCAGCGCGGTGGCGAGCGCGGCGGGATCGGGCTGGCCGCGCAAGTCGATGAACTCGAGCGCGAGGTAGGCGATGTCGCCACAGCGGCCGGCTGCCAGCGGACGCGGTACACGCACGGTTGATGTCGCCGCCATGGCCTCGAGGCCGCGCCGCTCGGCTTCGAACATCGCCAGTCGATCGGCGCGATTGTACTTGACGAACAGGGTTTGGTCCGCGGCCTCCAGTTTCACCGCGCGGTTGATGTCGCCGCCGCCGGCAGGGGAGATGCGCGCCGGCGCCAGGCTGCGGCCGAGACGTGCTTCGAGGTCTGCGCGCAGCGCGTTCGGGTTCACTCGAGCCTCCGGTATTCACCGGGTGCGAGCCCGTCGAGCGACCAGTCGCCGATGGCGGTGCGGACCAGGCGCAGGGTCGGATGCCCCACCGCGGCGGTCATGCGCCGCACCTGCCGGTTGCGGCCCTCGCGAATTTTCAGCTCGAGCCAGCAGGTCGGAACCTGGCGCCGCTCGCGGATCGGCGGATCGCGCGGCCACAGCCAGTCCGGCTCGTCCACCAGCGCGACTTCCGCCGGCAGGGTCGGGCCATCCTTGAGCTCGACGCCGCGCGCCAGTGCACGCAGCGCATCGGCCCGCGCCAGTCCCTCGACCTGCGCGAGGTAAGTCTTGACGCGGCGATAACGCGGGTTGCTGATGCGCGCCTGCAGCGCACCGTCATCGGTCAGTACCAGCAAGCCCTCGCTGTCGTAATCCAGCCGACCCGCCGGGTAGACCCCGGGCACATCGATGAATTCGGCGAGGGTGCGCTTGTCGCCCGCGGGCGAGAACTGGCAAATCACGCGAAACGGCTTGTTGAACAACAGCAGGTTCGACATGCCGGTGCTCAGGCCGCCTGCCGGCGTAACAGCCGTTGCCAGCGTTGCCGGCGCGCCGCATCGAAGTCCTGCGCACGCATCATGTCCGACAGCAGCTCGACGTCCGCTGCACGGCGACGGATATCGACGTCGAGCATATCTTCGAGGTCGCAGTTGATACGGGTCAGCTGCTGCCACAGGCCGATGTTATCGGCGTGTTCGATCAGCGACTCCTGCACCCGCGCCGCGTAGCGGAACTTCATCGCGCCTACTTCATCCAGTCGTTGGCGCAGCGTCTCGAGATCGCCGAATTTTGCCAGCAGGCGCGCGGCCGTCTTCGGTCCTACCTCGGGTACGCCGGGAATGTTGTCGATCTTGTCGCCGGTCAGCGCGAGCTGCGCGGCAATCTGTTCCGGCGGCACGCCGAACTTCTTCTTGATATCGCGGTAACCGAGACGGCGGTCGTCGTGAAAAGACCACCACAGGTCACCCTCGGCGACCAGCTGCGCCAGGTCCTTGTCCGCGGTCAGGATGGCCAGCGGCAAATCCGGTCGGCGGTGGTAACGCGCAAGCGAGCCGATCAGGTCGTCCGCTTCCCAGGCCGGGCTGCTGACGCGGCTGATGCCGAGCGCCGCGACCCATTCCCCGCACCAGGCGAACTGGCGCTTGAGTTCGTCCGGTGCCGGCGCGCGGTTGGCCTTGTACTCCGGGTAGATACGCTTGCGCTCGGACTGGCCGAGACTTTCGTCGAAGGCGAACACGACATGACTCGGCGCCTGTTCGCTGAGCAGGCGATAGACAAAATCGGTAAAACCGACCAGCGCCTGGTTGGGTTCGCCGGCGAGGTTGACACGCCCGGGCTCGGGACCGAACCAGGCGCGGAACACGTAAATGCTCGAATCGACCAGAAACAGGCGCATGAAAAGCGGTCCGAACCATCAAGACGGGAGATTTTACACCGGCGTTTGTTATAATCGCGCGCAAAAATACCCCTGACCCGCATGTTTCCGCGCCTGATCCTGCTCTGCTGCTGCCTGCTCGCGGCGGCCTCGACCACCGCCGCCTCGCCGCAGGCGCTCGAAAGACTGATCGCCGAAGGCCGCTTTGCGGCCGCCGCAAGCGACGGCCAGGCGCTGCTCGAACAGCAGCCGAAGCAGTTGCGGGTCCGTTTCCTGACCGCCTACGCGCTGCAGATGAGCGAGCAGCCCGAAGCGGCGATCGCGCTTTACGAGGCGCTGATCGCGGACTACCCCGACCTGCCGGAACCGCGCAACAACCTCGCGATGATTCATCTCGCCGCCGGCGACTACGATCGCGCCAGCCGGCTCTTGGTCGACGCGATCAATACCCACCCGAGTTACGCCACGGCCTACGACAATCTCAGCCGCATCTACAAGGCAATCGCGAGCGAAGCCTATCGCCGCGCGGTCAGCGAGTCGAAGGAAGCGGACAAGTACGCGCACGATATCGAGCTGGTCGCGATCGACCGCCTCGCGGCGGTCGAGCAGGGCCTGATCGAGGAAGCCGCGGGCAGCGAGGCGTCGGCCATCAATACCGCCAATCTCGAAACCCTGCTGATCGAACGCGTCAAGAACTGGGCCGCCGCCTGGAGCAGCAAGGACTTCGCCACCTACGTCGGCTTTTACTCGCCGCAGCACAAGGCAAAGCAGGAAAGCCACGACGCCTGGAAGGCCTACCGTCGTGAGCGTATCCTGCGACCCGGCGATATTCGGGTCGAAGTCAGCGACCTCAAAATACGGTGGGTGAGCGAAAATACGGCTATTATTGACTTCAGGCAGGCTTTCGATTCACCGACTTACAGCGATCGCGTGGTGAAGCGACTCGCCTTCAGCCGCTTTGGCACCACATGGAAAATTACCGACGAGCGGGTATTATCGGTCTTATGAAACGTCTGATTGTCGCGCTGCTGGGCCTGGCCCTTACCGGTACGCTGCTGGCCGGGGACCCGCCGGGTAACGTTTACGAGCGCAGCCTGCTCGAAACGATCAAGAGTATCCAGAGCCTGAACCACGAGCAGGCGCTCAGTTCCACCCGTGACCTGATCCGCCAGTATCCGTACAGCCGCCTCGGCCACATGCTGTACGCCGACCTGCTGCTGGCCAAGGCGGCGCCGCTGACCGAGATCGGTTCCGGCATCGGGCTCGATCGCGCGATGCGCGATTTCCGCCACGAAATCAAGCAGCGCTGGCAGCACGACACCAGCCCGGCGCATCTCGGGCGCTACCCGGAAAACATCCTGTTCCTGGCCGACGACCAGCCCTACGTCATCCTGGTCGACCTCGAGGGATCGAGGGTCTACGTCTACCGTAACGAACAGGGCGAACTCGCGCTCGAAACCGACTATTTCACCACCATCGGCGTCAAGGGCTACGGCAAGCAGAAACGCGGCGACCAGAAGACCCCCATCGGCGTGTATCACGTTACGCGTTACATCGACGGCGACGAACTGCCGGACCTGTACGGCGAAGGCGCGTTTCCGATCAACTACCCCAACGTGTGGGACAAGCGGCAGCAGCGCACCGGCAGCGGCATCTGGATTCACGGCACGCCGTCCTATACCTACAACCGCTCGCCCTGGGCCAGCGACGGCTGCATCGTCGTCAGCAATCCCGATTTCCTGCATATCGAGCGCTACATCAGTCCCGACCTGCAGACCCCGGTGGTGGTGGTCAAGTCGGTCAACTGGCTCAGCCACGACCAGTGGCAGCAGCGCCGGCGCGAAGCGCTGCAGCTGATGTCGGCCTGGCTCAACGACTGGGAAAGCCTCGACCACGAGCGCTACGCGCGGCACTACTCGCGCGCCGACTTCAGCGCCGGGGGCCGCGATTTCCGCGCCTGGGACGGCCATAAGCGCTGGGTCAATCGCAACAAGACCTTCGTCGCGATCGAATACAGCAACCTCAACGTGTTCCGTTATCCCGGCGAGCAGGACCTGATGCTGATGCAGTACGCGCAGAGCTACCGCAGCAACAACCTGAACGTCGACAGCGGCAAGGAACTCTACTGGCGTCTCGGCGAAAAAGACCAGGGCTGGCAAATCGTGTACGAAGGCAACCGCAAACTGCCCGCACTGGAGGAGCCGGCCGCGCCGGAGCAGACCGCCGCCGCCGACTGAGCCCGCGGCCGCCATGTTCGCAGCGCAGGAATTCGCCCGCAATTTCATCGACCGGTTCGACGATCTCCGTCCCCGCGACCGGGGGTCTCGACCATGACCGAGTGGCTGTTCGCCGTGGCGGCGGCCGGGCTTTTGCTCTACGCCATCTATCTCTACAACCTGCTGGTGCGAGATCGCCAGCGCACGTTCGCCGGCTGGAGCGATATCGAGGTACAGCTGAAGCGGCGACACGACCTGATCCCCAAGCTGGTAGCAGCGGTACAACAGTACGCATCCTACGAGCAGGCGACGCTGGACCGCGTCACCGCGCTGCGCGGAGAAGCGGGACAGCTGCATAAAGCCGGCGACCGGGGCCGGGCCGAAGCCGGTCTCAGCGCCGGGCTGCTGTCGATATACGCGCTGCAGGAAGCTTACCCCGAGCTCAAGGCCGACCGCAGTTTCCTGCAGCTGCAAACCGATATCAGCACGGTGGAAGCGGATATCCAGTTCGCGCGCCGCTTCTACAACGGCGCGGTGCGCAATCTCAATACGCGTATCGAATCTTTTCCCGACCTGCTGCTGGCCCGAATGTTCGGTTTCGAGCACGCCGCCTATTTCGAATTCGAGGGCAGCAGTACGACATGATTCATCGACTGCTCATCCTCGGACTGTTGTTATGCAGCCTGCCGGCGGCGGCGACGGAGTACATCGAATCCTTTCACAGCGATATCGAGGTGCGCCGCAACGGCGATCTGCTGGTCACCGAGACCATCGTCGTACATGCCGAGGGCAAGCAGATCCGGCGCGGGATCTACCGCGACTTTCCGACCCGTTATCGCACGCTCGACGGGCGCGACCTGGTCGTAGAATTCGAGCTGCTGGAAGTACTGCGCGACGGCAATCCCGAACCGCACCACCGGCGCTCGCGCGCTAACGGCCTGCGGATCTATCTCGGCCACGAAAACGTTTATCTCGAGCCCGGTTTTTACGAGTACCAGCTGACCTACCGCAGCAGCCGTCAGCTCGGTTTTTTCGACGACTACGATGAACTCTACTGGAACGTTACCGGTAACGACTGGGCCTTTCAGATCGACGAGGCATCGGCACGTATCATCCTGCCGGACGCGGCGAGTGATATCCAGAGCTCGGGCTATACCGGGTTTGTCGGCGAACAGGGCAAGGACTTCGGCTTCGAACGCCTCGGCGATCGCGAGTTCCTGTACCAGACCGACAGTCCGCTGCGGCCGGGCCAGGGCCTGACCGTCGCGCTTGGCTGGCCCAAGGGCCTGGTCGACGAACCCAGCGCGGCCCAGCGGCGCGCGTGGTTCTACCAGGACCACCAGGCCGAGATCCTGCTGCTCGGCGGCAGCCTGCTGCTGCTGGCATATTACTTTTTCGCCTGGCGCCTGACCGGGCGCGACCCGCAGGCGGGTGTCATCGTACCGCGCTATCGCCCGCCCAGGGGATATTCACCGGCGTCGATGCGCTACGTCGAAAACATGGGCTACGACAACAAGTGCTTCACCAGCGCGATCATCAGCCTGGCGAGCAAGGAGGCGCTGACGATCGTCGACGACGAGGGCGCGTTCCGGCTGCAGCGTAATGACTGGACGCCGCCCGACCTGGCGCCGGGCGAGGGCGAGGTGCTCGCCGGCCTGTTCCGAGGAGGCAGTCGCAATCTCGACATCTCGCAAACCAACCACGGCACCCTGTCGCACGCGCAGGGCAAACACGAACGCTCGCTCAAGCGCGACTACAACCGCAAATATTTCAAGCTCAATCGCTGGTGGGTAATCCCCGGCATCGTCGCCACGCTGCTGCTGATCGTGCGCGCGATCGCAAGCCTCGGCTCCGAGGAGATCATTCTCAAGACCGTGTTTCTCGGCATCGTCACCGCCGCGCCGCTGCTGGTGCTGTATACCGGCACACGCGCGATTTTACGCCGGGGCCGCAAGGGGCTGGTGCGTTACGGCATCTTCCTGCTGCCGCTGTACGTCGGCGTCGGGTTTTTCCTGTTCAGCGGAGTGCCGTTGCTGGAACTGGCGGGCGAGGTACCGCCCGGGCTCATTGCCGGCCTGCTGGCACTGCCGCTGATCAATTACCTCTTCTACCGCTGGATGCGGGCGCCTACCCTGGCGGGGCGGCGCCTGCTCGACAAGGTCGAGGGATTCCGGCTCTACCTCGGGGTAGCCGAGGACGACGAGCTCAAGCGCCACCGGGCGCCCGATTTTACCAGCGAAATCTACGAGGCCTACCTGCCTTACGCCATCGCGCTGGAACTCGAGAACGAATGGACCGCCCGCCTCGACCGCGCCATTGCCGCCGGCCAGGTCGACGGCGGCTATCGCCGGCCGGAGTGGTACCGCTCCGGCAGCGGCCGGCGCATGAATTTTTCCAGCTCGGTGGCGAACAGCCTGGATTCGGCTATTTCCTCGTCGTCGGTAGCGCCGGGATCATCGTCAGGCTCGTCGGGCGGCGGCTTTTCCGGCGGCGGCGGCGGCGGTGGCGGCGGCGGCGGCTGGTAACAGGAAGTCAATCCTGGAAAAACGGGGTACGTCCCCAATTAAAGGGTTTTGCTGGCGCGCAGGACGACGAACTTGCTGTCGGAACCGAGCACCTCGGCGTTGCCGAACAGTTTTTTCAGCTTCGCATGGTAGGCCAGGTGCCGGTTGCCGACGATTACCAGGCCACCGCCCGTCTCGAGCACCCGGCGCGACTGGCGGAACATCTCCCAGGCAACCGCATCACCGACGCTGTGCTGCTGGTGAAAGGGCGGGTTGACCAGCACCAGGTCGGCACTGGCATCGGCCTCCTCGCGCAGGCAGTCGTCGACGGTGAAACGCGCTTGCCGCGCGCGGCCGAAGGCATCCTCGAAATTGATACGCGCACAGTCGACCGCGAGGTAGGATTCGTCGCTGAACAACAGTTGCGCGCGCGGGTTCAGGGCCGCGGCGGCAATGCCGACCACGCCGCTACCGCAGCCGAGGTCGACGATACGCAACGGGGCATCGCCCGTCGGCAAATGCTCGATCAGCATCCGGCTGCCGCGGTCGAGCCGGTCGCGGCTGAACAGGCCGGCATGACTGCGAATCCGGTAATCGCGATCGAGCACCAGGGTATAACTCCCGGGGCCTGGACCCTGGCCCTGGGTCAGCGAGAAATCACGCTCCGGCAGGACCAGCCGGGCCTTGCGCACCGCGCGCGTGGTCAGCGTCGGGCCGATGATTTGTTCGAACAGGTCGAGGGTCGAGCGGTGAATGTGGCGCGCCATGCCGGCGGCCAGCAAACGGGTATCCGGCAACATCCGCTCGCGCAGGGCATAAAGCTGTTGTTCCAGCAAGGCCAGCGATTTCGGAATTTTCAACAGGATCACGTCCGCCGGCGCGGCCGGAAAGGCGGCATCGCGGTTGTATTCGAGGCCGGTGTCCTCGATACCGTTGGCGCGCAGGTTGAGCGCGCGCGCGTGCTGTGCGAGCAGCGAGTCGTTCCAGGCATAGACGCGATGATCCGCCAGCGCCACGGCAAGCGCACCGAAGCCGTCGTTGACGATCAACACGCGGGAGTCACGCCGCAGTATGCAAATCTCGTCGAGGTGCCTGAGCAGCATTTCGTCGGCCGCGTCCCAGGCCTGCAGGGACGGTGCCGGGGGGCAGCGCATGAGCTCGAACTCGCCCTGCGGCACGCTCATCAGGCTTGCGCCCGCGCCAGCTGCCCGGCTACTCACGTCCACCGACGAAAGGCAGTTTCAGCATACCCGGCAAGCGGTCGACCTGGTGCGCATCGCGCAACCCGGCCAGGCCGATAGTCATGCCGCGATGACCATGCGCGGGTTGATCGGTATAACTGCCGAACCAGCGGTCCCACAACGACAGGTTGAAACCGAAATTGCTGTCGCTCTCCGCGCGCCGGATCGAATGATGCACGCGGTGCATGTCAGGCGTTACCAGCAGCCGGCGCAGCGCGCGGTCGAGCCTCGCCGGCAACGCCACGTTGGCATGGTTGAACATCGCCATGCCGTTGAGTAACAGTTCGAAAACCAGCACCGCCAGCGTGGCCGGACCGAGCAGCAGGATCACGGCCCACTTGTACAGCATCGACAGCAGGATCTCGAGCGGGTGAAAGCGGGCGCCGGTGGTCAGGTCGATATCGAGGTCGGCATGATGCACCCGGTGCAGTCGCCACAGCAGCGGCACGCGATGCATCAGGCGGTGCTGCCAGTAGATCGCCAGGTCGAGTACCAGCACGGCGAGCGGCAGCTCGAGCCACAATGGCAGGGCGAGCCGGTTGAACAGGCCGAAGCCGGCGGCGTTGGTCGACAGCGCCAGGCCGACCGCGGCGGCCGGAAACAGCAGCCGCAGCAGCAGCGTATTGAGCGCGGTCAGCGCCAGGTTATGCCGCCAGCGCTGCCAGCGCGGCACCGTCAGCTCACGCTTCGGCGCGCGATTTTCCCAGCTGAACATCAGGCCGAAAACCAGCACGAACAGGCACAGGCGAAACATGCCCTCGTGGGCGATCATGAACGCGACGAAGTCACCGGTTTCGATCATGTCGGCATTTTCCGGCATCAGCCGCGCGAAGAACAGGACTATTCGGCTGCGACACCATCGAGCCGCAACGAATAGTCGCGCACGAATTGCCGATTCAACCAACGCAGGCGACCGCCGCCGGCATCCCACAGGAAGCGGTTGCCGGTCAGGTCACCGCTGAAGAGGGTCGTCGAAGGTCCGCGCGCGCCAGGCGCCAGCGCCATCTCGACGAAACGGTTGCGCCAGCGGCCAGCCTCGGCCTCGAGCAGGTAGTCGCGCCAGAGACGGCACAGATCAGCGGGGCTTGCGACCGTGGTGAGCAGGATATTGCCGGATATGTTGGCCGGGTCGCGCAGCAGGGTTTGCCAGAAATCGAAGCGCTCGATCGGCCCCGACTGACTGGCAATTTCGGCGGCACATTGCCCTGGCGCTACCCTGCGCGCGTGTATGCGGCGGAGAAACTCGCCCAGCTTGCCGCGAAAGCGCCGCCCGTCGACCAGGCAATCGCCATCCTGCCCGAGCGCGCGCGACAGGCACAGCTGCCGATCCAGGCGAAAATACTCGCCCCGCAGCGCGCGATCGAGAAATTCGCGGCCGTCGCCGGGTTCGTCGAAACGACCGTGAACGGCGTGGTAACGCAACAGGACCGAGGGATCGCGCTCGCTCAGCGCGGCCAGCAGCGCCGAAGCCTTGCGATAGTGCAGCAGCAGCATCAGGCGATTGTTGACGTCGACCTCGGCACGCCGCGCGAGGCCTTCCCAGAAGCGAAAATAAGCAAACACCTCGCCCAGGTCCGCTGCCGACAGGCGCTCGCGCGCCAGCCACAAGCGCAAGCGGTAGAGATCGCTGAACACCAGCAGATCGGCGAGATCGATGCCGTAGTAGGCCGGGTTGTCCAGCGTGGCATAGGTGAACAGCGAAGCATAACGTTCGAGGCGCTCGCGGTTGCGCCGCAGGATGTCATCGAGCTCGGCGCGCGAGTAACAGTCCGCGCTGCGGCTCAGCAGCGCCGGATCCGGCAGCCAGCAGTAGAGACGGCGCCGATCGACCCCCGCGAGAGACGAAATCTGGCGGCTGCCGGCATAGCTGCCGAGTAGCGGCAGCGGGGTATCGCCCTCGCGCGCGCGTTCGCGATTGTGCAACACCTGCTGGTAACCCCAGGGGCGAAAATCCGCCATGCCCGCGGGCGCGGCCAGGCCGGCGATCGTCCAGGCCGCGTTGTCTTCAATTGCGATACCCGGCGCCGGGTAGAAAAAGGCGATGGCATCGACCGGTTCCGGATCATGCAGGAATAGCCAGTAGCCGCCACCGAGCAACCCCGCCAGCAGCGGCAGTCCGGCAGCGTAAAACAGCGTTCGTTGCCAGCGAGATGCCATGAAAATTCCCGCCTGCTCAGTTCCAGAGATGCCGGAATTCGTCGCGCTCGAAGTGCGCCAGCAGGATTTCGACCTCGGGCCCCGGCGCTCGATCGCGCTCCAGCGGCGGGATCGACTCGGCGAAGTAGCGCCGTACGGCGGCGACGTCGTCACCCGCCCGCTGCTTGCGCAGATCGAGCGCGGCGAAGGCGGCACGCAGTTCGTAGGCGAACAGCGCATGCACCAGCTCGAGCATATCGAACAGGCGCAGCACGGCGGGAATCGCGTGCGACATGTAGTCTTCCTGGCCGGCCGACGATTCGCCGGTCAGCAGCGAAACCGGTTGCGCCATGACGCGCAGTCGCGCACCGAGATCCAGCGCTGCCTTGTGCGCAACCACGAGTCCGGCGTCGAGCCCCGGGCGGCCGGCAAGCTGCGGGGCCAGGCCGGTAAATTCCGCCTGCAGCAGGCGCTGCAAGCGGCGTTCGGAAAGCGCGCCGACATGCGCCAGCGCCAGCGCCACCTGCTCGACCTGGTTGACCAGGTGCTGGTTGTGAAACCCGCCCACCGACAGCAGCCGGTCGCCGTCCTGCAGCGGATTGTCGCTGTTGTCGCGCAGGGCATTTTCGATCCTGGCGCGCAGCTGCGCGAGCGCGTCGTCGAGCGCGCCGTGCACCTGCGGGATCACCCGGTAGGAGACCGGTGCCTGCAGCCTGTGCACGTCGATACGGCTGTGATCGAGGTGTTTGCGCAGGCGCTCGATCACCCTGGCGATACCGCTCTCGCTGCTAACCGCCGCCACGGCCGGATCGACCGAGTCTTTCGGCGCCGCCAGTCCTTCCATCGAGGCCGCGGCAACCAGGTTGGCCAGCTCGAGCGCGCGGGTCACGCGGTAATATGCGTGCATGGCGCAGGCCGGCGCGGCACAGACGCCGCCGACCAGGGCCAGGCCCTCGCGCCCGCTGACCGCGAATGGTTCGACTGCGCGTTCGGCCAGTGCCGCAGCCGCCGGCTCGCGCGCACCGTCGGCACCAACCACGAAGCCTTCGCCGATCAGGGTCTGGAAGGCATGCGTATGCGCAATCGCATCTCCCGCCATACCGTGACCCAGCACGGGAACCCACGGCGTGAAGCCATCGTTGAGGCGCTCGACCAGGAAGCGGCAGAGATCCGCGCTGACCGCCGCGCGGCCATCGAGGAAGTTGACCAGGCGAATCAGCAGCATGGCACGCACCGCCGGCCGCGGCAGTGCTTCGCCGATCGCGGCCGCGCGGGCGCGCAGCATGTTGGCGGCGATGTCGCGCCGGGCCTGATCATCGAGCTCGGCGTCGACCAGTTTGCCGAGCCCGGTGGTCACGCCGTAACAGGCTGCCCCGGCCGCGATCAGTTGCTCGAAGTGCCGGCGCCCCGCCTCGACCCGCTGCAGCAGCGCGGCACCGAGTTCGAGCGGCGCATCCTGGTAGGCAACCCCGTAAAGAGTCACCCAGTCGAGATCCTCGCGGCGGGTTATCCGGATCACGCGTAGGGTAACTCCATACCGAGCCCGAGCCGCTCGGCCTTGTCCAGCATGGCGACGCCAAGCGCGATATCGGAGGTCGACAGTCCACGGTGCCACAGCAGGCAGGTTTCGTCGTCGCGCTCACGCCCGGTAATGCGGCCGGCGCAGATTTCACCGAGTTCACCGTGAATGCTGGCGCGCGTGATCCGACCACTGTCGACGTGGCGCCGCAGGCAGCCAAAGGGACCAACGGTGCACTGCCCCCAGTCGTCGACCACGATCTTGTGCATGATATCGGTGATATCGTCCTCGACCGTGCTCATGGTGCCGTAGGGAATCACCAGCGCGCCCGGGCGAATCCAGCGCGTGCGTAACAGCGGCTCCGGCTGCTCGAGACGCGATGCCTCGACCAGGATGTCGGCACCCTCGAGGCAGTCGCGCCAGTTGTCGACCACCCGCACCGGCTTGCCGAGATCGAGGGCAAGACGTTCGCCAAAGGCTTCGCGGCTGTCGGCGCGGCGCGAATGCACGCGTATTTCCTCGAAGTCGAAGAGGTGGTCGAGCAGGCGGACGTTCCAGTAGGCGGTGCCGCGTGCACCGATGTGCCCGAGCACTCGCGGTCGTGACGGCGCCAGGTATTTCGCGCCGATCGCGGTGACCGCGCCGGTGCGCATCTCGGTAATACCGGTGGCATCGAGGATCGCGCGCGGTTGCCCGGTACGGCCGTCGAACAGGTTGAGCAGGCCGAACTCGGACGGCAGGCCGAGCCGGTAATTGCCGTGGAAGTCGCCGACCACCTTGACCCCGGCGTTATTACCGGGGCCGATGTATCCACGCAGCACGTTGAAATGTCCGCCGCAGTCAGGGTCGGCGACCAGGTGCATGCGCGGCTCGATGACCGTGCGACCTTCACCCTGCGCGCGCAGCGCCTGCTCGACGGCGTCCAGGATTTCGTCGTTGGCGAGTTCGAGCGCGGCCACGTCGTGACCGCTGAGATAGCGAATCGTAATCGGTTGCAAACCCCGTACCCCGTCACGGCAGGTCCGCGATCGGCCCTGCCTGGCAAATGGCTCAAACTACCCGATTTGTGTTATACAGGCCAGTATTGCCACGGACCGCCGAAGATACGCCACCTGGCCCCGAGCGAAATCATGCGCGACCGATGAACGACGACAACCCCATCCGCTACTCGCTACGCGTTTCCCCGCGGGCGCGTCACGCCAGGCTGCAGGTAAGACCCTTCGGCGGGCTCGAGATCGTCATTCCGCGACGTTTCCCGCAACGTGAAGTGCCGCGGCTGGTAGAGCAGCATGCCGGCTGGATTCGGCGCCAGCTGGACCGCCAGGCCCGGCTGCGCGCGGCGGTGCGTCTGCCCGACGCGATACGCCTGGCCTTCGACGACAGCATCACCGGGATCGAGTATGCCCGCCCCCGTCCCGGCACCACCCTCGACCTGTTCGCGGCCCCGTGCGACAGCAGCCTGCGGCTGCAAAGCGACGACTTCGAAACACAGCTCGGCGAACTGCGCCAGTGGATTCGCGCGCGGGCCGAGGACTGTCTGCCGCCCCTGTTGCGGGAACTGTCGCGACAGACCGGTCTGGCATTCAAACGGGTCAGCATTCGCAGCCAGAAGACCCGCTGGGGCAGCTGCTCGGCGCGCGGCAACATAAGCCTCAACGATCAGCTGCTGTTCCTGCCGCGCGCATCGGTCGAATACCTGATGATCCACGAGCTGTGCCACCTGCGCCACCTCAATCACTCGCGCGCCTACTGGCAGCTGGTGGCGCAACACTGCCCGGACTACCGGCAACACGAAGAGCGGCTGTCGCAACCGCGTGACTGGGTGCCGGACTGGTTTCTGCTAACCCTGTACGGCGACTGAGGCCGCTACTGCGGTACTTCGACCTGGTAGTACTTGATGCCGTTTCCGAGCAGCAGTTTCTCGGCGCGCGACAGTTCGCTGTTACTGGCGAAGGGACCGAGCTGTACCCGGTGCCAGGTTCCGGCTTCGAGTTCGGCCACCTGGACTTTCGCCTCCAGGCCCAGGAACGCCAGCCGCGCCTTCATGGTCTCCGCATCGGCCGCGCTCTGAAACGCACCCGCCCGCAGGATCACACGGGTGACCGCCTGCTTGTTGATGCTCGGGTTTTCGATGGCTTCGCGATCTTCGTCGGAAATCGGGATCTCGATCTTACGGTCCGGCAGCACATCGTAAAAATCGATGACGGGCTTCTTTTCCGGACTGCTTTCGCTGACCGGCGTGCGCTCGCTTCCACCCCTGCCAATCCTTTGATCGAGAAACACGATCAACGAGAAGAAAGAAGCCAGCACCAGCAGCAGGAAAGCCCAGACCAGGGGCGATGTACCCTGTTTCTTCGCCATCGCCATCTACATCTGCTCCGGCGCGCCGACCCCGAGCAGGGTCAGGCCGTTGCGCAGCACCTGGCCGACCGCCACCGCGAGCGTAACGCGGGCATCGCGCAGCGCGGCATCGTCGACGATGAACTGGTGCGCGTTGTACCAGGAGTGAAACTGGTTGGCCAGTTCGCGCAGGTAGTTGATCACCAGGTGCGGTTCGCGCCGCCGCGCGGCCGTAGCCACCCGTTCGGGAAAAAGCTCGAGCTGGCGCAGCAGCGCCTGCTCGTGCTCGTTGCCGAGCGGTGCGAGATCGGCGCCCGCGGTGTCGACCGTAAGGCCCTTGTCGGCGCACTGGCGCAATACGCTCTGGATGCGCGCGTGGGCATACTGCAGGTAATACACCGGGTTATCGCTGGACTGCTCGCGCGCGAGGTCGAGATCGAAATCCATGTGATGATCCGACCTGCGCATGACGTAGAAAAAGCGCGCGGCATCGAGACCGACATCGTCACGCAGTTGCTTGAGCGTAACGAACTCGCCGGAGCGCGTCGACATCGCGATCATTTTGCCGTTCTCGTAAAGGTTGGCGAACTGGAACAGCAGGATCTCGAGTTCGTCGGCGGCGTAGCCGAGCGCTGTCAGCGACGCCTTGACGCGCGCGATATAACCGTGATGGTCGGCACCCCAGACATTGATGACCCGGTCGAAGCCGCGGTCGAACTTGTTCATGTGGTAGGCGATGTCCGACGCGAAATAGGTCGTGTGACCGTTTTCGCGGCGCACCACGCGGTCTTTTTCATCGCCGAAATCGGTCGAGCGGAACCACAGCGCGCCATCCTGCTCGTAGAGGTGGCCACGCTCCGACAGACGTTCGATCGCGATTTCGATCAGCCCGTCGTCGGCCAGCGAGCGCTCCGAAAACCAGCGGTCGTAATCGACGCCGAAGGCATGCAGATCGTCGCGGATCACGTCGACCAGGGTATCCTTGGCGAGATCGAACACGACGCGATAGTCGGCATCGCCGAGCAAAGTCTGCGCCCGCGCAATCAGCTCATCGATGTGTTCTTCCTTGTCGCCGCCGGCCGGCGCGTCGGGCGCGATATCGGCGAACACCTGCGCCGCCGGATGGCGGAAGCGGTCGCCGTTTTCGCGATGCAGCGTCGCGGCGATGTCCCACACGTAGTCGCCCTGGTAGCCGTTGCTGGGAAAATCGATCGTTTCGCCACAAAGGTCGAGGTAGCGCAGCCAGGTCGACGTGCCGAGAATATCCATCTGCCGCCCGGCATCGTTGACGTAGTACTCGCGCTGCACCTCGTAACCGACGAACGCGAGCAGGTTTGCCACCGTCGCCCCGTAGGCCGCGCCGCGGCCATGGCCGACGTGCAACGGGCCGGTCGGATTGGCCGACACGAACTCGACCTGCACGCGGGTGCCCGCGCCGTCCTGGCCACGTCCGTAATCGACACCCTGGGCGAGCACGCGCCGCACGACCTCGAGGTTGGCATCGCTGGCAACGAAAAAGTTGATGAATCCGGGGCCGGCAATTTCTATCCGTTCGACCCCGGGCGGCTGGCCGATTGTGTCGACGATCAGCCGGGCGAGATCACGCGGCGCCATTTGCAGCGGTCGCGCCAGCGCCAGCGCGACGTTCGACGCGTAGTCACCCTGCGCGGCCTCTTTCGATGGCGTGACCTGGATGTTCGGCGCCGCGGGCAGGGAAATACGCTCGGCCTGCTCGAGCGCGGCCAGCGCCTGCGCGATCAGATCGTGAATGGCTTGCTTCAAGGGATGACGGCTCGACCGCGAAGGGCAAAAATGATGCGGGATTTTACATGCAGAACCGGCGAGTGCCTAGCCCGCATCCCCTGCCCGCCGGCTCCGATTCCGTAATTACCGGGCCGGGGGCGCCGGCCCGCTACAAGCAGGTCCGCTTTACAGGTCCTGCGCATCCACGTCGACGATCCAGTTGGTATCGCGCGCAGCCGAAAGCTCGGCTATTTCCGGCATGGCGCGGGCAAGCACTTCGCGCAGGCTGGCGTAAGCGGGCGCAAGCAGGCACAGCTGCGCACGATAGCGCCCGATGCGCCGGGTCATCAACGCCGGCATGGGACCGATCAGCGTGAGTGCCTCGATACCGGGCGTGCGCGCGAGGATTTCCCGGATCGACTGCAGGCAGGCCAGTGCGGCGTCCAGTGCGGGCGCATCGGCGCGAAACATCGTCACCCGCGCGTACGGCGGGAATCCGAGCTGTTCCCGTTCGTGCAGCAGATCACCGACAACATCGCGATAGTCCCGTTCGACCAGCGCCCGCAGCAGCGGATGCCCGGGGAAGCGCGACTGCACCAGCGCCTCGCCGGGCCGATCGCCGCGACCCGCCCGACCGGCAACCTGGAACAGGGTTTGCGCGAGCCGTTCCGGCGCGCGGTAGGCCGCGCTGAACAGCGCCTGGTCTGCATCGAGCACCACGCTTAGCGTAATCGCGGGATAATCGTGGCCCTTGGCAATCATCTGGGTACCGATCAGGATGCACGGGTCACCCGTACGCAATTGCTCCAGCCGCGACTGCAGGGCCTCGCGCGAGGCGATGACGTCGCGATCGATGCGCAGGATCGGAATTTGCGGGTATCGCTCGACCAGGCCCTGCTCGAGTTGCTCGGTGCCAACACCGTAGTGGCGGATCTCCGGGTTGCCGCACTGCGGGCAGGCCTCCGGCACGCGGTCGGCATAGCCACAGTGATGGCACAGCAGCGAGCCGACAGACTGGTGCAGGGTCAGGCGGCTGTCGCAGTTGGCGCAGACCGCCTGCCAGCCGCATTCGTGACACATCACCACCGGTGCAAACCCGCGCCGGTTGAGGTAGATCAGCACCTGTCCGCCTTGCTCGAGGTGCGTATCGATACGCTCGAACACGGCACCGGCGATGCCGAAGTCGATCCGGCCATGACGCAGGTCGACCAGCTGCAAAGCCGGCGGCGGGTAACGCGTCGGCCGCTGATCTAGCCGGTAGGTGTACCAGTTGTCGCGCGCGCAGTTGCGCAGGGTTTCCGTCGACGGGGTTGCCGAACCGAGCAGGACCGGGATATCGAGCATCTGCGCCCGCTTGATCGCCACGTCACGCGCGTGGTATCGAACTCCGTCTTCCTGGCGGTAGGATGAATCGTGCTCCTCGTCGATCACGATCAGGCCCAGGTTGTTGCACTGCGCAAACAGGCTCGAACGGGTTCCCAGCATGATGCGACGCTCGCCGCGCCGGAATCGATCCCAGGCCCGGTAGCGGCGTGATTCGGTGAGGCCCGAGTGCGACAGCTCGAAGCAGTCACCGAAGCGCTCGCGCACGCGCTCGATCAACTGGTCGGTGAGACCAATTTCCGGCACCAGGTAGATGACCTGCTGGCCGGCGTCGAGCGTTTCACGTATCAGGTGGAGGTAAATCTCGGTCTTGCCGCTGCCGGTTATACCGTCGAGCAGATGGACGCCGAAGCCGCCGAGCCGCGGTCCGAGGGAATCCAGGATACCGGTCTGCTGCGCGCTCAATGTCGGCGCGCTGAAGGCCGGCAGCTCGATGGTGCCGGGCTCGTCCCACGCCCAGGCGACCAGCCCGCGGCGCTCGAGCGCGCGCACGGCGGCGTGCCAGTTCGGATTCAGGGCCTTGAGGTCAGCCGCGGTCATACCGCCACTGGCCAGGGCGCAACAGATTTCGTACTGCCGCGGCGAGCGGCGCGCCAGCGCCTCGATCGCAGCGGGATCCTCGCCGACCAGCCGCCAGCGCTTGACCCGATCCGCCGGGGGCGATTCGGTACGATGCAGTCGCAGCGGCAGGCACAGGAAAATGACTTCGCCCAGCGGCTGCAGGTAGTACTCCGCCAGCCAGCGCGCCAGGGCCAGCATGTGTTCGTCGAGCACCGGCCGATCGTCCAGGCGGGGCCCGGCCGGGCGAATCTTGTCCGGGTCGACCTCGCTATCCGGCGCCGGATCGAGCAACACACCGGTGCGCGTACCGCTGCCGAAAGGCAGCCGGTAACGCGTACCCGGGCGCAACGGATCACCGGCTTCAACTTCGTAGTCGAAAACCCGGTAAATGGGTAACGCGATGGCGAAGGCGGCGAGACGGCTCGGCGGCACAGGCATTCCCGCGGGACTGAAAGCTGAATTCTACTCGAATTGACGCAGCCGCTCAGCCGGATTGAACGGTTCAGAAGTGATTTTAGTTAGCGGCTGTTGTTAAAGTAGTTTCTAGCAAGTAAATGCTAAATTATTAAGAAACCGTGACAATCATGTTTATCCACATTATCTGTGGATAAGTCTGTGAATGAAATGCTCAAAAAGCGCTGCAAGCCGCATTTCCATTGACCGTGGATCAAATTGCTCATTTTTTCGGCGTTTTTATTTTTTATTTAAATTCAACAAGTTACAGCAGCTGTTCAAAAATTGACCGATAATCGTGGGGATTAATAGGGCCAGACAACGCGCCACGCTCACCTTTGTGCATATCTCGACCGTGTCAATACCCGCGCAATTTTTTTTCAAATGAATTTATCTATTAAAAGTCGCTTAAATATAGATTTAAGCTAATTCCGAGGCGACCATTTTTTTGCCGGTGCCCGCGCTCAGTGACTTTCAGCAGCATGCCGATTAAACTGGCCGCGTTTTTTGCCCCGGGAAACGGCATGCCCGCCAACACCGCAGTCCTCCTGACCAACCTCGGCACGCCCGATCGGCTCGAGCGCGAATCGGTACGGCGCTTTCTGCGCGAATTCCTGTCCGATCCGCTGGTGGTGCGGCTGCCGCGACTGCTGTGGTACCCGATCCTGTACGGAATCATCCTGCCGATACGCAGCGGGCGGACGCTGGAAGCCTACGGGCGGGTCTGGAGCGACGACGGTTCACCGATACTCGCGATTTCGCAACGCCAGCGCGCGGCGCTGCAGAAGCACCTGGCCGAGGAGGCGCATGTCGAGCTGGCGATGCGTTACGGCAACCCGTCCTACCCCTCGGTATTGCGGCTCCTGCGCGACGCCGGCGTCAGGCGTATCGTCGTCCTGCCGCTCTACCCGCAGTACTCGGTAACCACCACCGCCACCAGCTACAAGCACCTGATGCGGACGCTGCAGGAACTGGAGTACTCGCCCGAGCTGGAGTTCATCGGCTACTATCCGGACCATCCCGCCTACATCGCCGCGCTGGCGGACAGCGTACGCAAACGCCAGATCGAGGACCCACGCCACCTGCTGATGTCATTTCACGGCCTGCCGCAGGCCAACGTCGACCGCGGCGACCCGTACCAGCAGCAGTGCGAACGCACCGCGCGCCTGCTGGCTGCGGAACTCGGCCTGGCCGACAGCGACTGGTCGATCAGCTACCAGTCACGCTTCGGCAAGCAGACCTGGATCCAGCCCTACACCTCGGACGCGCTGCGCGACCTGGTCGGGCGAGGCATCCGTCGGCTCGACGTGATCTGCCCCGGCTTTTCCGCCGACTGCCTCGAAACCCTCGACGAAATCGAGGTCGAGTACCGCGACGAATTCATCGAGCTCGGCGGCGAGGATTTTCGCTACATCCCGGCACTAAACACCGATGCCGCGCACATCGAAATGATGGCGCAGCTGGTACAGCCTCACCTGGAAGCAACGTAAAAAAACCTCTGCCCGGGTTGAATCAATCCCGCGATTCGGGATCAATAAGCACTTCGGCCGGCCCACCGGCAGCGCCAATGACAAAAAGGTTCTGAGTCATGTTCAAATCGTTTTTCCCGAATCCCCGGGTGTTTTTCCCGTCAGTCGTGATTTACGCGGCCGTCTGCGTCTTTATCTGGTACAGCTTCAACGAGCAAATCGGCGCATTCCTGGGCTTCGACCTGTCGCCGAAGGAGCCGGTTATCGGCCTGGGTCACTTTACCACCGACTCCTTCCTGCTGTTTTACCTGTACTACTTCACCTGCTCGGCCCTTTTTGCATTTACCTGGTATCGACTCGAGCGCCATCCCTGGCACTGGTGGTCGATCAGCGGTTCCGCGCTCATCCTGTTCGCAACCTACTTTTCGGTGCAGGTATCGGTGGCGATCAACAACTGGCGCCGACCCTTTTTCGACCTGGTGCAGCAGGCGCTGCAAAACGCGGTCGGCAGCACCGAGGAAAAGGGCACACCGACCAACACCCCGGAGCAGGCCGCCGAGTACAGCCAGACGATGTTCGACCTGATCATTATCTTTGCTGAAATCGCGTTTCTGGCGGTCTTCGTCTTCGTGCTAATACGTTTTTTCAGCAGTCACTACGTATTTCGCTGGCGCACGGCAATGAACACTTACTACACCGCGCAGTGGGAGACGGTACGCAGCATCGAGGGGGCTTCGCAGCGAATCCAGGAAGACACGATGCGCTTCGCCGATATCATGGAAAACCTCGGCGTGTCGATCGTCGATGCGATCATGACGCTGTTCGCGTTTTTGCCGGTGCTATGGGCCCTGTCGGTGTACGTTACTGAACTGCCGATCGTCGGCGAGATCGCGCAGCCGCTGTTCTGGGCCGCGCTGGTCTGGTCGATCTTCGGCACCACCCTGCTGGCCGTGGTCGGCATCAAGCTGCCCGGGCTGTTTTTCAAGAACCAGCGAGTCGAGGCGGCTTTCCGCAAGGAGCTGGTCTACGGCGAGGACGACGAGGACCGCGCGCAACCCATGAGACTGCAGGAGTTATTCGCCGACGTGCGCAAAAACTACTTCACGATCTATTTTCATTACATGTATTTCAACGTCGCGCGCAGCATGTACCTGCAGGCGGACAACATCTTCGTCTTCATTCTGCTGCTGCCGAGCATCGCCGCCGGCACGATCACTTTCGGCATCCTGCAGCAAATCCTGACCGCATTCAGCCAGGTCAGCAACTCGTTCCAGTACCTGGTCAATTCCTGGAACACGATCATCGAACTGCTGTCGATCCACAAGCGCCTGCTGGCGTTCGAGCTGGCGATCCGCGACAAGCCGCTGCCCGAAATCGAGCAGGTCGCGACCTGATGTCGAGACCATTCGCCTTGATGCGTCGACGGCAAGCTCGATGTGCCTGATCCTGTTTGCATTGGGGCGACATCGCGATTACCCGCTAGTGGTCATCGCCAACCGCGACGAGTATTACGCGCGCCCGAGCCGCGCGGCACACTGGTGGGACGATGCACCGGTGTTTGCCGGGCGTGATCTGCAGGCCGGCGGCACCTGGCTCGGCGTCGACCGGCGGGGACGTTTCGCCGCGGTCACCAACGTGCGCGAACCCGGCGGGATGACCCCGGGCGAGCGTTCCCGCGGCGAGCTGCCGCGCGACTTTCTCGCCGGCGAGCGGGAGCCACGGGCCTACCTCGCCGAAATAAGCGCGCGCGGCAGCGAGTACTCCGGTTTCAACCTGCTGGTCGGCGACCGCGCGGCGCTGTGGTTTTACTCGAACCGGGGCGGCGAGCCGATCGCGGTCGAGCCCGGCGTGTACGGCATCAGCAACGGCGCCTTCGACGAGGACTGGCCCAAGCTGGCCTCGGCGCGCAGCGAACTCGCGACGCTGCTGGCGGGTTCGCCGGGCGAAGACGCGTTGCTCGAGATCCTGACCGATCATCGCACCGCCCCGGACCACGCCCTGCCGAGCACCGGGGTGCCGCTCGACGTCGAGCGCCTGCTGTCGAGCCGCTTCATCCGCTCGCCGGATTACGGCACGCGCGCCTGCAGCGTGCTGCTGTTCGATAACAAAGGCGAAGTCCGCTTCAGCGAGCACAATTTTGTCGATGCCACGCATGCCGGCGAGGTCGTGCGGGAGCGGATCCTGCCGGAATAAGCTTCGGCAAGGTAAGAGGAGACCGAAGCGCGCTTTGCCCCAGTTAGGGGGACAGAAGTTCGCCGGCAGTGAGCGAGGCCGTGTTAGTGATGGTTAGCAGCTCGTTCTGTCCCCAACCCGGGTAAAGTCGGACCAAATCGTTGCGGTTGCCATGATCGGGGACAGAACGAGCCGCAAACCAAATTGGCTACCGATTCCAATCGTACCGGCGAACTTCTGTCCCCCTTAGTGTAGCGAAGCATGTCAGAGCCTACTCCCAAACCAGACCAAGCCCGCAACTTCAAATCCCGAACAGCTCTTTCGCGTTGCGGCTCAACTGCGCGGCGAGCGTATCCACGTCCGTCTCGCGCAACTCCGCCATGACCTGCAGGTGCTCGACGATAAAGGCGGGCTCGTTGAGCTCGCCGCGATGGCCGGCACCCGGCTGGTCGGGCGCATCCGATTCGAGCAGCAGGGCGTCGCCGGGCATTACCGCCACTACCGCGCGCAGGCGCCGCGCGCGCTCGAAACCCACGGTTGCGGCGATGCCGATCCGGAACCCCAGGTCGAACAGCTGGCGCGCCTGCTGCTCGCTGCCGCTGAAGCTGTGTACCACCCCACGCAGCTCACCCTGGCGACGCAGCAGCGCGATGATGTCGTCCAGCGCCTTGCGCGCATGCACGATCACCGGCAAATCGTGATTACGCGCCAGCTGCAGTTGTTCCGCGAACAGTTGCTTCTGCCAGTCCTCGTCATTGCGCGACGCGTAAAAGTCGAGCCCGCATTCGCCGAGCGCCACCGGCTTTTCGCGCTCGAGCCATTCGTCGAGCTCGGCCAGGTGAATCCGCTGATGCTGTGCGACGAACCACGGGTGCAGGCCGTAGGCGGGATGCAGTCCGCCGGCTTCGGCGCAAACCTGCTTGACCTTGTCCCAGCGATTGGCGGTGGTCGCCGGCACGATCATGCGCTCGATCCCGGCGGCAGCCGCCCGTGCCAGCACATCGTCACGGGTCGTGTCGAGGCGGTCGTCGTCGAGATGGCAGTGGCTGTCAATCAAGAGCATGATTCGACTCCAGGCGAATCGGCACGAAACCGAGACGGACGTAGTCCGCGAGCTGTGCGCTGCCGCTCGGGGCGACGTCGACGAAAGACAGAAAATCGTCCTGCCCGAGCTGTTTCCAGCTCGCGTACTCGCCGCAGACATGCAGCCTGACACCGGCGCGATGCAACTCCGCCAGTTGCCGCAGTGCCGCGGTCTCGGCCAGACCGGCGGCGCGCGTCAGTTCGAACAGCTCGGCGCCGTGCGACACCAGCGCGACGTCGAGCCCGGGAAAGCGCGCGCGCAGATCGGCGACATGGCGATCCAGCAGCGGCACCGCCCAGTCCCAGCTGCGGTCCTCCCACTGCATGATTTCGAACACCACGCCGTCGGGAGCCTGCGGCGCCGCCAGCAGTTCCGCCACCCGCGCAACCGACGACTCCGCCGCCGCCGAACCGGCCCAGGCCAGGCCCAGCAGAACGAGCAGCGCTCTCACGAAGCCTCGCGGCGCGCCATCAGCTCGCGGATTATCGGCGTAAGAACGATCTCCATTGCCATGCCCATCTTGCCGCCCGGCACCACGATGGTATTGCGCCGCGACATGAAGGATCCGCTGATCATCGACAGCAGGTTGCTGAAATCGGTCTGGCGAATATCCGGATTCTTGAAGCGGATGACGACAAAACTTTCGTCCAGCGTCGGGATGTCGCGAGCAATGAACGGGTTGGACGTATCCACCGTGGCGACGCGCTGAAAATTGATATCGGTCTCGGAGAACTGCGGCGTAATGTACTTGACGTAATCCGGCATGCGCCGCAGGATATTGTCGACTACTTCGTCCATGCTGTAACCGCGCTCGGCGCTGTCGCGGTGAATCTTCTGGATCCATTCGAGATTGACGACCGGCACCACGCCTACCTTCAGATCCGCGTAGCGGGTCAGGTCGACCCGTTCGGTCTTCACCAGCCCGTGCAGGCCTTCGTAAAACAGCAGGTCGGTGCCCTGCTCGATGGCTTCCCAGGGCGTGAAGCGGCCCGCCTCGAGTTCGAGCCCGAGACGCTCGCCGTGGACGCGGGCCTCGTCCTGGTCGTGCAGGTAGAAACGGCGTTGTCCGCCGCCGGTTTCACCGTACTCGCGGAACAGGGCCTCGAGTCGGTCGAACAGGTTGGCGTCCTCGCCGAAGTGGCTGAAATTCTGTCCCGCCAGGGTCGCGCGCTCCACCTGCGCGGCCATATCTTCGCGATCATAGCGGTGAAAGCTGTCGCCCTCGATCACCACCGGCCGGAGATTTTGCCGGTAAAAAATCGATTCCAGCGCTTTCTTCACCGTGGTGGTACCCGCACCCGAGGAGCCGGTAATCACGATCACGGGATGTTTTTTCGACATGTCGCCATTCCCCTGCACGCGACAGCCGATTCTAGCCGGTTTTCACGATCGCGGCGACGCTCGCGGGCCGGAGCGGGATTGGCCAGCTAGCCGCCGGTGGTATCCTGTACACCCCATTGGATATACCTGTCTCGTCGTGCCGCAGCTAGAATTCAAATGCGTGACTTGATTCAAGCAGTTTTTTTACCAGGCCTATATTCTCTGGAGAACACCACCCCGGAAGGGGTTACATTGCGGGATTGATAAGCAGCGTTGAGCAGACTATCCAGAATACTCAGGGTTCGACTCAGGAAGGTCAGGCTCCGCAAGCTGCGCAGTACCAAGTGGATCTTCGGCATCCTGTTCATCGCCTTCGGCTGGTGGGTCGTCGATCATACTCCAACCACCGAAATCGCCTGGGTCACCGGCTTCCTCATTTTCACCATCTACCTGTTCGTGTTCGAAATCGTCAATGTCGACGAGGCCGCGATTACGATCATGGTCATGCTCGGTGTCACCTCGCTGCTGGCGCCGCAGATGGGACTGGAGCAGGGCCTGGTCGACACCGCGCACCTGTTCGACGGTTTTGCCAGCAACGCGGTGATGTCGATCATCGCGGTCATGGTCATCGGCGCCGGGCTGGACAAGACCGGCATGATGAGCAAGGTCGCGGGCTTCATCCTCAAGGTCGGCGGCAGCTCCGAGACGCGCGTGGTGCCGATCATTTCCGGTACGGTCGGCATCATATCGTCATTCATGCAGAACGTCGGTGCCGCGGCGCTGTTCCTGCCGGTGGTCAGCCGCATATCCTCGCGTTCCGGGCTGCCGATGTCGCGCCTGCTGATGCCGATGGGTTTCACCGCGATTCTCGGCGGCACCATCACCATGGTGGGTTCATCGCCGCTGATCCTGCTCAACGACCTGATCCTGACGTCCAACGTCGCCCTGCCGCCAGAGCAGCAGATGCAGACCTGGGACATGTTCTCGGTCACGCCGATCGGCCTTGCGCTGATCACGGCCGGCATTCTCTACTTCGTGCTCGCCGGCCGTTTCGTGTTACCGGCCACTTCACCGGACGCTGCCGCGGGCGGACAGGGCGGCACCAAGCACCTCGAGGACGTCTACGGTATCGACTACATGGTGTTCGAGGTGCAGGTCCCCGAGAAAAGTCCGCTGGTGGGGCAGGTACTCGACGAAATAGAGCATGCCAACAAGATTCGTGTCATCGCGATCAAGTCGGTCGGCGCCGGCATGCGCTCGAGCCAGGGCGATATCTCGCGCGAGGTCGAGATACCACCCAATTCCGCGCTCGGCATCCTCTGTTCGCCGGAACACCTGCGCGATTTCGTCGACGCCTACGGCCTCGAGATCCAGAAAGGCCTGCGCGTATTCGCCGAGGCGCTGTCCTCGACTCATGCCGGCATCGCCGAAATCGTCATTCCGCCCGGCTCATCGCTGATCGGCAAATCCGCGCGCGACGTCTGGATGCGCAAGGCTTACGGCATCGCGGTGGTTGCGCTGCACCGCGACGGCGAAACCCTGGTCGAGGGCGAGAATATCCGCGACATGCCGTTCGAGGCCGGCGACACGATCCTGGCGCACACGACCTGGCGCGCACTGGCGCACCTCGAGCGCGATCGCAACTTCGTCATCGTTACCGCCGACTACCCGCAGGAGGAAACCCGCCCGAACAAGGTCGGCTGGGCCGCGTTTTTCTTTTCGCTGGCGCTGTTCATGGTGCTGTTTACCGACCTGCGCCTGTCGGTAGCGCTGATGACCGGCGCGATCGGCATGGTGATTTCGGGGGTACTCAAGATCGAGGAAGCCTACGAATCGGTGTCCTGGGGCACGGTCTTCCTGCTCGCGAGCCTGATTCCGCTGGGTCTCGCGGTCGAGACCAGCGGCACCGCCAAGTGGATCGCGGAAGAAACGCTCAAGGTGGTCGGCGACATGCCGATCTGGGTCATCCAGGCCGCGGTGGCGGTGCTCGGCACCTTTTTCACGCTGGTGATGTCCAACGTCGGCGCCACGGTGCTGCTGGTGCCGCTGGCGGTCAACATCGCGATCGGCGCCGGCGCCAACCCGGCGGTGTTCGCGCTGACCGTGGCGCTCGCGACCTCCAACTCCTTCCTGATCCCGACCCACCAGGTCAACGCGCTGATCAAGGGTCCCGGCGGTTACGGGGTGCCGGATTTCATGCGCGCCGGCGGCCTGATGACGATCCTGTTCATCGTCGTGATGCTGTCGATGATGAACCTTATATACTAGATCGCCATATATCCAAGTCGCCGAAGATCAGTCTTTTTTGCGAAACAGCAGGTCGCGCACCCCGTGGCCGAGACGTCGCCCGCGCTGTTCGAAGCGCGTCTGCGGACGGTAGTCCGGACAGGGCGCGTAGCCCCGCTCGTCGCCGAGATTGACGAACCGTTGGTCGGCCAGGAACTGCTCGGCGATCCACTCCGCGTACTCTTCCCAGTCGGTCGCCACGTGTATCACGCCGCCCACCGCCAGCACCCGCACCAGCAGGTCACGAAAACGGGAGTTGACGATCCGCCGCTTGTGATGGCGCTTCTTGTGCCAGGGATCGGGGAAGAACAGCAGCACGCGCTCCAGTGAAGCGGCCGGGATCATGTGCTCCAGCACCTCCACCGCGTCGTGTCCTATCAGGCGCACGTTGGCGAGCGCACGTTCGTGGATACCGTTCAGGCAGCGACCGATGCCTGGCTCGTGAACTTCGACCCCGTAATACAGGCATTGTGGATCGAGGCTCGCCATGTGCAGCAGCGCATCCCCGTTGCCGATCCCGATCTCGAGCCGAAAGCGAACAAATTCATTAGGCAAAACAAGTGTTTGCGCGCTATAGTTAATACCATATATAGGCCAGTAACACTGCAGTGCGTGCTTCTGCGCCGGCGTAATCCGGCCCGCGCGACGAACAAAACTGCGGATACTGCGCTTATCTGGAGGGGCAGCGGTCATATTGTGACGCGAATCTCATGTCATCAGGCGCTTACTGGCGCGGTCCCGGGGGCCAGGTACCGTTTATCGGTGCTTTTTTCTCTCTTATCTTGATTAAGCGGACTTTTATTCCAGTTGGATTAGGATACAGGCATGAAAAAGACTTCAGGTTACTCGCTACTCGAATTGCTCATAACGCTCGCGCTGGTCGCGGCCGTTTTTGCTATCGGCATCCCGTCTATGAATACCTTTATACAGAATGATCGGCTGGTTACGCAAATCAACACGCTCGTCGGACACCTGTCCTACGCGCGCAGCGAGGCGGTCAAACGCAGCCAGCAGGTGGGCGTCTGCGTCAGCAGCAATTCGACTACCTGTACCGGCGGTAACAGCTGGGAAGACGGCTGGATCATTTACGTCGACATCGACGGTGACGGCGCATTCACCGCGGGCGAGACGGTGCTGCGCGCGCAGCAGCAGCTCGAGGGCGCCAATACGCTGGGATCGGGCACGATCGGCACCCAGGTAACCTACGATTATCGCGGCTTTGTCGATGCCGCCTCGGTCGGCAGCTTTTCGCTGTGCGACGATCGTGGCGCCAGCTACGGCAAGGCTATTTCGATATCGCCGACCGGGCGGGTTCGCAGCGGAGGTGGCGTATCATGCTAAAGCTTCGCACGAATCAGCGCGGACTGTCCCTGATCGAGTCGATGGTCGCCCTGCTGGTGATTTCGATCGGCCTGCTGGGTATCGCCGCGCTGCAGATCACCGCGATGAACCAGAACGCCAGTTCGCTCAATCACAGCCAGGCCGTCTGGATCGCGTACAACATGTCGGACCGGATTCGCGCCAACCTGCCCGAGTTCAACAACTACGACGGTATCGATACCACCACCGGTTATACCGGCGACTGCTCGACCACGTGCAGCCCCGACGGCATGCGCCTCGCCGATGCCGCCGAGTGGACCCAGCTGATCCAGAACCTGCCCTCCGGTCGCGGCCAGATCACGAGCAACGCCGACGGCCTGCTGATCACGGTGATGTGGGACGACGACGGCACCGGCGCCACCGGCACCGGCTGCGGCGGCAATCCCGATGTCGATCTGACCTGTTACACGCTGGCGGTGGCCCAATGAAAAAACTGAACAAGCAACTCGGCATCTCCCTGGTCGAAGTCCTGGTGGCGCTGGTCATCAGCGTATTCCTGCTGGGCGGGATCGTGCAGGTCTACTCCGGCAACAAGGCTACTTTCAGGTTCACCAACGCGCTGGCGGAAATCCAGGAGAATGCCCGTTTCGCGATGGAGATCATGGCGCAGGACCTGCGCCTGGCCGGCGAATGGGGCTGCATCCCGTTCGACCCCGACGACACGTCCAACATCAACGATACGCTGAACGCCGGCAACGTTACCGGCTACAACACCGATTTGCATGACTTCGTCGGCGAGGAATCGATCGAGGGCGAAAACGACACCGGCATCAACGGCTCCGACACGCTCACGATTCGCGGCGGCAAACCCAGCCAGACCAACGTCGAGGGCCCCTTTACGGCGCCGACCACGCAAAACATCTTTACCGACACGACCAACACCATTACCGCGGGCGATATCATCCTGGTCGGGCGTTGCGGCGCCAACGACCTGCTGATCGCGTTCGAGGCCGATATCCTGCCGGTTACCAGCGTCGTGGTCGGCACCACGTCGGATCAGCGCCGCATCAATCTCGGCGCCAACAAGAGCCAGCAGTTCGAAAACGACGCAATGGTGATCGAGCTGCAGACCGTCGACTACGACATCCAGAACGGCGCCAGCGGCGAGCCTGCGCTGTTTCGCGCCGAGTTCGGCGTCGCCCAGGAGCTGGTCGAAGGCGTCGAGGACATGCAGATCCTCTATGGCATCGACAACGACAACGACCAGTTTCCCAACCAGTACGTGGCTTCCGACGCCGTCGGTGACTGGGAAGACGTGGTCGCGGTGCGGATTTCGCTGCTCATGCGCTCGATCGAAGATTTTGTTACCGAGGCACCGCAGACCTATACCTGGCTCGGTGCCGCCGTTACCCCGGCCGATCGCCGGATCCGGCAGGTGTTTACCACCACAGTTGCCCTGCGCAACCGCATAGGTTCATCGTAATGAATGCCAACATCAGAACACAACGCGGCGTGGCGCTGGTCGTCAGCCTGATAATCCTGGTCAGCCTGACCATGCTCGGCCTGACCGCGGTCCAGCGCACCACCACCGACCTGTCGATGGCGGGCAACCAGCGCGAAACCGGCCTGATGTTCCAGGCGGCTGAAGTCGGCCTGGTGACCGCGGAAAACTTTATCGACAACTCGAACACCAACGCCGATTTCGACGATCCCAACAGCGGACTGCACACGGTACCCGACAACGATCCGAGCTGGTTCAGCCCGGACTACTTCGACGCAACCACCTGGGCCAACAATTCGCAGCTGGCGACCACGTCGCTGAAAGCTTTCGAGCAGCCGCGTTTCATGATCGAGTATCTCGGCGACCGTTCACAGAACGCGCTGGCGTCGGTCAATATCGGCGGCTACGGCACCCAGCAAACCGGTGAAGTCGTCTCGATTTACCGCTCGACCTCGCGCGGCGTGGGCCTGACCGGCAACTCGGTGCGTTACGTGCAGTCGTACTTCGGCAAAGAGGCCCCGTAGGCATATCTGCCGCAAGCATATCTGAATGGAATGAAAGCCATGATTAGCAAAAAATTTCTCAAGGGAATCAGTATCATCGCGACCTCCGCGATCCTCGGTCTCGGCACCGGCAGCAACGCGCTGGCGGCGCCCGGCCCCCTGGCGACGGCACCGCTGTTCCTGTCGACCATCGTCGAACCCAACGTGTTCTTCACGCTCGACGATTCCGGCAGCATGAACTGGGGCCCGATGTACCGTGACGGCACCGCCGGCCTGACCTCGGCCAGCGGCCTGCCGTTCATCAACGGCCTCGACCGCGCCTACTATTCGCCGACCTTCACGCGGCTGTATACCAACCGCGACGTGATTCCGCCGGCCTTCCTGACCGACGTCGGACTGCTGGACGGCTTCGGTAACCCCGTCAATGCGGGCTGGGACCTCGGCTGGCCGATCTTCACCCATCACGCCAACCGCAACTACTACAACCCGGCGGTCAAGTACACGCCCTGGCCCGGCAGCAAGGCGGACGGCACACCGATGTACGAGGACGCGAACCCGCTCGCGGCGCTGCGCGACCCTAACGACCCGGGCGGTGAAAGCATCGACCTGACCGTGTTCCACACCTTCACCGAGGGTGGCGATACGACGGACTTCTTGTACCTGCCGATGTACTACGAGTGGATCGATACCGACGCCGACGGCGTGGTCGAGCAAACCGATGCGCGCTTCCCGGTATTCATCGGCTACGGTACGCCGGAAATGCAGAACTTCGCCAACTGGTTCCAGTACTACCGCAACCGCATCAACGCGACCAAGGCGATCATCGGCAGCACGATCAACAACACCGACGCGTCGCGCATGGGTATGCGCTGGTTCAACGCCGGCCAGGCGAAAGACTCCAAGACCATGAGCGATGCCGATCTGAAGCGCGAGCTGCTGGAACAACTCTACAGCATGAATATCGGCCGCAACGGCACGCCGATGCGCCGCGCGCTGCGCAACACCGGTAACTACTTCGACAATACCGGCAGCAGCGCGCCGATCCTGTCGGCCGCGCTCGGCGGCGAATGCCAGCAGAACTTCAATATCCTGATGGGTGACGGCTTCTGGAACGGCGGCAGCCCCGGCGTCGGCAACCGCGACAACAACGGTGGCAGCGGCAACGACAACTCGATCTTCGACGGCAACGCGTCACAGTCCAACGACGGCGGCAATTACGCCGACAACGAGAGCAACACGCTGGCCGACGTCGCGATGCGCGATTACGAGCGCGATCTGCGCACCGACCTCGCCAACAAGGTGCCGACCATCGCCGGCATCGACGAGGCCGACCACCAGCACCTGGTGACCTACTCGATCGCGTTCGGTATCGAGGGCACGCTCGACCCCAAGGTCGACGATCCGCTCGATCCCGGATTCCAGTGGCCGGATCCCGACGACGGCGAGGAAGAGCGCGTCGACGACATGTGGCACGCTGCCTATAACGGCCGCGGCAAGTACCTGAGCGCGCAGAATCCCGACGAACTGGAAATTGCGCTGAACGCCGCGATCGCCGACATCGCCGAGCGCACCGCAACCGCGGCGGCGGTATCGATCAACTCGGCCAAGCTGACGACCCAGTCGGTGGTCTACCTCGCGCAGTTCAACACCAACCGCTGGCAGGGTAACCTGTTCGCGTTCAAGATCGCCGACACGATTACCGGTGAACTTGCGACCACGCCCGAGTGGACCGCGGCCGAGGAGCTGAACGGGCGCAACATCGCCACCGATCCGCGCACCATCCTGACTCACAACGGGACCGGTGGCGCCCCGTTCCAGTGGCTCAACCTGAGTGCCGCACAGCAGGCCGATCTCAGGACCAATCCCGCCGGCGGCACCGATGCCGAGGCGGTCGGCATCGCGCGGCTCGAATACCTGCGCGGCGATCGCAAGGACGAGGGCGCCGGTTACTTTTTCCGCGAGCGCCTGTCGCTGCTCGGCGACCTGGTCAACTCGGGCCCGGTATTCGTCGGCGCGCCGGGCCTGAACTGGCCCGACAAGGCACCCTTCCCGACCGCGGTCGGCGAGCGTTACTCGGACTTCAAGAACGGCACCGCGGGCAGCCGCAGCGGTGTGGTCTACGCCGGCGCCAACGACGGCAAGATGCACGGCTTCGACGAGAATACCGGTCGCGAGGTGCTCGCCTACGTGCCGAATATCCTGTTTTCGACCGGGACCGCGGACGGCCTGCATTACCTGACCGATCCGAACTACGGCCACAAGTACTACAACGACCTGACGCCGTCGCTGTCGGACGTGTATGCCAATCTCGGTAACGGCACGAGCTGGAATACCATCATGGTTTCCGGCCTGCGCGGCGGCCAGCGCGGTGTGTTTGCGCTCAACGTCACCGACCCGAGCAGCTTCAGCGAAGCCAACGCATCCGATATCGTCCTGTGGGAGTTCACCAACAACGACGACCCGGATCTCGGCTACACCTACAGCCGCCCGCAGATCGGCCTCGCCAACGACGGTTCCTGGGTAGCGATTTTCGGCAACGGCTACAACGATACCGGTGACGGCGAAGCCAAGCTGTTCATCCTCAAGATCGAGGCCGGTGTCGACGGCACCTGGGCGCCGAGCGATTACATCGAGATCAGCACCAATTCCGGCGATGCCGCGAACCGCAACGGCCTGGCCACGCCGGCGCTGGCCGACATCGACGGCAACGGCACGATCGACCGCGTCTACGCCGGCGACCTGCGCGGCCAGATGTGGGCGTTCGACCTGAGCGACAGCAACAGCGCGGCCTGGGACATCCCGGGGTCGGCACCGCTGTTCACGACCATCGGCAATGAACCCATTACCGCGCAGCCGACGCTGTCCAAGCACCCCACCGAATCGGACACCGGCAGCAACTCGCCCAACCTGATGGTGTTCTTCGGCTCGGGCCAGTACCTGACCAATGCCGACAAGACCAGCACCGACACCAATTATTTTTACGGCGTGTGGGACAAGGGCGACACCAGCCTCGACAATACCGACCTGGTACAGCAGTTCTACGACAACGCGTTTACCGATCGCGTCCTGACGCGCAACAGCATCAACTGGGGCGGCGGCGAGTACGGCTGGTACTTCGAGCTGCCGGACACCGGCGAACGCTCGGTTACGCGGCCGGTCGTGCGGGCCGACATCGTGTTCTTCAACACCTTCGTGCCCAACTCCGACCCCTGCTCGGTCGGCGGTTACGGCTACCGCTTCGCGGTCGAAGTCGCCACCGGCGGTTCACCCGAGAACGTCGTGGTCGACGTCAACAAGGACGGCCTGATCGACGACAACGACCGCGCCAGCGGCGCGGGCGGTATCACCGCCACGGTCGCGGCAATCCAGCAGGACGGCTTCCTGCCCGAACCGGTGTTCATCGAGGATATCGCCTACACCGCGGAGACGCCCTCCAAGGTTGCCAAGCTCAAAGACATACCCAAAGGCCGCTTCTCGTGGCAGGAGTTGATCCAATGAAAAAGCTGACGACGAACATTGCGCGCCTGCTGTGCGTGGCCCTGCTGCTGGCGCCCTGGTCCCTGGCCCAGGCGCTGGATACCTTCCAGCAGGCGGGCATGATCTCGGGAACCGAGTACGAAAAAATCACGATCAAGGGCAGGGATTACCGTCCGGATTCGGAGATCGAGGTCGTCAGCGACGACCCGTCCCGTTCCGAGTTCGGCGCCTTTCGCAAAGGTGACGTGGTTTATGTCGAAGGCAAGGTAGTGAACGGTACCCGCTACGTCGACGTACTCCGCTACGACTCGCCCGATTCGCATTAACCTGCTGGGGTTTTGTTATGAAATACAACAAGGGCTTTACCCTGATCGAGCTGATGATCGTGGTCGCCATCATCGGCATCGTGGTCATGATCAGTGCCGGCTTTTTCGGCGACAACGTACGCGCCACCAACCGCACCGAGGCACGCGCCGCGCTGACCCAGACCGCGGGCTCGCTGGAAAAATGCCGCAGCCTCTACGGCAGCTACAACAACGCCAACTGCCCCGTGCTCGCGACCCTGCCGCTCGATACCGAGAATAACTACTACCGGATTTCGGGTGTCATCGCCGGCGCCACCTTCACGCTGACCGCAACCCCGATCGCGGGACAGGCGCAGGCCAGCGACGGGGACTGCACCACGCTGACCCTGACCAATACCGGCGTCAAGGGCGCTACCGGCGGCGACACCGGCGAGTGCTGGTAGCCTGACCCCTTGCTGACCGCCGGAGCCGCTTAGCGACTCCGGCGGATGTTGCTATACTCCGGGTTTTCAACCGGATCTCCACCGGCGTATGAACAGGAAAGCAGCCGCGCTGATATCCGGCGGCCTCGATTCGATGCTGGCGACACGCCTGGTGCAGCAACAGGGTATCCAGGTCGAGGGTATCAATTTTTTTACCGGCTTTTGCGTCGAGGGACACACCCACGCGATCCGCAGGCACGGCCGCGAGCGGCACAAGCGCAACAATGCGCTGTGGGTGGCCGAGCAACTCGGCATCAAGCTGCACATCGTCGACGTCATCGACGAGTACAAGCGCGTCGTGCTCAACCCGAAACACGGCTACGGCGCCAACCTCAATCCCTGCCTCGACTGCAAGATCTTCATGGTGGGCAAGGCGCTGGAGTGGATCGAAGCCAACGGCTTCGATTTCATTATCACCGGCGAGGTCATCGGCCAGCGACCCATGTCGCAGCGCAAGGGCACGATGCCGATCATCGCGCAGGAATCCGGCGCCGAGGACCGCCTGCTCAGGCCGTTGTGCGCGCTCAACCTGGCCGAGACCCTGCCCGAACGCGAGGGCTGGGTCGATCGCGCACAGCTGAAGGATTTTACCGGTCGCTCGCGCAAGCCGCAGATGGCGCTGGCGCGCGAATTCGGCCTCGAGGAATACGCCCAGCCTTCCGGCGGCTGCTGCTTTCTGACCGACGAAAGCTACTCGGTCAAGCTGCGCGACCTGTGGGACAACCGCGGCCGGCGCGAATACGAACTCGACGACATCATGCTGCTCAAGGTCGGCCGCCACATCCGCCCCGAGCAATCGTTCAAGCTGATCATCGCGCGCGAGCAAGGCGAAAACAATTTCCTGCACGGTTACCGGCAACAGTACCAGAGCATCTGGACCTCGAGTCATCCCGGCCCGCTGGCGCTGATCGAGGGTGAACCGCTCGATGAACAGCAGCTGCAGCTGGCGGGCGCGATTACCGCGCGTTTCAGCAAGGGCCGCGACGCCGACGAGGTCGGCCTGGTTTACAGCAACCGCGACCGCGGGCAGCACAGCATTCGGGTCAAGCCGCTGAGCGCGGACCAGATCGAGCCGGACTGGGTGCTCGCGTGAGCGACGTCGTCGAGCTGGATGCGCGGCGGTTGCTGTGCCCGCTGCCGGTGATCCGCCTGCAGAACTGCATCAACCAACAGGCCGCCGGTGCGCGCGTGCGCATTACCAGCACCGACCCCGGCTCGCTCAACGACATCCCGACCTGGTGCCGGCTGTACGGCCACAGCGTGCTCGAAATCGACGAAGGCGACAACGAGTACGTCTTCCTGGTGGAAAAAGCCGAAGATGGAAGCTGAGGAGCGCCAGCGCACCACCCAGCGCGTGACGCTGGTCGGGGCCGCGATCAACGCCGGGCTCGCGTGCATCCAGATCGTGTTCGGCCTGCTCGGCAAGTCGCAGGCGCTGCTGGCCGACGGCCTGCATACGCTGGCCGACCTGAGCAGCGATATCGTCGTGCTGCTGGCCGCCCGCGGCGCGGCGCGCGAAGCCGACGAGAGTCATCCCTACGGTCACGGCCGCATCGAAACACTGGCCTCGCTGCTGCTCGGCGGTATGCTGATGCTGGTCGCACTCGGTATCGGTGCGCGCGGTATCCGGAGCGTGCTCTCGTCGGACAGCGTGAATCCGGAGCCGATCACGATCGCGTTCGCGGCGATCGCGATCGTCGCCAAGGAAGGGCTGTACCAGTACACCCGGCGCGCCGCGCGGCGCATCCACTCGAGCCTGCTGGAGGCCAACGCCTGGCATCATCGTTCCGACGCGCTGTCGTCGATCGTGGTCGTCTGCGGGATTACGGCGCAGGTGCTCGGCGTACCGCATATGGACGCGCTGGCCGCGGTAGTGGTCGCCGGCATGATCCTGTGGATCGGGTTTCGCCTGGTACGCCAGTCGCTGTCGGAACTGATCGACACCAGCCTCGATACCGCGCTGGTCGAGGAAATTCGCGGCGCAATGCAGGGCCACGCCAGCGTCAGCGGCATCCATAACCTGCGTACCCGTTCGATGGGAGGCCTCGGCTATATCGACGCGCATATCGAGGTCGATTCCGACCTGACCGTATCGGAAGCACACTACATCGCGCATAAAATGGAACAGCTGGTCAAGCGGCGCTTCCCGCAGATTGCCGACGTGCAGATTCACATCGATCCGCTGGACGACAACGTCAAGGAATCCGTGCTGGCGCGGCTGCCGGAGCGGGACAAGATCGAGGCCGACCTGGCGCAGGCCTGGGACGATATCCCCGAACGCGAGCAGGTCAGCCAGGTGAAGCTGCACTACCTCGAGCACAAGATCGAGATCGATCTCGTCATGCCGGTGAGCATGAGCCTCGCCGGCGCCGCCGGCGCGCTCGAGCGCTTGCGCAGCGGTGCGGACTCGCTCGACTACGTCGGCAAGGTCAACGTCTACTATACCGAGACTAATGCACTAAAATAGTGCATTTTTTGCTAAACTCCTGATTTTTGCACGATAAATTGGCAATTTGCCGATTATCGGTACAATCGCCGTCTGTTTTCGATCCCCCGATTCTGGAGATACAACCATGTCTGCTGCCGATGTGCTGAACAAGATCAACGAGTACGGCGTCAAGTTCGTCGACTTCCGTTTTACCGACACCAAGGGTAAGGAGCAGCATGTCTCCGTGCCGGCGAGCGTCGTCGACGAGGAACTTTTTACCGACGGCAAGATGTTCGACGGTTCCTCGGTCGCCGGCTGGAAGGGTATCAACGAGTCCGACATGATCCTGATGCCGGATCCGGCAACCGCAACCCTCGACCCGTTCACCGACGAGCCCACGCTCAACCTGACCTGTAACGTGGTCGAGCCGTCCACCGGCGAAGGCTACGAGCGCGACCCGCGCTCACTCGCGCTGCGCGCCGAGGCTTACCTCAAGTCCACCGGCATCGCCGATACCGCCTACTTCGGTCCGGAAAACGAATTCTTCGTGTTCGACAGCGTCAAGTGGTCGACCGAAATGGGTCACTGCGCCTACGAGATCGAGTCCGAGGAAGCCGCGTGGAGCTCGATCAAGATTTACGAAGACGGCAACATCGGCCACCGCCCCGGCGTCAAGGGCGGTTACTTCCCGGTGCCGCCGGTCGACTCGCTGCACGACATCCGCTCGGCCATGTGCCTGGCGATGGAAGAGATGGGTCTCGGCGTCGAGGTCCATCACCACGAAGTCGCCACCGCCGGCCAGTGCGAAATCGGTGTAGCGTTCAACACCCTGGTGCGCAAGGCAGACGAGGTACAGGTACTGAAATACTGTGTGCACAACGTTGCCCACAGCTACGGCAAGACCGCGACCTTCATGCCCAAGCCGCTGGTCGGCGACAACGGTAACGGCATGCACGTGCACCAGTCGCTGATGAAGGACGGCGTCAACCTGTTCTCCGGCGACAGCTACGGCGGCCTGTCCGAGACCGCGCTGTACTACATCGGCGGCATCATCAAGCACGCGCGCGCGATCAACGCCTTCGCCAACGCGGCCACCAACAGCTACAAGCGACTGGTTCCAGGCTTCGAAGCGCCGGTCATGCTCGCCTACTCCGCGCGCAACCGTTCGGCCTCGATCCGGATCCCGTTCGTCAGCAACCCCAAGGCTCGCCGCATCGAGGTTCGCTTCCCGGACTCGACCGCCAACCCGTACCTCGCGTTCGCGTCGATGATGATGGCCGGCCTGGACGGCATCCAGAACCAGATCCACCCCGGCGACGCGATGGACAAGGACCTGTACGACCTGCCGCCGGAGGAAGAGGCCGAAATCCCGCAGGTTGCGTTCACGCTCGACCAGGCGCTGGAAGCACTCGACGCGGACCGCGGCTTCCTGACCGCCGGCGGCGTGTTCAGCGACGACATGATCGACGGCTACATCGACCTGAAGATGGAAGAAGTCGAACGCCTGCGGCTCGCGACCAACCCGGTCGAATTCGATCTGTACTATAGCGTTTAAGCCATCGTCCAGTGACGAGCGACAAAAAGGCCCCGCTTGGGGCCTTTTTTGTCTGGCCCGGACCGATCCATGCACGCGCTAGCTATGAACCAGGCAGTACCGACCGACAACGGCTACCGGATTCTCGACGCACTCAACGTCGCGATCCTGTGTCTCGATCGTGAGCAGCGGGTCACCTATGTCAACGCCAGCGCGGAAAACCTGTTCGACAGCAGCGCCGGCAACCTGGCCGGTCGCAAGTTCAGCAAGTTGCTGAGCGGTGTCGAGCCATCATCGATCCTGCAGCGGCTGGCAGCAGCACCGCAGGGCCTGACCGAGCGCCGCGCCGTGATTACGCTCGCCAGCGGCAGGACGCTGTTCGCGGATTACAGCATATTCCCGCTCGGCGACGATCCCGACGAGGGCGAACTGCTGATCGAGATCCGCCCGCTGGAACGCCAGGTGCAGTTCGCGCAGGAAGACCTGCAGCAGCTTTACCAGCAGGCCAGCCAGCAGTTGACGCGCAGCCTCGCGCACGAGATCAAGAACCCGCTGGGCGGCATTCGCGGCGCGGCGCAACTGCTGCAGCGGGCACTGGACAATCCCGAGTGGAGCGAGTTTACCGAGATCATCATCAGCGAGGTCGACCGCCTGCAGGCGCTGATCAACAACATGCTCGGGCCGGAAAGCCGGCTGCAGATGGCGCCGCTCAACATTCACGAAGTGCTCGAGCACATCCGCAAGATCATGGTAGCGGCCGAGCCCGAGCGCATCCGCTTTCACCGCGACTACGATCCCAGCATCCCCGACATGACGGCGGACCGCGACCTTCTGATCCAGGCGTTCCTGAACATCGCGCGCAACGCGGTGCAGGCGATCGACGGCGAAGGCGAAGTGCATTTCAGGACCCGCATCCTGCGCCAGTGCACCATCGGCAAGAAGAACCATCCGCTGGCCGTGCAGATCGACATCGTCGACAGCGGCCGCGGCATCGCGGAGGAGCTGGCGGAGACCATTTTTCTGCCCATGATTACGGACAAACCCGACGGCAGCGGTCTCGGGCTGCCGATTGCACAGGACATCGTGTCCCGTCACGGCGGTACGATCCTGCTGCAAAGCAGTTCCGCCGGGACCACTTTCAGCACCATACTTCCCCTGGAGTCGACATGACGTTACCGCAGATGAAACCCCTACCCGCCTCCGTCTGGATCATCGACGACGATCAATCCATGCGCTGGGTCCTGGAAAAAACCCTGAGCAACAACGGCTACGACGTCACGGCTTTCGAATCGGGCTCGGTGGCGCTGGCGCGCTTCAAGCGTTCACCGTTCGAGGAGCGACCCGACCTGATCATCACCGACGTGCGCATGCCGGGCATCAACGGCTTCGAACTGCTCAAGCAGATCAAGCACGTATCGCCGCAGACGCCGATCATCGTCATGACCGCCTACACCGACCTGGAAACCACGGTGCAGGCTTTTCACGATGGCGCATTCGAGTACCTGCCCAAACCCTTCGACATCGACGACGCGCTGCAGCTGGTTGCGCGCGCCTGCGAAACCCCGCCCGGCGCCGATAACGCGGAAAACCGCCCGGGCGGCCTGGCCGATGTGGGTGACTGGGAATCGTCGCTGAAGATGTGGGCGCAGCAGCAGCTCGCTCAGGGCGAAACGCGGATACTCAAGAAAGCGGCCCGCACCTTCGAGAAAATCCTGCTGGAATGCGCGCTCGAGGCAACCCGCGGACGCAAGCAGGATGCCGCCAAGCTGCTCGGCTGGGGACGCAATACGCTCACACGTAAGCTGAAAGAACTGGGCTAACGACACAGCATAAAGCTTCAGGTCGCGAAGTCGACAACTATAGCTGATAAATGCTGGATCCCGCGATCAAGTCGCGGGATGACATGTTCCATGATCGGTTCCGGTGATGTTTATCAACTTGCCCCGACAAGTTTTCACCCGCGCCTGACTGACACGCGGGTCTGCGCATTGCTGGTGTTTCTGCGTCCTTGAGATAGTCTTCGCCTAGCTATCGGCGGGGGTAATGGCCTTCATGTAGGCGTGCTCGAGCGACTCGGCTTCGAATTCACGGATACAGTCGGCCGGCGTGCCCTGGTACTTCATCTCGCCGGCATGCAGGATACCGAAGCGGTCGCACAGGTCTTCCGCGTCGGCCAGCAGGTGGGTGCTGTAGAGCACGGTACGCGCCTGGCTCTTTTCGTCGCGCATCAATTGCTTGAAACAGTAGCGTGCGCGCGGATCGAGGCCGCTCAGCGGCTCGTCGAGAATGATCAGTGGCCGCTCGAGCATGAAACAGCTGACCAGCCCCAGCTTTTGCACCATGCCCTTGGAGTAGCTGCCGACGCGCGAATGCAGGCGGTCGGGGGGGAAATCGAGCCGTTCCGACAGCTCCTCGACCTTGTTCCAGTCAACCCGCTGATGATAAACGCTGGCGATGAACTCGAGATACTGCCGGCCGCTGATATTGCGCTTGACGTCGAACTTTTCCGGCAGGTACGCGAGCCGCTTGCGGCACCCCCTGTCACGGTTGTCGCGATCGAAAATACGAATCTGCCCACCGGCTGCCGGCCGTATGAGATCGAGGATAAGCTTGATCAGGGTCGATTTGCCGGCACCGTTGACCCCGGCAATAGCGTAGTATTCGGAATCACCTACCCGCAGGTCGAGGGCCTTGAGAATGTCGAGTCCTGCAACCGAGTAGTTTATCTTTTCGATCGAAAGGGCAGCTGTCATCGGTCGGCGTGTTTCGTGAGACCGTGTCTCACGGGTAGATCAGGGCGTGGATTAGGGCACTCCGCGGGCTTTCGACTGGCGGCGCCGAGCGTGATGCATATGCCGTGGTAACGGCTGACCACCCCGAAATAAAAATGGCCTGCCGCGAGGGCAGGCCATCATCGCCACACGGATTCACCAATTACAGACGGAACGCCATGAAGTAGCGATCGTCGTCGACATAGGCCGCGTCGGTCGACGTGGCAAAGGCGTCGATTTCGGCCACGGTAGAGGTCGACTGAACGCGACCGGTGGTCGGATCGCCGTCGTCGAGACGAGCCTCGATGATCTTGGCGATCGGGCCTTCGATCGAACCGAACACCGTAACGTGTCCAGCGAGGTCCATCGAGCCGTCGCGCAGGCCGATATTACCGCCGTAGGCGTTGGTCGGCTGGGTGTCGTCGAGACCGCCGCCCGGGATCAGGCCCGCGGCACGCAGGTGTCGCCAGAAGTTGCCGGTCTCCTGGTCCGGAGCAGCTGCCGCGGAATCGCCGATCCAGCCGCCGGCGATACTGCCGTCGCTGTCACCGTCGATGCCCGCCACGACCGGGGGTCCGGCGAAGATCGTGAAACGAGTGCTGGCACTGTCGTCGTCGCCCGGCAGCTGCAGGTAACGGTCCTGGTAAGAGAACATCGCAGCGGCAATACCGGCGTTGTCGCTCTCGACGCGCTTGAGCTTGGCGTTGGTGATCATTTCCTGGCCCTTCAGTACGCCGCCGATCAGCAGGCCCACGATGACCAGTACGATTGCGATTTCAACCAGCGTGAAACCTTTTTGCTTGTTCAACTGCATGTAATTCTCCAGTCGTGTCGGTAGTTGTGTGTAGCTGTAGATTTTATATAGCAGTTAGCGTGCCAAGGCCAAAAAAACCTTTTAAATCTGTGATACACGACCGAAAAAAATCTCAACCCGGCGGGTTTTGTTGAGATTCGAACAGCTTTTGTTGGAAATCTGACAGCTTTTCCAGCAGGAAGCGGCGCTCGTCGGGGTCGTCGACCGCATCGGTTTCGAGCAGCGCCTGGATAACGGCAATTGCCGACTCGAACTCGTTCAGTTCCGCGAGCAGCAAAAAGCGGAAATCGCGTGCCCAGTGCGGCATGACCACGCTGGCCGGCTGGTTCGCGATCTTTTCCGCCAGTTGCAGCGCCAGCTCGAGATCTTGGAGCTTGTGTTTCGCGATCAGGCAGGCCTCGGTCATGCGCCGCCAGTGGCGCTGGGGATCCTCGTCGAAGCGGCGCTCGATGAAGGCAAGCAGCTTGTGCAGGCGGTCGCGGTCGCCGGTCTGGGTGTAGATGCGCGCGGCCAGCAGCAGCGGGTACTCGGTGCCGGGACTCAGCTCGGTAGCGCGGTCGAGCCACGCGATCAGCCGGTCGTAGTCGATCAGGCGATAGCTGAAGTGTTGCCCGGCCTGGTTGTCGTGCAGCTGCAGGCTGATTGCCAGCAGGTAACCCGTCAGCTGTTCGGAACCCATCGACAGCTGGCGGTAGGTTGCGCTCGACAGCGGCTGGCCGAGCGGGCGATAGGTCGCGGCGAGCTGTTGCAGCGTCAGCTGATGGAACAGCACCTGCAACAGGAAAAAAATTCCCAACCCCGCGAGCAGGATTTTCGGTAAACCGGTCAGTGGACGTTCCGCGCGGCGCATGTTACTGAGCTAAAGATTGAATTCCTTGCGGTAAAAATCGACCAGGCAGACCGTCACCAGGAAGCCGCCGTAGATCAGCACGCCGAGCGCCTGTTGCCCGAGCGCGGCCAGCGGGTCGAGCGCGGTGAAAAAGACGTCGTTGCGCGCGAAGTGCGAACTGTCCGGCATTACGTACAAAATAGCTTCGAAGATGAGCTGGACCACGCGGCTGGCGGCACTGCCCTCGGCCATCCGCACCGACTCCTCGACGATCAGGCCGATCAGCCCGGACAACTTGGCCAGCAGGTAGACCGCGAGCGCAAAAAACACCGCGGCCGGGACCTTTTCCAGGCTCATGATCGCCAGCAGGCCGAGCAGACCAACCAGGAACAGCTCGAGCCACAGGGCTGCCGCCCAGTAGAAAGCGGTAGCGGGCTCGCTGTACCAGGCCATCAGCAGCAATACCGGCATCACCAGCACGAAGGTCAACGCGGCGATTACCAGCGCCTGTGCGGCGATGTACTGCCAGCGCGACAGCGGCATGCTCAACAAGCGTTCGAACTGGCGGAACTCGTAGTCGTCGGCCACGCTCGCGGCCACCATCAGCAGCACCAGCAGCACCAGCCCATAGCGCAAAAAATCGGCCACGAAACCGGCCACGATGGCGTCGCCGCGAATGATCGCAAGCTCGCCGAGAAAGGTGCCGGACAGCACCGCCACCAGCAGCAGCACGCCGACCAGGACGAAGAATCGACGGCCGATTATTCCCCGCCAGAGGTAACGAAACAGTGCTATAGTCTGGGCGAGCATGCGTAATTCACTGACCTTGATTCGAATCAATCCGGTGCTGCAATTCGGCCAGCAAATCCTGGCCGCGATCCTGCTGATCTACCATTTTCTCATCTGGGCGGTTGACGAAAGCCTGCTGCAGTTAGCGCTGTCGTTCATTCTCTACGGCCTGTTCCTGTTGTGGCAACCCCTGTGGCACAAGGAAGCGCGCATCACCCGGCTTCCGATAATTGTAGTCGGGATCGTTTTCATCTTCCTGACTTATTCGTTTCCGAACGAATCGCTGCTGTTTTTCGGCCTGATCCTGGCGGGCCTGATCGGCAGCCGCCTGCTGAGCCAGACCGCGTTTCGTTCCTTCGACCTGCTCGCGCTGCTAATACTCACGCTGGAAATGGCGGTCGGACTGATCCCGGACACCTTCCGCCAGATCCAGCTGCCGGCGCTGTTCGCGGAATACATGCAAACGGTCATCCTGATCCCGGTGCTGCTGTTTTTCTTCGCGCCGAACCCCGATCACCAGCGACAGGGCCGCAGCCAGGTCGACCTGATGCACGGCCTGCTGGCCGCCACGCTGCTGTTCATCGTGCTGCTCGGCGGCATCGTCATCAACCTGCTCTACGGGGTCGACTACGTCGACGGCCTGCTGCTGACCGTGTTTATCGTCGCCACCCTGACCATCGGCATCAGCTGGTTCTGGAACCCGGGCATCGGCTATTCGGGTATCGGCGTGTTGTGGAACCGCTACGCGATGACCATCGGCGGCCCGTTCGAAACCTGGATCAACACGCTGACCACGCTGATCGAAGAGCGTTACCTGACGCCCACCGAGTACCTCGAGGCCGCCTGCGAGCACCTCGTCGAAAACGACTGGCTCAACGCGATCGAGTGGCAGTTCGAGAATTTCAGGATCAGGGCGGGCGACAAGACCGGGCCGCATCTCACCCACGATCTCGACGACAAGGTCAGCGTCGTCATCTACTTCAAGGCCGATCCGGGCGCCGCGCTGGAGCAGCACACGATCCTGCTGATCCGCATGGCGTACCAGTTTTACCTGGCCAAGCTGAACCAGGAAAAGGTGCGCGCGCAGGAGCACTTCGCGACCATCCACCACACCGGCGCGCGCCTGACGCACGACATCAAGAACATCCTGCAGTCGATCAAGACCTCGATCGATATTCTCGACATGGAAGGCGAGGACACGCAGTCGCAGATTTTGCTACAGGGCAACCTCAAGCAGATCGGCGAACGCCTGTCGAGCACGCTGAACAAGCTGCGCGCGCCGCGGCTCAACACCCAGGTACAGCTGGTCGACTGCGAGCAGTGGGTCGAGCGCATCGGCAAACAACACAACGCCAATACCCGCATGACCTTTCACAGCGACATCGACAACAACATCCCGGTACCGGTCGACCTGTTCGACAGCGTCGCGGAAAACCTGATCAACAACGCACTCAAGAAGGAGTCGGCAACACAAATCGACGTGCGCCTGATGTCGAGCCGCGACATCATCGTGCTGTCGATCTGCGACGACGGCGACGCGATCCCGGCGGAAATCGAGGAAAGCCTGTTCGCGCAACCCGTGTCATCAGGCAGCGGCATGGGCATCGGCCTGTACCAGTCGGCGATCATGGCCAATGCGTTCAACTACGAACTCGAGCTGAGCCAGAACGAACGCGGCCGGGTTTGCTTCAATCTATTCCAGCACCAGTCCGAATAACCCGCCCCACCAGCGCCATTCCCACGCAAGCGGGAACCTGTAACCAACGGGATTCGAACCGCGGCATCCCGCCCCCGCGGGACGCAAGCAGAGCAATCAGGGAAGCTGCTCGGCCTCGATCATTCTTGATATCAACAGGTTGGTGGGAACCCACTTGACGATATCGTCGTAGTCGTCTCGTTGCGACGAAAAGATGTAGACCTTGTCGAGTGTTCCATCGTCGAAATTGTCGACGTTTTCGGCCTGAACGTTCGAAGTTGCCGGTAATGTATTGTCCAGCCCGAGGGATATGATCACGGCCGCAACCTCGCCATTGGATCCCATGACCTCGGCTCCGGAAGGCGCTACACAATCGGTTTCGTTGGCGACCGCGTTGGTATTGTCGGTGCAAATGAACAGGTCCGGCTGTACCGCCGCAATACCCTGTGTACGAATTTCGTTCGCGGTAACCAGGATTTTATTGGTATTCAGGCCGGAGTCGATATCCGAGACAGCGTAACCATAACCCGCGCCCCAGGGATCCAGCATGACACCGGCAGCATCGAAATTCCCGTTCATACCCAGGGTGCGGGCGGGAACGAAGCCGAAAAAGGCGGTACAGGAAACCGGTGGTCCCGCATCTATATCCTCGAGTCCGTCCGGCGTCAGGGCGCCAGCGCCGGTATCGGGGCACGGTAACCGCCCGTTGACCTGGGCAAATGCAACCAGCTGCTCGACAATCCGATCCATTTCCGCCTCGGCAGAACGATACTGCTTGAGACGCTGCTGCACCGGAAACAGCGCAACACTGTAACCCAGGATAATTGCCACGATCAGCAGTACGATCGCTACTTCGACCAGGGTAAAACCACGGCGACGTTTGTAGTTCGGCGGATACATCAATCAATTACCAGGATTTCGTCATCACCGGCGCGGACAGCAAACACATCGTCTTCGGCGCCGGTAGCCTGTCTATGGTCCAAATCGAAAATTTCAGCCAGGTCGTCCGAAAAGCCAGCGAGACCGTCGTCGGCATCGCCCATACCGTGCTCGCCCGCCAGCACGAGCACAGCGGCCTTGTCATCGGTGACACCGCCACTGTTATTGACCGTGATGCAGGCCGCTGGAGGAAGCCCGCCGGGAACACAGTTGGCGCCGGCCCCGGGTGCAAATCCTTGCGCGAAACTCATCTGCATCGAGTTGTGCCAGTCGTTGCTCAACACCCATTCGGGCAACACCGGGTAATAGGTCACCTGCAAGCGATAGTTGAGACCGCCCGACTGAATGTCGTCGAGACTGGCCAGGAAAAAGTCGTCATAGCGGTACTCGACCCCGATGGCATCCAGCAGGATCTCGGAGTACTCCAGCGCTACCCGGGCGTGCGCCGCGGCCGTCGGAGGCTGGTATACCGGATCCAGGCCTGCGCTATCGGTCAGGGCGCGCGTGAACGGTGTACCCGCGGCCATGTTATTGACGTACCTGACGCGCACAACCCGCGTTGCGAGTTCATTCGGCACGACGCTCGAATCCGGCACTCCCGGACTGGCCAGGGCCTGATGACAGTCCTGCTCAGTCCCGGTATCGGCCGGCAGGCACTCTTGCCATCCATCGGGAGCTGCTATTTCATCCCAATAAAAACGATCGGTCGTTACCCCGTTTGCCACGGGCGTAATTATCAGGTCACCGTTGTTATCGAACTCGATCTGGGCATTGGCACTGATCACGCCCAGGTCCGTCGGGTGCGGCACGACAAAGCCTTCCAGGTTCAACACTTCCACGCCGTTCATTTCCACGTCCGATGTTATCGAGCGGGCCGGCGGTGACGGGTTATCGGGAGTAGGCGCAAAATAATTGGCGAAAAGCGAGGGCACCCTGCCGATACGCGTGTTGATATCGGCGTCGAAAACCGTCAGGTCGGTAGTCGCATAGTCATCGAGCCAGGGATAGGCATTGGTACCGGTATTCGCAATATATTCGTTAATGGCATCACGGTAGGCCTGCAGGGTTCGCTTTTCAGCCATTTCGATCACTTCATCGGCGGTGATGATGATCATCTGGTCATTGACGACGAAGTCGCTCTGCGCGGGATCGAATATCGGCCCCAAAATGAATCCGTCATCGTTGCTGTTGCTTTCGTCGTTGGTAAAAACGCTGTTGTCGATCTGGTTGTTGGCCCCGGCTGCCGGCACGGCAAAGGTATCCATGTAATTACGCGGATCTGTGCGTTGCAGCGGGGTACCCCTGAGCTGTACGGTTTCGTAGTTGCCGTCGTTGTCCTGATCGCGTCTCGTGATCGCTCCGGGCGCGATGATAACCGCGGCAATGCCCTCGCCCAGACCGCCGTCGTAGACTGCGTCGCCGGCCTGGTTTACCACCGTGATAGAACCGAACGAGTCCGAGTTGACACCCCCGCCGGGGCCTCCGCCAAGATTGTGGAATTTGTCGGAAACGGCGTACCACAGCCGCTCGCCGGTTGCATCGCGAGCATCGTAGAATCGGAGCCCCGGATCGCCCCAGGGAAATCTTCCGACCGACGTGCAAATCGGAATCGTGAGTGGTCCTCCGTCGCCGGGCAATCCATCGACATCGTTATCGGTATCCGGACAGGGGAGACGTCCGGGCCCCTCGTCATTGAATTCCGGATAACTGTATGCGTAGCGCAACAAGGCCTGTTTTGCTTCCCGGAGCACTCGCTGATTATGCAGGTAGCGTTCCTGTTCCGCACTCTGGCGCGCGTTCTGACTGAAGTTGGCAGCCACTACACCGCCCAGCCCCATGAACATCAGCACTATCAGCAGCAGCGCATATCCCCGTTGTCGCTGGATTCGCCTCACACTCAGTTCTCGACCGGCGCCATGTAGCTGACCTCGACGGTTTCACCGCTGCGAGCGAAGTAGTGCTTGCCGTCGGGCGCGGTGATACGCACGCGAACCTCGTCACCGTCGAACACCTTGATACGGCTGCTGCTGTCGAGCTGCTCACCGTCCTGGTAGATGGCGGAATTGATCCAGACGGTATGCAAGCCGTCGCGCGAGATGGTGATGCCCGACACGCGGTACTCGCGCCTGACTTGTTCCAGCACCAGCTGCTGGATATCGGGGGCGAGCGTCGTTTCTTCGACCACTTCTTCCACCGGCGCGGGTCGCGGCTCGTCGGACTTGTAGCGATTGGCGTTGATGATCTGGCGCTCTTCCGGTGTCGTGAACAGCGTCATCAGGTCGGCCGCGCGGGCGACACCGGTGGTGCCGAGCGCAGCCAGCAACAGGCAGATCAGGCATTTACTTGGCATCGATCGTCACCCAGCGAATGGTACAGGTTGTGTTCAGATTGGGGCGCCTGGTATCCAGCGAACGCTCGATGCTGGAATTACGGTCGATCCGGCAGCTGTCGACCGTGAACAGGTTCCTGATCGACAGGCGCAGGCCCTCGAGCAACGCGAACAGGTCCTCCTCGTGCAGCAAGCCCATACTCAGTTCCATTGGCGAGCTCAGCACCTCGACACCGCGCTTGGCCTTGAACCCGGGCCGCTCGAACTTTTCCTGTGGCTGCAAATTGTAGGACAGCGTCGGCAAGCGCAGCACCTCGTTGGTCGACTCGAGGCTTTCGATCCACGACAGGCGACGTTCCTCGCCGACCAACCCGCTGGACTTGTAGTCGTTGTAGAGACTGCGATACTGATCGAGCAAGTCGATATCGTTGACGATGTTGCGGTACAGCGTGTGCGTCGACTGCAGTGTCGACAGGGATTGCTGGTACTGCTCGGATTGCGCCTTTTCATACTGCCAGCCGGCCAGTACGAGCAGTATCGATATGACGATGCAGATACCGAGCATGATGAGCGGCCGCTGCAGGTAGAACCAGTCTATCTTACCCATCCTGTTCGATCTCCCGGACGACGCGGAAGCCGAGCTCGGCACGCACCAGCTGGTTACGCCGGCTGGCGCCGACGTCACCGCTCAGGCGATTGTCCGACTCGATGTCGAGCGGACGCTTGGTGATCTCCACGGAGTAATAGTTACCGGATTCGGCCATCGCCTTTTCGAGATCGTCGACCGCTGACAACGCGTAGCGAAAGTTGCCGTCGAAGTTGAGGAATTCGCCCTCGACATTGATGATTTCGAAAAACCCTTTCTTCGGTTTCGGCTTGCTGCGATCGCGGTCGCGGTTGTTGCGCCGCTTGGGCTTGCCCCAGCTCACTTCCTCGACACCCTCGGAATTCGAGTAGTTGGACAGGAACCACTCGACCTTCTTGATGCGGATATCCGGGAAAATACTGAGGTCTTTGCTGATCAGCGCGAGCATTTGCTCCGGATCCTGCAGGTATTCACCCTCGATGGTTTCCACGGTCTGCACGATGTGCTGCATCGCCGTGGTCGACGTGGTCGAGTCGATGCGGTTCTCGCTGAGCTGGTTGTACTTGGAGCGGTACTTTTGCTCGAGCAGCTCGGTGGACTCGATCGTGTCATTGTACAGCCATCCCTTGGCCCCGCTGGTGACCGCCATACCGAGGCCGATCGCGACCAGGCCGATGCTCGCGGCGCGCAGCGCGAGCCCGGCGCGGTGGTGCTGGAAGTAACGCCGCTCCTTGGGCTGCGCATAGTGATTGACGGTAATACCCTTGCTGGCGAGATAACAGTAAAGGCCGGAGGCGAAATCCTGCTCGTCGGGCACTTCGATCTTGTGCCGCTCGAGCAGCTCGTTGACCTCGTGGATGGTAAAGTCGAAATAGCTTTCCTGCTCGCAGCGCATCAGCAGCTTGTCGAAGTGACGCTTGTTGGTCAGGATGTGCACCGCGACCGTTTCCGAACGCTCGACGATACGCTGGCTGATCAGGTAACGCTGGGTCGACTCTATGTCGCGCAGGACGTCGGAGGCATAGTCACCCTGGTAGAAACTCGCGATCGGCACCAGCCGGCTCAGGATCAGCTTGCCGTCGACGAACACCGACTGGCGCAGGTTGCTCGGCACCTGCTGGCTGACGAGGATGATCGCGCGGTGTTCCGACTTGATCTCCTTGACGAAAGTCTCCGACAGCAGCGGCAGGCTGATGATCCCCGACAGGGGTGTGCGGGTCTGCTCGACGATGTTGAGCCAGGGCTCGAGCAGGTACTGGTTGGTCAGCCCCATGATCAGGACTTTTTCTTCCTTGCGGTCTTTTTTCTCGACCGACTGCGAAATCGCGTGCTTGTACTCGGAAGTACGAAAATACTTGGCGAAGTTACGCTGCAAAATAGCCTGGCGATCCGAACCGCGCAGCAGCGGAATGCGAACCTGGCGAAACTCTTCCTCGATCAGGTCGACCAGCAGGCGTACCGGCTCGTTGCGGAAGGAACGCAGGTAGGCGCTGAACAGGTCGAGTCCCTGCTCGTCCGGCTCGAAGTAGACGCTGCTGACCAGCTTGTGGCCGGCCCACTCCTGGGCGACCATCCTGTAACCGGTGAAATAGAGAACTCGTTTCATAGCCGTACCGTTAAAAATCGATCGTGCTGATGGTGTCGTAAATCGGCCCGAGCACCGACAGCGCCAGCCACAACACGATGGTGCCGATCGTGGCCATCATCGCGGTCTGCATCGTCGGCCCCAGCTTATCGATCGAATCGTTGATGTCACGATCGAAAAAATAGCTGACGTTGTTCAGCGACTTGTCCATTTGGCCACTGCTTTCGCCGACACGCAGCATGCGAATGACCAGCGGCGGGAAAATGCCGATATTCTTGAACGCCTCGCTGATGCTCGAACCTTCCGAGATCTGCTGCCAGGCGCGCTCGATACCGTCCTCGAGCGTGCTGTTGCTGACCACCGCCTTGGACAGCGAAATCGCGTCGAGCACCGTGATGCCCGACGCGAACATCAGCGAGAAGTAACGCGTGAAGCGTGAAATCTTGATCTTCTCGTTGACGTGACCGATGATCGGCAGCTTCAGCGCCACGCCGTCCAGCTTGAAACGCGCCTTGCTGCTGGTGCGGTAAAAGTAGGTAATGACGAAATAAATCACGAACGGCGCCGCTAGCACGACATACCAGAAGTTGACCAGGAAGTCCGAAGTCGCCATCAGCGCGCGGGTCTCGAGCGGAATCTCGCCGCCCAGGGCCACGATCGCGCCCATGATGTCGGGCACGACAAAAATCATCATGAACATCACTACCGACAGCACCAGCACACCGATGACCGCCGGGTACATCATGATCTTGCGCGCCTTGGAAATCAGTTCGTCCTGCCACTTGAGCGTCTCGGTAATATCGACCAGTACCGTGCTCATGCGCCCGCTGCGTTCACCGACCTTGACCAGGCTGATGAACACTTCGTCGAAAATCTTGGGATAGAGCGCCAGCGCCTGCGAGAACGAGTTACCGCCCTCGATCGCCTCGATCAGGCCGGTAATGACGTCGCGGAAAGTCGGGTTTTCCTCGCCATCGCGCAGGTCGGCGAGGCCTTCGAGGATCGGCACACCAGCGCGCGTCAGCTGCTCGAGGTAGAAGGAGAAGTTGATCAGGTCGCGGCGACCGATCTTGTTGCGACCAAAAAGGTCGCGACCGTGTTCCTTCTGTTTGAAGGTAACCAGGTCCATGTCCATTTTCTCGAGTCGCAGCTCGAGATCGTTGACGTTTCCTGCATCGAGACTGCCGGAGATGAACTTGCCGCTGGCATCGATCGCCTTGTACTGATACAGCGGCATGTCAGGACATCCGTTCCGTCAGGTCGGCCACGCGCCCCACCTCGGCGATCGACGTAGTGCCCTCGAGGATATGGCGTACGCCGTCGTCGGCAAGGGTGAAGAAACCCTGCTTGTTGGCCGCATCCTTGATTTCCTTGGTGGTCGCACCGTGCGCCAGCAGGTCATCGAGATCCGAATTCATCTTCAGGATTTCGAGCAGCGCCATGCGCCCCTTGTAGCCGGTGTTGTCGCAGGAGGTGCAGCCCTTGGCCTTGTAGACCTTTTCCGGCTTGAGGCCCATGTCGTTCTGCAGCAGCCTGAGTTCGTCCGCGCTCGGTGCGTAGGCCTGCTTGCAGTAGGGACACAGTTTACGTATCAGGCGCTGGGCAACGACGCCGATGATATTGCCGGCCATGATTTCCGGGATGATACCGATATCGCGCAGCCGCGGCAGCGCGCCGATGGCGGAGTTGGTATGCAGCGTCGAGTAGACCTGGTGGCCGGTCATCGCCGCGCGGAACGCCATCTCGGCGGTTTCCTCGTCGCGGATCTCGCCCACCAGGATCACGTCGGGGTCCTGGCGCATCAGCGAGCGAATACCGTTGGCGAAGTCGACGCCGGCGGCCTCGTTGACCGAGGTCTGGCGAATCAGCGGGAACGGGTATTCGACCGGATCTTCCAGCGTCATGACGTTGATCTGTTCGCTGGAGAGATAATTCAGCAACGAGTAGAGCGTGGTGGTTTTACCGCTACCGGTCGGACCGGTGACGAGGATGATACCTTCCGGACGGGACATCATTATCTTGAGCGTGCGCAGCGATTCCGCCGGCAGCTCGAGCGCCTCCAGCGGGATAACGCCCTTTTCGCGGTCGAGTACGCGCAGCACGATGTTTTCACCGTGAATGGTCGGCTGCGACGCGACCCGGAAGTCGATCTGGCGGCCGACGATGGTGCGCGAGATACGGCCGTCCTGCGGCGCGCGGGTTTCGGCGATGTTCATGTCGGCCATGACCTTGAGCCGCACCGCGATCGCGGACCAGTAAGTCTTGTGCAGGCTGCGGATCTGGCGCAGCACGCCGTCGATACGGTAGCGAATGCGGAGGAAGCTCTCTTCCGGTTCGAAGTGAAGGTCGGAAGCGCCACGCTTGACGGCGTCGGACAGCATGACATCGACCAGGCGCACCAGCGGCTGGGAATACTCCTCGATATCACCCTGGTAGTTGGTGTAATCGGCTTCGCCGGTCTCGATTTCGCGCAGGATACCGTCGATCGACAGTTCGTAGCCGTAGAACTGGTCGATTGCGTTCGAGATCTCGGTTTCACCGGCAAGTACCGGCAACAGTTCGATATGCTGGCCGATCTGGATGCGGATCCGGTCGAGCGTGAACAGGTTGAAGGTATCCGACATCGCGATCGCGAGCGTGCTGCGCACCGGGTCGTAGTTCAACGGGATGATCTTGTGCTTGCGCGCGGTATCGGAGTTGATCATCTTGATCGCATCCGGGTCGGGCACCACGCGCGACAGGTCGACACTTTCCTGCTCCAGCGCCTCGCCGAGCGCGCTGCGCATGATCGCCTCGGTGGCGAAGCCGAGGTTGACCAGCAGTTTACCGAGCGGTTCGTGAACCTTTTTCTGCTCGGTAAGCGCAATATTCAGCTGATCCTTGGTGATGACTCCTTCATCGATCAGGATCTCGCCGAGCCGCTTTGGTTTGTTTTCCGCGTTCATGACCCGCCCAGGACCTCCAGTCGCTGATTCACTACATCCCTGCTAAAGGTTGCAAGCCCGTTACCCATGTTGGCCAGCGCCCGTCGATAATAATTCATTGCCGCCTGCGGCTGCTTGATATGCTCGAGACTGACCGCGAGGTTGTAGGCGTAATTCGGATCGTCCGGGTTGTTCTGCAGCGCGGTGAAATAAAAGCCCTGCGCTTCCTGCCAGCGATTCTGCGCACCGTAGGCATTGCCCAGCGCAAAATTCAGGTAAGGCGACTCGGGTTCTTCGCGAATCATGAGCTTGAGCCGCGATTCTGATTCCCGCGGCGACAGGTTCGCCACGCTGAGGAGCGAGGACATCGCCAGCGAGTCCTTGGGATTGGCCAGCAACAGGGCCTGGTAATCGTCCACCGCGTTAACCACGTTACCGTTCTGCACGTGGATCGCCGCGCGCCCGAGCAGCGCGTTGCGATTGGTGGGGTCTTCCCGCAGCACTTCGCTGTAGAGTTCGAGCGCGCGCGCGTCGTTGCCCGCGCGGTAAGCGCTGTAAGCCTCGCGCAGCTTGAGCTGTTTTTCGTCGAGCCGGCTGCCGGTAGTGATTTCGAGCTTGTTGCCAGCGGCAGTGTCGGTTGAAGCCACGGGCTGACCATCGGCGCCGGCAGCGGGTTCGATTGCGGCGACAGTGCCGGAGTCGGTCGAACTGCCGGTTGCCGGCGCGGGTGAAGCGTCGCTGTCGCTGGCCGGCCCCGCTGCGCTCGACTCGACCGCGGCCACCTGCCCCGTTGCCGTGGCTGTATCGCCGGCTGCCGCTTCCTCCGCGGCATCGGCATCCGCTCCGGTTTCGTCCCCGCCCGCGATGACACCCTGGTCGGCAACCTCGGCCTCGACCCCGCCATCGGCGCTTTCGACGATGTCGATCGTCTGCTGGCTGACCTCACCGGTTTCGGTAAACAGCTGGATATCGGGCTCACGCTGGGGCTGGATCACGCCCGGCATCGGGTCGCGCTTGAGCGGGCGCAGGCTGGTTTCGATCGCATCGGACTGGTTGGCAAATTCGTACACCGCATAGACGCCGACCGCGATCAGCAGCATCACGAAAATCCCGGCATATACCCTGAGGTGCTGCATCCGCTGTGCCGACGACTTGCTCAGAAATACCTTCTTGGCATAGTCCGGCGTCATGACGACATCGCCATCCGACTTCATGCCCGCAAACAGCCTGGACGCATCGTCGGTAGGCAGCTTCATCAGCGTGCGGTCGTAGTTGTCGGGCGCGTAGGTACGCGTCGCGGTCGCCTCCGTGCGCGTGGTGGTGCCTTCGGTAGTCAGGGTATCGAGACGCACGCCGGTGGTCGCGGTGGCGCTCGCCGCCGCTTCGGTCGTGGCCTCGGTTGCGGCGGTCTGCTCGTCCGGTAATTTATGCTGGGTCGTATCGACCAGCGCGAGTTCGTCGTCGCCGGTCGCGGGCAGACCGCCCGGCAGGCGCGGATCCGTTGGCGACGTACGCGTGGTCTGACCCGTCTGGTCCGGATCGGTGGCCAGCAGCAGCGACAGGTCCTGCGGCTCGGACGGCTCCGGATCGGTCGGCGCTGCGGCGCCGGTTCGGCTGATATCGGTATCCTCGCCGCCTTTCGCGCCGACACGGCTCAGGTCCGTGTCTTCGCCCGCCGGCTTTCCAGCCTGGTCGAGATTGGTGTCTTCCGGCTCCCGGATACGGCTCAGGTCGGTATCCTCGGCTACCACGCCCGCGTCAGCGTAGCCCTGGTCGATATCGTCGGCCAGCGGCGGCGGGATCGAAATGTCGGTCTGGTCTTCCGCCGCGGGGGGCGAACGAACGTCCGTATCTTGCTCGCGTTGCGCGAACTGGCTCAGATCGGTCTCGTCTTCGGGCGGGGTCGGCGGCGTTTGTTCGATGCCGGTCTGGTCCTCGGCAACCTCTGCCTGGCTCAGGTCGGTCTCGTCTTCCGGGGGGCGGTCGCGGTTGATGTAGGCCGGATCGCCCATGAACTCCGAAACGTCATCGTCGACGAAAACAATGGTCTCGTCCTCGCCGGTTTGGAGCTGCGCGCTCGGCTCCGGAATGTGGGTATCGGTCTGCTCCGGCGCCTCGATATCGGTTTCGTCGCCGGCCGCGCCTTCACTTCGCGAGCGCTCGTAGCGCGCTTCGAGTTCGGCCGCGTTCAGTTCGGTTTCATCCTCGACGTCGCGGGGCAGCACCTGCGAGCCGGCGTCGTCGCCGGTTTCGAGCGCGGACGCATCCTCCGGCGTCGCAGCGATGATCGTCTCGTCACCGGACGATTGCGGCGCCTCTTTCTGCTTGCTTTTTTCCGCTTTTTGTTCAGCGGCTTTTTTTAGCGCGTCTAGCAGTAAACTCATGGAAGAAACCTAGTTGTTCGAAAACACCTCGGGTTGCAGGTATTTCTGGAAATCCTGCAGGCTGGTGTCGAGACTCGCATTGTCGATCACGCGCGGTCGCAGGAATATAACCAGCTCGGTTTTATCCGACTGCCGGGTTTCGGTACCGAACAGCACGCCGACACCCTTCATGTCGTGCAGCCCCGGCAGGCCGCTTTCGTTGGAGTCGACCGAATCCTGCATCAGGCCGCCGATGACCGCGGTGTTGCCACTGGCAACCCGCATAACGGATTCGAGTTCGCGCACCTGTATCTCCGGGATGAGATTCTCGATCGTCAGGTCCGGGTTGGGATCGACCGCAAAACCGATGATCCGCGTGATGGTCGGGCGGATATTGAGCGTGACCTCGTTGTCGGCGGAAATGAAGGGCGTTACGTTCATGACGAAACCGACCGGCACGGTTTTGGGCGTGGTGTTGGTCACGCCGGCGATGGTAACGCCGTCGGAAACCGTGGCGCCGGTCGACTCGACCTCGAAGTAAACGACGTTATCGGCCACCTTGAGGATCGAGGTCTGGTTGTTGAGCGCCATGATCTTGGGACTGGACATGACCGAAACCTCGCCGAAGGTATCGAGCGCCTGCACCGCGGCGGAGATGGTGCGATCGCTATTGGAGCTGAGATAGGTCGCGGAAGTGATCGGCGATTCACCGAGGCTCGGCGCTAGCGGGGTGCCGGCCGACGCACCGAGCAGTTGCTGCGAAAAGCTCCAGCCACTGCCATCGGTGGCGATCCGTGCCCAGTCGACGCCGGCCTGGAAGTCATCGTTCAGAGTCACCTCGACGACGGTCGCCTCGATCAGTACCTGGCGTCTCGCGCTGGCCAGTATCGTATCGATGAATCGCTGGATATTGGCATGATTGACCGAGGTCGTCTGCACCGACACGGTGCCGGTCTCGCGATTGGAAATCACGACGCCGTCTGCACCACCGGCGCTGGCCAGCAGTTCGATGTTTGCTTCCAGCGTCCGCCAGAACTGGTTATCCGATTCGGCGGTAATCGAGGCCGACGAGTCGCCGGTGCTGCCGCCGTCCTCACCGGATTCGCCGAGCTGGGTCTCGATGCCGACATCGGAAGTGGTAGTGCGCGACATGTTGAGATAGTCGACGTTGTATATGCGCAGAAACGGCCGATCGACCTGCACCACGAGGTTGGGACCGTCGACGTAGTAACGCAACGCGACCTGGCGCGAGATACGCTGCAGGATTTGCGGTAGCGTCTGGTCGATAGCATTGATGCTGACGCGGCCGTCGATCGACGGGTCGATGTCGAGGTTCAACCGCGCGTCGCGGGCGAGCGCGAAGAGTAATTCACTGGCGGGCACATCGGTGGCGACGACGGTAAAAGTCTGCATCGGCTCCACCGGTTCCGGCGCCGCGATGATCGGCACCTGTTGCACCACTGGCGGGATATCCGCGGCCGTCGTATTTTCCGCGGGCGCCTGCTCGTTGATATGCCCGGAGACCGCCATCCGCAGATCGGGCTCGGTAACGCTCGCACAGGCCGACAGCATCAGGGTCGCGGCTAACAAAAGATACTTTTTCATCGTGTTATTCCCGTCCAGTTCCAGACTGTTACAACAGGGCCTTTTGCATCCGGTAAACCGAATGCAGGTAAGGCGAATTGATCTTTACCGACTCGGGCAATTTTTCGAGCTGGTCCCTGCCTTTCGTCAGGGAATCGAATTCACTGTAAAAAACCCGGTAAATGCTTCGACTTTCGGTCTGTACCTCGTACAGATAAGTCTTGGAAAGCTCCAGCGGCCACTCGTTACGCAAATAATAGACCAATTCACGCGCGGCGGACTTGCTTCGCATTAAAACCTGTATCGACACCTTGTCGCTGTCGACCTGGCTCAGCCAGGCCTTGCTCTGCTCGAGCTTGGCCTGCAGCCACTCGTTGTCATCGAGCTCGAGACTCAGGTCGAGACCGGTGCGATCGGCGAGCTGATCACTGGCGGTGGCCTGGTCGATCGCCTTCTGCACCGCCAGCGGTTCGGCGGTCGCTGTTTCGGTCAGCGCAACCCGTGTCGGCGCGGGTGCCGCGACAACCGTGGCGTCGACTTCCGGCTCCGCCGACAGCACGGGCTCATCGAGATCATTTGCAATCGCCTGCTGGATCGCGGCCGGGACGTCAGGCGGGACGGCTTGATCGGCCGCCGGGACAGCGTCGATTTCGAGCGTCACCGGTTCCTGCATGCTGGCCAGCTGCACGCCGGCAACAGGCGGCGCCGAGTTTTGCAGCGGCGTCTCGTCCTGCTGTTCGACCGGCAGCACGGTATCGGCTTGCGGAACGCTGCCCGACACACGCTGCGCGGACCACAGGCTGTGCGTCTGGTAAAGTCCGAACGCCAGCGCCAGCGCGGCCAGCAGCAGGCCGAGCCAGAGCAAGCCGCGCGAGCGCTGCCGGGCTTCACTGTCGAAGGCGCTGTCGTCGACCGCGGCGGTCACGTGCTTTACGCTCAGGTTGTGGGTACCCTCGGCAAACGCGGACAGCAGGATCTTGTCGGCGATGATGTTGATGCGCCGCAACAGCCCGGCCGAGTGCTGTTCGATTTTTCTCGCCAGGCCCTTGTTGATCAGTTCGGGGCCGGTATAGCCGACCTCGCGCATGCGAAAATTCAGGTAGTTATGGATCTCGTCGCTCGACAGGGGCTCGAGCGCGAAGTTGTGCGTGATGCGTTCGCGCAGCTGGCGAATCGATTGCTGCGACAGGTTTTCATCGAGCTCGGGCTGGCCGAACAGGATGATCTGCAGCAGCTTGTGCTCGTCGGTCTCGAGATTCGACAGCAGGCGTACTTCCTCGAGCGTTTCCAGCGGCATGCCCTGGGCTTCCTCGATGAACAACACGACCTGCCTGTCGTCGGTGTGCTTTTGCAGGAGGTAATCGTGCAGCTGGTGCATAACCTCGTGCTTGGTCGCTTCCTTCGTGACCGGCAGCGAGAGCTCGTGGGCAATCACGAACAGAATATCTTCCGGTGACACGCTGGGATTGGCGATGTAGACGATTTCGACCGAATCGGGCAGCTTGAGCTGCAGCATGCGGCACAACATGGTCTTGCCGCTGCCGACTTCGCCGACCACCTTGATAATGCCCTCGCCACGATGAATGGCGTAAACCAGCGCCGCCAGTATATCGCCACGCTTGCCACCCTCGTAAAACAGGCTGGTGTCGGGCGTGATCTTGAAGGGCGGTCGATCGAGGCCGAAATAATCTTCGTACATGGCTACTCCTTGCCGTCCAGTCGATCTATGCGCCCGTAGAGGGTCGTGCGGTTGATACCGAGCATCTCCGCGGCTTTACTCACGTTGCCGGAGCAGCTGCGCATCGCGTGATCGATAGCCTCGCGCTCGACCGACTTGAGCAGGCGATCGAGCTGAAATTCGGAATCGCGCAGGGCATCGCTCAGCCAGTTCGAGCCCGTCGTGGCGCCGTTGTGTCGCTGGTGTCCTGACATCTCTCTCTTGAGCACTTCAGGTTTGATCGTCTGGCCCGGGTACTTGGCCGACAAGCGAATTATTATGTTGCGTAATTCTCGCACATTTCCGGGAAAAGTATAATCATTCCAAAGCCTTAGCGCTTCGTCATCGAGCTTGAACGTGGCCCGCTCCTCGGCCACCTGCTGCATGTAGTAAAGCAACAGTTCCTGCTTGTCGCCATCGCGCTCGTCGAGCGACGGTACGCGCACCGTGAGCACGCTCAGCCGATGGTACAGATCCTCGCGAAACTGGTGGTTTTCGATCGCGGCAAAAATATCCTTGTTGGTCGCGGCCAGCACGCGCGCGGAAGAGTGGCGCGGCTGGGTTTCACCGAGCCGATAGTACTCGCCGTCCTCGAGTACGCGCAGCAGCTTGGCCTGCAGATCGAGCGGCAGGTCGGCTACCTCGTCGAGCAGCAGGGTTCCCGATCCGGCTTCCTCGAAAAAGCCCTTCTTGGTCTCGGTGGCACCGGTAAAAGATCCCTTGACGTGGCCAAACAGCTGCGATTCGAGCAATTCACCGTTGAACGCGGCGCAGTTGAGCGTCAGGAAAGGATCCTGCTTGCGCGAACTGCAACGGTGCAGGTTGCGCGCGGTGACTTCCTTGCCGCTGCCCGATTCGCCTTCGATCAGCACCGGGTAGGGCGAATCGGCAATCTGGCGAATCTGCTGGCGCAGCAGTTCGATGGCTTCGCTGGAACCGATGATGCCCTCGATGTCGTCATGGCCCGAATCGTCACCGCCGCCGGCAACGATCTGCTTTTTCAGCCGGACCTTGATCTCGGCGATGTCACAGGGCTTGGAAATAAAGTCCACCGCGCCGTCCTCCTTGGCCTGGAAGACATGCTGCTTGTTGTCCTGGCCCGACAGCACGAGTACCCGCGTGGTCGGGTGCATCTGCGATATCTTGCGGATCACGGCAAGGCCTTCGTCGGGACGGTGGGTGTTTGGCGGCAGGCCGAGATCGACCAGCGCCAGCGTCGGCGAGTCGTCCATGCGGTCGATCAGGGCAAAACTGGAGCGGCGGTCGGAAGCGCGTTCGACCTGGTATTCCTCGCTCAGCACGTACTCGAGACTGTCGGCGATGATGGCGTCATCGTCGACGAGTAACAACGTCGGCTTTTTTTCACTGCTCAGCGACATCCCATCCAGCCCGGAGGTTATTACAATCGAGTATAGTGTCTATATTCCAACAACTCAAACAGTGCTTTAATAATGATATAAAAGTGTCTGAATTTAATGGAAAAAATTGATCGGAATCCCAAGGTGAAACCGAGTGTATCGCCAAATTACGGACAGTGATGTTATGCCCGTCAAACTTTTCGATTTTTAGCGCCAGCGCGGTTTCGCTTCCCGCGGACCACGCAAATCCTGCAAAAGACAGTCGACGGGACGCGCAAACAGCGGCATCACGCGGCTAATCGAGGACTGACAGGTTTTCCCGCAACCTGCCCCGGGACATGCGCGGCGCGGACAAATCGCTGCCGGTATCAGGGGGGATTGTCGGAGACGGTGGCGACGATGCGACGCTGCACGTAGTCGAGCGAGCCGTAGCTGCCGCTGCTGGCAATGGATTCGAGCCGGTAAGTCGTGATCGTCGCCGCTGGCGGGCCCTCGGTGTGCTGGCTCGACTGGCAACGCACCTCGATGCTGAAGGTATCCAGCGGCGGCACGGTCGGGCTGAACGTGGTGCTGCCAGCGCAGTTGCTGCCGACGATGGCGCGCTGGATCCCCCACTCGATGCCGCTGCGTGCGGCCTGCAGCGCGCGCGCGCCCTGCACGCCGTATACCAGCGTGGTCTGCTGCACCACGCGCAGGTTGGTCATGTAGACCACCAGTACCGCCACCACGACGAGCAGGAAAATCGCCGTTACCAGGCTGAAGCCGGCCTGTCGCGTCAAGCGGGTCACGGTACGTTTACCACGTGAACCTGGTGCAGGAGGTTGACCGACTCACCGCTATCGTCGATCGTGATTTCGATGCTGAGTATTCCACCTCGCTGCGAAGAACCGGCACTGTAAGTCATGCTGCAACCGCTCAGGCGAGTAATCACCGGCGCGATGCTGCCACCGGGATTGGCCTGCTGGAACTGGTCGAAGCCATAGTTTTCGTGGCGCACGATCTCGCCGCTGGCGGGATTACACACGTAGCTGACCGGGTCGTCGACCAGGAAGACCCGCTGACCCGGCGATTGCTGCGAAAACTGGTGCGCGGCGCTGAGGGTGATTCGGTCTTCGTTCGGGTAGGCCGTCGCACCCAGCGACAGCGTCGTGCCCGCCGGCGTGATTACGCCGGGATTGCTGTTGTTGGCAGCGTTGGCATAGAGCGTGGCAAAGGCGGTGTTGTAAACCACCAGGCGGCTGTTCGAATCGAGCGGATTGTTCAGCCGGCCGAGGAGATTGAACGCCGCGTCGCCGGCCGGGTTGAGAAAATCGAGAACGTCGTCGGCCACACCGGCGGCAAACCCGTTTTGCTGTTCGTCACGGTAACGTGCACCGTCCAGCACGGGCACCATCTCCACCGCCGAACCCGTGCCGACCGTGCGTACCCGGATACTGTTGGGCAGTGCGCGTCGCACGTCGCGCGCAATCTGGCGCAACGCCATTTCGCCGAGATCCACCAGCTGCTGGCGTCGCACCTGGTCCTCGTAGGCCTCGATCGGCTGCAGGATCAGCAGGCCGGCACCACTTGCAAGCAGGCCGATCAGCACCACGACCACAACCAGCTCGACCAGGGAGAATCCGCTTTGGGAAAGCCGTCGCATCAGTAATCCGTGCGGTAAGCGTTCAACCTTACCTGCGAAATCGCCGGATGGTCGACGCGGATATCGATCAGCATCGCCGGCACGCTATTCAGGGTTGCACCGGTCACGGAGACGGTAACGGCGTAGGCCGACAGGGCCGCAATCGCAACGTCGTTCTGGTTGCGCACCTCGGTAGTGCCGAGGTGATTGTAATCCTGCACGTCGTCGAACAGATCGCGCGAAGTCTCGCCGGCTTCGGTACCGCTGGTGCCCTGCTCGGGATCGGTCGGATCGTCGTAGGCGCGCAGCATGATCTCTTCCATGTAGGCCTCGGCGATCGTAATCGCCTGCTGCTGTATCAGCGGGTCGGCACTGCCGCGCACGTTGCTGGTGAAAACGCCGAGCAGCGCCACCGCCGCGATACCGACCACCACCAGCGTGACGATGATTTCGATCAGCGTAAAAGCGGCCTGGCAACGGCGGCGGCACATGTTACAGGACCTCGACCAGGCCGGTCGCGCCATGGACCTCGAAGCTGTAGCTGGTACTGCCGTCGGTCAGGGTAAACACCGCCGGCGGCCCGTCGCTGCGGAGCCCTTCGGCATCGAAGGTAATACTGCCGGCCGTCAGGCTGAAACCGGCGGGCATGTTGCTGTTGAGATAGGGTTGGCCGCGATTGGCGGGATTGTCCACCGCATCGGCGAAGTCGCCGGCGGTACAGGTCGTACCCTGCAGCAACTGGTAGCTCGAAGCGGTAGTTACCACGCGTATTTCGCAGCCGCTGCTGACCGCAAATTTCTGCGCGAAGCGCACCGCCGCCACCGTATCGTCGAAAAATCCGCGCGCGGCAAAGGCGTCCTGGTTGCCGAAGCGTCCCAGTGCAACCACGCCGAGGATCGAGAGCAGGACCACTACCGTGATCAATTCGATTAAGGAAAACCCGGCGTCGTGCCGATAACTGACTAAACTCATGTGAACAGGTTTACGCCGACGGGGCACAGCCCCGGTTATTCATGAAAAAAATGTCACGAAAATCATCGATTTAGGGAGATTTCGGCGACATTACTTTAACTTAGTCTATACTCGGTTAAAAACACGAAACAGTATTACTCTAGTCTAGGGAGTCAACAAATGCACAAGACACAAGCAGGTTTCACGCTGGTAGAACTGGTAGTGGTTATCGTTTTGCTGGGCATTCTCGGCGTTACCGCCCTGGGCAAGTTCCAGGACCTGTCGAGCCAGGCTGCCGACGCTTCCGAGCAGGGTATCGCTTCCGAACTCTCCTCGGCAGCCGCGATCAATTATGCCGCCAACGTGGTCGGCGCGACGTCGACCATAATCGCATCGGCGGATTGCATCGACACCGGGGTAGCACCCTCGACGTCACTGGATGCACTGATGGCTTCCGGCTCGGCGCCGACCGTGAACCTGGGCTACGCGATCACGGCCAATGGCGACGTTACCACCGAGGGTCTTCCCTGTGCCGCCGGTCAAACCTTCAACTGCGCGATAACGCACGCCGATGGCACCGGAACCGACGGCGAAGCCGCGATCATCTGTACCGGCCCGTAACAGCAGTCCAGAACCCGACACAAAGCCGCGGCCAGAGCCGCGGCTTTTTTTTGCCCGTCATCCCCCGGAGATCGCCACCCCGACGGTAAACTTTACAAGCGCGCGGGTACTCGCAGTGGTTTATCGGGGTAAATCGAGCAAGGGCTGCAGCTGGAGATTGCGGAATTCGTCGCTGGCGGGGTCGAAACGGCCGTTGCCGTCGCGATCGTCGTAATTCAGGTGCAGGCGGAAATATCGATAGCTGTCCAGGTGATAGGTCTTGTAAGCCACCAGGCGCCGGTGTTTCAGGTAATACCAGCCGGAACCCAGCCCGGCATCGATATCCTGCTCGATTTCGCCCTGGTAGCTGGCCGGCAACATCCGGTAGTTCTGCAGCAGCAGGAACGGATTGGCGCCGTTCAGTTGCTCCAGTTCGTCGAGCCGGCCTTCGACCGCGTAACTGGCGAAGGTAACCGCCAGCGCGCTGTCGATGATTCGCCTGGTCTGCTCGATCGCGCTGCGTTCGAACTCGCGCTGGGTATCGTCGACGTAGCTGAAGAACACGAAGATCAGGATCAGGATGAGCAACAGGCTCATCAGGGTGCGAAACAGCAGCGCGCCGGGAACCGAGGCGAGCGTCGGTACCATTATCCCGCCAGCTTGGCGACGTCCCACATGGGTACAAATATACCCAGCGCCAGGATCAGGACCATGACACCCATGGCGACATAGATCAGCGGCTCGATCTTGTCGGACAGGTTCTTGACGTCGTAATCGACTTCTTCCTCGTAGAAGTCGGCGATGTGGGTCATCATCTCGTCGAGATTGCCCGCTTCCTCGCCGACCGCGAACATCTGCATCACGACCGGCGTAAACATGCCGGTGGCGTTCGCGGTGCGGGTCAGCGCCTCGCCGCGCTCGATACCCTCGCGCATGCCGCTGACGTGACCGGCGATGAACTCGTTACCGATCGAGCGCGCGATCACACCCATGGCCTGCACGATCGGCACGCCGGCTCCGTACGCCATCGCGAACGAACGCGCAAAACGCGCCATGAACGAACGGTGCAGGATATCCCCGACCAGCGGCGCCTTGATAATGAAACGATGCCAGCGATAACGCCCTTTCACCGTATTGATCCAGTGACGGAAACCGAAGAAAGCGCCGATCATCACGCCGAGCACAACCATCCAGTAGTCGACGAAAAAGTTCGACGTATTCAGCAGGAACACGGTCTGCCACGGCAGCTCGAGGTTGTTGGCCTCGAAAAACGACGCGAACTTGGGGATCACGAACAGGTTGACGATACCGATCGCGATCGCAATCGCGCTCAGCACCGTGGTCGGGTAGCGCAGCGCGGTCTTGATGTTGTTGGCAATGCGCCGGTTGCGATCGATGTACTCGGCCATCATCGCGAAGGATTCTTCCAGCCGCCCGGTGTTTTCACCGACCTGGATCATGCTGATATAGAGATTGGAAAAAACCTTGGGGTGCCGCGCGCAGGCGATCGACAGGCTGCGGCCGGACTCGAGCTGCTCGAGAATGTCGCGCAGCGACTTGACCATCAGCGGGTTCTCGATCGAATCGAGGATACCCGAGATCGCACGCGTGATCGGTATGCCCGACTTGATCAGCGCGCCCATCTGGCGCGTGAACATCAGCAGCTCCTCGACGCTGACCCGGTACAGGTCGAAACGTTCACGCACGACTTCGACAACGTCGATACTCTGCCTTTTTTCGACGATCGAGATCGGCGTAACGCCGCGATCCATCAGCGCGCCGGCTACCGCGGTGCTGCTGGCGCCCTCGAGTTCGCCGTCGACCAGCTGGCCATTACTTCCGCGGCCCTTGAACTCGAACTGGGGCACTAGCTTGCCTCGGCCTGCGGCGGATGATCGATCACGTCATCGGGCACTTCACCGGCCAGGCGCAACATTTCATCGATGGTCGTGAGGCCGTTGCTGGCATGCTCGTGGGCAACCATGACCAACGGCTGGTAGCCCGGGGCGCGCGCGGCCGCCTCGACGAACCCCTGCGAATCATCGTGGCGCAGTTTCTCCGCGAGTTCGGCATTCATGTCGAGCAGTTCGTAAACACCCATGCGGCCCTGGTAACCGCTGTCGCCGCACTGCTTGCAGCCGCGGCCTTTTTTATAGCGGTACTGCGACAGGTCGAATCCCAGGCTTTCGCTGAGCCAGCCGGCCTCGAACCCGGTCGGCGTATAGTCCTCGGCACAACTCGGGCAAACCCTGCGCACCAGCCGCTGCGCAATAATCGTACGCAGCGTCGTCGCCAACATGTAACCCTCGACCCCCATGTCCATCAGGCGGGTCGCGGTGGAAATGGTGTCATTGGTGTGCAGGGTCGACAGCACGAGGTGACCGGTCATCGCCGCGGCCACGCCGATCTCGACGGTTTCGGCATCGCGCATCTCGCCCACCATGATGATGTCCGGATCCTGGCGCATCGCCGAGCGCAGCACGTTGGAAAACTTGAGCCCGATGCGCGGATTGACCTGCACCTGGTTGATGCGATCGAGGCGGTATTCGACCGGGTCCTCGACCGTGATGATCTTCGATTCCTTGACGTTGAGCTCCGACAGCGCCGCGTACAGCGTCGTGGTTTTACCGGAACCGGTCGGCCCGGTGACCAGGATCATGCCGTTGGGCAGGTGAAAGTTCTTGCGGAAACGATGCAGGATATCCGGCGGCATGCCGAGATGGTCGAGGTGCAGCGCGCCGCGGGTCTGGTCGAGCAGACGCATGACCACGGACTCGCCATGCTGCACCGGCATGGTCGACAGGCGCACGTCGATGTCGCGGCCATTGACGATCACGTGGAAACGACCGTCCTGCGGCAGGCGTTTTTCGGAAATGTTGAGCCCGCACATCAGTTTCAGCCGCACCACCACCGCGGGCGCGATCTGCGTCTCCTGCATTACCTGCTCCTGCAATACGCCGTCGACACGCTGGCGGATGCGAATCACGCTCTTGTCCGGTTCGATATGAATATCGGACGCGCCGATCTGCACCGCGTCCTCGAAAATCGACTGCAGCAGCTTGGCCACCGGCGCATCGGTCATCTCGGTCTGCAGCAGGTCACCGAGCTCGGGCGCGGATTCGTTCAGATCCTGGCCGAGTTCGCTTGCCAGCGCACTGATTTCATCGGTACGCCGGTACACCAGGTCGAAGTTTTCCAGCAGGTCGGATTCGCGCACTATCGCCTGGCCGACCGGCTTGTCGAGCTTGCCCTGGATTTCGTCCAGCGCGTAGATATCGGTCGGATCGGCCATCGCCACGAGGTAATCGCGCTCGCGCTCCTCGAGCACCAGTGCCCGGTAGCGGCGCGCGATCGTCTCGGGCAGTTTCTTGGCGACCTCGTCGCTGTAGTTGTAGTTGTTGATGTCGATCAGCGGGATATTGAGCTGGTTGGCGAGCAGGTTGAGCATGCTGGCCTCGTCGATCATGCCGAGCTCGATCAGCGTGTTGCCCAGCTTGCGACCCAGCTTTTTCTGTTCACCGAGGGCGAACTGCAGCTGCTCCCCGGTGATCAGCCCCTTTTCGACCAGCAGGTCGCCGAGCCGGATCTTCTTGGTAAAAGCCATCAGTTCAGTACCCGTCGAAGCGTATTACTGCGTTCGATGACGAACGCGAGCAGGTGCTCGTTCAGACCACCGAGCCGTCCCGCCTGTACATAGGATTCCAGCGCATCCTGGAGCGCGGCAGTGTGCTCCTGCGAAATGCCGAGCCCGACCCAGTTGCGCGCGTTGCCCGCATCCTGCGCCAGCGCGAGCCGATAGTGGCGTACCGCATCGACGTGCTGGTCGAGGCGCTGATGACTCGCCGCGACCAGCGACAGCTGGGCGGCATCGGCTTCGGCGGCGTCGGCAAACAGCGCGATGACGTCGCGATAGGCCTTGCGATGAAAAAGCGCGCGCGCATACTCGGTTCTGAAAACGCCGTCCCGCGGGTAGAGCTGCATCGATTCCAGCGCCACCTGCATCACCCGGTCGAGTCGCTTGTCGCGTTGATACAACGCGATCAGGTGCTGACGCGCCTGGTTGTCCTCGGCACCGCCGAGCAGTTCACGCAACAGCTTTTCGGCCTCGCGCGGGCGGCGCGAGTTGACCAGTTCAACCGCGTATTCGAGGCGGCCGCTGTCCTTGGCCGCGGGATCGGTAGCCCTGATTTCGAGCTTGACCGCTTGCGGCTCCCGGGCCTGCGCGGAACCCGTTTCCGCCGTGGCGATGACGGGTGCGGATGCGGCCGGCGTGTCTGCCGCTGCGGGCGGTACGGGTTCCGCGCGGGCGTCTGCGACCGGCGCGGCTTCGGCCGCGGGCAACACCGCCTGGCGCAGGCTGATGACCCATACCGCCTGGCCGTCGACCAGGCTCTGGCGGGTTTCCACCAGTATGTTCGGCGCGGTCCTGAAATCGATATCGACACCGCCTCCGGCCGCCTCGATCGACAGTTGCCGAATCCAGCGGTTATCGTTAATCGACGGCGCGACGATCTGGCTCTCGATGGCACGCAGGCGATAGCCGAAATGATTTTCGCCGCGTTCACGCAGGTAAGCGACGACCCGGTCGCGCAGCTCGAATTCCATCTGCATTTCCTGTTCGGATTCACGCAGTTGCAGGCCAATAATCTGGTTAACAGGCGGGGGCATGCTGTGCACGGCCGTTGCCGACGCTGCCAGCGCGCCGTCGGTAACGGCCGCCATCTCTACCGCGCTGACTTCCGCCGGCGATAATTCATCGAGGTGCGCGGCTGCCGGGTTCGAAGATTGCAGCGCGGATATCTCGCCATCGGCGGCAGGCTCGATCTCGATACCGACGAGTCCCGCCGGCGCTGCCGACGCAACTTTGGGCAGCGTGTTTTCGGATCGACCCGCAACCACCGGCGGTTGGTTAGCGGCCACGTTGGCGGTACCGTCGAGCCCGGTGGCGGGCTGCGAGTGCAGCAGGTAAAAAGCGCCGGCCGCCGGAATAACCAGCATGGCGGCAAGCAGCGCGGGCCTGAACCCCCGGCGCCTGGCCGATGATCCCGCTATCGCGGGAATCTCGATCGGCGTGAACGCGCTTTCACGCGCCTCGAGATCCTTCAAAACGTTGTTGATGACGCTCATTGCACCTGGCTGTCGGCGGCAGCGGCCTCGATGTGTTTACTGTTGACATAAAATTCGCCGCTGGCGTAAGACAACATCATCGCCTTGTTGCACAAAACGTTTATCACGCGCGGCACACCCTGGCTGAATTTGTACAGGCGAGTCAGCGCGGCACGATCGAAGAGTTCCGGCCCGCGGTAGCCCGCCGAGTTGATCCGGAACTGCAGGTAGGCGCGCATCGAATCGTGACTCAGGGGCTCGAGGCGGTACGCGTGGACGATACGCTGGCGCAACTGGCGTACGCTGCTGCGAGCCAGCAGCGCGTCCAGCTCGGGCTGGCCGAAGAGCACGATTTGCACCAGTTTTTGCTTGCCGGTTTCGAGATTGCTGAGCAGGCGTATCGCCTCGAGGCTCGCTTCCGGCAGCGACTGGGCTTCGTCGAGAATGATTACCGTGCCACGGTTACGGCGGGCGTTTTCGACCAGGCGCTGGTTGATACAGGCGAGATACTTCTGTCCTTCGAGCCGGTCGGCTATACCCATCTCGATCAGGACCGCGTCGAGCAGGGCGTTACAATCCATGTATGGATTCGGAATGTAAACCGTGTCGAAGTCTTCATCGAGCACGTCGAGCAGCTTGCGGCATAACAGCGTCTTGCCGGTGCCGACCTCGCCGGTAACCTTGATGAATCCGTCACCGCCACGAATCGCGATCTGCAAAACATTCAGCGCCTCGCCGTGGGTTACCGAGCGGTAAAAAAACTCGGTGTCGGGCGTCAGGCTGAACGGTTTTTCCGCAAGACCGTAGTACTGCTCGTACATTACTATTCTCCGCTGGGCAGGATGCTCAACTGTTGCACGCGCTCGGCGCTCTGGCGGATGTAGTCCGACCAGATCCGGTTCTTGTCGACCACGATCGGCCGCAACAGGATCACCAGTTCGCTGCGCCGGTTGAGCTTGCGCTTTTGCTTGAAAGCTTCTCCCAGGAACGGCACGTCGGCAGCTCCGGGGACGGCACCCAGTTCGTCGCTGGTGATATTTTTCATCAGGCCGCCGATGACGACCACCTGACCGTTGTGTGCTTTCACCACCGAATCGGACTCGCGCACGGTCGACAGCGCCAGCGGCAGTTCGAAGGATTCACCGCCGAGCGTAATGACCTTGAGCTGGTCCTCGATTTCGCTGATGCTCGGGTGGATGTGCAGGATCACGTCACCCTCGGCACTGATCTGCGGGGTTACGTCGAGCGCGATCCCGGAGAAGAACGGGGTCAGGGTCAGCTCGGGATTAGACGTCGTGCCGGCCGCGGTGGTCTGCGAATCGGAAGAAATCTCGGTGACGAAGAACTCGTCCGAACCAACCTTGATAACCGCTTTTTGATTGTTGACGGTAGATACCCGCGGGCTCGACAGCACGTGCACGTTGCCCTGGTTGCTCAGCAGCGTGATCAGCGAGGCAAAGGTACTGGATGAGCTGCCCACGGCAAACAGGTTGGCATAGGGGATATTGCTGAAATCCCGCGTCGATGAAATCACCGCGTCGCCCACCTCGTTGAGCAGGCTCGATCCGGCCTCGTCGGCCAGCACATTGCCGACACCCCGCACCAGGCCCGAGTTGGTAATCGCGAGATCGTTACTGTCCGATATCAGGGCCCAGTCGATCCCCGACTGGAAACTGTCGTTCAGATCGACCTCGATGACCTTGGCTTCGAGAATGACCTGGCGCTGCAGGTTGTCCTGCGCATTTTCGAGATAAGCCTCTACGTCGCGCAGCTCGCCCGGCATTGCGCGCACGATCACGAGCCCCGAGTGGCGATCGACCACCACCGAACGATCGTCGCCACTGCCGATGATAGAGACCAGGGTCGCCTCCAGTTCGGTCCAGAAATCGGTCACGCTGCGGGTCTTGATACTGCTCGACTTGGGCGACGTGGAATCCGAGCCGGAGCTGTCGTCGGAATCGCCGTTGCCATTGCCGGAGTCCTGGATCTGGCCCGAGCTTACGGTCATCAGCGACTCGCCCGCGCGCGCGACATTGAGGTAGTTGACCGGGAAAATACGCGACTGGATACGGGCCGGCAGGACGATGTAGCCGGTATCGTTTTCCTTGTACTCGTAGCCGTATACCTCCCGCGCGAGCGACATGACTTCACGCACGGTGACGTTTTTCAGGTCCAGCGAGATTTCGCCCTCGACGCTGGGATGGACGACCATGTTGATATTGGTGTCCTTGACCAGGCTCATAAAAAACAGCCGTGCCGGCGCGTTCGACACCGAGATGTCGAACGCGGTTTCCTGTTTCAGATCCTGCTGCAGGCCCGGAACAGTAATACCGCTGCCGGGCACCAGCTGGTCGAGTATTTCCGCCGAGGGCGGCTGCACGTCGGGGATCTCGACCGCGGCCGCTTTCTCGAGCGTATCGTTTATATTCTGTCGCGTCTGCTGCGCGCCCTGCTCGAGCTGCTTGGAGGCGCAGGCACTCAACAGGCCTGCCAGCAGCATAATGATTAAACGTCTGACTTTCATTTGTTACTCTCGGCGACTTTTTTGCGGATTGCGCTCGAATGATTGCCCAGGTTCAGTTCGATAACCTTGCCCTGCCGCACCAGGCGGGCGCTCTCGCGGGTCAGCTTTACCAGGCGGGCGCCGCGAATACGATCGCCAACGGCCAGCATCTGGTTGTCGATGATCGCGATCCGGCGGCTCGGTGAAATCAGTATCGACGTCAGCTGCAGCGTCTTTGTCTCCGGCTGGTCGGCCTTCGGTTTGGCCACCTGCGGCTGCTGCGCAGCCAGGGCCTGGCGCATCTTGCGCAGGGCCAGCGGCGGTGGCTGCATCGGATCACGCAGCTCGGCAGCGCCCACCGATGCAAGCGCTCCGAGCCCAAAAAAGCCCAGCGACAGGAACAGCAGGACCGCCAGATAAGTTGTCAGCATGCGGCGCATTATTCGGCCCCTTTCATAGATCAGATCCCCACCCATTCACGCCGCGTCGACAGGGTCGACACGGCTATCTTGACCGATGCCCGCGGGTATTCGCCGCTGGCGATTTCGATTTCGTCCCACAGCAGCTTCCAGTCCAGCCGCTCGAGCGACTGTACGTAGGCCAGGATATCGAGGTAGCTGCCCTCGAACTCGATCTCCAGCACGTGGCGATAAATCCCCGCTTCCTCGCCCTCGGCTTCGTCGATCTCGAACGCCGGGCGGACGTCGCGTCGGCGCAGGCCGAGCAGCTTGAGGTTGGAATCGCGATTCAGCAGCTGATTCATCAGGCGGAACATTTTTTCCGGGTCGACCAGCTCTATGGTCGTTGCCCGCAAGTCGGCCTCGAGCTGCTGCAGCTCGCTCTGCAGCTTGGCGAGCTGCGCCTGCTGCTGGCTGTCTACCCCGTCATTGATACGGCGCCGGATATCGGCGAGTACGCGGCGCGTGTTGTCGATCTCGTTTTGCACGCGGGTGTTTTCGGCCGTCAGCGAATCGATCTCGGTGGTCCTTGGATCGAGGTAATAGGCCCACCAGACGAAACAGATCGCGACCAGCAGCGAGATCGCGATCAGTGCACGCTCGCGCGGGGTCTGCGCGTCGAAACGACTCGCATACTGTCGCCAGCGCTTATCCATCGTCTTCCCCGCGGGTCGCGATTTCGAAATCGACTTTCCATTCGGAGTCGGCCGGGCGGCTCACGCGGAACAGGTCGAACCGATTGCCGACAAAAACCTCCTCGCTGCCAAAGCTGTCGAAATAGGCCGGTACCGAGTCGGCGCGCAGCGAGCTGCCCTCGATGCGCACGTAGTCCTGTCCAAGGCTTACCCGGTTGAGCCAGATGTCGTCGACGTGCAGGCGCGACAGCGCCACGAGGTAACCGGAAAAACCGTCGCCGGAGCCGAATCGATTGGCCTCGACGAAATTCAGCACCTGCTTGCGCGCGTTGACCTGCTTCGCGGTGCCGGCAATCTCGCGCTCGACCGAATCGTCTTCCAGCAGGCGGGCCAGTTCGGCGTTGGCGCTGGCGAGATCGGCGGTGAGCCGGTCACGCTGTACACGGATATCGCGATTGGCCTGCTCGACCGCGGACAGCTCGGCGTGCAGCAGGTAACTCCAGATACCGCCGACCACGACGAGCAGCGCCAGCCCGGCAAGCACCTGCACGGCCGAAAACCAGATCATTTTCTCGCGGAAGCGATCCTGGTACAGGTTGATTTGCTGCTCGATCACGTATGCACTCCGCGCATCGCGGCGCAGTAGGCGTGGAAACAGTGCGGCTCGAGCCCGTCGTTATCGGCGTCGGCGCCGAACACGATGAAGTCGATATCGAAACTCGCGAGGTTCTGCAGGTACATCGCCATTTTCTCGGTCGCCGGCAATTGCGGAAAAACGCGCAGGCTGTTGACCGCGCCGATACCGTAGTAACTCTCGAAGTAATCCAGTGATCGCTGAATCTCCAGCAGCAGCGAATCGAACACCTCGGTATCTTCGCCACCGGCGAGCTCGAGTTGATCGAGCCCGATCATGAATTCACGCGATACGTAGAGATCAGTATCGTGGTAGACGCTGAGCAGGCCGCTGGTGCGCGTCAGCGACAGGACCGCCAGGGTCTGTTCGGCAGCGTGGCGAATGATCTGCAGGTTGGAGCGCACCAGGTCATGGATATCGAGCGCAACGAGCTTGAGGCCGCAGCTGCGAATGCTGTCGACATAACTCGCGATTACGCTCTCGCGCGCGGACACCACCCCGACCTGTTGCTGGTTGTTCTTGCTCGATACCGGCATCGGGTAACAGTCGACCACGGCATTGGCCACGTCGTAGCTGATCAGGTCCTTGATCTTCCAGGTGACGGCCTGCAGCATCTCGGCGTCCTCGACCTGCGGTTTTTCGACCTGGTAGACGTCGCAGTCGTCGCCCGCGACCAGGCAGACGCAGGGCGCCTTCTGCTGGCTGTGTTCGCGCACCCAGGTCTTCAGCGCTTCGACCTGGGCCTGCTGACCGTCGGCCGCGACAAATTCGCTGCGCATGATATGCCCCGGGTTCCGCCGCCCGACGCGCACCTGGGCAATGGCCACGCCATCGGGCAGGAACTCGACGCCGATCTGAGAATCTTTGCTACCGCGGGCAAACAAGCCTGTGTTTCCTCCGTCCGTCTCGCTAGACTTCGTCTTAGCGCGAAAAAAACAATCAATGAGTTATCAAACAATTAGTTATCGAAGCAATTGCCGTGCCATGCGGGGGCACCGCGGGCAGGGATTGTCATAGACCGCGCGGCAAGCGTACCGCCCGCAACCGCGCCGGGGCGGCCGAACGATCTAGACATTGCTTAAGAAAATTGTCATAACTTATTGTGTTAATTAAAAAATATTAGACCATAGCTGGTGTATTTCTAGTGAATCGGACAAAATAATTCGAGCATGCTGCACATCGTCCTGTACCAGCCGGAAATCCCCCCCAATACCGGCAATATCATCCGCCTGGCGGCAAATACCGGCTTTGCCCTGCACCTGATCGAACCGCTGGGCTTCGAACTCGAGGACAAACGCCTGCGCCGGGCGGGGCTCGATTACGACGAATGGGCCGAGATGCGCTGTCACGCAAGCCTGGATGAATTCAAAAAGGCGATTGAATTCAATAACATTTATGCATTTTCGACGCGCGCGACCAGGCGCTTTACCGACGCGCGCTTCGCGCCCGGGGATGTGCTGTTGTTCGGCCCGGAAACCCGCGGGTTACCGGACCAAGTGCTGAAATCACTGGGCAGTGACCATTGCCTGCGCATACCGCTGGTCAACCATTCGCGCAGCCTGAACCTGTCGAACTCGGTAGCGATCGCGGTTTACGAAGCCTGGCGCCAGCTCGGCTTCGAGGATACCTGAGCCCACGTCGGTATCGAGCGGGCGGCGGGCGGCTCCTCGCGGGGAAACAGCAGGGGTCTTGCCCACGCGGTGGGTTTATTCGTGGCCCTGGGGACGGTTTTCGAGATCGCGCACGGCGTCGCGCGGATGTTTGCCCTCGTAAAGCACGCGGTAGGTTTCATCCATGATCGGCAAGTCGAGCCCGAGTTCGCTCACCTTGTCATGTACCGCGCGCGCGGCACGGAAACCCTCGACGGTGTGGCCGACCTCGATTTCGGCCTGCCGGGGATTCCTGCCCTTGCCGATGGCGAGCCCGAAACGGCGATTACGGCTCTGGTCGTCGGTACAGGTCAGGATCAGGTCGCCGAGCCCCGACAGGCCCATGAGGGTTTCCTGGCGGGCTCCCATGCGGGTTGCCAGGCGCACCATTTCGTTGAGGCCGCGGGTAATCAGCGCAGCACGGGTGTTGGCGCCATAACCCAGACCGTCAGCCGCGCCGACCGCGATTGCGAGGACATTCTTGAGCGCACCGCCGAGTTCCACACCGATGATGTCTTCGGTGGTGTAGGCGCGAAAGTGCTGCCCGCGCAATAATTCCGCGAACATCTCGCTGCTGGCCGGATCGGTACCCGCACAGGTGATCAGCGTCGGCAGGCCCCTGGCTACCTCGATAGCGAACGAGGGTCCCGAGATGACGCCGCAGGAATTGTGCGGAAACTCCGCCTCGACCAGTTCGTGCAGCAGCCGGCCGGTTTCCAGCTCGAACCCCTTGCTGGCCCAGAAGATCAGGCATTCACGACCGACCAGCGGCTTGAGCTGGTGCAGCAGTTCGCGAAAACCCTTGCTCGGAATCGCGATCAGCAGGTGGCGCGTGCCGGCGATCGCGTCCTTCAACTCGATTCGCGGGTCGATCTTTTCGTCCAGGCGAAAGCCCGGCATGAAATCGGTGTTTTCGCGCAGTTCGCGCAGACGCTCTACGTGGTCGGACGTGTGGCCCCACAGCCGCACGGCGTGACCGTTGCGCGCGAGGTTTATCGCGAGCGCGGTTCCCCAGGCGCCGGCGCCAAGTACCGCGACGGTCTCAGTCACCCCGACGGATCCGGCTACTGGACGGTATCACCGTCCTGCTTCTCCTGCTGTGCCTCGAGGTGCTGCTGGTAGAGCGCGTCGAAGTTGACCGGCGACAGCAACAGCGGCGGGAAACCGCCGCGGATCGAAATATCGGAGATGGCCTCGCGCACGTAGGGAAAAAGTAACGTCATGCACTGGCTGCCCAGCAGGTAGGCGAGTTCGTCTTCGTCGTAACCGACGATCGCGAACAGACCTGCCTGCTGCACCTCGACCAGGAACATCGTGGTGTCGTCCTGGCTGACCGTAACGGTCACGGTAAGCACCACCTCGTACAGGTTGTCGCCCACGCGCTGCTGCTTGTTCCCCATGTTCAGCTCAACTTTCGGATCCCACTGCTGGAACTGGAAGGATTTCGGCGCACCCGGCGACTCGAAGGAAGAATCCTTGAGATAAAGCTTCTGGATCCCGAACTGCTGTTTCGTTTCGTTTTCGCTCATTATTACTTCTTGCTAATCGGTAAATGGGCATCCTGCCAGGCGGCGAGACCGCCGCTGAGGCTGAAGACCTTGTCGAAACCGTTCTTGCTCAGCTCCTTGCAGGCCATGCCGGAACGCGCCCCGGTCTTGCAGTAGACCAGCAGGGTTTTATCCTTGTGCTTCTCGATTTCGCCGATACGCTTCGACAACCCTGAGAAGGGAATTTGAATCGCCTTGGCGATCTTGCCGCTGACGGTTTCGGCGGGCTCGCGCACGTCGAGCACCACCACGTCCTCGTTGTTCATCAACTGCACCGCTCCCGCCGGTGTCAGGCTGGCAAACTTCTGCGACGCAATCTTGAGCTCGTTGAAGAACACGAGCACCAGCAGGGAAATGAAAGCGATCACCAGGAAGGGGTGATTCGCCGAAAACTCGAGAATCTGGGCCAACATAAAACGGCAAACTGTCTGGTTTTTGCGGGACCGGGTTCAGCCCTCGGAACAGAATACTTCCTGCATCATTCCGATCAGGCGCAGCGTCCGCTCGTCGCCGACCCGGTAGAACACCTTGTTCGCATCCTTGCGCGATGACAGTATACCCTTATCGCGCAAAATCGCGAGATGTTGCGAGATATTGCTTTGCGAAGTGCCGACATTTTCGACGATCCCCTGCACGCAGACTTCGCGGTTGCCCAGCGTACACAGGATTTTCAGCCGCAGGGGATGCGACATGGCCTTGAGCGAACGCGACGCGGTTTCGATATCGGCCGCGCGCGCCAGCAGCTGGTCGCCGTCGATACCATCGAAGGAATCAGTTTGCATTTGCCTGGAAACATTACTGAACGTTAATATTAGAAAATGATTATGAATAAAACCCGCGCCAAAGTCCACCATGCCGGTGACTAGATCCCTCGCATTAATGGCGCTTGGTTTCGCCGTCGCCCTGTCGGCGCCCGCGGCCGACAAGGCCACCAGCGAACGCAAACTGCGCTCCGTGCTGCAGAAAATCGAAAAGGTCAAGCAGGCGATCGAGGTCAAGGAAGACAGCAAGTCGCAGTACATCAGGCAGCTGAAAACCATCGAACGCGATATCGGCGAGGTCAACCGCCAGATCCGCAAAACAGCCAAGCAGATCAGCGCCAAGAAATCCGAACTGGGCAAGTTGCGCAAGACCCGGCTCGAGCATCAGCAACGCCTCGTGCGCGAGCACGAAAACCTGGCTGGGCAGGTTTATACCGCGTTTACCCTCGGCCGCCAGGAAAAGGTCAAGCTGCTGTTTTCGCAGCAAAGCGCGCAGACGCTGCAACGCAACCTCGTGTACTACCAGTATTTCTCGGAGGCGCGGGTTGCGCTGATCGAATCGGTGGAGGGCAGCATTACACGCATCGTGGAGACCGAGGCGCAGATAAAGGAGGCACGCACGGCGCTGGAATCCGACCAGCAACGGCTCGGCCAGCAAAAGGCCGGGCTCGACAAGGATCTCGCGAAACGGCGCACGATCATCGGCTCGCTCGACAGTCAGCTCAAGAAACAGGGTGGACAGCTGGCGCGGCTCGAGGACGAGGCGGCACAGCTGCAGCAGCTGATCGATTCGATCGAGGAACTATTGCTGCCGGCGCCGGAGGAAGATATTCCGCGCAAGGATTTCGTCGACCTGCGCGGCAAACTCGCCTGGCCGGTCGAGGGCAAGCTGCGTCGCCTGTACGGTAAACGCAAACCGCGCTCGGACCTGAAATGGCAGGGTGTACGCATCGATGCACCGTCCGGCCGCCACGTGCGCGCGGTATCACACGGCCGGATCGCATTTGCCGACTGGCTGCGCGGCTTCGGCAACCTGATCATCGTCGATCACGGCAACGGCTACCTGTCGCTGTACGGCCACAACGAGTCACTGTTCAAGTCCGCCGGCGAATGGGTCGAGGCCGGCGACGTGATCAGCAGCGTCGGCAGCAGTGGCGGGCAGGCCAAACCCGGGCTCTATTTCGAAATTCGCAAGCGCGGCAAGCCGCAGAATCCCACCCGCTGGTGCAAGACCGGCAACCGCTTCGCCTCGGGCTGAACCCGCCCCCGGGCCCGATACGCTGTAAATTTAGCGGCATTGCCGTAGAATTGGCCAAACCGGGCCATATGTTTGAACTGTTTACAACTTTAGCCGCATTATCTGGTCTACAATTAACAGCCAAAACCGGCCGACGCGACACACCGGAGTCACCTGATGTTACATAAACTGCGCATTTCCACCTGGTTTCTGAGCGGTATCCTGCTCGGACTTTCTCTCGCGGTGGGACATAGCGTCTACGCGCTCAAGGACAGCAAGGAAATCCCGTTCGAGGATTTGCAGGCTTTTACCGAGGTTTTTTCCAAGGTCAAATCGGATTACGTCGAACAGGTCGATGACAAGACCCTGATCGAGGACGCGATCCGCGGCATGCTGAGCGGCCTCGATCCGCATTCGGCCTTTCTCAATACCAGCGAATTCAGCGATCTCAAGATCGGCACTACCGGCCAGTTCGGTGGTCTCGGCATAGAGGTCGGCATGGAAAACGGTTTCGTCAAGGTCATCGCGCCCATCGACGACACACCGGCACAGCGCGCCGGTATCCGCGCCAGCGACCTGATCATCAAGCTCGACGAGCGTTCGGTCAAGGGCATGACGCTGAACGAAGCGGTCAAGATCATGCGCGGCAAGCCCAACACCGACATCGACCTGACCATCGTGCGCGAGGGTGAGCCCGGACCGATGGTAATCACGATCACGCGTGAAATCATCCGCGTCAAGAGCGTCAAGAACCGCATGCTCGAGCCTGGCTACGGCTACGTACGTATCACCAACTTCCAGTCGCGCACGACCACCGACCTGCTCAAGGCGATCTCGGATCTGCAAAAGGAAAGCAAGGTCGACGGCCAGAACTCGCTCAAGGGGCTGGTGCTCGACCTGCGCAACAACCCGGGCGGCGTGCTCAATGGCGCGGTCGGCGTATCCGATGCATTTATCGACAACGGCCTGATCGTTTACACCGAGGGGCGGCTCGACGACTCCAGTCAGCGCTACGTCGCAACTCCGGGCGACAGCCTCAACGGCGCGCCGCTGGTGGTGCTGATCAACGGCGGCTCCGCGTCGGCCTCGGAAATCGTTGCCGGCGCCATCCAGGACCACAAGCGCGGCATCATTCTCGGCACCAAGTCGTTCGGCAAGGGCTCGGTGCAGACCATCCAGGAGCTGCGCAACGGCTCCGCGGTCAAGCTGACCACGGCACAGTATTTCACGCCCAACGGTCGTTCGATCCAGGCCAAGGGTATCGAGCCCGACGTCAAGCTGAGCACGCTGCGGTTGTCGGCGCAGGACGAGCGCGAACAGGCGTCCTACTCCGAGGCCGACCTCGAGGGCCGGCTCAACAACCCGAACGGCGACCAGGGCGGTGGCGAAAGCGCGTCCGAGGAGCAGGACAGCGAAGCCCTGGCGCGCACCGATTTCCAGCTCTACGAAGCGCTCAACCTGCTCAAGGGTCTGACTATCATGAGCAGCCTGCAGCAGGGCTGAGCCGGGATTTAAGCGCCAGCTGACCGCCAATGATCCGCTTCTGGCCGTTACTGGCGCTGGCCCTGACCTGCAGCGCAACCGCCGACCAGCGACCGGTGCTGTCGCTGGTGATCGACGATCTCGGGTACTCGCTCGACAACGGCATCGCCGCCATCGATCTCGAGGGTACACATACCTACGCCATCCTGCCGGACACGATTTACGGCCGTCGCCTGGCCGAGCGCGCGCACGAGCGCGGCAAGGAAGTTATCCTGCACCTGCCGATGCAGTCGATCAACTCGGCCTCGTCACGCGAACCACACGCGCTCAACGAAGCCATGGACGAAGACGAGCTCACCGGCAAGGTGCACCAGCTGCTGCGCGACGTGCCTTTCATTCGCGGCGTCAACAACCACATGGGCAGTCACCTCACCGAGTTCGACTTTTTCATGCGCCCGGTGATGGACAGCATTCGCGGCTACAACCCGAACCTGTATTTTCTCGACAGCCGCACCTCGCCACGCAGCGTCGCCCTGGCGGAGGCGCGCGAGGCCGGCCTGCGCTCGATTTCGCGCGACGTATTTCTCGACAACGAAACCAATCCGGAATCGATTCGCCTGCAAATCCACATCTGGCTGGCGCAGGCACGCGATCGTGGTTCGGCCATCGCGATCGGTCATCCCTATGCAAACACGATCGAGCAACTGCGTGCGCAACTACCGGAGGCGCAGGCCGAGTTCGCGTTTATACCGATCTCGAGAATGATCGAAACGCGCCAATCGCATGCGCATTCCACCACTCGACGCGAGGTCGCGAACAACCTCGAATCCACCAGCCAGTAACGGCGATGTCCGACCTACTCGATCGCGGCGACTACTCCTGCACACCACCACGTTAACAGCCTTTCCCAAATAGCTGCGAGAAATACGGAAATACGGGGACAGTTTACTAATCAGTTTCGGGGACACCCTGGCCAGGACCCTTGTATCTCCCGGTATTGCCGGTTTCCCTGGTTTCGATAATCGGCTGGACTTCATGGATTTCGGGGCTCAATCAAACTGTCCCCGAAATAATTAAGTAAACTGTCCCCGAATTTGTTTGCTCAGACGGGGGGTGGGCGAAAGCCGCCCATGCGCTGTTCGATCGCGCCCGCAAGCGCGAGCGCGATATCCTCGCGCCACGGCGGCGCAACCACCTGCACACCGACCGGCAAGTCCCCCCTGCCGGTGCCGGCGCGCACGACCGCGCCCGGCCAGCCCAGCAGGTTAAGCGGCAATACGTAACTCCAGTCGCTGAAAGCATCCTCGCGGGTCGACCCGTGCTCCCGCGCCAGCGCATGCGACGGCGGGCACAGGACCGCGTCGAACTTGCGGAAAAATGCAAGCGCATGCCCGCGCGCAGCATCGATTTGCTCGAGCAGCTCCGGGTCGATCAGGGTCTCGCCGGAACCGCGCGGGCCATCGAGGTATGGCAGCAGGTCGGGGCCCGGACGTTCGGTGCCGTAACGCGCCAGCAGGCGTCGGATCAGGCCCGGGTTGGTCGCCTCGCGCAGGCGCGTGGTAAGGTCTGCCAGCCGCGGCATGCCCGGCAGCACCCGCGCGGTAAGCGAAAACCCGTCCGCCGCGAGCGTACGCGCGGTGTCATCGAGCACGCGCTCGATATCGGCGGCAAGCGGGCCGACACCGTTGGCGGCATACCAGGCCACGCGCAGTCCCCGGGGATCGAGCGCCGCCGGATCCGGCACCGGCGCCGCTACCATCGCCGGGTCTTCACCATCCGGCCCGCAAATCAGCGGCAGCGACAGCGCGAGGTCTTCGACATGGCGCGCCATCGGCCCGAGGACGGTCAGGCCGTCGAGCACACCGCCACCCCAGGGTACGATATGTCCGCTGCGCGGCGTACGCCCGGCGGTCGGCTTGATACCGGCAATGCCGCACAGGTGGGCCGGCTCGCGAATACTGCCCCCGGTATCCGAGCCAATTTCGAGCGCGGCGCCACCGGCGGAGATAATCGCGGCCGAGCCGCCGCTGCTGCCGCCAGGGCTGCGCGCGAGGTCGTAGGGATTACTGGTGCGACCGTAAATCTCGTTGCTGGTCTCGGCACTGAGCGTCAGTTCGGGGGTATTGCTCTTGCCGAGCAGCACGGCCCCGGCCGCGCGCAGTCGCGCCACCACCGGTGCGTCGGCCTGCGGCACATGATCGCGCCGTCCGAGGGTACCGCCGGTGGAAACGATGCCGGCGGTATCGAGCGAATCCTTGATCGTCATCGGTACACCGTGCAGCGGCCCGCGCAACTCGCCGCGGGCAACCTCGGCATCGAGCCTGTCCGCTTCCGCCAGCGCACGCTCGGGAACCAGCTGAACTACGGCATTAAGCGATGGATTGACCTGCTCGATGCGCCGCAGGCAAGCCTCGGCGATCTCCCGGCAACCCAGCTCGCGCCGGCGAATGGCGTCCGCGATCCAGCTCGCGGAGCGATAGATCAGCTCGCTCATGCGGGTATTATGCTGGCGTCAGTCTTCCTGATCCAGCCGGGAACCCGCGTTCGGCAGGCGCACGCGGAACTCGACCCCGCGCAGGTCCAGCGGCGCGAAACGCAGCGTGGCCGAACGCTTGCGGTTACGCAGTTCGATCACCCAGCGCGGCATGCGCTCGTTATCCTGGTCGAGATGGGTACGGTCTTCGCTGGCGGACAGGTCCGATATCAGCTGCGGCTTGCGCCCGGCGCCCACGCCAACCTCGACGCTTGCAATCGGCGCCGGTAACGACCAGTCCACGCGTTTGCTCAGCGGCGCAGCCTCGTCACCCTCGCGACACATGAGTTTGCCGCCGACATCGGTGCAGGCGACGTCGCGCTGCAGGATTTCGCCGCTGGTGAGCTTGATACTGAAGTGGAAATCGCGTGCGCGGTTGGCGATGTTTTCGAATTCGATCGAACCTTCGAAACCCTTGACGATTTCGTTGACGAAATAAAGTCCCAGTCCCTTGCCGTGATGTTCGCGCACGCGACGCGACGAAAATCCCAGCTGGTAAATCTTGTCGCGCTCGTCCTCGTCGATGTGCGGCCCGCGATTGTACACGCGCAGCATGACCTGGCCATCCTGTTGCCCGAGCTGAATGGCAACCTGGCTGTAGCGCCCCTTGTAGCCTTTCTGGCGCGAGTAGAACAGCGCATTGTTGAGCAGGTTCTCGATCATCAGCACCATGTGATTTTCCTTGCCCAGCAACTCGCTGTCGTTCGACAGGCGGATATGAAACTTGTCGTCACGATACACGCCACGCTTCGGCCAGTCGTCGTTGAGCCCCAGCACGTCGGCATCCTCGCAGATCGGCAACAGCGCGCGCCGCAGGGCCTGGCTCATCATGAAGGTCGGACGAAACGGACCGTCGAGCGCTTCCGGGTTGAGCATGGACTGAAAGTAGTGTTCCTCGCAGTCGTAGATGCGGTTGGCAACGTAGAGCGCGAGGTTGTCGGTGGTCGACAGGTCGAGCAGATCCCACAGGTAGAGCAGGCTGTCGGCCGCTTCCTGGTACTGGCGCCGCGCCACCGGGTCACAGTCCTGCTGCGCTTGCGCCAGCGCGGTCTGGGCCTTGTCGTAGCTGATGACGCCGTTATGCCGCACCTCGGAAGCGATGTTCTTGAAATGCAGGAATTTTTCGTCGTACTCGATGGTTTCCAGCAGGCGCTCGCTGATAAACATCTTGAGCTTGTCGGCGTGGTCGGAAAACGTGCGCGCGCGCGTGCCGAGTTCGCGCTTGCTGTCGAACAGTTCACCGATCTGGCGCTCGTACTGCTGCAGGCGTTCGCGGCAGCGCGCCTTCGCGCACGCGAAACGCCACAGGTCGAAGCCCGCCAGCAGCACGAGGATCGCTGCGCCATAGCCGAGACTGGCGGGATCGCGCAACAGCGGCGGCCAGCCATCGATGACCATCAGGCCGGGATAAGTGAGGCCGGCCTGCCAGCCGACGAGAGCCAACGCACCGAGGGTACTGAGCCACGGGTAGTAGAGGCGCAGGGGCTTCATCCGCTCGCGGCCGGTGGTTTCCAGAAATACGCGCCCTCGTCGCCAAAGGTCACGATGCCCTCGCCGCGCGCACAGACATCGCTGAACGCGCCCTCGCCGTCCTCGACGGCATCGAAGGCTCGCCGCAGGGTCTTGATGTGCTGGCGATAGCTCGCGTAGGTAAATTTTTCCGCATCGAGATCGAGCCGCTCGGCCAGCTGCACCGCGGTCAGCGGCCGCGGCGAAACCTCGACCAGTTCGCGCAGCAGCTTGCGCGGCATCGGCGCCAGCGGCCGGCGCGCATTGGCCGGGTTCATCAGGCGCCGGCCTTTCCAGTAGACGTTCCAGCTGTTGAGGTCGATCTTCAGGTCACCGCTGGTGACCACGTTCACGGTCGACGCCAGGTCACCGTCGAGCGACACCTGGCGCAGCACCGCGCGAATGCGCCAGCATAACACCTGCTCGACGTTATTCTGGTGCTTGGCAATAAAATCCGTGGCCGCGAACTGCTCCAGCGCATCGCGCTCGATGTCGGTGCCGCTGTGCTCGGAGAGGTAGATGATCGGCAGTTTCGGCCACTTCTTGCGCAGCGCGTTGGACACGGTAAAGCCGGCCTGGTCGTTGCCGTTCATGCGCGCATCCAGCAGGGCGACGTCGGGCGGCGCATCGGCCTCGCTGAGGGCAATCTTCTGCTTCGCGGCCTCCGCGAACTGGAACACCGCGATTTCATTGGGCTTGCCATCGAAATCCTCGTGCTCCAGCACCGGCGAAAACTTGCGAATCCAGTGCGACTGATCCTCTACCCAGAAAATGGAAGCCATGTCGTGTCGTTATCTCGTGGTTGTCACGCCGAATCGTCGACGCTCACGCCATTTCGAGGAAATTGCTTCGCTGCGCTCGCAATGACTTTACGAAATCAAGTATAGGGCCCTTGCGACGTCCTGCTTCCGGGTCCCGGAAAAAGTGAATTAATTCGACACAAGTGCCTGAATATCAATGATTTAAGCGTATTTCTCCGGGTTTTCACCGATTTTTCACAGACCCCCTCTAAATTCTCGTCAAGTTCACACAAACGAGGACGGAACCATGTTCAACGATCTGCTCAACGTCTGGTCCAGCCAGCCCGCGGTATCGGCCGCGATCTGGCTCGTGATCGGGGTGTTCGCGGCCTATCTCGGCCGTGCTCCCGCGCATGCCCTGCTGCGCTCGACCGGGCGCACGATTTACGTCGCCTGCCGCCTGTTCGCGGCCTCGCTCAAGCGCCTCGAGGCGCGCCTGCAGCAGCGCAACAAGGAGGTGGTCATGGCCAGTGGCCAGGAGGCCACCGAACGCGCGATCGAACGCGAGTTCCACCGCGTCAACGCCGTGGTCACGCGCGACCTGTCCGCCTACCCGGCACTGCATCGCCAGATTTCGGATACGATCAACAAGATCGAGGAAGACTACCAGTCGGCCACCGACACCCCGCCGCTGCCACCCGCCTGGCTCGACGCGGTGGATTCGATTGCCAGCATCCCGCGCACCGGCGATGCCACTGTCTGCAGTATTCTCGACAATATCGGCAAGACCCTGGAGACCGCACACCAGGAAACGCAAAAATCCTATCGCCAGTCGACCCTGCAACGGCACAAGCTGCTCGGCGCGATGCAGCCGCAGTGGCGCCAGCTCGGCCAGTCGCTGACGCGGGTCAAGCAAACCATCGACGGCCTCGAGGAACGCTCGGCCGAGATCGACAAACAGATGAAGTCCTACGAGTCGATCCGCAAGGGCGAGGACAGCGCGGCACGTACGCTGTCGTCTTCTTCGCTGACGCAGTTCTTCATCTCGACCCTGGTCCTGATCATCGCCGTGTTCGGCGGCCTGATCAACTTCCAGCTGATCGCCCTGCCGATGTCGGAAATGGTCGGCGGCACCAGTTACATCGGACCGATGAAAACCTCGGACATCGCCGCACTGGTGATCATCATGGTTGAAATCGCGATGGGCCTGTTCCTGATGGAATCGCTGCGTATCACCAACCTGTTCCCGGTGATCGGCTCGATGGACGACAAGATGCGCAAGCGCATGG